>NZ_RQHK01000002.1:350000-950000 GCF_004770475.1 Leptospira mtsangambouensis
TAAAAGGAAGGATATTTTTTTCGTTTTCTAATGCAGATTCCGATCGATTAGGAATCCAAAGCTAAAAATCAATATTTTGTTCGATCTAAAAATGAAAAAATAATGCACTCAATTTATTACTTATATCGCCATTACTCAACGGTAGAGTTTCAAAATGATACAAATAGAGTGATAACTGATACTTGCGAATAACCGTAGACTGATTGTGATGTGAGTGATTTTTTAAGGTCGAATGTTACAGAATGAATCCTTTGTTTTCTAGATTCAATGTTGTTCATCGAAAATTGATCGCGAGAAAACAACTGGACTCTTACAAATCCAAAATCTATTTCTTGTTATTTTTGGGAATGGTCTTTTTTAAACTCGTTTTCTTGGCCTTTTTCTTAGCTGGTGGAGATTTTTTATTATAATCGAGAGATAATTGAATCCAATATTCAATTTCTTTTTTTGTTTTTATATCTTCTTCCTTAACATAGACAAATCCTTTCATCAGGTGTCGTTATGGATCATTGGGCGAGCCTTTTTCTTCGATAGAATGGATTCAACAGTTTCAGGATCAATTTTGCACATGATTTCATCAGTTCTAATGCAGACGCACATTTTGCCGTTTACCATAAAACATATACCGCCAAACATTTTTTTCTCTACCACATCCGTTTGTCCTTCCATAGACTTCCGAACACGATCCAATAATTTCTCATTGATAGCCATATGTTGGAAAGATATAAGATCAATTTCTAGAAATGCAAACTTATATTAAAAAAAGGAATCAAATTCATGAAGAAAAATATATGCTTTTTTCTCCGTAAAAGAAGGTGAATTCGAAGGTAGTATGGGTGGTTTGGTCTTTGAAATTAGATTATGATAGAAAATTTAAACATGATCAATCAGGAATCAACGGTGATACTTAATTCTAATTTAGAATCATCGTGGTCGAAAGTTAAATCGACTTGCAGAAAAAAAATGTGATCATAAAGAAACAAGGCCGGTTTTTGGAAGGTATAAAAACGGGAAACCTTGGGAATACGGTTGGCTCGTCTTTGCGTAGGTATAAAGGATTTTTGGCAGTATGTGGTATTTTGGTTTTTAATATAATACCTAAATATCTAAACAAATCACTTCATACACTGTGATAGGTTTTGATTTTCCTTTAACGGTCACTTTATCAATTTCTCGAATTTCAAAGCCATCGAACAATGAATATTTTCCTTCTATTTGTTTGTAAGTTGTCTCCGATATTAAAATCGGGCAATTATAGTGTTTGGTTAATCCTTCAATCCTAGAAGCTAAGTTTACATTGTCACCAATGACCGTATAATCCAATCTTCGGTCTGAGCCAATATTTCCAACGATTGCTTCTCCTGTATGGATTCCAATTCCCATATGTAATTTATCTTGTGGATGAACCATTTTTTGGTTTAACTTTTCTAATTCATGAATCATTGCCACAGCGGATTTAACGGCACGGAGAGCATCATCATCCTGTTTGAATGGAGCACCAAATATGGTCATGATCGCATCACCGATAAACTTATCAATTGTACCATTAAATCGAAATATGACATCAGTCATGCGAGATAAATATTCATTTAAAAATTGTACAACTTCCTCTGCTGATCGATTTTCTGAATATTTGGTAAAAGACCGAATGTCGGAAAATAGAATTGTTACTTCTTTGTTTTCGCCACCAGGTTCTAATTGTGCTTTGTTTTTGTAAAATTCGCTGACTAGTTGTGAGGGAAGGTATCTTTCCATCATCTGCTTTGCATTTGCCTCTTTAACCATTTCAATATTCGATACTGTTGTTACATAACCTATGGCAAGTATCATCCCGAGTCCTATCATCATTGGAATAAAATCGACAGGATGTCCTTCACCTAATCCAATTGAAATTACGAGAAGAAAAACAAAGGCTAAAAAAGCACCATATATTGTACCTATTTTTGAATGTCGGAGTAGGTTAAATTGATAAATGAAAATCGCACTAATCATTGCGATAAAATAAATAACACCTTGGCCTTTTTGCACTGTTGGATCAAAAAATAACATTAGTCCAATTATGAAATAATCTAAAGTGATCGTAAAAAATTTCAAATAAGGATTATATGAATATAGGTTTAGGAAAAGAAGCACAATACCCGCAAATACCAAAACTACAGTGTCCAACAAGAGAGTGATCAAAGTGGGTGTGACAATTGTATAGTTGATCACTTGGAAATAAGATAAATAATCCAAAATAGAAGCGATAGAGAAAATTACGAATCTAACGACTGCTACAGTTTTCTCGTTTTTCATCTCTCTTGAGATTAAAATCTCATCTACGATTGATTTTTTCATTTTATATAGGTTGGATGTAAAATGATCAGACCTTCGCTTTCTTCCCGCGTGTCCAGTAAAACTGTATGACACCGATACAAGCAAAGAAAGCGCAGACAAAAATCCCGGTGGTAGAAAAAATCCCAACGATATCTTTTGGGCTGAAAACTTCGATGGGATTTTTGCCGAATTGGGAAACTAAGGGATTGAGGATTCCGACCCAGAGCACAAACACGAACATAAATGCGGCACCTCGCCCTGCCCAACGACGTATGATGGCAGGATCACCTGGTTCGATTTTTTTTCGGACCACGATATAGTCAACTAACAGGCCTAATGTCACTCCCAGAAATAGACCTTTGATCAGTCCCAATATTCCAGAGGCAGTGAGTAAGGAAAAAAACGACAGAAGAACAAGGAAGAGGAATACAAGAAGGATTGTCAGGATGAATGGTCCCCCGACTCGCGCAGCAGGCAGTGAGCCTGATCCCAATTCGATAGAAGAAAAGGCACTGGCAAACCCACCAAGCCCTGCAATGACTTCAGCTCCCAATGAAAAGAGAATGCTGAGAATAAATACGAAAATCCAAAGTTTCCTGCGCATTCGCTGATTTTTATGATGAGGATGGTTTCTCGCAAGCACTTTGTGAAGGAAAGAATTTGCATTCACAAAGTTGTTTTATTTCGGTATTACACTCTTACGATTTTATCATGGTACATTGAAAACCGGACAAGGGCGTTTTGTAACATTGATTTTCTAGAATCATTCTCTTCCTTTGAATGGATCTTTTTCTTTATAAATTCATCCATAAAATGTTTAATCGAATTGCAGAATTTAAGAGATCTGTTAAAATTCTCCGATACTAGTTTTGAACTGGCAAAAGTTATGAAAAAAATTGTTCCCTTATTGTTTCCAATCTTTCTTTTCGCAAATTTATCTATTCATAGTGAAACGATTCAACTCAAGTCCGGAGAAAAATGGGAAGGTACCATCTTAACCCAAGACAAAGATTCTGTGACGATCAAACTTACAGACGGTAACACAAAAGTGCTTTCGAAATCGCTGATCCGAAAAGTATCTTTTGCGAAAAAGTCTGAATCCTCTTCTCCAAAAATCGAACCTCAAGTTTCCGAGAAGGAGAAGAAAATCAAAGAAGACAAAGAACTAGCAGAGAAACAAAAACAAGAAGAAGAAAATCTCAAAGCCAAGGAAGATAAACAGAAAAAAAGAGAGGAACAACTTTCCAATGCCAAACGTCACTATCTAGAAGGTTCTTTTGGAATTGGAAGTGGTGAGAGTCAATCAGAGCTCCGTCCTTTTTTTCAAACCATCCAGGTTGCAGGTCTTCTTTTTAGTAGTGGTGGTCAAGCAGAGCTACAGTCCACCCCATACAAAACAAAAAATCATAATGCCACCGCACGTTTGTTTTACGCTTGGAACCGATTCACTTTTGAGTTTCGAGGAACGGAGGCAAAGGGAAATCTCGATATTGGTGGATTTCAGACGCTTGCTTATGGAAGTGGGAGTGGCTCTTCTTCCTCTTCTGAAAAAACTGCAAATGTTCTTCTTGGAAACGGCGATACAAAGTTTCAAAAAGTCTCTTCTCGGATCGGTTTTACTCCTTATCCGCTTCCGCAGCTAGACCTTCAAATTTTAGGAGGGGTGGAACGAATTTGGACAAAGACCAACCAAGAGGTAGATAGTCTCGGTGGAATTACCGCTACAGGTATCAATCCCAATCGAGTGAGTTATCGAGATACAACCAATTCGCTTAAAGGTTATAGTTTAGGAATTGGATTCGAATGGAAGTTTTTAGAAAGGTTTACTCTGCAAGGACAGATTTTGCATTTGGATATGCAGGGCCCATCCTCTTTTCGAAGCAACGAATTTCGATTGGATTCTTCTCCTTTTCGATACAGTCAAAATGGTTTAGACTACCAATGGAAATCAACTGGAACTGAAGTGAATGTAAAATTCTCAACAAAGATCAAAGGTGATTTCAGTTTGTTTGTGGAAGCAAGTAACATGACCTTAAATAACAAATTAAAGTCAGGTTATATCACAGAAAATGAAGGAGGAGGTGGAGGAAATTCGGATCCTTCCCAAATTTTGCTAAAAGTGTATGGGCCACAAATATTAATTCCGATGTTCTATGATTCGAAGACGATATTGAGTTATGTTCAGGTAGGTGCAAATTATCGTTTTAATTTTTGAATTCACAAACTTGTTTGGATCATTTATCAATCCAAACAAGGATTCAAACTGAATCAAATATTTTCAGTGATTGGATATTTTAATAGAATATAAATATGGTCACCTTTTTTTAGTTAATTGGAGAAGGTTTCTCTTTCACTTCTCCATTTTTCTGTGGATCTTAAAATTTCTTCTGCGAGCATCGCAAGTGCAGGTCCCGATTTTTTGCGATAGCAGAGATAAAATTTCCTTTCGGTGTTCCATTCTTCAAATTTAATTTTTTCTAATTTGGGGTTAATGGAATACTCTGATAAAAAACCGATTCCAAGTCCCGCTTCCAATGATTTGATAACGGATTCTACACTTCTGAGTTCCATCGCAATATTTGGTCCGAATTCTTTCGAAAAAGATTTGATCTTCTTCTCCACTGCCTTTCTAAGAGCAGAACCTGGATGGAAAAATACAAAGGATTGTTTTTTTAGATCTTCGATTTTAATTTTCTTTTTAAGAAAGATTGGATGGTCCTTCGCAGCCACAGGAAAGATTCTATCGGATAAAAATTCCAGAACGTTCAGACTAGGCTCAGAAATGGGACCAGTCAAAATCCCAAGGTCTACTTCTCCCTTTAATACTGCATCCTTAGTCTCCTTGGCATCTCCTTCTCTTACGGAAAGTGAAAGTCCTTGTCTTTTTTTTAAAATTTCCTTTAAGACCTGAGGTAAGATCCAAGCAGAAACTGTACCTCCAGCCGAAATGGAAAAGTTACCTTTTAGTTCCTTTTCCTTAGTAAAACCAATTTGTATTTCTTCCCATAATTCTTTCATACGCACTGAATACTGATAGAATCTTTCACCTTCGTGTGTTAGTCGAACAGACCTTCCTCCTCTTTCCAAAACTGCGACTCCTAATTCCTTTTCCAAAAGAAAAATTTGTTTGGAGAGTGCAGGTTGAGTTAATCCAAGCCTAGTTGCCGCTTTTTGGAAAGTACCTGAATCTGCAATTTCTAGAAAATAAACGATCTGTCTGAATTCCATATATACTTATAACTTTTAGTTATATATTTTATAAAACCAATTTATTTGCATTATATCAATTAATTTGATATCTTTATTACCAAGAGGGAAATATGGGACAAACTCTATACGACAAAATTTGGGAAAGTCATCGGATCTTAGAGAATGCAGATTCTGAAACAATTTTATATGTGGATCGTCATATCCTCCATGAAGTGACTTCTGCCCAAGCATTCGAAGGATTAAGAACGAAGAATAGAGATGTTAGAAGGAAAGATCTTACCTTTGGAGTTGTGGATCATAATGTTTCCACAAGAGATCGTAAAAACAGAGATGCTGCAGGACCAGTCTCCCGATTGCAGATTGATACAATGGAGAAAAATTGCAAAGATTTTGGAATCCATTTGTTTGGTCCGGAAGATCCTGAACAAGGGATTGTGCATGTAGTTGGTCCAGAGTTAGGATTTACCACTCCTGGATCTGTAATCGTGTGTGGCGATTCTCATACAGCAACGCATGGAGCCTTTGGTGCATTGGCTTTTGGAATTGGAACTAGCGAAGTAGAACATGTGCTTGCGACTCAAACTTTAAAACAGGCAAAAACAAAATCTATGTTAGTTCGATTTGTTGGTAAACCTGGATTTGGAATCACTGCAAAAGATGTAGTTCTTGCACTCATAGCCAAGATGGGAACAGCAGGTGGAAGGGGTTATACTTTAGAATATTCAGGTGAATGGATTCGTTCTCTTTCTATGGAAGGTCGAATGACTCTTTGTAATATGAGTATTGAAGCTGGTGCAAGGGCAAGTCTCGTCGCTCCAGACCAAATCACCTTTGATTATTTGGAAGATAGAAGGTTAGTCCCTAAAGGAAAAAGTTTTGAAGAAGCAGTTGAATACTGGAAAACATTTTTTACAGATAAAGATGCTGTTTTTGATGAGATAATTGAATTAGATATTTCTAATATAGAACCACAGGTGACTTGGGGAACCAATCCATCTCAGACTTTATCCGTCAGTGGAGTTGTTCCCGACCCAAATGAATACCAGGAGAAACGGGCAAGAGAAACAGCAGAGAACGCCTTGGAATATATGGATTTAAAACCAGGAACTCCTATCTCTGAAATTAACATCGATAAGGTGTTCATTGGATCTTGTACCAATGCAAGGATAGAAGACTTACGATCAGCAGCAGAAGTTGCGAAAGGAAAAAAAGTCCATCCAAAAGTGCAAGCATTGGTGGTTCCAGGATCAGGTTCAGTCAAACGTCAGGCAGAACGAGAAGGTTTGGACCAAATTTTCAAAGAAGCTGGATTTGAATGGAGGGAGCCTGGTTGTTCCCTTTGTCTTGCGATGAATGATGATGTATTAAAACCGGGAGAAAGATGTGCATCTACTTCCAATCGTAATTTCGAAGGAAGACAAGGCAGAGGAGGAAGAACTCATTTAGTGAGTCCTTCAATGGCTGCAGCTGCCGCAGTAGCGGGAAAATTGATAGATGTGAGGAAATTAAAATGAATTCAAAAAATTGGACAATCCATACAGGAGTTCCTGTTTCAATCCCAAGAGAGGATATTGATACGGACCAAATACTTCCCAAACAATTTATGAAATTGATCGATAAAAAAGGTTTTGGAAAACATTTATTTTTTGATTGGAGGTATTTAGATTTTGAAGGTAAGATTCCTAATCCTGAATTTGTTTTGAACCAGGAAGAATTTAAAAATGCAAGTGTGCTCATAGCTGGAAAAAATTTCGGCTGTGGTTCGAGTCGAGAACATGCACCTTGGGCACTTTCTGATTTTGGTTTCCGTGCGATTTTGGCTCCTTCTTTTGCTGATATATTCTCCATTAATTCGGCAAAGAATGGGATTGCTCTCGTTCGTTTGAAAGAAGAAGAGATTCATTTTATCAATGACTGGGTTTCGAAAAATTCAGGTTCTCAAATTCGAATCAATTTAGAAAATTTAGAAGTACAAGCTGGAGACCAAACATTCCACTTCCATTTGGATTTTGCTTCTATCAATCGGATTCGAAACGGTTGGGATGATATTGATATCACTTTAAAAAATTCAAAAGAAATCTTGGAATTCGAACGGATCCGTAGAAAAGAAAAATCTTTTTTGGAAGTGTATTGGTAATCACTTTGGATTGGTATTTAGTTCTTGAGAGATAGATAGAAAGGTCGCATAGCGGTGGATTTGCGACCGAAGCCCTGGCTTTTGAAAGGTAGATTTTATGCTGACCTTAGTTCGGCGAGAACTGTTTGTAATGTATTGAGCCCCCAGTGTTCGATATATTTACCTTCTTGCAAACGTACAATATCAATGACATCAATTCTAATTTTTTTCTGTGTGGGAGCAATCCCCATGAGAACACCTTTATGAGTTCCTGTGATGGCTTTACGTGTTGTCACCTTATCTCCTTCGGCGACTTGATCAAAAACTTCTACGGTTAGATCGGGAAAGGCCGGTTTTAACACTGAACTGAATGTATTCCACATTGCATTCGAATCATTTGCGTTTTCAGGTGCGGAACGATTGACGAAGTTTGCGTGCATTAGTTCTTTGAAGCTATCTTCATTACAGTTTTGAATGACTTCCTCGTTGAATCGTTTAACGATGTGTTTGTTTTTTTCTAAAACATGCATAAGTAATTTTTTGTCGTTGTTGGAACGGATGCAATCAAAAATTTACTACTACTTTATCTGATCGACTTTTTTAAAATATGTTTCTGATTCAAAGATTGTCTTTTATTTATACTGGGGAACCCTGCTTGTATTCACGGATGATTGTTGATCCGAAAGATTATTGATGTTTTTGAATATCGCTATTAAGGCACACCCGATTACGACAAGCTGAATTGGGATAAAAATCATATCCCAAAAGTTTTCTTGTAGTTTGGTTACATAGGTCCCATTGTATTCGAACGGGTGCAAAATCGGGAACCACATAAGTACTGTTAGTGTTGTTGCTACGAGTGTGTCGGAAAAACCAAAATAATAATGGAGAGGATAACGTTTTTTGTGCAAACGATAGAGGACAAACATAACCAATAGACTCAAAGGTTCAAGAAGAAGGTAATGTAGGCTATCAAAGGTTGGTAGCGATAAAAGTGCAATACGATAAGCAGCGTGGCAAAAGATCCATTGTAATGGTGAGGATCGAAAGATGAAAAATCCTTGATCAAACTGTGTTGTCTGGAAACGTTTTTTTGCCATTTCCTGAATCAACCAGATGAGGAGAGCGAGACATACAAAGCGACTTAAGAACCCACGATAGGTACCACCGTCGGGAGAAAAAACCATCACAAAGATATTCGCCACAACAGCAAAGTTGATATAACGGGAAAACCAAACCAGGAATTTTGGTTTTATGGTTTCGGAAAAAATAGCAAAGGTGAGCACTGCTCCCAAACCAAAGGGAAGAAGGAAGATGAGTTTGATGAAACTCATGATTTTAATTGAATCGTGTTGTGAATAAAATGTAAACTGAATGCAGGCTAACAAAGTAAAGACAAGCACAAATATAAAAAGAATGGTTTGGCGAAAACTTGCCAAGTAACAAACAAACATTACGACTAGAATTGCAATAGTGTTATTCCACGTGAATAATGTGAGATCTAAACCAGGGTTCATCATTGACTTGTGCCTTTATTTTCGATTACGGAAAACGAGTCAACTGGTTCCAGAGAAAACTCAGTCCTTTTTAGTTGCGAAGCATTACCTTAAAAATTCGATTGAGAGAAGAGTTACATCATCTTCGAATTTCTCTGCACTTTGGTGTTCTTTTGCCATATTTGTTAATATTTCAAGAGAAGATTTTTCTTTCCAAAGTTCCTTTTGTTTGCTCCATTCCAAAAATCCAGAATCTCTAAACAAAGTTTGGTTTTTGGAGCGAACATCAAAAATCCCATCAGAAAATAAGAATAGTTTATCACCTAACGAAAAATTTACTTCGTTGTTTTCTCCTTCCCATTTAGGAAGGATCCCTAAAGGTTTTCCTTTGCCTATCAAAGGCGAAACCTTCTCTTTTGTTCCCAAATAAATATCTTCATGGCCTGCCTTAGACCAAATTATTTTGTGATGTTTCGAATCTAAAACTACTGCAACTGCAGTGACAAATAAACCAGCTGTGTTTCCAAATAAATAAGTGTTTAAACATTCCAAACAGGCGGAGGGGTTATTTTTTGGTGTATCTGGAAGTTTGAGTACAAAGTGTAACATGGCAGAAATCATACCTGCTGCAAAACCATGTCCTGAAACATCTGCTAGGAATAAGAAAGTTTTTCCTTCACCTAATTGTTGTACAATATAGTAATCACCTGCAATTCCATCACTAGGCAGGAATTTTAATTCGGTAGAGATCAAAGTATGATCATATTGTAACTCAGGCAAAAGTTTTTTTTGAATTCGGATTCCCCGGGTAAGTTCCTCACTGAGATAAAATTCTTTTTCTTTTAAACGTAAAGCATTTCGGATCACACTCAAAAGTTCTGATTCTAAAAATGGTTTGGATAAATAAATATCTGCTCCTTCTCCATGAACTTCTTTTCTTGTAGTTTCGTCTGCTTTGGCAGTGAGTAAAATGATTGGAAGAGAGTGGAGGTGCTCTTTTTTTCGGATTTCACGAATTAAATCAAGTCCGCTCAATTTTGGCATCATTAAATCGGTAATGACTAAATCTGGAGATTCGGATAATACGGTTTCGAGTCCAGCCAAACCATCTGCTGCAACCAAAACATGAAAACCTACTCGAGTCAAAATTGATCCTAAATAAGACCGCAAATCAGGATTGTCTTCAACTATCAAAAGTTTGATGGTATTTTTTGTATTTATTATTTCTGAAAATACTAGTGGATGTGAAACTTCTTCCGGTATATATTCGTGTCGGGTAGGGAAGTAACGTTGAATATTTGTTTGTTGGTCTTTATGGTGATTTTCGCATAAAGGCAAAGTAAAATAAAAATGTGAACCTTTGCCCAATTCGCTTTCTACACCAACTTTTCCTCCATGGAGTTCCACTAATTCCTTAACTAATGCTAGGCCTAAACCGGTTCCTTCTTGTTCCCTTGTGAGAGATGCTTCGCTGATTCCAAATCGCGAAAACAACCTTCGGATTTGATTATCTTCCATTCCAATCCCAGAATCTCGAACAGAAACAATGGCTTCGTTTTCTTTTCTTTGTAATTCCAAATGGATCTTTCCACCCTCTCCCGTAAATTTAATCGAGTTGGAAAGGTAATTGAAAATACATTTGTCAATTTGTTCAGGGTCTATATTGGCAAATAAAGTTTCTTCACATAATGAGAGTTCGAAACTTATATTTTTTCTTTTTACGTAAGCGGTAAAATTTTCGGAAACTTGAAGTAAAAAATCACCTAACGGAAGAGTAGATTTTCTGAGTTCCATTCTGCCTGAAGTAATTTTTTGTAAATCAAGAAGTTGATTCACCAAACGAGTGAGACGTCTTGATTGGTTTACGATGACTTTCACTTCTGAAGGAGACAGTCCTTCTGATCGTTTTAACGCAGATTCTGAAGGCCCTGCAATTAAAGTGAGAGGGGTTCTTAATTCATGGGATATGTTTTGGAAAAATGCAGTTTGGGCTTTGTTTTCGCTTTCTAAAGAATCCTCGGCAATGTTTGCTGCCAGGGTAAAGTAATAAGCAAACCCTGCATGGAATAGAGTAGAGAAGATGATGTTGGATACATTGATGAGTGCCAGAAAATTTGGTGTCCAATGGTAGATTGGTGGATAGGACATTGAATAATAATAAGTCGACGCAAAGAGTAAACAGCCGAGGACTATACTTCCAAATTTGAGAAAGTTTTTTCCAGGAGGTAGGAGAAAAATTCCCGTTGCAAAAAGCATCATATAATACTGGTAACCTGCCCCCCAACCAAAAAAGTAAGTTGCCGCTAAAGCATGGAGAAAGACCTCTGAAAAACAAAGATACAAAGAAGTGAATAAATATTTTTTGCGATTGATCCAGATTGTAAACGCAAACCAAATCACACTTCCTAGATTAAAGAGTGCCATTTCCAAAGCACCAACAGCACTAAAGAAAAAAATGAAAACAAAGTGGATGAGGCCGGCTAAAACATAAATGGAGTTGGTTGCGACGTAGTACCTTTGGTAGCGAAGTTCTACGTTAGCTGGAGATTGAAATAAGGAGCGAACAAATGTTAAAAATTGGGCCATTCGATGCCAAATAAACCAGCTGTCAGAAGAAAAGTCAAGAAAAGCCCTGGAGGATTGGGTTAACTTCTTTTGAAAATCAGCCTCCTCTAGAACACAAAATGACTTCGGAGATGTAGTTTTTCTAATCACTGTGCCGCTCGAAACGTTTGCGGAACACTAGGTGTCCATGTTGGATACGGTTTTCCTAAATTTGTTTTCTTCTGAATTTGTCTTTGTAGATAGATGAATTGAAACCGAACTTTGGGAGATTTTGGATCAGCGTTTTTTAGTTGAGTTGTTACGAACTTTGGTTAGAATTTGACAGGAAAAAGGCTAAGAGCTTTTACAAAAGTTTCATTGAAAATGGTAATTAATTTTTCAATTAATTGTTAGTGAAATATGAAGAAGGAGTCAAAATTTGTTTCAACACCTAGGTTCTGTTTTTTCTGTCCTTATTTCTCTTCTGACTCTATTTTGTCAGGTTACTTCGCATCAAGTAAAACCCTATACATCTGACAAAATCACTGAAAGAGTTCCGATATCTCCACAACCGAAACATTGGGTGGAATTGAAAGTTGTCAAAGTGGCTGATTGGGAAGCTTCTCTTGCAGGACTTTTGGATCTGGATGATCCAAAGGCTAAGATGGCTGGATTAAAGGATCGTTTAGAACCTATTTCTATATACTTCTATGTCGTTAAACATCCTATATACGGAACGTATCTAATTGATTCAGGGATAGGAGAAAGCTTCTCTAAGGGAGAGGCAGGAGCTTACGTGAGTTCAATTGTGGAATCTCAAATGAACTTGAAGCGATTAAAAGTTTACGAAACAACAAATGTGTATCTTTCTAAAAACAAAATTGATCTCAAGGGAGTTTTTTACACTCATTTGCATTTGGATCATGTGTTGGGTGCCTATGAATTGGATCGATCTGTTCCATTTTATGTTGGGCCTGGGGAAGTGACAACTCGCCAGTTTATAAATTTATTTGTACAAGGTTCCACGAATCGTTTGTTAGGAGAAAATCCAAACTTGGTGCAACTTGATTTAGAAAAAAATCAAATTAGAGTTTTGGATTTTTTTGGAGACCAAAGTTTTTTTGTCATCGCAGTCCCAGGTCATACCCCTGGTAGTTTGGCCTTTTTTGTCCCTACGAAAGATGGTTCTCATTTGATTCTGGGTGATTCTTGTCATACGGAATGGGGTTGGAAAGAATCTGTTGTTCCAGGGAGATTTACCACTGATCAAAAACTCAACCGCAAAAGTTTAGAATTTTTGAAAAAATTGGCAGAGACAAACAAACCAAAGTTTGTGTATCCAGGCCATCAGGAAAGAATTCTTAACCAAAAATAAGAATCAGTATTTTGATGAATATTTGGCCCACTAATGGAAATTAAACTATGAATTTAATATAGAAATTAAAGAATATTAAACTTTTACTTTACATTAAATATTAATAAAACCAAACTTTGTCAGCAATGTTTCGACTTTTGGCAGGTTTGGTTTTTCTTTTTATTAGTGTTAGTCCTCTTTTGGCGTCACCTATGCAGTCCCGGTATTCCACTATTTTGAAAAGCGGGGTCGGTGAGTATCCGTTAGGTTTTCATATGGAAATTCTAACACTTCCGCCAAATGAAAATTTAACTTTTGAAGAAGTGCGAAAATCAAATCGTTTTCATGAGAGTAAGTCTCTTTCTCCCAATTTTGGTTTTACAAAAAATATATATTGGGTTCGGTTCGAACTACAAAATGAAGCAAATGAACGTGATTGGTTCATTCATGTTTCCTATCCTTTGTTGGATAAAATTGATTTTTACGAACAAAAAGATAAAACCTGGAAACAAACGGTAACTGGAGATTCTTATGTATTCTCTCAAAGGCCTTTAGAAGAAAAAAGTTTTATTTTCCCAATCAAACTCCAAACTAAAAAAAGTAATTCATATTATTTTCGGTTCGAAAGTGAAGGGACGGTGCAATTCCCCATCACTTTGTATTCGCATGAACGATTTCTAAAACTCAAAGAAAAAGAAAATTTATCTCTTGGGATTTATTATGGAATTTTATTTGTTCTCGTCATTTATAATTTAATCCTTTTGTTTATGTTACGGGACTTGGGGTATTTGTATTACCTTTTGTACATTAGTTTATATGGATTGTCACAATCAGTATTAAATGGTTTGGCGTTTCAGATTTTTTGGTCTAATTCGCCGTATTGGGCAAACGTAAGTTTACCCTTTGTGGGAGGTTTTTCTTTATTTTGGGGTCTTCAATTCACAAGGAGTTTTTTAAATACCAAAAAAAATACTCCGACTTGGGATAAAATAATTTTTATCTTAATGGGGATGATGTTATTTCTAATGTTATCTTCTTTCATCTTTTCCTATTATGTGAATATTTATTTATTAGCATCTTTAGTTATGTCATTTGCCGTATCGGTTTTTCTTGTAGCCGTTGTTTGTTGGGACAAAGGGTACAAACCTGCAAGGTATTTTTTAATCGCATGGGTGGCACTTCTATTTGGTGTAGGGATCTATTCTCTAAAAGGATTTGGAATATTACCTGCAAACATAGTCACAGAATATGGTTTGCAAGCAGGTTCTGCGATCGAGATGTGTTTGTTATCTTTGGGCCTTGCTTATAAAATCAAACTTGCTAATTCCGAAAAGAACAAAGCAGAGAGAAGGATGGTCACATACAAGGCCAAATTGCAGGATGCAAAACTTGTTTCTTCTAGGTTAGAGGTGGAATTATTAAAAAACAACATCCATCCGCATTTTTTACTAAATTCAATCAACGCGACCATCATTTGGTTGGATGAAGATCCAGAAACGGCAAAACAATTATTAACTGCTTTGTCTGATGAATTGAGAGCGATTTTAAAATTAACCAATCGAAAAACTATTTCTATAAACGAAGAAGTTGGAATTTGTAAACGTTACTTAGAAATCATGAGTTTACGGAAAGAATCGAAATTTGAATTCAAAACAGAAGGGGTGAGTTCCAAAGATGTAATTCCACCTATTGTTTTGTTGACATTAGTGGAAAACGGTGTGACACACGGTTACCAAGGAAAAAATTCTGGAACCTTTACTTTAAAGAAAAAGAAAGATAAAAACAAAACCAAATACATTTTGTTCAATGATGGTTTACCAACAACAAAATCGGATTCATTAGGAACAGGGATCAAATACATAAAGTCCAGGTTGCAGGAAGCGTTTCCCAATAAATGGGATTTTAATTCAAAGGTCGTAATGGGAGGTTGGGAAAATACAATCACACTAATAGAATAAACAGTGTCATTCGCACCGATATAGTGCGTTTCGCTCCGGTATCTTTGCATTTTTTTTTATCTTCATTATCCTACCCAAAAGGATAAAAAGATGAATACAAAAATATTAACAATCACCTCTCTTCTGTTTGCTGCAAATATTAGTTTTGCAGATCCTGTGAATAAAAAAGATGATAAACCTCTTGTTACACAAGTCCCAGAGGAAACAACAAAGACCAATTCAGAATTAGAAAAATATTATGCAAAACTAAAATATCCACCTGGTTTTTATGAAGGAGCTTTTTTGATTAGTTTTATGGGAGGAGGGACACTTGCACCTAGTGGATCTTTTATCAGCCATGAAAAAAACTATGATAGCACTTTACAATATAAGATTGTAACAAAAGAAGTAAGCCAGGATTATTACCCTCAAGGATTGATTCGAAATGACCAGCCAGGATTGTATTTTAAACCCACATACACTCCCGGTGTTGCTTCTCAGTTTGATTTTGAATATGGATGGAAAGAAAAAATTGGCCTTGGATTTACTGTCATGCAAAATTCAATGAAAGCAAAAAGACAAGATGTAATTCCTGGTTTATCATATTACAAAGAATATGTGGATCCATTTCCGAGAGAACGAACGATTTATCGGGGAAATTCGATGAGTTTCCTTGCTACCTACCATCCCATCCCAAAAAACTTTTTTGATCCATATCTTGCGGCAAGGGCAGGGGTTGTTTCCTTTACAGGCGAAGCCCATTCAGGAAATTCACATGACAGGTTTGTTTATAGCAACCAAATCACAAGTGGAATTGGGAGTATTGTAGGATTGGGTGCTGGACTTAATATTTATTTAGGACGTTATTTTGGAATTAAGGCGGAAGTTGATTATTATAGAGAGTTTTTAAAGGCTGACCAATTTTCAATGCGTACGCTAAATTCTTACCAAGCAATGGTAGGAGTATTTGTCAATTTATCAAATGTTCAATATCGACTGGAACAGTATTAGGAGTAGGTTTTAAGTTTTGAGAATTTTAATCGTTGAGGACGAAATTGTGGCGGCAAGAGGATTGGAACGTATTTTGCGTGAAGTTCTTGGATCAAAAATTTCGTCCTTACGTATTGAAAAAACTTTGATTGGTTCTCAATGTTTCATTCAGGAAAATGAAATTGATCTTCTGTTTTTGGATCTAAATTTGGATGGTGACATTGGATTTGATTTGCTTAAAGAAACTTCTGCTGCCTCCTTTTTGACGATCATCACATCGGGAAATACGGCAGAAGCAATCCAGGCTTTTGAGTATGGAGTTCTCGACTTTGTGCCCAAACCAATTCATAAAGAAAGAATTACGAAAGCACTCGGTAAGTTCCAAACTAACAATGGGCAAACAAAAACAAAGTATCTTGGTGTAAAACAAGATCACAGTTTGTCGTTAGTTGCAATTAAGGACATTCTGTATTTACAATCCTTTGACAAACGAGTAAAAGTTTATCGAAAAAATGGAGAGATGATTGTACATAACAAAAGTCTTGAATCTCTATTAAAGGTTTTACCGACACATTTTTCCAGAATTCACAGATCGTTCATTGTAAATGAAAAACATATCAAAACCATTATTACTTCCGCAGGAGGTTCTTACCAAGTAGAACTAAAAACTGGAACTAAACTCAAAATGGGTAGAGAGTTTTATAAAGAATTAAAATCCAAGTTATTGTTCAATTTTTCTACTTAATCATAAAAATGTAAATACCTGTTTCTTTTTATTCAAATCGAATCGTGATATCTGGATTTCCCGATATGAATTTAACATAGTATCCATTTTTTGATGGAGGTGGGTTTTTGTAGTTATTGAAATCTGAGTTCCATAGTTCAAACTTAATTTCAGTTTGTATGCTTGAAATGGGAGTTCGTTCATATGTATAAGATGTTGAAGTCAGGCAGGAATTACTAGTGATCCATATAACTTGTGTTTCTTGTGTTTTCTGAATGAAAAATGAGTAATTTGATGTTGGGCTTGGGGTATTTGCGTGGGGAGTCGTTCCTTCTGGTGAAAATTGAAACCAGGTTTCCTCACCTAACTTTAATTTAATTTGGTATTTTTCTCCTTTTTTCAATGTTAGTGCTGGGTGTTGACAAGAGTTCGAGTAATATTTACTTGCAAAATCAATCATAAACAATTGTACGAGAGGATCTGCCTTTACCTCGTCTGAACGTTCACCGCAAGTATATAAAGTCAATATGCAGAAGTAAATAGGTACAATTTTTTTTAATGTAAAAAACAAGAAACGAGTGGAAAATATAGATTCAATATTCATTAGTTTTGTTTCACAATAATGGTCGCTTGGTTTTCGGAATTTAGTTCTAGCCTATATCGATTATTACCTGCAAATTGCAACGAATAGCGATCAATTTTGTATTTTATCTCTGTTGCAGTTTCGGAAAAGGGTGATATAGCATCTCTTGACGGAGATGAAAAATTTCTGCAAGAAATCCAACTTCTTAACGTGACTGAAGTATTGGTGTCCTTGGTGACTGTAAAGTAGTAATCTTTTGATTCTTCAGGGGGAGCGACATTTCCTTCAGGTGAAAACTTGAACCAAGTTGAATTTCCTTTCTGTAGAGTAATGGGATATTCAATGTTCTTTTTAATTTCAAATTCAGCGGGTGGGCAATGATCAACAAAAATAGGTAAAATAAAAATACTAAATTGAATCAAAAATTGTTCTTCGTAGTTGTCAGGTTTTTCACTAAGATTGTTGCAACGAGTAGAGCAAATTAGTATTAGAAAAATTTGCAATAATTGCTTAATGAATGTATGAGGTAAACGTCTTGCTGATTTTTGATTATTGCAAAACAACATTGTTGTATTGTATGTATTCGATTCCAAATTTTTGTCATTCATAAAACAGTTGTTTAATGAAAAAATATGGAATCATTTTGTTGTTTATTCCATCATCTCGTAGATACCTCGTTCAATTTGGATCGAGTTGGTTTTTAAAAAATCTGGCATCACAAATCCTTGTTTTTTGTATTCTAAAAAGACCATTTCTTTTGCTTTCTCTAAACATTGTTTGTCTTTCCAAATGGCGATGGTCACAAATTGGATCATCCCATTTTCCTCTCGGATAAACGCTTGGTCTTCACAAAATCCTTCTAATGATTTGATAAAATCACGATTGATTTTGGCTCTTTCTAAAAATGTTCCTTTGGATTCAACAGGCAATTGGAATCGATCAATTAGAATTTGGTTCATGGTTTCCTCAGATTTGGATTGTATCCTTTTTTTATATTACAAGGAATTGGATCTCAAAACTTGTAAAAAATCAGAAAAGGGGTTGGATTACCAAATTTGCGGTTTTTTGAAAAAAAGTTTAGGCGATTCTCCTGTGAAAAGTTTGAACTCTTTATTGAAATGGGACTGGTCAAAATAACCGGCTTTTTGAGCAAGATTTGTCAAATTGGTTTCGTTTGTGTATGACCTGATCAGAGTGTGAATTCGAAGAAGGTTCGCATATTGTTTTGGAGTGGTCCCAATACTTTCTTTAAATTTTTTTTCGAGTGAGTCGAGACTAATTGGTAATCCTTGTTTGATATCGTTCATTTTAATTTGTCCTTTTGACAAATTAATTTTCTGAAGAGTTGTATTGATACTTGGATCAATCGTTCTATTCTTTTTGTTTCGAATTAAAAAATCTTCAACTAACAGTATACATTCTTCATTTGATTTTGCAAAAAATAATTGTTCTTCCAAATTTTCTATCAAACGATTGGAAATGAAATTATTTAAAGCGATTGTTTTTCCATAAAATTCAGAAATTGGTTCTCCGAAAAAACCTGCTGCACCGATTCCCGTAAGAATGACTAACAAAGCTGATGAATTTTTTGGATAGATGATCTTTCTTGCCGTTTTTCTGAGGCCTGCAATCCCTGTGCGAGGCAAATCATAAACAGTATTTGATTCGAATGAACGAAGATTCCCTCGTAGTTGAAAGGATAAAACTAAGTTTGGGTTAGGTAAAATTCGATTTTCAATCCCATCTTTTGATTCGATGATGAGATATTTTTGCACAAAGGGAAGTAACATAGCAGTCGGAAAATAGGTAAATATCTTCATTCTTGGCAACGGGAGTGCAAACGATCCTTTCAAAGCTTAGAATCTTTCTCCCCTGATGACAAGAAGATTTTACGTGGTTCTACGCAAGAGAATCCAGTGCAAGTGAACATATGTTTCCATTAGAAACTTAAATCTATAAAATGATTCTGCATAAGTCCTTGGAAATTTCTTTCGTTTGACAATTTATCAGTGTCTTCCTATTTTTATCTCCAACAGAGACCGACCAAATTGAAACCATCTCTAACAACAGTTTTATTTTACTTTGGATGTATCGCGGGCTTCTTATTTTATTCCTGCAAATTTCCAAATTTAGAGAATGGTTGTGATCCAAAATCGGAATCCTTTCGAGATTTTTACTTAGCAAGGATCCTTGTTGACGACGATCGAGAGTTCTGTGGATCTCGGGCACCGAATCGATCCATTTGTGAAATGGATCCACTGGCCATCATCCAACCCAGGCGATGGAAATATGTTTCAGAAGAGATGCGAAAACAAATCTCTCTTGGATCAACAGGAGTCACCTTCAGTAGTTTTACTCCTCCTTATGCAGGTACTGCGAAGTGGTTAGGTGGGGTTCTTGGCGATAACCAAAAAATATATTCAGCACCATACAATCAATCCGATGTTCTCGTGATCAATCCTTTGACAAATGAAACCGCTACTTTGGCAACGGGGGCAAGTGGCACTGCTCAATGGGAAGGAGGTGTTTATGCAACTAATGGAAAAATTTATTTTATACCGAGGGATGCTGATTCCATTCTTGTGGTTGATCCATTCAACAGCCGAACTTATTTTTTACCTTCACCAGAATTGGGGCTTGGGAAATGGAGAGGGGGAGTGCTTGCACCCAATGGAATGATTTATGGAATTCCTATGAGCTCCAATAAAATTCTTGTGATTAACCCACAAACGGATGCTATTCGAACAATTCCTTCTCCACTTTCTCTTACGAATATGTGGGAAGGTGCTATCTTGGCCCCCAATGGTAAAATTTATGCATTTCCAGTTGATATCGATTATATTTTTGTATTGGATCCTTTTTCTGAAAAAAGTTATGTGATCCCAAGTCCAAAAGCCGGTCTTGGAAAGTGGAGGCATGGAGTCCTTGCACCTAACGGAAAAATATTTGGTATCCCTTCCAACGACACGGAATTTTTGATTATCGATCCCAATTCTGATGCTTTGAATTTATGGGTATCCCCTGTCGTTGCTTCGGCAAAATGGAGGGGTGGTGTTTTAGCTGCCGATGGAAGGATCTATACAATTCCTGCTGATATCACCGATTTCATTGCTTTTGATCCAGATACCTTTGTTTCCACAACCTTTAATTCAGGTATTGCCGGTGGAAACAAATGGGGCGATGCAGTCTTGTCACCTAACGGAAAAATATATACAATACCACATACAGAAAATCAAATATTCGTCATTGATCCGGGCACTAATGGTAAGATCTGTGGCAATTTGTTACGAAGTAGTTACTGGAATGTGTATTAATATACTGAAACTTGAATCTTTCTAAATTTCAATTGACACTTAGTTTTTAAAATCTATAAATTGGTATGCGATGGAAGGCATCTGAATTTTGGAAAAATGCATCACCAAAAGAACTATTAGATTTCTTTCAATCTGTAGAGCAGGGAACCGACTTAAAATCTTTGGCTGACCATATGATGGCAGAAGAAGGGTTTTGCGATTTAGTTTTCGAATATCTCTGGCTTCTTCGTTCTGAAGAAGGTTCAAGACGCTTTTTAAATGACGACAACCTAACACCAGAACTTCTAATGAGGTTTATTTATTTCGGCTATGGAAAACAATTTTTAACCGGAAATTTTGATTCCAATGCTTATTTTTTGCAAATTAGATCTTTGTTTGATTCTGCGCAAAGTTTACGAATTTTATCTCTCGCAGAGGAAATGGACAGAGATCCTACTCTGAAAATTCATTTATTGTCTAATTTAGATCCACAAACATGGGAAGCCTATTTTGATATATTAGAAGAAAATAATATGACAATGCAGGCATTACTTGGTATTTTTTCGAATCTTCGGGAAAATGAAATCAGAAAAATACTTTTGAACAGCCATACACTCTATTATTACCTAAGAATGATGATGGTTTCTGGTAAAAGAAAATTAGCAGAACAATCTCCCAAAGAAAAAGAAAACAGAATTCGATTGGAGTCGATTTTGGATTCAATTCATGTTTGGGAAACCTTTTGCCAACAATTGGGTGAACAGTTTGATTTTCAATCAGAAGGAAAACTTGCACCAAATAAAAGAAATCCCGATCGTTTATCTCTCGTTTTGCGAGAGCTAAAAAAACTCCCTTCGCCAGACCGCGCGGATGTTTTGGCCTACTTGAGTGGAAATGGGGCTGTTCTTGATGATTGGGAAGAAACAACCATCCTTTCTGCTCTCGCAAACTACGATCGGGTGGGGAAATACTTTTAGCCTTAGAATTTAAAACCATTCCAGTTTATCGGTTTTTAAGTCGATTTTTGCATTTTTTAAAAAATTTCTTTTTTTTCTTCTAATTCAAAGTTTCTTTTTTAAAAAGTCTTCTTTTTCTTTCGTCACTTGGTATGTGAGGGTTTAAGGGTGGTTTAATGGAAGTTTTGGTTTACGATTTTTGGAAAAAGAGCTCACCCCAACACGCTAAGGAATCGTTTGAATTCCTATTAACGACGCCAAATCTACATGAATATTTAGAAATCCTTTTTGAAGTAGATGAACTAGTAGAATATTTTTGCAGTTATTGTTGGATACTTCGTGAAGAAGACGTTTTAAAAGATTTAATCAATCATTCTGACATGCCGGTCAACTTGATTTGTAAAGCCGTATACTATGGATTTGGAAAATACATTAAAAAAGGAAATATCACTCCCGATTATTATTTTTCTATTTGGGCAAAAATTATTAGTTCAGAGAAAAGTTTGGAATTGTTGCTGAATGAACCGATGGTTGAAAAGGACGTAACATTTCAATTAAACTTACTCAGTAATCTAAATGCTAAACAATGGGAAGAGTATTTTGAATCTTCAATTGCAGAGTCTGGAGACCAAAATACAGATTCTTTTCTTCGTATCTTTGAAAAAATTGATTCGATTCATTGTAAACGTCTTTTGTATCGTAACCCAAATTTATATCAATACTTACGTATGTTAGTGGTTTTTGATAAAAAAGAATCGGTTCCTGGATTTTTATTTCAATTGGAAAGTAATCTTAAAACAATCCATAGATGGGAAGAGTATGCCAATGCGAAGTTACGAGAATTCTCTCCGAAAGAAGAAAGGGAAAAAACTCCAAGTCGAAGAAATGTCAATCGATTGACGGACATACTCAGAGACGGGTTATTTATCGCAGACGTTTCGGATCGACTTGATTTTATTGAATATCTAATGATTCGAGAGGTGATAGTTGATGAACAAGAAATGGAAATTATCTGCCAATTTGTTGGATTGTCTGATTCAAATGGAAAAATCGAAACTAATTTTTCCTCTATCCTTTCTTGTCCTGTCAATTATCCACAAGCAAACGTAATGGATGTTGCGGAAGTTTATAACTCCAAAGTGAATCCAACATTGATTTGACGGAAAGGTCCTGGTTGAATTCCTGTTGGCAAACGCCCTGATACATATTGTTTGTCCTGGATGTTTTTTGCATTGATAAACACCGACCATTTATCTGGGGATCGATATCCTAAACTAGTATTCCATAATTCTACCTTGGGTATGACTCCTTTATTACCATCTTCTGATTCATCTTTAGTGTTAAGTAAATCGGAGTATTGTTTCCCAATGTATTGGTATTCCAATCGACCATAATAACCTTGGGGAGAGGACACACTTACGGCAGTAGTAATTGTTTCTTTTGGTACATAAGGCAAATAATTTCCCGTTGTGTCTGTTGGAATGTACTGGTAGTTGTTTGTGGTATAAGCAGGCAAAATTTCAATTGTCTCTTTTCCATCACTTGTTTGCGAAACTGGGAATGGATTGAAACTTCTCGACTTTGCTTCAATACGAGAATAAATAAACTCGATAGGGACTCTCCATTCTGACTTTTGCATTTTTGCTGGGTCCCAGACAATGACGGATTCCCCTCCAGTATGAGTTGAGTAACCAGTGTTTGCTGGTCTTATCCCATTTTCACCGCCAACTTCATTTACGTTGATGATTTGGTCGCGAAAATACATTTTATATCCAACAAGTTCTGTGTATAGATAGGAAGTGATATCCCCTCTAATCCCGGTTTCATAATTTGTAGATGTTTCTGGTTTTAGGCGATAATCGTTCCCTTGGGGGCTAAAAGAGGTTCCAAATGTAGGTGGTGAAAAGCCTTTGTGGGCACCTGAAAACCAAATTAACTTTTTTGTAATATCATAGGTAATCCCAAGCCCAGGAATGATGATATGAGTTCTTGATTCGCTGGAACTTCGGCGATTCACGGAGACATCATTTGGCAAAACGGCCCCGAGTCGGTAATCTTCTTGGGTTGCTTGTCTTCTTGTGGTAATGGCTTTTTGTCTCACTTCTTCATAACGTACGCCTGGAATGAGTTTCCAGTTTTCAGAGATTTGGATTCTGTCTTGAAAGTAAGTGGAAAAAGCTTCTATCTTTCTTTCTTGTCGATTGAGATTGAAGTTTGGTAAGGAAGTTTGTGCCAAATTTGTTATGATAGATTCTTCTTGGATGATTGCTTTAGAAAGATAACCTAATGGATCATCAGTTTTTTTTACATTGGTTTGGGTTAAATTATTTTCACCATGGACTCTAACACCAAGGTCTGTTTCATGTTTGATTCCGAACGTAGAAAACTTAGATTCTAGTTTTGTTTCCACCCCTCCAACAATAAAAGCTTGATCGCGGCTAATATACGATTCACGCATATAAATTGTATCACCAGGTCGATTCCCGATGATTCCAGGAGAATAAGTGCGAAGTGTATCTAGAGGGGCATTCAGATAACCACCTGTAGCTGATTTTCCAGATGAAAAATCTTGTCTAGCCCAGTTTCGTTCTGCTTGTGAAAAGTATCCTCGTATAATGAGTGTATGATCATCAGAAAGTTTCCAATTGTGGGAAATGATGGATTGGCTTCGGTTTAATTGTTTTTCATCATATTCGGCAGGATTGATTTTAGGATCCATCCGGAAGAGTCCTTGCGACAGTCCTAAATAAGTTGATTGTGCATTTTGGACATGATACCCTAACTTAATAGTTGTACTATGGTTTTCGTTCCAATCTTGAATCCACTTTACGTTTCCTTCCGTCACATCAAAATTTTGGTAATTACGAAATCCATTCCCTTGTTTTCTGAGTAAAGATACTTCGAAAGCACTGGATCCAAAACTTTTTCCATAAGAATTGTAAGTGGAAAGGTATCCGTTTTCTCCACCCACATTTCTGGTATAAAAGGTTGATTCGACTGGCGGACGTTTGGTGACAAAGTTTACGATCCCGCCGATTGTGTTTGGTCCAAATAAAATGGAACCTGAACCTTTGATGATTTCAATTCGTTCCATTCTTTCGATGGATGGAGAGTAATAACTTTCTGGTTGCCCATAAGGTGAAAGTGATGTGAGGATTCCATCTTCCAAAATTAAAGTTTTTCTAGACTCTTCATTGCTCACACCTCGAAAACCAATGTTTGGTGTGAGTCCAGCCGCATCTTGGAAACGAACACTGGCACCGGGGGATCTTCGTAAAGCCTCCATGGGATCAGTGGGTGATGCTTCTTCTAAATACTTTTTATCAATGATGTAGGCGGAACCTGGAATTTTTTTTAAGTCTTCTTTTTTGTTACCAATGACATGAATCCCCTCATTTTTTTGAGGTTTTGATTCTTGTTCTTCCGTATTGTTTTGGGAAAAAATAGCAAAGTTCCAAGTTAAGATCAGATATAAAAGTAAAATTGTGCGTAAGTGAAAGAAATTCATCGAAGGAGTCCTTTTAAAGGGAAAAAATTTACATTGATTTTAGTTAAATCTTCGTTAGGTGGGAAAAGTGGCCTAGCAGGCTTCCCATTGATTGATACATCCGATTGAACATACACTGGCACATCTTTGGCACCGGTGAGTTCCATCTCTTTTTTTTGTAAGTGTTTGGCATACTGCAAGATATGTTCTGGTTGGATGGCCATCATTCTGTATTGGTATTCCGTTAGTTCTTCTTTGGGATAGATTGGTTTGTCCTGAACAAAAAAGACAGCTCGGCCAACTTTGTCTGCCACCATCACTTGCCATGAAAATTTGATTGCTTCCTCTGTCCAAATGACTTGTCCAGGGTAAAGAATATGTCTAAAAGGAATTGTGACCTGCAATGTTAGATAGGTGATTAGCAGATATTCTTTAAAACCAAATTGTAATTCTGTTTCTTTGGATATTATGGAAGATTTCGAATTATCGGTTCCTAAATTCAGTTTCAGAAATTTTGTTAAGAAAGTTTTTGGCCAATTTGGTTCAAAAAATATCAGAGACGAAAGACTCATCACAATCGGAAAGATTCCAATGGGAAAAAGAAAAGATGTGAAGGAGTGGAAAAATAATACAACAAGCCATGCATAAAAACGAAATCTTTTTGTGCACAAAAGAAAGGGGATTGATAAATCAAATATAACTCCAATCCAAGAAAATAAAAATGCAGTGACCGGAAGTCCAAGGATGGGGTCAAGGATAGGTAATTTCCCTTCAGATTGGTACAACCATAACTTTAAAGGCAGAGCTTCAAACAACCAATCTGGTTGGAGTTTGGCAACTCCTCCAAAAAAATAAACAAGTCCCATTTGAATTCGAAAAGCATATAACCATAATTTAGGTATGGGATCTACATTCTGGATCCATTTCTTCCATTGAAGGATAGGCAAATTGGATTTGGAAACAGGAGATAACCAAAGTAAAAAGCCAAGTAAGGAAATTAGGTAATAATGGTTTAAATAGATTGTTGCATCTGAAAAATGAAACCAAGTAAAACCAATCGTAAAAACGAACAGATTGAATCTTAAAAAATACCCAAGGAAAATCCCAAGGGCAGAAATAAGTAAAATTGCAAACAATAGATAAGTAAATACAGGAGGTAGTGGGTGGATCCATTCCCAACCAAAGTGTTTAAAGTAAAATGTTGGTTTAATAAAATAAGAATGAATCCATCCAAAATAAAAATATCGAATGATTAAGATGGTCGTTGCAAAACCATACCCAATGCGAAAAAAATGGAGAGATAATGAAGGAACAGGTTTGGATAAATATTTAGTCACCGTCATTTGAGCTAACTCCAATGGTTCCACCAAGTGCACTGATGAGTTCCGTACTAATGATTACTCTTAGTCTCTTAAAATCACCTAGCATCAGTTCAACGTCTTGGTTTCCTGTAGTAATTGCATTTTGTAAGGTTCCATATTTTGTTTTTACAGAGTTTACAGAAGAGGTAGTGACTTTAATTTGTTCTTGTAGTCTCGGAACTACAGTGTCACTTCTTAGGGCTAAAAATTTATACAAGCCCGCATCCCCAATATCAGAAAAACCTTGGAGGTTTTGTAATAAAGAATCTAAAGATAAATTTGCGTATGGTGTTTCTACTTTCGTAATATCTTTGACTCCTAAATTGGTTACCCTTAATCCTGATGGTTCCGCAATTTTGATATCAACTATGGTATTGCAAAAAAATACCATTTGGTTTGTTAGTTCGGTTAGTCCATCTTTTGTATTTGGGTACTCTCTGCTTCCTTTCCCTGCATTGGTAAAAGAGTAATAAAAAGATGAACTTCTTGATTTGTCCCAATGGAAAATAAGTAACCCTGTTTGTGTTTTAATGTCTTGGATCAGTTTGGTTAAGTAGATTTTTCTGTTGGCATCACCAAATGCTGCATTGGTGGTTGTCGCATTGTCTTTAAAAAGAAGATATTCCACTGCATCCAATCCATCCACTCGTAGACCATTCGGAGCTAAGTTGGATGTGATTTTTGATTCTATGGATGTTGGATCAATCGGGAAAGCTTTTGAAAAACTATCCAAATACAGATACACATTATAGGGGATGTATGCTGGTCCAAAATAGGCCCATTCAATTTGCCGGTAGGCTAAATCCGCATCAATCCAAGCATTTTTAACTAGGTTTAAGTTTGTGGTATCTGTTGTGGCAACATATGCGGTCGCAGCAGTTTGTAAGGCCAATACTTTGTTATCTAAGTTTGTATACTTTGGGATAATTAAGTTATTAGAAATATCCAGAAGCAAACTAGAAGTAGTATAGGTTCTTAGGTAACTGTCAACTAAACCTAAAATTTGTGCTTTTTCGGAAGCACCATCTGATTGGATTCCACAATTAAATAAAAATATGTAGAACCCATAAATAAAAAACTTTGGAAAACTTTTAATTCGCTTCATAATGATTTGAGAAAACTAATGATTTTGGTTCTAGATTCTTTTGGTAAAGCTTTGTAATTATTTTTACTTTGTTCCGCTTCGCCGCCATGCCAAAGAATTGCTTCCTGAATTCCTCTTGCTCTACCATCATGTAACAAAAGTTCGTGGCCATTGACTCTTTCGATAAGGCCAAGCCCCCAAAGAGGAGTTGTCCTCCATTCATTACCTGTTGCTAAAAAATCGGATCTAGAATCACTGAGGCCATCTCCCATGTCATGCAAAAGTAAATCGGTGTATGGTCGTATTTCTTGGTTTGCAATTTCTGGGATAGAATGGTCTCCTGTTTTGATTCTTGGAATATGACAAGAAGAACATCCAATTTGTATAAATAATTCTTTTCCCTTTCTAACATCTTCCGTTTTCCAACCGCGACGGCCTGGAACACTGACTAAACTTGTATAGAAAGTCACACGCGCCAAACGATCACTGGAAATTTCTGGATTCGTTCCATTTCCAGTCGGACTGGCAGAACAAAGTGTTTGTCCTGTGGCACAATTTTCCGAAGGAAACACTGGAGTTGTGAGGCCAATATCACCGAGGAAAGCACTTGCATTTTGGTGGTTTAAGTTAGGTTGGTTCGCTTTCCATCCAAATCGCCCTAGGAATGATTTGGCTTGGGTTGTGTCCCAAACAAGATTGGGTCTTCCTGAAATTCCATCTCCGTTGGAATCGGAAACATCAGCAAACGAACGTATGGTGGCTTCGGGAATGGCTTCTAAAAGTCCAAGTCCGGGAACCATTGGTGCAGTCCTTGGAGAAATAAAATAAGACCCTGATGGGTTACTCGTTGGGTGATAGGGTTGGCCAGGATTTGCGACATTGATTTGTGTCGCTCCACCTCCCACGTTCCAAGTGATCGTATAACTTGGCTTACGAAGTGAATACGTTTCTCCATCGGGAAAACTTCCAGGTTCTTCCGTATACGTAATGGTGACAGTCCCTTCTTTTGGAATTTGTGTTCCCGATCCAAACTCCAAAATTCCTTCTGTATTCAATTGGGTTCCAAAATTGGTCATCGCAACGGGTCCACCTGTCGTAGGATTGGTACCGGCAATACTCAATCGAATCAGCATCGATGATAAACTAGTTCCATCAGCTGGTGGTCTTCCTCTTCCATCTTTGACATGACAACCTTGACAAGAACGATTGTTAAATACAGGTCCAAGTCCTGCAACAGAAGAGTTTCCGGAAGGAAGCCAAGTGCGATTGAAGTTGGCGTTTCCATCTTGGAAGTCGATGGATCTTTTGGAATCTGTGACATTGGCTGCTTCTAAATCAAAAGCTGACTCAGTAGAATCAAATGTTGTGGTGTCTCCACCACTGAACTGTTCGCAAGGATCGTTTAAAAGATCTCCAGTAGAACATTGAGGAGAAGATATAAGTGCGGCAAGTATAAGAGCGTTGGTTTCATCATCATTTGATTTTTTTTTACAAGAAAAAATCAGGATGATACTTGTCAGTAGGATAAGGTGTTTTGATTTCATTTTTATATTTTTGTTTATTCGAGGACTAATCCATCATCTCCAATGGAGACTCCGTAGCTTGCAGCTGCTCTTTGCATTGCTTTTGCAATTTCCTGGACTGCTGGTTGGATTTGATAGCGAAAGATGTTGTAGTCTGCATTTTCAGTTGCTGAACCAGATACATTGACTGTAGCAATCATACGATCAAAACGACTGGAAATGATGGAACTATTGCAAGCTTGGTTAAGGGAAACATCTTCAGTGAATTCATTCAAACAAAATAGTTCAGCTGTACCAATTCGTTCGTTAATATAGCTTGTTTCTTTTCCAAGTAGATTTTTTAGTCCATATCCTGTGATGGTCTTTGATCCAGTATAGGTTCCGTTAAAAAGATTATCGAGACCCTTCGCATCGTAGTAAAAGTCGGCTTTTGTATTGTCTGAAAAACATGAGTGTTCTTCTTCCTGCTCTCCGCCGAATACACCCGTCATTCTTTCTCCACCCCATTCTCCACCAGCAAATTTTGCAATGCCTCGTAGAACATTTTCAAAAGAATTTGCGCCTGATTTGAATTTTGTGACATAGGCGTTCGAGACGCTAGGATCCCAGGCATTTTTCAACTGGAGAAGTTGCGCTTCCATAATTTCCGTGGCAAACAAAAGATAGGCTGATCGTTTTGCCGCTGCATTTCCTGCTCCATTGGCAGTTGTGAAGTTGGTTTGGGTGATGGTATTTCCTGGAGTGAAGTTATTTGCTGCATCCGCACCCCATAACAGATATTCAATGGCATGCCAACCTACAGAAATATTTTTTGCTGTATCTCCATCAGGACAGTTCCCACCAGAACAATCTCCTTCATTTGCGTCGATTAATCCTTGTTTAGTGATAGTTCCGGCTAAAACTACAGTATCGATATAACCTTCATCCAAAGGCCAAGCATTCATGAGTGGCTCTAGTTCCAGCCCTCCGGTAAGACTAGGGTTATCAATTGGACCTTGGCTAAAACGGAAGATCTCCGTTTGTAAGTAACTCCGTCTTGCCTTTCTCCAAAGTGTTTTTAGTTCATTGAGTTCACTAAGAGTAGGGGAGGCTTTTGCTGTGAAAGTTGTCACTTTTTGCCTTAGTGCCACTACATCTGTATATGCATCACTGTAGTTTTGAAATGCGATTTGCGAGTAGGTTTCTAGGAAGGCTGATTGGCTCGGTGAACTGCCTGCAAGTGCTAGAGCAGCCAGAATGCCGGCTTCCGAATTTTCGGATTCAGGAGTACAATAATTTAGCACAAGGCCAAGTGAAAGTACGAATGTAAGATTTCGCATCGACGTCATTAAGGGTATATCTCCTTGCGAATGAGATTAGTTCTCATTGTCATTTAAACAACGTTCGTAAAGCCAGTGTCGAGAGCAAACGGTTTTATTTTTATCTTGGGTTGATATTTATCAGAGTAATAACTTCTGATCAGTTGATGAACTTTGTTCAAAAAATCTCAATGGTTCGGAAATAAATTATTTGACACTTGTTCAAAAAGCCTTAATTATGTGGCAATTGTTTAAAATATGTTAAAAATGTTCCGATTGGGAGGAAATATGAACACAAATAGAATTCTAGGATTGGCATTGTCCTTGGTTTTCGCAGGATCTCTCTCTGCGCAGACACAAAGCCAAATGTTCCAACGTGTAGGAGTCGTAGGGGATTCCCTGAGCCAAGGTTTCTTCGGTGTCACCGTAGAGAAAAAAACACAAGATTGGGCTTATCCAGTCCTTGTGAGCAAACAAGCAGGTGCTTCCGTTTCTTACAATGTTTTGAAAGGACCCTTCGTTAACTTAGAAGATGTTCTGAAGTGGGACTGCGGTATTTTCTGTATTGCAGAAAGTATCATTGGGGGAAATGGCTCCACAGTTTCTTTGCCAACACATGCAGGGATTACAGGAGCAGAATACACTAGTCTCTTAAAAACTTCCGGTAAATGTGAAGACATCACTGCGACCAAACAAGAAAAAGAATGGTACTGGGCAAAGTGGTATTGGTATACATACCGTTGGGTGACAGTAGCAGATTGTCAAGAACCAGACAAGTTTCACAGGTTTGGTCTTCGTGATGCAGGAACACAAGCCCAAGTAATGGAAAAAGTAAAACCTACTTTCCTATTTGGATCTGCTGGCGCTAACCATGTTCTTTGTACTGCACTTCATACATCCACTGATTGTTTGGATGAAACTAGATTCAAAAGAGATATCCGTGAATTTTTCCGCAGAATGTCTGCTATGGGAAGTTTACAAGGTGGGGTTCTCTTTACTGTTCCAAACGTAACTGCTATTGCATTTTTGGAAAACTACAAAGATCCAAATGGACGTGCTAACTATACAGGACTCAAAGCATTCTTTAGAAACTCTGTATCTGATCCAAACCAAGTATTGGATGCAAATGAGATCTCAACAATTTCTACCTTCCTCAATATGTTGAACAATGAAATCAAAGCACAAGCTGCAACAATGCGATTTGCTGTTGCTGATTTGCGTGTGATTTTTGACGATTTAAAAGAAAACGGAAGACCGATTCGTAGTGAATCTGGTTGGTCTCCAGGAAATGCAAGAGCAAATTGGCCACTTCCTAACCAACCTGGTGTTTTCGGTTTAGATGGTGTTCACCCAAATATGTATGGACATTCACTATTTGCTAACGAGTTGATCAAAGCAATTAACACTCGTTACGGATACTCAATCCCACAAGTAAGTGAATACACTGCATGGTATTATGACTCACTCAACAGAAACCCAGTGGACTTGAAAAAATTCCTGACAGAAAATATCTTTGGTCAGGCAATTTCTTGGGTAATTTCAATCTTTACATAAGAGGTTAAACGATGAGTAAACGGTTTATAGGTATCATTTCGGTTTGTGGATTTCTTTTGGTAGTGTTTGCTTTTGTAGTTTGGAAATTTTCAGCTCATAAAACAAACAAACAAGTAGAGGTCACCGATTCCGATTTCGGAAATTCGGAAAGTCACGCCAAGTCGTTGTTTGACGATCCGGAGTTTGCCGACGCTCCCAATCCAGAAGAATTGGAATTGGCACAGGCTGAGGTACTTTGGCCGTTTGCTTTGGAGAAAAAACCAAATCGTAAAGAAGAGATCAAAGAAGAATGGAGGGATTTTGCGGCCAAATATCCAAAAAATTTCTACATTCCTCGTGAAATCAGATCACGAATGACTGAGTCGGAAGAGAAGGAACATTTGGAAATGTTAGATTCATTCACAGCAATGGATGCGAGTATTTCAGCTTCCATTTCCAAAGAAAAATGGTCCGAGAAACCATCAACAGAAGAACCGGGTGCTACGGAAAGACCTTCCGCCAAAACTCAAAAAGCTTATTTCGATTTTAAGATCAACGAATTGGAATCCAGAATCCAAATGGTTGAGTATTGGATGGAAAACAAACATCCTTCTGGTGATGTGAAAGTTTCTGCTGAGAATGATTTAAAACTTTGGAAGAAAGAACTCACAAATCTGAAAGAGGTGAGAAGCCAAGTTCCGAACTCATAAATCTCTCTCCTATCCAAAATGAATTCTAAAAAGAGGACAGACCGTCCTCTTTTTTTTTATCCTCACCCTTCGAAGTGAAATTTCTCTCTGTGCTTGACAGGAACGACGTTCAAAAAATAGATGAATTTGAGACTCGGTATCAGTACTTGGTCAACCCTCCCAGGAGAACAGATTCTATGAACAAAAACAGAAATTTCCTCAGATCCATCTTGTTTGTTTGTCTCAGCTTAACTTTGGTAACTCAGTGCAAATCGAAAGAGGCTGACCAAAGTGCTCTTGCTTTACTTGGTTTTAGCCTAAACCTTGCCACAATTTCAGGGACTCTTACCGATGGGGCCGGGATTCCCATTCCCAATGCAAGTTTGGAGATTGCCTCTTCGACAAATCTTCGTGGTTCTTCTTCACGTTCTCTTGCGAGTACTTCGGATACGGGAGGTTGGCAACTATCATTAGGCTCCGGTACCTATGAGATTTTAGTAAAGGATTCTAGTGGGAAACTACTGGGATCGTTTAAGATTTCTTCTAGCGAAAACTTAGAACCTTCCATTGAAGATGTCTCTCACTTGACAGAGAAAATTTTTCTAGTAGCTCTTGCCAACGAACGCCAAGTCGGATCGAAATTTGAAATCCTTTCTCCGAAAGATGGAAGTATTGTCAAAACTTATGATCTAACTTTGAATTTAAAAACTTCTGATTCTCTTGTTTGCCAAGTTTTACAAAATAAAACAGAAAAGAATAGTTTCAATGTTGGTAAAGGGGAGGTCACTTCTTCTCTTTCCATCAAACCAGTACTTGGTGCAAACAAAATTCAAATCCATTGTACAAACGAAAATGGAGTATCTGCTAAAAAAACAATTCTAACATATTTTGGAAATAGAATTGCGGCTGGAGGGTCTCACTCTGGTTATGTGGTGAATGGAAACCTATACACCTGGGGTAGAAATAATTTTGGACAATTAGGAACCGGAACCTCTACTGGTGATCTTACCAATCCGACTATCACGAAACTTTCGACTATTTCTAGTGTCGCTTCCATCGGATTCAATCAAAACAATTCTCTCGCTATCACGGAAGACGGATCTGTTTGGACTTGGGGAGCCAATAGCAGTGGCCAATTGGGTATGGGAAATACTGGAGACTTACAGGCAGCAGCGGCAGATGCAGGACCAAGAAATCCTCCAAGAAAAGTTCCTGGAATTACCAATGCAGTAATGGGTGTTTATGGTTACGACCATGCAGTAGTCTTAAAGTCAGATGGAACGGTTGTTAGTTTTGGATTGAACTCTGTTGGTCAATTAGGTAATGGAGCCGGCGGAACTGGAACATATTCTGCAAATCCAGTTACTGTGATAGGACTTCCTAACGATGTGATCCAAATCATCGCAGGTGCAGAACATTCTGCAGCCTTAACAAAGTCAGGTGACGTATATGTTTGGGGTAGAGACCAGTATGGGAATTTAGGAGATGGAGTGGTCGGCACATCAACAGAAGTAAACTCAACTCCTAAAAAAGTCTCTTCCTTATCGGGGATTGTTCATATTGCTAATGGTAGAGACCATATCCTCGCACTGAAAACTGATGGGACTGTTTATTCTTGGGGACTTGCTGCGAGTGGTCAATTAGGTATTGGTGGGACTGGATCTCCTGCACCAGTTCCAACCCCAACACTTGTGACAGGGCTTTACAATGTGGTTTCTGTATGGGCAAACGGAACTCAAAGTTTTGCCATCCTAGGTGACGGAACGGTAAAAGGTTGGGGAGCCAATTCCAGTGGAAATTTAGGAACAGGTCTTACCACTCCGGCAAAGTTGTATACCCCGGGAGACATTGTTGTTGGTGTTAGGGACATCCAATACTTTGGATGTGGAGCACTTCATAATTTTGCAATTTTAAAGTCAGGATCTTTGTATGGTTGGGGTTGGAACTTTAAAGGTTCCATCGGTCGTGCAGACCTCCAAGAAACTTGGGCAGCCACAACACCAATTTTTCTTACCATTCCCGACTAATTGATGTTTGATTCCTTTTGTTACAAATGAATAAATTTTTAATTCTCTCCTTTCTATCATTCTCTTTTTATTTTGGGTGTGCATTTGTAGAAACGAATACATGTCCTACGGGAGTAGGTTTATCTGACTTTGTTAGTCCTTCATCTGTTATGGGATGTGAGAAAGAAAAAAAGTTATGTGAAGATGGTTCTTGTTTGGCCTTACTTGGGTTGGTCCAAACCAATCGAAACTCCTGGGATTATGAAGAAGGAGAGGAATTTTCGGGTGGAAAGGCAATGACAAGTTTTGTGACGGATGCACGTGCCTTTCTTCAGTTCGGAAAAAATTCACCACTAAGTACAATCTCCGAATTTACTGTGGGCCAAGCCGTATTTGAAGTTCCATGGACTGCTGGTTTTTCTGCAAGCCTGCCTGATCGGGATGGGCTTGGACCTTTTTTTCATACCAATTCTTGTTTGGGATGCCATGTTGGAAACGGAAGAGCAGTGGAAGATGATGGAGATCCTTTGGTTTTCACCTTGGTAAGATTAGGTGTCGGCGCAAAAGGAAATGATCCTGAGCCAGTTTATGGAACGCAGTTCCAACCCAATGCTGTTGCCGGTGTGACTCCCGAAGGAACTGCCCATTTTGAATATGATACCATTCATGGGACATACCAGGACGGAAGTTCTTATTCTCTTCGAAAACCAAATTTGGTATTTAGTGGACTTGGTTATGGTCCATTTCATCCAAATCACAAAACATCTGTTCGGTTGACACAACAAGTCATTGGTCTTGGCCTTTTGGAGTCGGTTCCAGAGGAAAATATCCTTAGCCGTTCTGATCCACTGGATTTAGATGGAGATGGAATTTCCGGAAGACCCAATTGGATTTGGGATCTTTCTGGAAGTGGAAAGTCTCTTGGAAGGTTTGGATGGAAAGCAAATGCTCCTAGCCTCAAACGCCAAAATTCAGCTGCCTTTTCTGGTGATATTGGAATCACAAGTCCCATGTTAGGTTCTGAAAATTGTTCTTCTACACAGACCTCATGTGCCAGCGCAATAGGCGGAGGTAACCCAGAGGTTTCCGAAGATAAAATCATCGCCATTACTAAATATATGCAATTAGTTGCTGTACCTGTCCGTCGTAACCCAAATACAGCGACAATTTTAAATGGTAAAAAACATTTTTTCCTCGCAGGATGTAACAAATGTCATACGGAAAAGTTGGTAACGGGAAATCAAACTCCGTTTGCCCAACTTTCCAACCAAACGATTCGTCCCTATACAGACCTTCTTTTGCATGATATGGGTGAGGCTTTAAGCGATGGAAAATCAGATGGTGAAGCAACTGAAACGGAGTGGAGAACAGCTCCACTTTGGGGGATCGGGCTTTTTGGAACGGTAAACGGAAGGGCACGTTATTTACATGACGGGAGAGCAAAAACTTTGGATGAAGCGATCCTTTGGCATGGTGGGGAAGCAGAAAAAAGCAAAAATTATTTTTTAGCTCTGAATGTATCGGAACGTGCTAGTATGATTCGATTTTTGTTATCATTATAAAACGAACCCAAGGATTAAAGAGAAAAAGAAAAGTGTGAACCTTAAAATTTACACTTTTCTGTTGAATTAACACTTGAAGGTTAGGTTTTCCATTTCTAAATTTGTCTGGCATGCAAAAGACTTGGATTTTTCTTTCTTTTTTTTTCACCCTGACCCTCTTTTTGAATTGTGATCCGGTTCCTACAAAAGAGGATACAAATCCTGTCATGGAATCAGTGTCAGAAGAACAACCAACAGAATCACTTTTGGAAGCTCTTAATTCTTCTGATCCTTTTACAAGGTCCCAAGCAACAATCCAATTGGGGAGTCGGGAAGTCCGTTCTGCCATTCCAAAATTAAAAAAACTTTTATCAGATAAAGAACCAGGTGTTCGTGCAGGGGCAGCCATTGCACTTGGTGATTTAAAAGACAAGTCATCTTCTACGGTCATTGCCAACCTGATGTGGTCCGATTCTGAAAATCCGAAAGATGTATATTTGGATGCCCTCACTCGTATGAAAGATCCCTCTGTGGGAAATCGAATTTATCCTTTGTTAGATGATAATAATCCTACCCTTCGTTTGCAAGTTGTCGATGCACTTGTTCAAATAGGAGCAAGTTCTGTAGGATCTCAAATTTTGAGTTTGGCTTTTAAAAATAAAGATCGGGAAAAAGACAAAACCTATGCGATGGCGCTAGGAAAACTAAAAATTTCGGCCGCGGAATCTTATTTATTAAGTCTGACAAAAATCCAAGATGAAACTCCCACCCTTGCCGCTGCCTATTTGGCACTTGGTAGAATCAAAGCAAAAAATGCCAATGAAGTGCTTGTAAATGCACTGAACCTTCCTTATAGCAAGGGAAAAGAAAATGCTTCCATGGCTCTCATTGAAATTGGAAATCCTTCTGTGGTTTCAAAAGTGTTTCAATCCCTTAGTTCTGAAAATGCGGAAACGAAACTATATGCAACGGATGTACTTTGTTCGATCCCTTCGAAAGAAGCAGCCAAGTTAGCCTTTGGTCTGTTAAATGGAAAGGATACTAAAAATTGGGGGAGCGCTGCAAAGATTGTTGGCAGACAAAGATACCAAGAAGGACGAATTCGTATCGAAGAATTACTCGAAAAATCATCTACGCCGGAGCGGGATAGTTTTGCAGAAGCCCTTGGTTGGATTGGAGACAAAGCCTCTGTGCCAGTGCTTCGAAAAGTTTTGTTATCGGGCGCTCCTGAAGGACCTTATGGTTCTGCATGGGCACTTGGAATCCTTGGGGCCAAGGAAGCAGTGCCAGATCTCATCAAAGCTCTTGATCTAGGAGATGCCAAACTAATGGTATATGCCTTGGAAGCACTTGGTTCTATCGCCGATCCAACAAGCCTTCCCAAACTCAAAAGTCTGTTAGCCGATAGACCGAAAATGGCTCCGCAAATTCTTTCAACAGTGGCACTCATTCCCACAGAAGAAGCTCGGCTTGTGATAGAAGAAGCAACGAAATCAAAAAATGCCGAAGTATATAGGCCAGCAATGGAAGAGATTGCCAAACGAAAAGATAAAAAATCCATTCCTCTTTTGTTAACTTATGCCAACGGAGATGATTCGGAAAAAAGAAAACTCAGTTATTATGCCCTCACGGCAGTGACGGGAGAAAAATTTCGTACAGCAAAAGAATGGAATGAATGGGCCAAAAGGAATTAATAATTTCGAGATAATTTGTTTATCATTTAGGATTATAGGAAAGATCATTTGAAATCGTTAACTTTGTATTTTTTTTTGGCATACCTTATCTCTTGGACCATTTGGCTTCCTTTGTATTTGCCTAAGTTTGGGATTCATTTTTTACCAGTGTTGCCCTTTCATCATGCATGGGGGGCACTTGGTCCTTTGACTGCTGCGCTGATTGTAAGCAAACTAGAAGAGGGGAATGTTGGTATCAAAAATTTACTTTCCCGAATGTTTCAATGGAAGGTAAATTGGTTTTGGTATTTCATTGCGATTTTTATTCCTTTTGTCCTTCTTGTTTTCGCTACCATTATCAATTATTTCAATAACTCGAAACTTAGTTTTGATGGATTGGGAGTGAGTTCTGAATTTCCAGAGTTTGGATTTGTTTCTTTCTTTTTATACAGTGTTATCATTTACGGATTTGGAGAAGAAACTGGATGGAGAGGGTATGCCTTACCTAAGTTACAAAAAAAATGGAACGCATTGTCTTCAACGGTAATCCTTACGTTTTTATGGGCCTTATGGCATGCTCCACTTTTTTTATATCGTCCCGGTTTTATGGCAATGGATGTGTTTGGAATTTTCGGATGGTTTATGTCTTTGTTTACAGGCGCCATTCTTTTGACCTGGATTTATAATTCCTCAAGAGGCAGTATCCTGATGGCTGCTCTTTTTCACGGAACCATCGATATCGTATTTACTTCCGACTCCATTGAACCAAATATAATGAACATCACTGGGTTTTTACTCGTTGTATTTGCAGTGTTTGTCCTTGGATTGACGGGATGGAAACATCTATCCAAGGTGGAGAGGCAGATAAAGGAATGAATTTTACTATCGTTTAGATGGAAAGACAATCGTCAATTTCCATCGATTCTTACAAATTTTTAGTATATCAAATAATACCTCTTTATTGTTTGATATGCTGAAATTTTCTAATGTTTCGTAAATTGTGTTCATGTTTTGTTGAAATGCTTTGAACTTTGTAGTTTGTTTAAAAATCTTTTAATATTCGGGGTTCCGTATTGTTGTTTTGGAATTAAACTGGAGATAATGATTCCATCTTTTATAACAAAGAGACCATGAGCTAATCGATTCGAACTGACAACACCAACACCTAACATTGTTTTTAAAATTTTTATCTCATTTTGGTCACAGTCTTTTAGGCTATAACCATGAGCCTTTAATTGGGGATGAAGTTTTTTAATTTCAAACCAAGAGTCCTTACCATCGGAAGCAAGATGGATGATTTTCGCTGAAATTTTCCTTTTTTTGATTTCTACTTCCAAATCTAAAACTTGAGTCGAACAAGCAAAGGATCTTACGTTTGGTAAGGTTGAGATAAAAAAAATACCTCTACTCCGTCTTAGGTTTGGAAATTTTGAATCTGTATTTAAAACAGGTGTTAATTGAAAATTTTCCTTCCATTTAGATCCATTTTTGGGTCTTTTGCCGGTAAGTTCCACCGGCACGTCTCCTAAATAAACTTTCATATTTTTGTTGCTTCTTCTTCGGAATTTTCCGATTCTTCAATCATCGCATCCCAATTTGGAAAAGGATCTTCGAACTTTGCCCAAACTTCGGGTCCTTCCTTGTATTCTTTGTCACTTAGCAGGCATTTGTCGAGAGAGGCACGTAGTTTCTTTTCATCCATATCCCGTCCTATGAGGACAATCTCTTGGCGCCGGTCTCCCCAAGGTTCCAACCAATGTGCTTGTAGATTTTTGAATACTTCTGGATCATCTGGAATTTCTTCATCAGGAATACTGGCCCACCAATACCCTTCTGGTTTGTAGGAAGATAAGTTTCCCGCTTGTGAATACAACACCACCCAATCCATTTTACTGGCAAGCCAAACAAATCCTTTGGCGCGGACCACTCCCGGTTTTTCCGAATGCAACCATTTGTAAAATCGTTCTGGATGGAAGGGGCGCCTATTTCCATACACAAAACTTTTGATTCCATATTCTTCTGTTTCGGGAACATGTTCCCCTCGAAGTTCTTTTAACCATAAGGGAGACTGGCTTGCTTTTTCAAAATCAAACCGCCCCGTGTTTAATACTTTGGATAAAGGCACTTTACTGTAATCAGTGGGTATAATTTCGGCATCTGCATTCAGCGAACGTAAGATGGTAAGGAGCCGATTCTTTTTTTCATCCGATAACAAACTGATTTTATTGACAATGATGGTGTCACTAAACTCTACTTGGTCTACAAGTAAATCGACAATGTCCCGGTCATCTTCTTCTCCTGCACCTAATTCTCGTTCTCTTAAAGAATCTAGGCTTTGAAAGTCCTTTAAAAAATTGACCGCATCAACAACTGTAATCATCGAATCTAGAGTGACCAAATTAGACAAACTAACTCCTGTTTCATCTTCAAAGGTAAAGGTTTCTGCAATGGGAAGAGGTTCTGAAATTCCGGTGGATTCAATTAGGATGGAATCAAATTTTCCCTCTTTGGCAAGTTTAGTGATCTCGATCAGTAAATCTTCCCGAAGGGTACAACAAATACAACCATTGGACATCTCCACTAACTTCTCATTGGTGCGACTGAGACTCCCACCGGAGGCCACAAGCCTCGCGTCAATATTCACTTCGCTCATATCATTAACGATGACTGCCACTCGAAGTCCTTCTCGGTTGGATAGGATGTGGTTGAGTAGTGTGGTTTTGCCGGCTCCTAAAAAACCGGAGAGGACGGTCACAGGGATTTTTTCTTTCATGGATGAATCTCCTTAATGCAATATAGTTGCATTTGTTTCGAGAAGGAAATTCTGTCAAGGATTAATGCAATTTTGTTGCATCTGCCTACGGTTTGAGTTTTTCTCAGTATTTCTCCGTATTCTAGGGAAATCCTTGCTTTTTATGAATTAAGTTCAAATTCTTTAGAAATGCAATTGGATCCGTATTACCTAAAAGCTACCAAAACGATTAATTCCATCCGTTCTACTCTACTTGTTATTTTTATCTTAGGTATCCTTGGGAGTCTTGGTTCTCTCCACAGAGACCAACTCATCATGATGCTCGCCACTACCTTCTTTTATGGGTTAGTGGCCTTCACTCAGTTTCTACTTTTAAAAAAACAAAAGGACCCACATGCATTTTGGTTTGTTCTCATTGATATCCTTCTCATTGGTTCCAATACTCTCGGACAAAGTATCATTGATTTGGACATTGCCTCTTCTGCTTTGAAAGATGGAGTGAACTACATCATATCTTTTTTTATTTTATTATATTCGGGATTTCTTTTTTCTTCGAGGCAAACTTATGTGATTGGGGGTCTTTTGACTCTTGTACAAATTGGTTCTCTCGTGTTAGCGGGGATCGCCGGAATGGAATTTGTCGATCGAAACGATACACATAAATTTGCTTATTCCATTTCTTTACCTGTAGAAATTGTAAAAGTTTTTTTTCTGATGATGGCAACAGTAACCATTGCAAAAATGGTAGGACTTCTTATTTCGATTCGGGATGAAGCCATCCTTGGAAAAAATACTTCGGAAACACATTCCAAAGTTATGGAAAAACAAAAAGAAGCAATGGTAGAAACAGGAGAAAGTCTAAACGAGTCCGTTTCTTCACTGAAAATTTTTGCCAATGATTTGAATGGACTGGTGCAAAACCAAGCCGCTTCCATTGAAGAAATCTCTGCTTCATTAACAGAAATTGCACAATCCACAGAAAACTCTTTTTCCTTTGTTAAAGACCAATACTATCGAATCGAAACATTAAATGAAGAAAGCCAAACCTTAGAAGGTATTGTCAAATCAGTGCGAGTGGAGATTGATTCTATTTCAGGCCAAATTAATGAATCATCTAAGTTTAGTAATTTAGTGACTCATTCTATGGAAAACTTAAACTCAATTTTAAATGAAGTGAGTTCTAGTTTCCAAAAAGTAGAAGATGTCAATCAAATCATGAAAGAAATTGCAGACCAAACCAATTTACTGGCGCTCAATGCATCCATCGAAGCCGCAAGGGCAGGGGAACATGGACGTGGGTTTGCCGTTGTGGCCCAAGAGGTTGCCAAACTTGCTGAAAATTCGGCCTCTAACGCAAGTATCATTTCCAAAACCATTCTTAAGTCCAAATCAGATTTACTCAAAGGAAATTCCTCAGCAAAAGAAGCCAATGAAATGGCTTTGAATCAAAAAAATGAAATGAACCAAATCCAAAATAAGGTAATCAGCTTTAATGAAAAGTTTGTCGACTTGCAAAGGTTAAATGCTCGTGTTTTGGATTCTCAAAAAGAACTCAAAGAATTGTCTTCCCAATTAGAAACCATCGCCAAAGAACAATCTCTTGGAAATCAGGAAGTGATGCGGGCAGCACAAAGTATCGAAGATGCCATCCAAGTGGTGGCCGAAAATACCAGAGTGCTTTCCGAACATATCGAAGACATCCAAAGTTTGGCCAACCGGATCAAGTGATCCTTGTCTAACACCATTAACTTAACGGCTGTCCGTTTCGTTCAGGTTGTGAGAGGGGAAAACTATTTGTAATTCTTTTCCCCTCTTTGATCTTTGAGTGAAAGTCCTGCTTAAGGAGCCGACTGTATGATATCCAATAACTATTTTAACGATAACGATGACCTAATTGATCATTTTGATTCCCTTACTCCTTGGAACGAGGTAGTTGACCAATACGAACAAGGTTTTGAAGACTTTGCAGAATACCAAAAATCGGGAAAGGAAGAACTCGCGTTCGCTCCTGGAAACTATGAAGACGCCATTGAATTCTACCGTTCTACTTTAGAAGCTGGTGGGGACATTGCAGGAAATGATATTTCCCAAGTTTCCAAACAAATGGATGAAGAAGGCCTCAAATACAAAGACGGCCAAGTAAGTTTCCCAAAACCTATGTTAGATGTCGTTGAAAAAATCAAATCGGCGGGACTTCTTCCTTACGGAATCCACAGACATTACGGTGGATTGGGATTACCATCTGTCGTACAATCAATGTTATCCGAATGTGTTTCTCGTGGGGACGGATCTCTTGCCATCACTCTTGGTTGTATGAACCTTGCAGAAACTGTAGAACGATTCGGAACAGATGAAATGATCCATGAATTTGTTCCAAAAATGGCAGCTGGTGAACTTTGTGGAGCGATGGCTCTCACCGAACCAAACTACGGATCGGACCTTCCTAATTTACAAACCAAAGCAGTGAAAGGTGAAGATGGAACTTGGAAGATCACAGGAACCAAACGTTTCATTACCCACGCTTGTGGTTTTGGATCGGCTCCTTCCATCATTCTCACTCTTGCTAGAACAGGAACCACAACCAGTGGGGCTCGTGGGCTTTCTTTCTTTTTAGTGCACTCGAAAGATGTATTTGTGGCTTCCATCGAAAAGAAAATGGGACTTCACTGTTCTCCTACTTGCGAAGTTGTATTTGAAAACTCTCCTGGAATTCTTATCGGTGATGAAGGCAAAGGGCTTATCAAATACTCAATGGCCATGATGAACCAAGCCCGTCTTAACATTGCGGCCCAAGCAATGGGGATTGCGACTGCTGCTTATTTCGAAGGAAAAAAATATGCAGAAGAAAGAGTGCAGTTCGGTAAAACCATTAATAACATCACTGCAGTGAAAAAGATGTTGGAACGAATGGAACGAGAAGTGGCTGCTATGCGTTGTATTTTATACGAAGCAAGTTTTGCCGTAGACCAATATCGTTGGAAAGAAGAACGAGGAAAGATGAAAGGTCTTTCCGAGAAAGACATTAAAAAAGATGAATCTTTCAAAAAATGGGAAAAACTTGCCTCCCTATTTACTCCACTTTCTAAATACTACATCACAGAAATGGCTAACCTTGTGGCTTATGATGCGATGCAAATCCACGGTGGATCTGGTTATACAGAAGATTATGATGTCGCAAGACTTTATCGTGATGTTCGTATCACCAATATCTATGAAGGAACCACTCAACTCCAAACGGTAGCTTGTATTGGTGGGATTGTCTCTGGAATGACAGAAACAGGAATTTACCGCGAATACTTAAAATCGGAAATGGTTACTTTTGCAGCAAGCCAAGGACTAAATGATCTATTCAAACAATTTGAATCGGTTGTGGCTGAATTTGCAGAAATTGATTCTACTCCTCTTCGGGAAGAATTGGCTTTTGAAGTGGTAGAGTCTGCGGCTCGTTTCCACAATAGTTTGTTACTCGAAAGAAGCATTGGTCGTTCTAAGGTAGAAAGAAGAAACTATCGTAAGTCGATCACGGATGCCTACATCCTTGATAGTTCAGCGATCCTTGCGGCAAACTTAACCAAAATTCGTGGAAAGAAAAAAGCACCAGTCACTGCATAAACCAGTCGATACAAATCCTCTTCTTCCTTGTTACGCCTGTTTTATGGAAGAAGGGGAAGGTGTAAAATCTTCCAATCAACCTGACATTCGCCTCTCTTCTCCATTTTCTTGGAGGGGAGAAAGTTTCCCTCCCATTTTAGATTCCGAATCTCCCGATCATTTAAGTCGCATTCGTGATTTAGGAATTCCTTATATCTTCGATATCCACACTCATTTTTTTCCAGAGACGGTGATGAAACTCATTTGGCGTTGGTTTGACAATGTGAACTGGGCCATCGGATACCGACTGCCAGAAAAAGAAAGAGTGGAAAGGCTCCACCATAATGGGATCAAACGATTTACTACTTTAAATTATGCTCATAAAGTAGGTATGGCTTCTTCATTAAATGATTGGACTTATGCCAATTACAAAAATTGGGAAGGAGCTATTCCCTTTGGAACGTTTTATCCAGAAGAGGGTGTCCTTAGTTATGTGAAACAGGCAGTGGATGAGTATAAATTCCAAGGATTCAAACTCCACTGTGAAGTCTCCAAACTCAATTTAAATCATCCTGAACTTGCTGAAACATTTCTGTATTTGTTGGAAAAACAAATTCCGATTTTGATCCATACGGGAACGGCACCCCTACCTGGTGAGTTTACAGGGATCCAATTTTTTAAACCCTTTCTCGAAACCTATCCTACATTAAAAATCATAGTCGCTCATATGGGCGCCCATGAGATCTCCGCCTATGCTTCGTTACTTTCTGCTTATCCAAACCTGGCTCTTGATACCACAATGGTCTTTGTGGACTTTCTTGCTACGGGTAAAATAGAAGAGGTGGATGCGGCCGTTTCCTATTTAGAGACATACCAGGACCAAATATACTTTGGATCGGATTTTCCAAACATTCCTTATAACCTAAACCACCCCATCACTAAGATTTTGGATTTACCCATCAGTGACTTAGCCAAACAAAAAATTCTCTACAAGAACGCAGAAAACTTATTTTTTAAATGAAACGTGGTTGCATTTGCAACAGCGTTGCAAATGATAGGCCAACAGAGGTATTTATGAAATTGACTCGATTTTTCCTATTTTCTGTTTTCACACTCTCTGTTTTGAATTGTGCAGAACTGTTTTCCTCAAAAGAGGATCAAAATGATGACCAACTCATCCTAGCATTACTTGTGGGAGCTCGTTGTCCGACAACATCTGTCTCCACTCCTACTGTGGGAACTCGGTTCGATTTTACGAATTGTACAGGTGACGCTAACCTTGCCCTCGCAGGCTCTGGTTTCCAAGCAAGTAACGTAACACTAAGCGGTGGAATTGTTGGAACAAGTAACAACTCGACAATCATTACAAATGCTTCCAGTCTTTCTAATTCTGGTGGTAACAAAAAAGCATCGATTGAAATTGTATACCAATTGAACTCTGCTTCATCTACTATCTCCGCAATTTTACCTTCCACAACATCGTTTGGTGGACCAGGTTTTTTAATTAGGGATATAAGAGCAGATAAAATTGTAAATGGAACATCTTCTGCTTTTGGAACAGCTGGAGCTCCATGGTCATCTTCTGTAGGCCAAGAAAAAACGCTTTGTTTGGAAATTCATGAGGAAGGCGCCGGTGCGCATATTTTTGGATGGCAAGGTGCTTGTGCTACAGTGGATCGTAGTGCATACCAGTTTGAAGAAGAAGATGTCATCGTAATTTTGTCCGGGGATAGAGTGGCGCTACGAATCAATGGAGCAACGATTAAAAATATGACAATTTATAATCAATCCATTGGTACGGCAGGTTCTTTTCTTTAATTAAAAGGATTTCGATTGTATCTTCTCAGAATAAATCAACTAACAAAAAGAAAACTATTTCCACTTTTGGTGGTAATAGTTTTTTCTGTTTCCATTTGGTCTCAGTCATCTGAGTGGGAAAAAGAATTATTTGATTCAACGAAAGAAGAATCAAATCAAAAGCCAAAATCGCCTAAGGTAAATAAAGATACAATTGAAACTGATTGGGAAGCAGAATTAGATAAAGATTTAAAAGACCAAGAAACAAGAAGTAAATCAACTGAAGGTAGTCGTGGGGTTACTTCGAATGTGCAACAACCAAACCAAATCAACAGATCTGCTCAAAATTTGATGATGGATGTATCCGCAGCCATCGATATTGTTGGAGCTTGGGACAGGAATAAACCCAGAGGTACAGGCGAACGAATCGATAACAAACTAGATGTAAGATCTGCCGAGTTTGGTTTCACTGCTGCCGTTGACCAATGGATGCGGGCAAATTTTTTAGGTGCTGCCCATGGCGAAGACGGAAAGTATAATTTTGAAGTCCATGAAGCCAATGTTCTTTTTCCTTTTTTACCTTTTAATACTTCTTTAAAAGTGGGACAGATGTTTGTTGATATTGGTCGATTGAACCGTATCCACTTGCACGATCGACCGTTTACGATGAATCCGATCGTCCATGAAAAATTTATTGGTTTTGAATCAATCATGGATACCGGTGCAGAATTTAGTGTGTTACTTCCTTGGAAATGGATTACACAGGAACTTGTATTAGGTGCCACGAATGGTAAAAAGTGGGGACATTCACATTCGGAGGGACCACAAAAAAATAATCCAATGGGTTACGCCCACCTAAAACATTTTTATTATTTTGGAAATAACTGGGGGTCTCAATTTGGATTTTCAGGCGTTAGATTTGAACCAACAACCGATCGAAGAAATCAAAGGTATCTATATGGAATGGATGCTGTTTTACGTTGGAATCGATCCAATTTAAGAGAGCTTATGATTATGTCGGAGGGGTGGTACCAACAAGAAATCTTTCCTGAACAAATGGATCCGAGCACTTTTCAAAAATCCAAAGCACCATCCAGGGACCAATGGGGATATTACTTCTTTGTGGATTATAAATTTCACCAACTTTGGTCTTTTGGATACCGTTATGATTATTTTACAGATAAATCCCTTGTCGACAAAAATGGAAAATTAGCGGACAATGCAATCGAAGCCCATTCTGCACAAATTACTTTCCATAGTTCTGAATTTGGTAGGATTCGTGGGTCGATAGAAAGACGATACATCCAAGACTTTTCCAAAACAGAATTTCAGGAACAAAGGGAATGGCGATTTTATGTTCAAGCAGTTGCCATTTTAGGCTCTCACCCAGCACATAGTTATTAAGAGGAAAAATCATTATGTTACAATTACCAAACACGACAACGATGAATCGCAAAATAGATTTTTTTTCCTCCACTGCAGTTGTATTCTTTGTATTTCTGTTTACCTTTCCAATTTCTGCTAAAGTTTCCCTTGTCACAAGCGTTTCAGATATCAAATATATCGCCGAACAAATAGCAGGTGAGAGAGCAGAAGTTTCCGGGATGATTCGCGGAACAGATGACCCGCACTTTGTCATGACGAGACCCGATTTCCTAGTCAAACTTAGTGAAGCTGATATTCTTTGTGTTGTTGGTCTTGATTTAGAAGTAGGTTGGATTCCTTATCTCCAACAACAGTCAAGAAATATGAAAATCCAAAAAGGCCAACCGGGATATTGTGACACTTCCTTTGGTGTGAAGATCCTTGGAGAACCAACAGTCATGATGGATCGTTCTATGGGAGATATGCATATCTATGGGAACCCACATTATTGGAATGATCCCATCAATGCCATCCAGATGGCGCAAAATATAAAAAATGCCCTCACTCGTGTGGACCCCTTGAACGGAGAATACTACGAAGGGAATTTTAATGCCTTCAAAAAACGACTCATCCAACTCACAAAAGAAGAGATGAAAAAAATGGAACCGTATTTTGGTTTGAAGGTGGCCGTTTTTCATGATCAATTTGTATATTTGGCATCCCGGTTTAAATTTAACGCAAATTTAACCATAGAGGAAAGGCCGGGAGTTCCACCTTCTGTCCGTTATATGGATCAGGTGATTAGTTATATGACCGCAGAAAAGATAAAAATTATCTTGATTGGTCCCTATCACAATCCAAAGTATGCTGAGTATGTATCTTCGAAGGTTCCGGGGAGTGTGGTTGTCACTTTGCCCGTTTCTGTCGGAGGAAGTCCAGAGGCTCTCACTTACGAAGATACCCTGCGATTGATGTTACAAAAAATACGAGATGCAAGCGATAAAACCAAATAATCTAGAAACTTACGGTTCAATGATTCATACTGACGCACTTTCAGTCGGATATCGAAAGGAATTTCCAGTGGTTTCCGATATCCATTTGCAGATCCATTCTGGAAAAACATACGCTCTCGTCGGTGGAAATGGTGCAGGAAAAACGACACTCTTTCGTACGTTGACAGAACTTTTGCCTCCACTCTCTGGTTCTATATCTTTTTCCAAAGCATTTACTACTTCTTATGTACCCCAAGCCAAACGTATGTCCTTAGAATTCCCTTTGCGAGTTGAAGATGTACTTTTGATGCCAAAAAATATTGGCCTTAGTTTTTTACCAAAAAAGAAATTTTCAACTGAAGATTTGGCACTCATTGAAAGAACAGGTGTTAGTTCTTATTTAAAAAAACAAATCTCACTTTGTAGTGGGGGACAGTTACAAAAAGTTTTAATCCTACGTTCCCTTCTTACCAAAGCCAATTTGATTTTTTTAGATGAACCAATGGATTCTTTGGATCATAATGCAAGAGAACTATTTCAAACTGTTTTGTCCGAATACCTAAAAGAAGGGAATAGATCCTTATTTTTTATCACTCATAGTTTAGAACATGATTGGGGATTTGGATTTGATGAAATTTTTGAAATAGACGAAGGAAAACTCTACAATATCTCCAGTGGAGAAAGGCCACCAAACTGCCACCACCATGACTAATATACTTTCTAGTTGGACTTTATTTTTACCACAAATCCTTGTGGGTAGCCTTGTTGGTGCCCTTTTATCAGTTCTCGGAATATTAATCGTACTACGAGGTATGACTTTTTTTGGTGTCACATTGTCCCAAGCGGTTACTTTTTCTGTCGCCTTATCCTTGTTTATGGAATGGCCGGGAGAAATTTTTCCTATTCTTTTCTCATGCGTTTTAGTTTTTCCACTATTGTATGTCAGAAAACTAAGAGGGATGAAAGAAGAGGTCATTCTTGGAATTCTTTTTGTATTCTTTTCTGCCGCTTCGCAATTCATGTTGGCCCTTGGTGGGAATGTTCAAAACCATTTGATGGCTGCTTTTTTTGGTGATATTTTAACTTCACAAGTAAGGGCCGATTCCTTTGGAATTTACATCGCAATATTCTTTTTTATTCTTTATCTCAGTTTTTTCAGACGTTTTCTTTTTATCAGTTTTGATCGGGATGAATACAAAATCCAAGTGGGCAATCCTCTTCCATTTGATCTTTTGTTTTATATTATTTTGGCAGCCTCTCTTACCGTTGCCGTTAATTTACTCGGAACTTTTTATAGCATTGCCCATCTCATTTTACCTGTATTTGCCCTGTTACCAATCATTCGGTCCTTAAAACTATTAACTGTGGTATGTGTTTTGTTTTCGGTATTTGCAACTGTATCTGGTTTTTTAATTTCTCTTGTGGGAATAGAAAGAAATGGAGAGTTGATCTATTTCCCCACTTCCTCCAGCATCATCCTTGTTCTTTGCGGACTTGCATTTTTTCTCCATCTCGTTCGGTTTCTATTCACTTCCGTTTTTTCCAAATCTGTCCGATAGATACTATGTGGAACTAATCCCTTGTAATAGTTGCGGTGAAAATCGTTTCCGTCCTATTTTGACTAAAGAAAGCCCTCTGGGTGAATCTTTTTCCATTGTCTCTTGTGTTCGTTGCGGCCTTGTCCAAGTAAATCCCCAACCGGATTTTTTGGCGGTAAAAAAGTATTACGACGATTCTTATTTTACCCAAAGGACAGAACGAGGGTATGACAATTATTATTCTGATAAACTTCGAACAGAAATTTCTCGAGTGTTCCAACTCAATCTAAAGGATTTGGATTTTTTTTCTTGGGAGAAAGATCGTAATTCTTTTTTGTTACCAGGTGAAAAACTTTCCTCTTTGGACATTGGATGTGCTGCCGGTTACTTTGTGGCATACCAAAAAGATCGTGGTTACGAAGCCTTTGGAATTGAAATTGCCGATGGTCCTGTTCGTTTTGCGAGAGAAACCTTAAAACTAAATATCTTCCAAGAGAACTTTTTGGATTGGGACAATCAGTTCCAAAAACAATTCGATGTCATCACACTTTGGGCAACCATCGAACACCTTCACAAACCTAAGGAAACCTTAGAAAAAATTCAAAAACATTTAAAACCGGGTGGGGTGCTGATTTTATCCACTTGTCGTTATGGGTTACTGGCAAAACTGGGTGGGAAAAATTGGCGGTATCTCAATGTCCCTGAACATCTATATTATTACTCTTATAAAGGATTAAAAAATTTACTACTGAGTTTGGGTTTTGTGAAACCAGTTTCTTTTACCTATGGAAGTGGAATGACCTCACGCGCCGGAGCAAGTTTATTTTTCAAACTCCGGAAACGTGTGATGGACCAACTTGTCAAATGGTTTCAGTTAGGTGATATGATGGTGTATATGGTAAGGAAGATGGACTAACCTTCGAGTGATTTTAATATATCCTCAACACAGAAGGCCACCACTTCCTCAAGTTCTGCTGTAGCATCTACAAAGATTGTAGACTCAGGTAAAATAGCCAAATAGTTTTGGTAGATGCGGGTCTGTTCCGAATCTACATCAAAAACTTCTTCTTTTCCACCTCGGCTTGTTCTACGTTCTTGTGCTTCTTCTGGCGATAGGTCTAAAAAATAAACTCGGTTGGGTTCAGGAAATCCTCTATCTTCATTTTTATATAAGATATCGGCTGCATGTTCTTCGTCTCTACCTTGGTAAGCGGCAGTGGAAAAATAATAACGATCTTGTACAATTGATTTACCACTCTTTAACGTTGGTAAGATGACTTCATTAACAGAACATTCACGATCAGCAATAAAGGTTTCTATTTGTTCTTCTTTTGTCAGTTTGAGTTTTCCTTGTAGGAACTCTCTGATTTTTTTTCCGTGCACACTGTCTGTTGGCTCTCTATGCCATAGGTTTGGTATGGATTTTGTTAAAAGTACTTCCGATACCATTCGAGAGACGGTGGTTTTCCCGGATCCATCGATCCCTTCAAAGACAAAGAACTGATTATTTTGGGGCATATCCCCTCCATTTTAAGAATGGTCGTTTTTTCCTCGACTTATTTACTAAACTCGGCAATTTAGTCTAAGGAGCAAAAACATGAAAAAAATTTCGTCTATGCTGATCATTGCTTTTTTGGCTGTATTTATGATTAACTGTGCCTCTGAAGAAGTTAAACAAACGCCAGTTGTGGAAGAACCAAAACCTTCCAAAAAACCAAAATTGGATGATTCATTCAAAACTAGAGCTAGAGATATTAAATAATTTCTACTCAAAATAAGGACCACCCCGGGCAACTTGGGTGGTTTTTTTTTTACCATTCCGCTTAATTAATAAGCAAATTTAACTTTTTTCTCCAACACTTTTTCCCACTTGCCTTTTCTTTGGGCAATTTGCAGTAAAATTCCCTACAATGCTTATTGGTACCGATCTTGCATTAAATGATTGTATCCATCTATGATTACAGAAAGAGAAAGTCATCAGCTTCTGCGCGATTGGAAAGAATGGTTGTCTGGCGGAACCCTTGTCCCTGTTTTCCAACCCATCCTTTCGTCAGAATCCACTGGCATTTACGGTTATGAACTCCTTGGTCGACTTTCCACACCGGAAGGACTGGTAAGCCTCGGCGAATTCTTTTTATCCCAGACCTTTGGTTATGATGAAATTTTTTTCTTAAAAAAGAAAGTCGATGAAGAGATTCGTTTTTCGGCCTTACAAAAATTTGCAAAAGAAGCTCCAGCTGAAACCAAGTTATTTTTAAACATTTCACCGAACGTAATGTACCATACATTATTACAATTGGAAACGACCCTTCCACAAACCATTCAAATGGTGAGAGAAGTTGGAGTGGATCCAGAACGAATTGTCATTGAGATTACGGAAGAAAGATTTCCACATAATTTAGAATTATTACGACCCGTTCTGAATTTATATCGTCAAGAAGGATTCTCCATTGCTGTGGATGATGCCGGATCGGAGGCCAGTAATTTAGATCGAATCGGGCTCTTTCATCCAGAGATCATTAAGGTCGACTTACAGATGTTACGAAGGTCAACCTTCTCTAGAAACTTCAAAGAAATTTTACTAAACTTATCAAAGTTGGGTGAGTCTTTGGGAAGTAGTTTACTATTTGAAGGAATTGAATCGGAAGATGAACTTTACAATGCCTTAAATTATGGGGCAAGGTACATCCAAGGTTTTTATTTTGCCAAACCCGAACCACTATTTGCAAAACGATTTGATTATAGAACCGAAATGCAATCATCCTTAGAATACTTTCATGCACGCAAACAATCAGAGATGAATCGTCAAATCGAATGGGAGACCATTTGGAAAGATAAATTGTCTGAAATCATGATGGGATTTACCGAAGAGAATGGAATTTGGGAATGGAAGGGTGGATTTGAAACCAATGTTTTCGGAGATGGGGATTTTTTTCGGATGTACATCACAAACCCACTTGGGTTCCAGGTTTCTCCCAATTATTCTCGTGACAAAACGGGAACAATCGAACCGGATTATTCCTTTCTTGGAAAAAACTGGTCCTTTCGTCCTTATTTTTTTGAACATTTGCATAAATCCAAAACCAGCCGGGATGCCTGGACTCTCTCCCAAATGTACCATGATATCTCTGAACGAATGATGTTACGGACATTTGCTAGAAATCTTTCGGAAAATTTGATTTTATTCATCGATGTAGTGGTTTCAAGATCCTGAAAGGTTTTGCGAAAATCCCTCTCATTTGAGATCATGTCAATCGATATGGCAAAAATACAATTTTTGCAATTACCGGTGCCTCCTCCTTCCTACTATGCAGCCACGGGAAACGTTCCCCTAGCAGCTGCTAGTTTGGCAAGTTGTCTCGAGTCCAAAGAAGATCCCGTTTTAGGCATCGAACCCTTTGTCATTCCTCCGGAAGATACAGATTCTTTGGGAGACCTTGAACTCATTGAAAGGATCGTCAAAGAAGGACCTGATTTTTTAGGCCTCTCTCTTTATTTATGGAATACGGAACGTAGCCTTTACATAGCAAAAGAAGTTAAAAAACGAAATCCAGAAACAAAAATCCTTATAGGTGGGCCAGAGGTCAATGAAGACAACCCTTATGTTTTGGGGGAAGAGGGTTATGATATCGCTGTCTCGGGAGAAGCTGAACATAGCTTTCGGAATCTTATGCGAACCATCTTATCCCAATCATCTTTAGATGGACTCGAAAATGTGGCCTATCGGAAAGAAAACGGAACACTCACTTCCTTTGGAAAACAGGCAGCTGCAAATTTTCCTCTCACGGACTTTCCATCTCCTTATACCACGGGCCATTTAAAAGTAGATCCCAGACGTTCCACGTATTTGGAAACTGTTCGCGGTTGTAAATCGCAGTGTACATATTGTTTTTATCCTAAGTCTTCCCAAAATCTTCGGACTCTTGACATTCCAGAAACCATTCGATTGATTTCTGACTTAAAGGAAAAAGGAGCAAGGGAACTTGTTTTTTTAGATCCAACTTTCAACCATAGACCTGGTTTCGAAAACTTTTTAGATGCCATTGCTGAAGTAAACTCCGATGGCCAGATGTCCATGTTTGCCGAGTTACGTTCAGAAGGTGTGACACCAAAAATTGCAACTAAACTTCGTAAGGCGGGATTCACTCGAGTGGAACTAGGGCTTCAATCCGTAAACGAAGAAACTTTGAAACGTGTGAAGCGGTATGGTAGCCCACACAAAGTAGCAGAAGTTGCAAAGATGTTAGCTGGTGAAGGAATGGAACTACTTCTTGATCTCATCATTGGTCTTCCTGGTGACAAACCGGATGATGTGGAAAGAGGAGTTCATTTCTTTTTGGAACATGGTCTAGGGGAATGGGTCCAAGCATTTCCATTGTCCGTTTTGCCAGGGACGGCCATGCGCCGGGATGCAGAAAAAGAAGGACTTTCTTTTATGCCATCACCGCCTTACCGGATCATTGAAACACCTACCTTTAGCCCGAGGGACTTAACAGAGTCTTTGTACTTCGCAGAAGATTTACTAGAAAGACGACTGGATGAATTCCCAAGACCTTTTTTATGTGCACCAGATTCTTTAAAAAATGACAGAATGGATTTTGAGTTTTTAAGTTCAGGAATTCGTTTTTTTAGTTCTGGGTCTGAGAATTCATTTGCAAAGGCAAAGGATTGGTCGGGGAGTCGCCATCACAGTGTTTGGTTTCATACACAAAACTTAGGAAAGGATCTTTCCCAGATCCAAACATTCATCAAAGAACGAATTAGTTCCGAACCTTTTTCAACCATTGACTTTGTGATTCCTTTGGTCTCTGTTCCCAAAATAAAGGAAGTGGAAAATCTTGTTTCGACACTAGAGGCCAACAGAAATTCATATTTATCCAGAACTTTGGCGCATCGGGGAGAAAACCTCCAACACCGACTGGTCTTTGTGATCGATGGACAAAAGTTGGAACTAAAAAATTGGCGAGATAAAGAACTGGAATCTAGTGCCTATTTGATTTATGAAAAACTCCCCACCAGTAAAATCAAAAGTTTGGATCCTTCTGAAGAATCTTTTTATTTGGTGGATGGAGAAGAAATTGATCCAAAGGATTTTGAATTTTTAAAACAAAATATGGATCCAGAGACCATTACCTTTTCCTCTAGAAAATTAGAAGAAAGATGGTCCATGGAAGTATTAGGTTACGGAGAACTCTAAATTAGGATTTGTGATTTTGTTTTCGAAAGAATTCCACATTTTCCAAAAATCTTTTTTTCTCACCAGAACGAGAAGAATGTCCCGCAATTGCTAAGCCAACGGTTAGGTGGCCTTCATGATTTTTTGTGATGGTTTTGATTGTCCCAAACGCAGTGAGAGGGGATTGCATTTTAAAAAATATATCAAATTGGAATCCCGATAGTTTTGGCAAACTTTGGATAAGATCTGGATGGTCGACAATCACCTTAAGTCCACCTTCCGAAATATCAATCACTGGAAATTTTCCATCTGACTTGATCATATTCGAATGACGAATCCGATCTACCATTTCAAAACATAAAGTTTTCATTTCCATGGCTTTCAGCAAATCAAAGGTTTCTGTTTTGCTTTGCATTTGGATGTATCCAATCGGAATGGATTCTTCTTCATCGGTTAAATAGAGAATGGGAAGGATGAGTTCGGATTTGATTTTTTGGTTTCGTTTGTTATTGATTTCTTTATCAATATCTTCTTCGATTTCTTCTGAAAAAACCAAAAAGTCTTCGTTGGGAGCCGTTTCATAGGATTTGCGATCGGTCGCATCTTCTAACAACAAACCCTTTTTTGTTTTTTTGATTTGGCGGATGATTTCTGAGTCTTCGCTGGAGTTAAACGTGGAAATTTTAATAAAATCCACCGAGTTTTTGAGTTTGGTTTCGTAGTCCTGGAAGTTCACTTTGACAGCTGTTGGGACATGAAACATATCGGTTTCAATTTTTGCCTTACTGGAAACCACGTTGGTGATCCAGGCAGACCCAGGTGGGACAGGGATCCTTGAACTTTCCCTATCTTTTTTCGCTATGGCAATTTTATCTAAATGAAGGACGTACTGCGATTCCCCTTTTTCTTGTTCTACCGTACATTCCAGATGCAGGTAACGGCCTAAAATTTTATAAAGGGTGATTTTTTGGCCCACAGAGAGGGTCAAGGTGGGGCGAACACTCACAAGGACCTTGTTTCCATCCGCAGAGACTTTTTTTAAAAAACAACTTTCGCCAGAATGGATATTGTCTTTTAGACTCAATTCCTGGTTTAATAAAAATTTCGTCAAAACATGGAGTTTTTTTTCTTTGTCAGAAAAAACATCCAAAGATCGCTTACTTCTTTCTAGTGTTTCCATAAAAGGTCGTGTTACTTACTATTATCGGACGAATTTCTCCTGAAATTCTCTTGCACGGAGAGTTTTCTTGCCTAAAGTAGAAAAAGGAAGGATAATTATGTCAAATCAACCCCTACCAGGATCTGAGCTTTTCGATGGAGTCAGTGGACAAGAGCTCTTCTCGGTCAACATGGGACTCACGTATCGGGACTTTTTAGTTTTACCCGGATACATCGACTTTAACCCAAGCGATGTAGAACTCGAAACCAAACTTTCCAAAAACATTTCACTCAAAAGACCTCTTATGAGTTCTCCTATGGACACAGTTACAGAGTCAGAAATGGCAATTGCTCAAGCTCTTATGGGTGGAATCGGAATTATACATTATAACAATAGTATCGATGAACAGGTGGATTTAGTTCGCAAAGTAAAACGATACGAAAATGGATTTATCAAAGACCCGATCCTTCTTTCTCCTGAACATACACTTGCAGATTTAGATGCAGTTAAGGAAAAATATGGATTCAGTGGAATTCCCATCACTGAAGATGGAACCGCCAGTACAAAGTTAGTAGGTATAGTTACCAATCGAGATGTAGATTTTGAAAGAGACCGTGACATTAAACTTGGGAAGGTAATGACAACGGAGCTTATCACTGCAAATGTTGGGATTAGTTTACAAGAAGCAAACAACATCCTTCGCACTAGTAAAAAAGGAAAACTTCCTATTGTCGATAAACAAAGAAAACTTGTGGCTCTGATTTGCCGCAGTGACCTGAAAAAAAATAAAGAATTTCCTCAATCTTCCAAAGATGACCAAAAGAGACTGCGAGTGGGTGCAGCTCTTTCCACCTTACCAGAGTCACGTGATCGTATGGCAGCACTTGCCGAAGTAGGCGTGGATGCGATCATCATTGATTCGGCACAAGGAAACTCAAGTTACCAAATGGAAATGATCCAATGGATCAAATCTAATTTTTCAAACATCGATGTAATTGGTGGAAACGTAGTCACAAAAGCACAAGCAGCAAACCTGATTGCAGCTGGTGCCGATGGCCTTCGGATTGGAATGGGACCTGGATCTATTTGTATCACTCAAGATACGATGGCAGTGGGTCGTGCACAAGCCACTGCTGTATTTAAAACTGCTGAGTATGCAAGAGAACATGGAGTTCCGGTGATAGCCGATGGTGGAATTTCCAATATTGGGGACATTGCCAATGCCCTAGCGATTGGAGCCTCTATGTGTATGATGGGTTCCATGTTTGCGGGAACAAAAGAAGCACCGGGTGAGTATTTTTATGAAAATGGAATTCGTCTAAAAAAATATCGAGGAATGGCCAGTTTGGAGGCGATGAGTAAGGGTGGGGACAAACGGTATTTCTCTGAATCACAAAAGATCAAAGTCGCACAAGGTGTTTCTGGATATGTTGTGGACAAAGGATCTGTTTTGAATCTCATTCCTTATCTTGTGCAAGGACTCAGACAAAGTTTCCAAGATATGGGATTTAAAAATATTCCCGACTTACACAAAGCATTGCGAGAAGGAAAACTTCGTTTTGAAAGAAGAACAGAATCGGCACAAGCACAAGGTAGTGTGCATGGCTTGTATTCTTACACAAAACCTTCCATGAGGGCGGAATAACAATTTTTAATGAGATACCTTTGGATCTTCATATTCTTTTTTAGTTTCGTTTCGGTAGATGCGCAAGGGGCACCTGATTCGAGTTTGTCGGCACAGGAACTTTTGGCAAGACTTGACCGAGAAATGGATTTCGGAAAAGGCCTTGTCAAAGGAACTTACGTTCTCATTCGCAGAAACGGAACTTCGGAAACATGGAAGATCAATCGGTTTTTTAATGGTGAGGATGCTCTCCTTCTTTTTGATCGAAAAGGAAGAGGGCTTGAATCCAAACTTTTGACTAAGGACGAAGGAGAAAATGTTTTTTTCTTTAACGTTCTCAGTGCCAAACTCTTTCGAAAAACAGATGATGAAAAATATGAATCTCTTATGGGGACAGGTTTTTTTTACGTCGATCTTTCTGGATACTCTTATCAGGCCAATTACAATCCGTTAGTGAATACGGATTTGGAAATTGGTGGAGAAGTTTATTACCGAGTTTCTCTAAAACCAATCTTACCTTATTTTTATAAAAAATTAGTATTACTCATTGGGAAAAAAGATCTAAAACCTTACCGCGTGGACTTTCACGATCGAGACGGAATTTTATTCAAAACTTTGAACTTGAAGTATGGTCCTGTGAAAGTGAAAGAAGTTTCGGGAAAGGTGGAAGAAATTCAAAAAGCTTCTCGGCTTGAGATGTTAGATTTGAACACAGGTAGCATTACGGTTTGGGAAATTCAAGAAGTGGATAAATCCGTAAATCCTGATGCGTCTTTGTTCGCTGTTGATAATTTAAGTCGCTAAACCTTTGTTAGATCCTGGGCTTATCCTTTTTCGAACTGGATTTACACCAAAACCATCCATTGTTCTATCAAATGATGAGATGGCCCACCTTCGTGCCTTAAGACTCAGTAAGGAAGAGGCAGTCATCCAATTTCGGGATGGGATTGGTGGTTTGTATAACTATCAGTTTTCTCCGCTTTCCAAAGAACTAAAGTTTCTAAGTGAAGCTCATATTCCGAAAAAAACAGAACACAAAACCATAGCCATTGCTCTTCCCAAAGGGAACCGTTTTGATTTCTTTTTACAAAAGGTCACAGAGATCGGCCTTGATGCCGTTGTTTTTTTGGTGTTTCGCCATTCCATTCGCAAAGAATTCAATTTAGAACGTGCTGAAAAAATAGTAAAAGAAGCAGCGGCCCAGTCCAAACAAACAGAATTACTTTCTCTATCGATTGAACCGGCATCTGAGTGGATGAAATCACATAAAGATAGTTTGGTGGTCTTACACCCACATAGGTCAGAAATTTTTCAAGCAAACAAACTCATTGGAAAAATTCCGGTGGTAGGGCCTGAGGGAGGATTTCATACAGAGGAAGAAAGTTGGATGGAAGAAAACAAAATTCCAAGACTCACTCTTCCTGGTGGGGTGCTCCGTACAGAAACTGCAGGCATTGTGGCTGCAAGTTTCCTTGTGTACGGAACTTAGATATAAGAATCTTTCTTACTTATTGGTGAGTAAAAGAAGGGTTGTGGAAAGATTGCAGTTGGTAGAACAAGCAGTAAAACAAGCCGAAGCAGCTGGGTAATTGCTACCAGTAACATCAGGATATTTTCCGGCACAACCAGCATTACAAGCTTCTAAACTTCCACCTGTACAAGTAACTAGGAAAGTCATTAAGTTCCTTTCCACCGTTTTGTCTTCTCTCTTTTGACAAGATGTAGAGAAGATCATGACAAAACACAATACAGCCAAAACAAAAAAACGATTCATATTCCTAAACTCCGTTCTCCCAGCATTTCGTCAATCGGTTCGTAAAAATCTTGACCCTTGTGACTTTTCCTATGCATTGGATGAGATCCTATATGTCAGACGGTCCTAAAAAGGTTTTAGAAAAAAAAGCGCACGGAGAGTTCGAATTTACCGCATACGGTGAGTTCTTATCCTATTTCCACGCCCATATTGATATCTTCAAAAAACTTCTGAAAAGCCGTAAAATGGACCCGGCCAAAGTAGAAGAAGTGGCCAAACAAATCAAATCCTACATGACAGGGAATATCAAAAAGACGGATCAGTTTTTTGAACACCTCCCCCAATTTGCCACGATGTTAGGTGTTCCACAAAATGAGGTTTCTGCTTACCTCAATACGAATTTTATAGAAGTCTTAAATAAAGTACAAGAAAAACTGAAAACACAAGAATTGGACAAACTGACGAATGCGCCAGCTCCTAGTTTTTCTTCTGTGGCAGAAGAGATTGTCGAACGACTCCAAGTCACTCATCCTAAAGATTTTGTATTCGCACAAAAAGGGATTTTGATGGTTCTTGAAAACCCAGATACGGGAGAGATCATTGAACCCAAGGGCCTTATGGCGGAGTCTGCCAAAGCCGCTCTTGCCATGCCAGCAAGTGCCGAGTCGGAGAAAGAGCCTGTTTCTTTGACCGATGCATTGGCCATTGCAAATGCACCTCCCACACCTGTTGCCAAAAAACAATCCCTCATTCCAGAAAAAGACAAATCCATTCTTTTGGAAATTGTGGAAACTTTTGGAGACACTTTGACTGGAGAACTCCTCGAAGTAAGAATTGGTCCCGATCCTAAAGACAATCCAATCCAAGAAACAAATCAATCCAACCAACAATCAAATTCATCAGAAGAATACGAAATCGAAGATTTAGAATTCGAAGAATCTGACTCATCATCATCTTCTTCTTCTAGTTCCAGTGAAGAAGAATCATTAGATTTTTCACAGGACATCGATGTTGATTTTGAAGAATCAGAACCAGTCGTTCCTGTTGACCCCAACAAAGCAAAGTTAGATGCTTTTGGTGTAAAAGAATTTATGGACATCGTCCAAACCATCACTAATTTCCAAACAAAGTCAGACCAAGTAGGATACCAGAATTGGTTACGTGGACTTTCTGAATTTGAAAAGGCAGTTGTATCGCTTCGCACTCAAGTGCTAAAAGAACAAAAAAACGAAGTTGTCGATTGGAACTCACTTTTCCAAATGATGAGTTCAAAATCTGATTTGAGCCGTGATGTTTTAAGTGGCATTGTGAAAAAAATCAAAAACTTCCAAATCGTCAAACTAACATTAGACAGAATGATCCAGGAATTCAAAAAAGGAAGTCCTGAGTTTATGCAGATGGTGAAGATGGCTTGGCCTCATATCCAAAAGGCTTTTTTCGAAGTTCCTAACTATACACAAGTGCAAACAATATTAAAAGGAATTTTGTCTCGAGTGAACGATGAAGGTCATAAAAGAGATTTTTCCAAAATCTTTACCATGGCACTGAATTTCATCCAATCTAAATTTCAGGTATAAACATGATAAGGGAGAGAGACTCTCTTTTTCATTTTGTTTTTATTCTTCTTATTTTTCAATTCACATCTCTTCTTTCACAATCATCCCAAATCATTGTAGATCCCTTATTACAAAAACCTTGGATTCCTGATGCGGAAGAAGAGGAGAGTCGGAGTTTTTTTCGTTTTTTATCAGAATTCAAAAACAAACAAGGAACAGTCAAAAAGAAAGACTCACTGGGACGAAACTACTTGGTCACTCCTGCAGGAAAAATGCGCTTTCTCATTGATGATGAATATTATAAAGAATTTCCGGTAGCAGAAGAAGCTGATATCGCAGCCAAAGAATTGGAAGCTTTGTACGATGTTCGTAAAGAAAAAGAAGCCGTATTTTTAGGGAAAGGGATTCATCTTTGTTATCGTTTGAAACAAGAAAAAGAACCTGGTTTTTTTCCTGGTTGGCTTATTCGTTCCAATGAAATCACCAATCGCGCCGCCAATGAATGGTCGGACCAAACCATTCCTCTTGATTTAGTGAGCGATCCTTATGGTTGTTATGTGGGAGATTCCAATAAAATAGAAGACTTGGTATTGGAATCAGAATCATTTCGTTATCGTGTTCGACTTCCATCTAAGTTACGTTATGAGGGCCTTTTTGGAGACCGATTGGGAATTTATGGTGAAAACAGAGATTCAATTTATCGGATGGTTCGTTTTGTTCAGTTTCTTTCGAACTATTTACCCGAAGGCCAAACAGAATGGGAGGAAGCTTTCATTCTCCAAACATCTGGCAAAAAAAAGAAAAATCGTCCAAAAATTCTCCTCTCCATTGGTTCTAGTTTTGATAAATCAAGACCTCTGCGAGATACAAAAAGCTATTTTCGTTTTTGGGACTCTATGCGTTCTCTCTCTCCAACCCAAATTAGAAAATTAGGATTTAAAAGAACAGAAAACCAATCTGAGTATCTGAGTGAATGGACCGAGGTGGATGAAATCGGAAATTCAGTTGCAATGGAGATGAAAGAGTATTATCTTTATAATGCACCTCGTGGTTATTTTCTTTCCTTGTCTTATCCTAAACGAGAAAAAGAAACAGCTGAACTCTATTGGCAAACCATTCGAAGTACGTTTGTTGTAAAGGAGTGAGGAATGTTTGTTGGGTTTGTTGAAAATCAAAACAGAAAGAAACCGGAACCAAACGGCGAACCCGCACCATTGTTTTTTGTTTTTTTAACTGGGCTTTCATTTATTTTGGGTTTTGGATTATTATTGCTTCCGTTAGGTGCTTTTTTCCCTCTTTCTGTTTCTGTTTGGGCGCTGTTAGTTTTGTTTTTACCAATTTTGTTTTTGGGAATCATTTTATCCAAACGCACTGGACTAAAAATTCTTATCTCTATTTTTTTATCCTTACTTGCTGGTGGGAATTCTATTTTGTTTTTGGGAGATTCAATTGGTTATGGTTTGGGGGTGACTGCCAAGGCAGATGTTCTTCCTGAAGAAGTTTCCACAAACATTGGATACCGTTACTTATTTTTAAGAGATTTTTATTTGGATGATGTGGAAAAGGGAGAGTTTCGTTCACCACTCCTGGTTCGGCGTAGATCGGGAGGTGCCGTGTATGGTCCGGTCATTCGATTCCAATACAAACGAATTCGGTCAATTTCTGGTAAAGAAATCAAACCTCCGTTATATGCTATTTGTTATTCGAAAGAAGATATTCAGTGTAACCTTTCCGGGTTGTTTTCTGGAGGAGTGGTCCTAAAGGAACCTATCTGGGATGTGACTGAGTTGCCATGGGCAAAGGATTCACTTTTTTTGGTTTGGCGAGGGCCGTTGGATGTAGAGATGTTTACAAAAGGAATTTATTCCGTTTTGTTTTTTTTGTTTTTAATTTTAGTTTGGGCAGTCGTGGTTTATTTTCCAGTTTTAGGAGAAAAAGAATCTTAATCTTTTCTTAATATGAATCTCATTTACCTTAAGTAGAGAACGTTTTGCGATTTTGAATTACCATGAGAAAATTTCTTTATGGTCGAATTACTTTATCTCCCTTTTTATCTTGGGTTACTGATTCTTATTTCACCTTTCGTCGGTTATTATATGGCATTCATTTTGAATGTAAAGACCTTGCCTTTAGAGAAGTGGATATACCAGTTTATTTTTTCAGGCTCACCTCCCTCTCAAACACCAAAACAATATTTAAGTAGCCTCTTCATTTTCCATACAACGGGAGGTGGAATTTTATTTTTGATTTTAAAATTTCAAGACCACTTTGCTCTCAATCCTTTGCATCTTCTTGGGATGGACTGGGATCTTGCTCTAAATACAACAATATCCTTTATCACAAATACAAATTGGCAGGCATATTCTGGAGAAAGTCAGTTAAGTTATTTTTCTCAAATGTTTGGATTAACTCCTCAAAATTTTCTAAGTGCGGGTGTTGGGATTTCTGTTTTAGCGTTTGTTAGTCGTGCAATTGTATCTTCAAAAACGAATCGGTTTGGAAACTTTTGGTTGGATTTATTTCGTTCTACCTTTTATATTCTTTTCCCACTTTCTTTTTTTGTTTCCATACTTCTCGTCGGGCAGGGTGTCATTCAGTCATTTTCGGGTCCTATACAAAGTATGGGACTTGATGGAGTTTTAGAAACTATACCGATGGGTCCTGCAGCTTCGCAGATTGCAATTAAACAAATAGGAACAAATGGAGGTGGATTTTTTGGAGTGAACAGTGCTCATCCGTTTGAAAATCCTACTCCTATTTCCAACTTCATTCAAATGTTTTGTATCCTTTTTTTGCCAGCCTCTTGTGTGTTTTTATATGGGAAAATCACAAATTCATTCCGTCACGTATGGGTAATTTTCTTTGTAATGTTGTCATTTTTAATCCTTGGGTTTGTCGGAGTTTATTTTTCTGAAGAGAACTACCTTGGATTTTGGGAGGGAAAAGAATTTCGATTTAGCTTAACAGAGTCTTCCCTTTGGTTATCAACAACCACGGCCGCTTCCAACGGTTCTGTGAATTCTATGCATGATAGTTATTCTCCGTTAGCTGGTGGAATTGCCATATTTCAGATGATGTTAGGTGAGGTTATATTTGGTGGCGTGGGGACTGGAATGTATGGAATGTTTTTATTTTTGATACTAACAGTTTTTTTGTCAGGGTTGATGACGGGGAGAACTCCGGAATACCTTGGAAAAAAAATTGGCAGTAATGAAATCAAATGGACCTTGTTTGGAATTTTTTCACCTACAATTTGTATTCTCATAGGAAGTACGATTACGGTTTTATTAGAATCAGGTTATTCGGCAAAAGGTCCACATGCATTGTCACAAATTCTTTATGCTTTTAGTTCTGCAGCTGGTAACAATGGTTCTGCCTTTGCTGGCTTTTCAGCAGATACCTTATGGGGGAATTTATCCTTAGGGTTTTCTATGTTAGTGGGGAGGTTTAGTGTTATATATGCTGTTGTAATTGTTGCGGGAAGTTTAGGTGGAAAGGTAACCACGAAGGCTTTCGATGGGAATTTCAAATTAGATACGATTCTATTTGGTGTTTTACTTTTTAGCGTAATTTTAATCGTTTGTGGTCTTTCGTTTTTTCCTGTTTTGGCACTAGGCCCTATATTAGAGCAAATACTGATTAGTAAGGGGATTTTCTTTTAAGAGGAACGTATGGTAAATTCTAAAAAAATAATTTCACTAGAACTATTGAAATCATCATTCAGTGGAGCAATCCAAAAATTTTCTCCAAAGTATGCATTCTCTAATCCAGTGATGGCAACTGTTTGGATCGGGACTTTCATATTAATGCTACAAATAATCTATTATATAGGATCTGGGATCCCGATTCAAAATGAAATTTTTATTTTTATCTGGTTAGTAATCACATTATTTTTTGCAAATTTTGCAGAGAGTATTGCGGAAGGGCGAGGAAAAGCCCGAGCTGATAGTTTAAAAAAAACAAGATCCAGTACAATGTCGAAAAAAGTGGATAAGGTAGGAGATTTAAACTTTACAGAGATTACTTCCAGCGAATTAAAAATAGGTGATATTGTTTTTGTCAAAGCAGGAGAAATGATTCCCGGTGATGGAGAGGTAGTTTTGGGTATTGCTAGTGTAGATGAATCTGCAGTCACAGGTGAGTCTGCGCCTGTCATCCGTGAAAGTGGTGGAGATCGTTCAGCCGTGACCGGAGGGACAAGGGTAATTTCGGATCATTTATACATTAAAATCACAACAAAACCTGGTGAAAGTTTTCTCGATAAAATGATCGCAATGATTGAAGGAGCAACAAGACAAAAAACTCCTAATGAAATAGCTCTAGGCATTGTTCTCGTTGTTCTTACTTTTCTTTTTTTGTTAACAGTTCTTTCTTTGATTCCAATCGCAAAATTTGTAGGATCACAAGTTGGACAAAATTGGAATTTTCGCTTTTCTATCTGGTTGGCTTTATTCGTTTGTTTGATTCCAACAACGATTGCAGCCCTTCTGAGTGCAATTGGCATTTCAGGGATGGAGAGGTTGATACGGCATAACGTTATTGCAAAAAGCGGTAAGGCTGTAGAAGCAGCTGGAGATATTCATGTTTTATTATTAGACAAAACAGGTACGATTACTTTAGGAAATAGAGAAGCAAATCGTTTTTATCCTGCCGTTGGAATTATGGAGGAAGAACTTGCCGATGCAAGCCAACTTTCTTCGTTATCAGATGAAACTCCAGAAGGAAGATCAATTGTAATACTCGCAAAACAAAGGTATGCGATTCGTGAAAGAAATCTAAAGTCTTTAGATGTAAACTGGATTCCCTTTTCTGCTTCTACTAGAATGAGTGGGGTAGAAATTTATGAAAATGGAAAATTAATACGGAATGTACGTAAAGGAGCTTCCGATGCCATTCGAAAATACATTGAATCTTTGGATGGAAATATTCCGCAAACGATGCAAATGATTTCAGATGAAGTATCAAGAAAGGGTAGTACGCCTATTTGGGTAACAGAAGGAAATAAACTTCTTGGTATCATTGAATTAAAAGACATAGTGAAAGGAGGGCTTAAAGAAAGATTCGCCACTTTAAGAAGGATGGGAATTCGAACTGTTATGATCACTGGAGACAACCCTCTGACAGCAGCAGCCATTGCGGCAGAAGCTGGGGTAGATGATTTTATTGCGGAAGCCACTCCTGAAGCAAAATTAAAAAGAATTCAAGAAGAACAATCAAATGGCTATTTGGTAGCGATGATCGGTGATGGAACCAATGACGCACCAGCACTTGCACAGTCAGATGTTGGAGTGGCGATGAATACGGGTACACAAACGGCAAGGGAAGCTGGTAATATGATAGATTTGGATAGTAACCCAAGTAAACTCATTGAAATCGTCGAAATTGGGAAACAACTCCTTATGACAAGGGGAGCGCTCACTACATTTAGTATCGCCAATGATATTGCAAAATATTTTGCCATCCTCCCTGCTTTGTTTTTGCCATTAGCACCGCTCAATATTATGCAATTGTCGAGCCCTGATCATGCAATTTTATCTGCAGTGATTTTTAATGCCCTTGTGATTCCAGCACTGATTCCTCTTTCCCTTCGTGGTGTTAAGTACATGCCGAAGTCACCTGATTCAGCACTACTAAGAAATTTTCTCCTTTATGGAGGAGGCGGTATGGTATTTCCATTTTTCGGAATCAAACTCATTGACTTAATTATTTCTGGAGGTTATTTATGAAAAATAATGAAACATCGAGCCAATGGGAAATTTCGATTCGTTTTTTATTTGTTTCCTTACTTTTGTTAGGTGTTGTTTATCCGGCGACAGTGACTGGAATTTCCAATTTGTTTTTTCCAAAGAAGGCAAATGGGAGTTTGATCGTATCCGATGGAAAGGTAATTGGTTCTGAACTTTTGGCTCAAAAGGTAAATTCTAAATCAATGTTCATGTATAGACCCAGTGCAGCTGATTACAAAATGATACCTAGTGGAGCTTCTAATTTAAGTCCCTCCAGCCTGGATTTAAAAGCATTCGTAAACCAAAGAAAATCAGATCTAGATAATTTAGGAATTCATTATCATAAATGTCCTGAATTATTATACACATCTGGTTCTGGATTGGACCCACATATATCAGTCGCTTGCGCCCAGGAACAAGCAAGTTCCCTTCATCGAAAATTCAATGTTCCCATTGAAACTTTAAATGAGTTGATAGATAAAAATACAGAGTATTCCCTATGGGGTATTGTGGGACGTGAACGTGTGAATGTTACAAAATTAAATGTGTCTTGGAAAAAAATGATAAATGAATGAAGGTAAGCGCCCAGAAGATTTTCTATCGATAGCAAATCAGGAAGAACCCAAAAAAAAAGGAGTTCTGAAAGTTTATTTTGGGATGTCACCTGGTGTTGGAAAAACCTATGCTATGTTAACGGAAGCACATCATTTAAAAGAAGATGGGGAAGATATAAGGATCGGCGTTGTAGAATCACATGGAAGAGTAGAAACTAATGCTTTGATTGAAGGTTTAGCCAAGATTCCTCTTAAAAAAATTGAATATAGGGGAAAATTATGGGAAGAAATGGATGTTGAAAGTATCTTAAAAGAAAAACCAAGTTATATACTTGTGGATGAATTAGCACATACCAATATTCCGGGTTCGGTTAATAAAAAAAGATACCAGGATGTGTTTTTACTTTTAGAAGCAGGGATTCACGTTCTGTCTACTGTGAATGTCCAACATTTAGAAAGCCAAGTGGTTTCAATTGAAAAAATAATACAAAGTTCAGTTAAAGAAACTATTCCTGATAGCATATTGGAGAGAGCAGACGAACTAGTGTTAATTGATATTATACCTGATGAATTATTGAAGAGATTGTCTGAGGGGAAGGTATATATTCCGGAAAAAATAATTTCAGCAAAAGAAAATTTTTTTCGCAAAGAAAACTTAACTTACCTTCGGGAATTATCATTGTCATACACTGCAAAATACGTAGAAAAAAGAATGCCCCAAGGAAGAGAGAGGGTCATGGTCGCTATCTCAGCAAGCCCTAATTCAAAAACATTGCTAAGATATGCAAAAAAAATAGCATTGGAAAGAAATTCAGAATTGTATGCATTTTTTTCCGAAAACGATGAAGATAAAAGTGTGGAAGCTGCAAACTCCATTCGTTCCCATATTCGGCTGGCAAAGGAATTAGGTGCGGAAGTTATCCATTCATTTGAATCTGATCCAGTGGTTGGTATCTTGGCCATTGCAGAAGAAAAACAAATTAATCGTTTGGTCATAGGTAGACCTAAAAAAAGTTTTTTCTTGGATATTTTTCAGCGAAATATTCCTTCTAAACTTATCAAACAACTTAGAGGTGTAGAACTCATTGTATTACCTTATGCAGACGATCATTCAGTTCAATTTGATTTTTATAAAAAACTAATCCCTTCTTCTGGTATTCGCCAATACATCTCTGTATTTGTTTTAACTTCAATCGTTACCTTATGCAATCAGTTTTTGATTTCTTATATCGGGTATTGGACCATTTCGATACTTTATCTATTTTTTGTGGCAGTAATAGGGATATTTTTTAGTCGTGGGCCTGTGTTGCTTGCAGCGATTCTATCTGCTTCATTTTGGAATTTTTTGTTCATTCCACCTCTTTATACTTTTTACATTTCGAAGTTAGAAGATGCTTTGATGTTTGTTATTTTTATGTTGATTGCTCTTATTAATGGAGGCTTAACGGCGAGGCTTAAGAAAAATGAATTAAAGCTCCGGTCAAGAGAAGAAAAACTATCATTTCTTTATGAGCTCACTCAAAATTTATCTAAAACCTCAACGTCATCGGAAATTATAAAAACAGGTGATTTGTTTTTTAAACGAATATTTCCTTTTCCCGTAAAACTTCATTTTTACCAAGGTGGTGAGTTTTCTCCAGTTATTGAGGATACAAAAGATTTAGCCGTTGCAACGTGGACGATCAAAAATGGAAAACCTGCCGGAAAATATACCGAAACATTATCTCTTGCCAACGCTACATTTTATCCTCTTGTTTCCCCGGGTGGCATCACTGGTGTTATTAACGTTATTTCTTCTGAAGAACCGAGTTTGGAAAAAGAAATACTTTTGAATACCGTAGCGAACCAAGTCGCATTGGCTCTGGATCGAGATATTCTTTCAGAAGATTCTAGAAAAAATTTTTTAATAAAAGAATCAGAAAAATTATACAATCTGATTTTTAATTCATTATCACATGAATTAAAAACTCCGCTGACATCCATTCAGGGTTCGGCATCCGCACTTCTTGATCCAGATATTGATGCAGATATAAATGCTAGAAAAAATCTGATTGAAGAGATCCAAGAAAGTTCATTGGTATTGAATTTGTTATTGGGAAATCTTTTAGATATTAGTCGCATTGAATCCGGATATTTGACTTTGAAAAGAGAAAAGGTGTATCCATCTGAAATTATACACGATTCGATTTCGTATTTAGGGAAAAACAAAATAAATCATACAATAAAGATCCAATTAAATGACTTGGATTCACCCATTGAGCTAGACAGAGTGCTTTTTTCTCATGCTATTTTTAATTTACTCTATAACGCTTGTATGTATACTCCAAAAGGTTCAACTATTTGGATATCATTAGAAAAAACTGAAAGCTCAATTCAATGGATAATTGAAGATAATGGAATTGGTCTTCCTATTGATTCTTCAAGGATTTTTCAAAAGTTTTATAGAGGCGAGTCATCTGGGAAAATAGGTACTGGGCTTGGCCTTGCCATAACCAAATCTATCGTTGAGTTACATGGTGGTAACATTGAAGCAGTCAACAGGAAAGAAGGGGGGGCTAGGTTTCTCATTGACATACCTATTTTTAAATAAGAAAAAAAGTATATGTTGAAGGATTTGATTCTTTTAGTCGATGACGACGGTGCCATCCGAAAGATGCTACGTATCGCACTGGAAGCAAAGGGGTATCGGACCTTGGAGGCGATCTCTCGAAAAGAAGCAGTTGAATCCATTGCACTCAATTCTCCAAAATTGGTTTTACTCGACTTACAACTTCCAGATGGAACTGGACTTGAGGTAATCAAAGAAGTCCGTACATTTTCCGAAGTCCCTTTTATTGTATTATCAGTAATGAGTTCAGAGGAAGATAAGATCACTTTACTTGATTCAGGTGCAGATGACTATATTACAAAGCCATTTAGTATGGGAGAGTTGCTCGCAAGGATTCGAACCGCTTTGCGTAGGTTACCCATCGAAGAAACACCTACCAATTGGGAAAAAGAAGGTTTGGTTGTTGATTTTGTAAACTATCAAGTCATTAAAAATCAGACTCAGGTTCGGTTGACTCCAACGGAATTTCAGATCCTAACTTTTTTAATTAAAAATGCAGGGAAAGTCATAACTCATGATGTTCTGATTAAAAAGATTTGGGGTGACCAAGCATTAAATGAAATGAATTCACTCAGAGTTCATATCACCCAACTACGTAAGAAAATTGAAGATTTTCCTGGCGACCCAACATACTTAATGACGGAGCCTGGTATTGGTTATCGTTGGGTGACCTAATCATCATATTTTTCGAATCTGATTTTAGACAATTTATCTTAATAAGTTCTTAAGATAAAATCTATAAACATAATTCATCATACATTGTGACAAACCTTAAAAGATGATAAATTGATCTTAATATGTTAGATCAATTAAGTTTATGTTTAAAAATCATAAGGATATTTGTTAGTATTTCTAAAACAACTTGCTATGTTTTGTTTTTTTTATGTTTTGGGATTATTTCTCCACAGGAAGCAGACGAAGGTAAGTTCTCTAATAATTCGGATAACAAAGAATCCTCTTTGAAACAAAAGTCTTTGCCAAACTTGATCCAAGTTGGAGGGTTCATTGATACTTATTATTTATACAATCGAAATTTGCCAAAGGATACCGAAAGAAGTTTTGCTACGCAGGCAGTTAGAAATAATGAATTTAATATTAATTTGGCATATTTAGAGGCAAAAGTAGAAGAGAAAAAATACCGAGGAAGAGTTGCATTCCAGTGGGGAACATCAGTGAACGCAAATTATTCGGGGGAAATTACGACAGAAAAATACTCCAATCAAAACTCGGTAAAAAATATCCAAGAAGCATATGTTGGAATTAAAATAGGGAAAGTTACATGGTTGGATGCAGGGATTTTTTTTGGAAATATCGGACATGAATCTTGGATATCACAGAACAACGTGAATTATACTCGAGCTTTTGCTTTAGATTACGTTCCTTATTATTCTTCGGGCGTACGATTGATCCATCACTTCACAGACAAATTAAGTGGACAAGTTCAAGTTTTGAATGGATGGCAAAACATTACTGATAATAATAAGGACAAATCATTCGGAAGTCAGATCAAATATTTATTTTGTCCTAATCTCATTCTAACTCTTAATCAATTTGTCGGAAATGAAGCACCAAATAATGAAAGAAAACAAATGCGTTATTATCAGAATACAATTTTGGAGTGGGTATTGTCTGATGATATTAGTATAGTAGGTCAGTTTGATATAGGTGCTCAGAAAGCAAAAGAACGATTTGTCTACGAACCTTGGTTGGCTACATATGATCCAAGTTTGGGGGAATACCGTGAAACTTCATCGAATGTATATAGGCAGTGGTATCATGGAACCTTTTGGGTTAGTTATAAATTAACACCTGATTATCGTTTGAGCTTCAGAATAGAGCGTTTTTATGATCCGAAACAAGTTATGGTTAACACGGGTACCCGGAATGGTTTTATGTCAAACGGTTACACGATGACTTTTGACATCCTTTCTTATGATCCAGGTTTACTTCGATTTGAATATGTGTATCGAAGGTCAGCAGATTCTGTTTTCGCATATCACAACTCGTCAACGTCTAAGAAGGAAGATTTTTTCCTTGTGGCATTTTCTATTAAGTTTGAATAGAAAGTTAAATTTTTTTTACAAAACTTAGGGCAAATACCGAACCTTTCCTACTTGTTTTGGGTCTAAATATCGTTCATAGATGTTTCTCCTTATGATACCCGCAGGGAGGGGTTAGTATCCCTGATTTTCTTTTTTTTCTTTCCAAACCGATTCCTTTTCCTAAATTCTCTCCATGTTCTTTCGGTTTCGTTATCCTTTCCTTTTTCTCCTATTCTTAGGTTTGGTTCAGTCTGATTTCAGCCAAACCCAACCAGCTTCGATAGAATTTTTCACACCGAATGGGTTTGTCAAACAACCCAAACAGGTGACCGTTCGGTTTACCAAACCCATGGTTGCCCTTGGCGACATCAGACCCAAAGTGGACATCTTCCAAATCAACTGTCCATTGCCAGGTACAAGCCGATTTTTGGATTCCACAACCTGGGTTTATGAATATGAAAAAGAACTTCCTGGTGGAGTGGAATGTTCCTTCCAACTAAAAGACGGAACAAAAACTTTAAGTGGTGAACCAGTTCAAGGAGAACGTAAATTTTCTTTCCATACGGGTGGACCTTCTGTTCAATACTCTTCTCCCTACCAAGGATCGTCTATCACGGAAGATCAGATTTTTATTTTGCATTTGGATGCAAAACCAGATCTAAGTTCCTTTCAAAAATTTGTATACTTTCGATCAGAGGAATTAGGAAACCGAATTCCAATTGTTCTCATCACAGGTTCAGATAGAAAATCAATTTTAAAATCTACAGGAGATGCAGACAAAGAAGAAACTGTCCTTTTAAAATCTAAACAAACATTTTTACCGGATAAACAAATCCAATTAGTACTAGGTAAGGGAACTAAGTCTGTTTGGGGTGGTGAAATCCGTGAAGAAGAAGTTCTTTCTTATACGGTAAGGCCTGTATTTTCAGTTCGGTTTAGTTGTGAGAGAGTGAATGCAAAAGCAGATTGTATTCCCATCCTTCCTGTTTCGCTTTCTTTTAGTTCGCCGGTATCCAGGTCTAGTTTACAAAAAATTAAACTTGTTTCTAAAGATGGAAAAGAATTTCCCATGTCTCCCATTGCAGAGAAAGGAAATGAGTTTTATGAATGGGTAAGTTTTCCTGGACCATTTCCAGAAAATACAGAATTTGAAATTCGTTTGCCCGAACTTGAAGATGAAACAAACAGGAGTTTATCAAACCAAGCATCCTTTCCTTTGAAGTTTAAAACAGATGAGTTCCCACCTCTTGCAAAGTTTGGTGCCAAATTTGGAATTTTAGAATCGAAAGCCAAACCAGCGTTACCTGTCACTCTCCGAAATTTAGAAGCAAATTTACCTTTGAAATCAATCTCCCTCGGTGTTGGTGGGAAAACCCAGAAGACAATGGATATATTGGAAATCCAAAAATGGTTTCAAGTTTTATCAACCAGAGAAAGAGAACAGTCTGTATTTCAAAATCCACCAACTAACACCGGTATCTCCTCTTTTGCACTTCCGAAACCTAATGGGAAAAAACCAATGGAAGTTGTGGGAATTCCTTTGGAAACTCCAGGTTTTTATGTGGTTGAACTTGCCAGTGATGTCCTCGGGAATAGCCTTCTTGAAAAAAAGGGAAAGATGTATGTGTCTAGCGCAGCACTTGTCACAAACCTTTCTGCTCATTTTAAATGGGGAAAAGATACTAGTCTTGTTTGGGTGACAAACCTTGACCAAGGTCTACCAGAGACAGGCGTACAAATTAAAATCTTAGATTGTAAGGGAAACTTACGCGGCGCAGGAATCACTGGAAAAGACGGAACTATGCTTTTCGGAAATGTAAATTTTCAAGAGGTTCCATATTGTGGTTATCATGAGTTAGGTTCTGGCCTTACCATTTTTGTTCAAAAAAATGATGATATTAGTTTTACCTCAAGCACTTGGGACAAAGGGATCGAAAGTTGGCGTTACCAGCTACCAAGCGTCACAACAGGTCATTCCAAAGAAATTAAATCCATCATTCTTGATCGGACATTATTTAAAAAAGGAGAAACTGTTCACCTAAAACATATTCGTCGAGGGTTTGGAAATAAAGGACTCGTCGCAGCAGATCCCAAAGACAATCCAGAACAGGTTATCATCAAACACGAAGGTTCAGGAGAATCTTATCCTTTGCCACTGGTTTGGTCTTTTCCTGGGCAAGCAGAATCCGAATTTAAAATTCCCAAAACTGCAAAACATGGAATGTACATTGTTTATTATCCTTATTCCAATGAAGATGCAAGTTATGGGGAAACAATAACACAGTTTCGGGTGGAAGAGTTTCGTCTTCCGGTGGTCAAAGGGAATATCCAGCTTTCAGGCGAAAAACAGGAGTTAGTCTCTCCGAAAGAGTCTAAAGTTTTATTTGGATTGGAATATCTTTCCGGAGGAGGGGCTTCACACTTTCCTGTGAAAATACGTTCGCAAGTGGTTCCAAGTTTTTATTCTCCGAAGGAAGAATACTCTGCTTTTTCTTTTTCACCAGAAACCTTAAAAGAAGGAAAATGGAAAGTTAGTGGTTACGAAGAAGAAGAGGTTGAAGAAACAAAACCAACCGTTTTATCGACTGCACTCAAAACAGATGAAAAGGGATTTTTACAATATACCTTTAGTGGTTTAAAACCAATTCCCGGTTATGGAAAATTCCAAGTTGAAATGGAATATGCAGATCCTTCAGGAGAAATTCAAACTGTATCCAGAAGTTTCCCCGTCTCTCCTGCAGATGTTCATCTTGGAATTTTGCCAGATGGTTGGTTATTTACAGAGGACAACGTAAAACTACAGTTAGTGGCTCTCGATTCAAAAGATAAAATCCTGCCTTCACAAAAAATAAAAGTCACCGCTTACAAAAGAGAATTTTATTCCAATCGAAAACGTCTAGTTGGTGGATTTTATGCATACGAACATTATGAAGAAGTAACCAAACTAGGAGAATTTTGTGAAGGTAAAACCGATTCTAAGGGAATTCTCATTTGTGAAGGTAAATCTCCATCAGTAGGTGATATTGTATTTCTTGCAGAAACGAAAGATACAAACGGCAATATTACCAATTCCGGATATAGTGTTTGGGTGAGTTCCAAACAAGAAGCATGGTTTGATGTCAGTGACCACAATCGTATGGACATTTTACCTGAAAAACGTCTAGTTGATGTAGGGGAAACGGTTAAAGTTCAAATTCGATCTCCTTTTCGAGAAGCAACTGCTCTTGTGAGTTTAGAAAGAGAAGGTGTTCTTGATTACTTTGTGACACAAGTTTCTGGAAAAGATCCTGTGATTTCCATACCAATCAAAAAGGAATATGCACCTAATGTTTTTGTATCGGTATTACTTATGAGGGGACGTGTAGGTGATCCTAAACCAACAGGACTCGTAGATTTAGCAAAGCCAGGTTACCGTTTAGGTCTGACTATGTTAAAGGTGGGATCAAAACCGTACACTTTGTCCGTATCGGTGAACCCTGAGAAAAAACTTTATCAGGTAAGAGAAACTGCCAATGTGGAATTAGAAATCAAAACTGCAGAAGGAAAAATTCCTACTGAATCCACCGAAGTCACATTTGCGGTTGTGGATGAAGCACTCCTTGAACTTTCACCAAATCCCACATGGAATTTATTGGATGTGATGATGGGAACAAGACCCCATTCAGTGGGAACTTCTACCGCCCAAACACAGATCATAGGAAAACGCCATTTTGGTCTAAAAGCAAAACCAGAAGGAGGAGGGGGCGGAAAACAATCCACTCGTTCTCTTTTTGATACCTTAGTGTATTGGAAGGGAAAGGCCATTGTTGGAAAAGATGGAAAACTTAAGTTTAGTTTTCCCCTAAATGATTCCCTGACTAGTTTTCGAATTGTTGCGGTTGCGACATCGGGGGTCAAAGAGTTCGGAACTGGAATGGCCAAAATCCAAACTACCCAAAAAATCCAATCGTTTTCGGGAATCCCACCTGTGGTTCGGTTAGGTGATACCCTTCGGCATGAAGTGACACTTCGTAATGCTGGGGAAAGTAAAGAACAACTAAGGTTACGTTTGTCCGTCACAGATTTAAAAAGTGGCGCGGAATCAAAAGAAGATTTAGAAACAAAATCTGCGATTTTAGGTTCTGGAGAAACCAAGGTTATCGTTTGGGAATTAACTGTTCCTGATAATACTACTAAACGTAAGTTTCATTTGGAAGTTTCTTCTCCTAATGGAACAGTCCTTGACCAATTATCAGTGGAACAGACGGTTCTGCCGGTAGACAAAGAAAGAGTTTACCAAGCGGGTCTCTTTTTATACGAAACACCAATTAAAGAATCGGTTCAAGTTCCTGAAGGATCACAACCAAACTCTGGTAAAATGGTTTGGAAAGCCTCTCCAACAATTTTGACAAGCCTTTCTGGAATTCAAACTTATTTCCAGAACTATCCTTACTATTGTATGGAACAACGTGTATCAAAAGCCATTGGTCTCAAATCCGAATCAATGTGGAATGATGTATTTTCTGATTTAAATTCCTTTTTAGATTATGATGGACTCGTAAAATACTTTGCTCGTATGGAAAATGGAAGCGAAATTTTGACGGCTTATGTATTAACATCAGCGCAATTAGCCAACAAAAAAATTCCTGAAGAAACTTTGGCAAGGATGATTGCGGGTTTACAAGGATATTTAGAAGGGCGTGTAAAAGGTGAGAGATACAAATTTGGCGCCGATTCCATTGTGAGAAAGATCATTGTTTGGGAAGCATTGACGAGATACCAAACTTTTGAATGGGAACAGGTAAGACCAATCTTTGAAGGTATGGAATTTTTACCAACTGCCTCTCTCATTGATCTATCAGAAATTTGGGGAAGGGTAAATGGAGGAGATAGTTCTGTTAAATCTCGCCTGACAAGTACACTACGATCTCGACTCAATATCCAAGGATCGGAACTCATCGTGGCAGATTCTGGTTTCACCAATCCATGGTGGATTCTGGGTAGCCGTGATTATACAATGGCTAAACTTTTATTATGGTCATTCTCCGAACCAAGTTATAAAAAAGATATGCCACGTCTTATCAAAGCTTTTGTTAAAATGCAAAAAAAGGGAAGTTACGATACTACACTTGGGAATGCATATTCCATTCTGGTTTTTGATCGTGTGAGTAAACTTTTGGAATCAGAAAAAGTGACTGGTGGAAAACTTAATATCCAATCATCCAAAGAATCTTTTAGCCTTGAACCTAACGGAAAACAAACGGTATCCCAGAGCATCGGAACGAATCCTGAGTCGGTTTCTGTTAGTTATGACGGAAAAGGCAAACCATGGGTGGAATGGTCTGTTAAATCCATCCTTCCTTTGAAAGCACCCATCTCTAGTGGTTACCGTTTGAAACGAACTTGGGAACCTTTGCAAGTGGCAAAAGCCGGAGTTCTATCAAAAGGAGATACGATCCGAGTCAAAATTGAAATCCAAGCAGATTCTGATAAAACCTGGGTGGTAGTGGAAGATCCGATCCCTCCAGGATCCTTACCTTTGGGCAGAGGGTTCGGTCGAGAGTCAATCATCAGCCAAGACGGGAAACCTGGGGATTCTTCTTATTATTTGAGTTTTGAAGAGAAAACTTTGTCTCAGTACAGAGCGTATTTTGAATATCTTCCCAAAGGAACACATACCCTAGAACACAGCTTCCGATTGAACCATGTTGGGACATTCCAAATGCCTTCCACTCGGGTGGAGGCTATGTATTCACCGGAGACCCATGCGGAATGGCCGAATGAAACTGTGAGGATTTCGGAAAATCTGGACTAGGAAAAGTTTACGGATAAAGAGGGCCTGGAATTATGACTCTAATGGGTCCGAACCAAGTCCCTCTTTTCCCCATCCGAATCCTTAAAATTGCCTTTTGGTTTACCGTTTTTTTTTATCTATTTTTTCTAATCTTTAATACTAGTTTTACCATTATGGGAGTGGACGTTGGAGACTTCCTGAAACAGTACTTAGGTGCTTTTTTGGGAGTATATCTTTCTACAACTTTCAAAGTTTTTTCAGTTTCATTCTTTTTGCATCTGACTCTCTTTTCTCTTGTTTATCTAACATACCATTTTCTAAAACGTTCGGATGTCTCTTGGTATATCTTATCTGCTTGGGTAGTATTTATCGAATGTTTTGCCTTGTTCCATTCGATGGTAAGTTTCCCACAAATTTATGGTGAGTTCTTTTTCTTTCGATACCCTTCCTTTGCTCCGTTTCTGTATTTTCTTACTGATCACACAAGTCCTACTTACTTTAGTTTTGTATTGGGAATTCTTATTTTGGGATTTCTTTTTGTTCTCTTGCGACAAATTTACCTTCATAAAAACAAAGAAAGTTTTTTTGCAATCTTGCATGTGTTAGTTCTAGGACTCGTACATACATCTGGCTATTACATGGTAGGGATTCTTTACTTTGTTATCCTTTTTTGGCAAGGCAAACATTACCAGAGAATCCATATTAAGTCTTATGGATTTCTTTCCATCTTTTTTCTTTTTCTTTATTTGATTCCAAGTATTTGGACAAGGATTGAAGGTTTAACGCGCAGAGAAACAAAAGAAATGCCGCCTGTTTTTATTATTGCAGCAGACTCTCTTCGTTATGACAAAATTGGACTTAAACTCGAAGGGAAAAGTATCACACCGAATATCGATTTATTTGCTAACGATAGTTTTGTGTTCCATGACCATCATACCACCATCCCTCGCACATTCCCTAGTTGGGCGGATTTATTAACCGGACAATATGCAATGAGCCATAAAGTTCGTGATATGTTCCCGTCACCGGAGGAAAAACAAAGGATTGGGTCTCCAGCTTTTTCTACCATTCAACAAAAGTTAAAGGAGATTGGTTACCGAAGTTATGCGATAGGGAGTTTTGCTGCTGATATATTCCCTAGAGCCAACTTTGGATTTGATGAGGTACTTGCTCCGAACTTTAATGCTCGCATAATGACAGTGCAAAGAACTGCCGAATCACAACTGTTTCTTATGCCTTTTCTCACTGGTTCATGGTTTTCTGGTGGGATGTATTTGGAAGAAATGGATGGATTGTCTACTTGGGGAGATGGGAGTCGCATTTTTGACCGGTTCCGATCGATTTTAAAACGAGAAGGCAATCAGGCATTTTCTGTAACTTACTTTTCGAGTGTCATTCATTTTCCTTATACCCCAGCTTATCCTTATTATAAATCTTTTACCGATCCAAACTATTATGGTAAGTATAAATATTTAAAATTTGTAGATCCAACTAATTCTACTACCCCGAACGAAGAAGAAACAAAACAGATTCGTGGTTTGTTTGACAGTGCCGTTTTTGCTTTTGATTCTGAGTTTGGTGATATCATTTCCGAATTAAAGGAAAAAGGAATCTATGATGAATCCATCATCATACTGACGGCAGATCACGGGGAAGCTTTGTATGAAGATGTACATGGGCAAGGTCATGGAGAACATTTGCGTGGGGAAGCAGTGACTCATGTCCCCCTGATCATAAAATTTCCGAAATCGACAAATCATAAAATGTCCGACCAACAATTTTTAGGAATTACCTCGAGTGTCGATATTTATCCAACTTTAATGGATTATTTTGGAATCTTCACCAAACAAGAGTTTCCCGGGAGATCTTTGTTACCTGTCCTTGGAAAGTCTAATTGGGCTGAGGACAGATTGGTATATGCAGAAACAGGAATTTGGTTTTCTGATGCGGGTGACCATTTTTTTCAAAAACAAAGAATCCCTTATCCGAATATCTTATCTCTGCACCAAGTGGTTCCTGAAGAAGATTACCAAATTATGATCACTGATCCAATGTATAGAGAAACAATCGCTTTTTCAAAACATAGGTCTGTGCAAAATTCGAATTACAAACTCATTTATATTCCCACACGCCAAGGTGTGCTTTTTGAATTCTATGATCGAAAAAAGGATCCTTTCAATACAAAGAATCTTTATCCGAACCACCCCATGGCCATAAAAATGAAAGACATGTTGTATCAAATGGTTGTAAAGTGGGAAGACGCCTCTCTCGCAGGAGAGTATTTAATACCAAGTTCTTTATCTGATATCAATGAAAATTAAATAGGAAAAAAAAGAGGAAACTATGCCGCAACGTAACGACTTAAAATCAATTTTGATCATCGGATCCGGACCTATCGTCATCGGGCAGGCATGTGAATTTGACTACTCTGGAACACAAGCAACGAAAGCATTGAGGGAAAAGGGGATACGAGTGATCCTCGTAAATTCCAATCCAGCTACAATTATGACGGATCCTGATCTTGCTGATGCAACATACATTGAACCACTTACGGTTCCTGTTTTAGAAAAAATCATCAAAAAAGAAAAACCAGATGCCATCTTACCAACCGTAGGTGGTCAGACAGCACTCAACTTGGCACTCGCCCTCCATCGTGAAGGTGTATTAGAAAAATACAATGTAGAACTTATCGGTGCAAAAGTTGATGCCATTCGAAAAGCAGAAGATCGGGAACTATTTAAACTCGCAATGGAAAAACTGGGTATCCGAGTTGCAAAGTCCTTTATGGTGTCTGACATGGAGGCCGCCAGGAAAGCAAAAGATGTCATTGGTTATCCAATCATCATTCGGCCAGCATTTACTCTCGGTGGAACTGGTGGAGGAACTTGTTATGATGAAACAGAGTTTGAAGAGATAACACAAAAAGGACTATCTGCTTCCCCCATTTCGCAGGTATTAGTTGAAGAGTCTGTGATGGGATGGAAAGAGTTTGAGTTAGAGGTCATGCGAGACCTCGCAGACAACGTTGTTATTATTTGTTCCATTGAAAATTTGGACCCTATGGGTGTTCATACTGGTGACTCCATTACTGTTGCTCCTCAACAAACTTTGAGTGACAGAGAGTATCAAAAACTTCGTGATATGTCGATTGATATCATTCGAGAAATTGGAGTAGAGACGGGTGGTTCCAATATCCAATTTGCTGTGAATCCAGAAAATGGGGATGTCATTGTCATTGAGATGAACCCACGAGTTTCTCGGTCTTCTGCTTTGGCATCTAAAGCAACAGGATTTCCAATCGCAAAAATTGCAGCACTTCTTTCCATCGGATATACCTTAGATGAAATTAGAAATGATATTACCCGTGTAACGCCAGCTAGTTTTGAACCATCCATCGATTATGTTGTAACAAAAATACCTAGGTTTGCATTCGAAAAATTTCCTGGTTCCGATCCAACGTTAGGTGTTCAGATGAAGGCCGTTGGTGAAGCTATGGCGATCGGACGTAACTTCAAAGAAAGTTTTCAAAAAGCACTTAGATCACTGGAAACTGACCGTTTTGGGTTTGGAAGTGACGGGTATTTAAAAGAACTTTTGGAATGGGAGTCTGTTCCGAAAGAAGAAAGAAAAACTTGGTTAACGGCAAAGGTAAAACGACCTACAGACAAACGTATTTTCTATGTGAAGATGGCCTTTGATTTTGGAATGAGTGTCGAAGAAATTTTTGATATTTGTAAAATTGATCCTTGGTTCCTTTACCAATTCGAAGAGTTATACCAATTAGAAAATAAATTCCGAAAAGAAGGAAAAACCATCATTGAAGAAATGAAAAGATCTGGTTTCTCTAATCGCCAACTTGCTTTCCTTTCTAAAGAGGAACAAATTCTCGCGCAAGTTCGAAGTGGTGCAGCGATCGAAATCACAAAGGCCAAAGTAGAAAAAACCCTTCGAGAAGAAGAAGAACTCATCGAAAAATACTTAGAAGAAAAAAACATTCATCCAGTTTATAAGAGAATTGATACTTGCGCTGGTGAATTCGAAGCATTTACACCTTATATGTATTCTTCTTATGACGAAGAGGATGAAGCTGATGTCACTTCGAAAAAGAAAGTGATGATCCTTGGTGGTGGGCCAAACAGAATTGGACAAGGAATTGAATTTGATTATTGTTGTTGCCATGCTTCCTTCTCATTGCAAGAGGCAGGAGTGGAGTCAATCATGGTAAACTCCAATCCAGAAACAGTTTCTACAGATTACGATACTTCCGACAGGTTGTATTTTGAACCATTAAGTCTAGAAGATGTAATGGCAATTTTCAAAAAAGAAAAACCAGATGGTGTGATTGTTCAGTTAGGTGGTCAAACTCCTCTAAAATTAGCAAAGTCATTGGAAAAAAGAGGAGTTCCCATTATGGGAACAAGTCCTGATTCCATTGATAGGGCAGAAGATCGCAAACGATTTGCCGAAGTTTTAGAAAAACTAAACCTAAAATCACCTGATAACGGAATTGCTGCTTCTAAAGATAAAGCAAGAGAGATCGCAAAGAAAATTGGTTATCCGGTACTTGTAAGGCCATCGTATGTTTTGGGTGGAAGAGCCATGCTCATCGTTAACGAAGAATCGGAACTTGATAAATATATGGAAGAAGCAGAAGAGGTATCGGAAGATAGACCACTTCTAGTAGATTCATTTTTACAAGATGCGATCGAAGTGGATGTGGATGCCTTGTGTGATGGCAAAGATGTATTCATTGCAGGGATTATGGAACATATTGAGGAAGCGGGAATCCACTCTGGTGACTCAGCTTGTGTGTTGCCTCCGCAGTCCATTTCTCAACGTATGTTACAGGAAATAGAAGAAGCAACTTATCGTTTGGCTTTGGAGTTAAATGTAAAAGGTTTAATCAACGTTCAATATGCCATTAAAGAAGAAACTCTTTATGTCCTAGAAGTTAACCCTCGTGCTTCACGAACAGTTCCTTTTGTTGCGAAGTCAATCGGTATCCCTGTCGTTAAAATTGCAGTTCGATTGATGTTAGGTGAACCATTGGCATCTTTTAAATTGGGAAAACGTTTTTCAGCGCCAATGATTACTGTGAAAGAAGCTGTATTACCATTTAGTAAATTCCCTGGTGTTGATACAATCCTTGGCCCAGAGATGAGATCTACCGGAGAAGTAATGGGAGTTGCTACGACAAAAGGGGAAGCCTTTGTCAAAGCTCAAATTATGGCAGGTGAAGAACCTCCTAAACATGGTACTGTTTTTGTGACCATCAATGATAAAACTAAAAAAGAATTATTAGAATCAATTCGGTCATTATCAAACTTAGGATATAATATCATCGCAACAGAAGGAACACATAAATTCCTTTCTGATAATGGAATTCTATCTAGTAAAATTAACAAAATTTACGATGGTTATTTTCCGAATGTGATTGATTATATCAAAGAAAAGAAAATTCATCTGATTATTAATACTCCTTTGTCGAGAGTTACGCGTGAGAATGCGTTTACAATCCGACAAGCAGCAATTAAATACAAAGTTCCATGTTTGACAACAGCACAAGCGGGAAAGGCGTTAATTCATGGTTTGGTAGAAATGAAGGATAAAGGTTTTTCCGTGAATTCCCTTCAAGAAATTCACGCGAAACACAAAAGTAATTAAAACTTAAAAGGGTTTGGATTTTCTAACAAATGTTTGGTTTTTTGTTAGATATCCAAACCCTTTAGCAAAGACTCGATTCGTTTTCGGTTCACACCCAAATCTGACTTTCCTAATCTGGATGCTGACCGAAAGTGAAGAAGTTTATTTTTTTCATCAAAATAGAATTCCACATCATCTACATATCGCATGATGAGAGAAGTAAATTCAGTATAAATGTAATTGGAATTTTCTTGGATGATTTTGGTCCGTGGAGATTGTTCTAGCCTTTCCTTTAGAATTTTATAAGCTTCAACTAAAGGTTTTTTGTAAGTGACTGGGCTTCGGTAGTGAACTGTATCCGTAGGATCAGCAAAACTAGTGATGCAATTGGGAGTTGCAGGGCAATTGTTGAGTTTGTCAGTTTTGATTCCTAAGTAGTTCGGTCTTGTTCCTGTGCACCCGACAAAGAGGAAAAAAAGAGGATAGAGGATGATTCGAAGTTTGTGATTCATTTGCGCCGGTTCCTAAAGCGAGTTTCTTTGTATTGGACTGTTCCTTTCCCATATTGGGGAAAAAAGCGAGTCGGTATAAAAGGTAAGTGAGTTACTTTTTGCACTCACTTGCAAAAGAACACCAGTTTCAAAGGAAAGTCAGTATTCCTTATCAAATACAGACAGTCCCAATGAAAACCCGGTTTCAGAAGGAAATTCCCTCCAAACACCACCCCTTCCACCTGCAAGGACTGAAACCCAACCGTGTTTTTTAAGATTCAGAATTCCCTTTCCTTTGTAATTTGGCTCCGGTTTCTCGCTTGAACTTTCTTTTTAGTGCTTCGTACTTGGGAGTATTCCGCCTAGAATCTGACTTTGATGTCGTTTGGCTGAGGGAAGGTCCGAAACTAAATGAAATATATTCGCAAATTGTGGAAATCTAAAGGAATTAAGAAAAAAAGATGGACAAAGTATGGTAAAAGTATTTTTATAAAACAATCGTTCGATATAAAAGGATCTCTTTTTTATGCCTAAGATAGTCGATCACGATCTTTACCGAGCTGAACTTTTGGCAAAGTGTATGCCCATTTTTGTCACAAAAGGGGTCTCCTCTGTTTCGATGCGTGAATTATCAAAGGAACTTGGCGTTTCCACGGGAACTCTTTACCATTACTTTCCAACAAAAGAGATTCTCTTTGAGTCCATGGTAAAACAACTCGTCGCTATCGATGAAAAAGAGATTACGGAACTTTCCGAAAGTCACACGGGTCTTGCAGATATAATGGCTTTTGTTGCTAAACGCGAAGGGCATTTTATCAATCTAATGTTACTGGCAGTCGATGTTAAGCGGCACTTGAGTGAATCGAGTGAACTTATGCAACTTGTAGAAGATTCATTTACTTCGTATCGAACTGCTTTGGATCGATTCTTTCCAACCAATGCAAAATCAAATAGTGGAAAGGCATTTCTGTCATTTTTTTTGGGAGCTTTATTTTTAAAAAATAACGCAACAGAAGAAACCAACTGGCCAGAACTTTTTGAAGGTTTGGGGAACTTAATGGTATTGTTTCAAAGCAAAGATTAAGGAGATAAATTTATGACACTCACCAAAAGACTTAGTTTTTTACTTTGTTTTATCTTGCCGATTTTAGTGATTCTGGCCGAAGAGGTGGGTGGTGTTTCTTATTTAATCGTTCCACTGACTGTGTTCGTCATTTTACCATTGTTAGATTTTGTTTGGGGTAAAGATCTTTCGAATCCGGAAGAACCTAATTTTCTAAAGTTACAAAATGATTCTTATTTTCGGTATTTAACGCAAGTGTGGGCTTATGTTCAACTTAGTTTTGTAATTTGGTCGGTTTATCGAATCGCTCTTTATCCACATACCGCGATTGAGTTTTGTTTATTTGCCATTTCGGTTGGGATCGTAACGGGAGGAATTGGCATTACTGTAGGGCATGAACTAGGTCATAAAAACACTCGTTACGAACAGTTTTTGGCAAAATTAATTTATATGACAGTTTGTTATATGCACTTTTATATTGAACACAACCGAGGTCATCATACGAATGTTTCGACTCCAAATGATCCCGCATCCTCAAAAAAGAATCAGTCCTTCTATCAGTTTTATCCTCAGACTGTCATAGGAGCTTATCAATCAGCTTGGGAATTGGAAACAAAACGTTTAAAAAAGTTGGGACTAGTTTCATTTCATTATCGAAATGAGATGATTTGGTATTTTGTAATCACAGTTCTATTTTTGATTTCTATGATTGGATTTGGTTCTTTATATTCCCAGAGCACAATTCGTTGGGATATTCTTGGGTTTTTACTATTACAATCATTGATTGCATTTTCACTTTTGGAACTTACAAATTACATAGAACATTATGGTTTAAGCCGAAAAGAAGTAAGTCCGGGTAAATTTGAAAAAGTGTTACCCATTCATTCATGGAATCAAAATTATTTTGTATCCAATGCATTTTTATTTCATTTACAAAGACATTCCGACCATCATGCAAATGCCGGTAGAAGATACCAAGTCCTTCGCCATTTTGAAGAAGCTCCTCAATTGCCCTTTGGTTATGAGTTGATGATTCTTGTTGCTTTGGTTCCTCCGCTTTGGTTTCAAATGATGAATCCTATTTTGGAATCTTGGGAATTAAAGAATCAATTGAAACAGTAAAGATTGCTTGGAAGATTTTTTCAGAAGTAAATGAACCCGCAAAGAAAACCTTTACGGGTTCAGTAAGAATTCATTCAGTTTCGAGTAATACTGACCTTTTTGATTTTAGAATCGAAAATAACAAATACAATAACGCCGCAATTCCGACGTAAAATAGTCCAGAGGCAATGTATCCAGAAACTGGCGGATATAAAATACTAAAACCAAAGTCTGGATTTTCTGATTCTTCGAGAAGGTTTGCTAATTTTGGTTCGTTATTTTTAATTTCATCTCCCGATGGATAGGAGTAAGGATCAAAATCTGCGGGCCATTGGTAAGGGTTTCCATAATAGAGTGAATAACCTTCCTTTGTTCCGTCTTGGTTAGCAAAAAAATAAATTTCTTCTAGTGGTTGCACAGTAATTGCATTTGTTAGGTGAAGAGTTTCATTTTCTCCGTCGTAAACTTCAATTTCAAATTCAGAATTGATTGTTCTAGAAAGTGGGATTTCTGAAAAAACTCCATCCTCTTTGTTATGGCTGACAGTTCCTTCAAATACGGTTTCCCATTCTTTTTTGTTAATTTTGCCGCGAACTGTGATATTACGTTCCCAATTAGTTTCTTCAAATTCTAACTTCAAAATTTGGAATGCGGATTGTGATTCGTTTGGAAATAAAAACTTACAATGATTTTCTGCGAGCACCGGGCTTGTGACTGCGTGCGATTTTTCCCAGTATAAGTTTTTGTTCTGTTTTGCCCTGGTGGCATTTGGAAATTTTAAATCAGAGCCTGGTTCTGCTTCTAATCGTAAAAATCGATGTTTTGTTCCACTTAAATCAATTTCTCCCGAAGATTGATTTCCATATTTATAAAGAAAAACAGTTTTTGAATCTACGAATTGATCAGGATTGTCACCAAACTTTAATGTAATGGATGTTTCGTAATCATACGCACTAGAAACAGATAGTTTTGTATAATTCATACCCTCTGGTAATTTGGGAAGTTCCAATACATAGATTTCCATTTCATCTTTTTTTGAAAATAGTAGTTCTGGTTTTACTTTTTCGGTGTTTTTTGCAATTTCTTCTGCGTTTTGGATATGGTAAGGAACAATATTTCCGTTGTAAGTGATCCTTAGGTCTCCGTAAAAAGAATGTTTATAAATATCTTCATCTAACATTAGTTTTACAATTCCATTTGGAGAAAGGTTCCCTGAAATTTTTAAATCTTTTTTGTATTTGAAGTTTTGTACGGCAAGAGGCCTACTTATAACCTGTGTTGTTGTTGAAATAAAGAATAAGATGGAAATTAAGTATTGAAGTTTCATTTTGTTTCCTTTTTGAAGTGATTGTATAACGTACCTGTTACGATCAGAGTTACTCCTAAGAATAATCCGGCGAGAATTCGATAACCTAAGCTCAAATTCCAGAAATCATATAAATAGAATTTTATGATGACTAAAGATAATGAGCCAAATCCAACATACTTGAGAGATTGGATTTTTTTTAGGAATCCAGTTGATAAAGCGATCAAACCATACACAATCAAACTGAGTGTGTAGAGGAATAATTTTTTCTCTTCTGGGAATCCAAGATATATCTCAACAAATGTGCCAAGTAACCAATAAGGATAGGCAGCATATAAGAAAAGTTTGGAGAACTCGGAGAACTTTCTACTATAGAGATAAGAAAGAACTAAATAAACCGAACCTGTCGCAAATACTAAAAATCGACCATTTAAAAATGGAATTTCATTTTGCGAACGATAGGTGAAGGCAAAAATATAGAACAATGCAAAAAACCAAACGGGGAAGGCCGCCCAATACATATAAAGTTGTTTGGAGTAGGTAGATGCAATGGTCACAAGAAAAGCAAAACTAATGAGGCTAAAAGCTAAAAGTTTTCCTGAGGTTCCTATCACGATTAAACTTACAATGAATGGAAGGCCAAATAATCCAATCACATCATATAGTTTTTTCTTATCTAAACTCAAAACAGTTCTTCTTATGGATCGTTCATAGAGACCATAAAATAGAATGAGTAATAAGGTTAGTAAAAATGGTTTTGCGATTGGGTAAAAAACTGAAAATACCCAAAAAGACTGAACAAATCCAAGTCCCAACGTAAAGCCTATTGCAGTGATTGTGAGAATTGGTTCCTTCAATTTGGTGGTTTCTAAAGTTTGAAATTCTCTTAAGAGAAATAAAATGAAAATACCTAGTTGGAAAACAATTGGAAAAAACGGCTTAGCATCTACTAGGTTTTTATCTGCCCATCCAACGAAGATTAGGTGATTTGCTGCGAGTAAAAGAAGCGGGATTACTTTCCAGTTTGTATCTTTTCTTACCCAAAAGAATAAGACATTCCAGAGTAACAAATAGGTAAATAAAAACGGGTAGGAGTTTTGTCCTGTGGACAAAAGTAAAGGAACTAAAAATGCACCAAGAGAGGCAAATCCAAATAACACTTCACTTTTTTGTGAATGAGCGATTGCAACTGTTGTTAAGCTAAGGATTAACAAACCAACAAAACAGGTTTCAGTTGAATACAAATCGTACCACAAATACCCGGAATAGTAGGCAGAAAACAAAACCGCAATTCCAAGACCCATAAGACTAGGCGAAAGGTATGGCCTTGAATTTCGAACTCTGAATCCATATATTAATACTGGGATGGCCAAAAAAAGTCCAATCCAAATCCGCACCGATTCATTGATCCAATATTCTTCTATGGCTAAATAGAAAAACCAGATGGATGCCAGTAGTAAAGAAAACACTCCTAGTTTTACAAATAGGTTTTCTCCAATCCATTGGACAAACCAGTTGGGACCTTCGTTTAATGGAACCTCAGTTTGGTGGTCTACTGTAGGAGTTGGATCAGAAGTAGTGCGAGGAGATTCCTTCGGAGTTTGGGTTTGGGAGAGGGATAAAACTCTTTCTTTTAAAAAAGAAAGTTCCCTCTCCATCGATTGAATCCTAGTCAGGATTTCTTTGGTTTCTTTTTCTTCCACGGAGGAAATGGTTCATATTCGCAGAAAGAGGGGAACTACTTTTTATTCTGGATCATTCCACATTCCATTTTCACGAATGAGATCAATGAGTAGGTCTGCGGCTTCCGTTTCGGAGACTCCTTTTTTTACAATCTCTTTCCCTTTGTAGAGGTGAACCTTACCAATCCCAGCGCCCACATAGCCAAAGTCGGCATCGGCCATTTCTCCTGGACCATTGACAATGCAACCCATCACGGCTATTTTTACACCTTTCAGATGTCCTGTTTTTTGTTTGATCATTGCTGTTGTGGACTGTAAATCAAACATCGTTCGTCCGCAGGATGGGCAAGAGATGTATTCTGTTTTGGTGAGCCGTAGCCTTGTGGCTTGTAAGATATCAAAACTCAAATGAAGTGATTCTTCTGGTTCTCCATCGCCATAAGACAAACGAATCACATCGCCGATCCCATCCAACAAACTTCCTCCGACATGAATGGAGGATTCATATAAAAGTTCATCCTTATCTTCTGAGTGATGGATGAGGACAATCGGGTAGTCGGATTCTCTTAATTGGTAAGCCAGTTTTCTGACAGTTAAGAGGTCTCCATTTTTTACAGAAAAAAGAAGATTTTTTATCTTTCGTTTTTTCGATTCTTTTACAATTTTCTCTATTAAATGAATGTTTTCTGATTCGATACTCCATTCTACACTTCGTTTGTCTTTTGCATAACGAGTGACAAAATCCAAAAGATCTTCCCATGACTCTTCCGATTCTTGAAAGAATAAACTTGGACTAATGACCCACTTTTGGAAACGGTAAATGTCCTCTGCTAAACTATCATATTGATAAGTTAGTTCTTTCGAAAGTTCCACCGAAACTGGTAGCGGGAATGATCCTCGTTTAACATTAGTTCCAAGGGAGATTAGGTCCATTTCTGAATTGATTGTAAAATGAATGAGTTCAGGGATTCGACCGGACTTAGAACCTCTTTGGATGAGATGGAGAACTTCTTCTGCTGATTCCGATCCAAAAAAAGGAAAACATGTTTCAATACGAACAGGAGAGTTGTCTCCAATTTTGGTTTCCCCAAAAGCCAATTCTTTTGAATAGAATCTTGAATATTGAAATGGATCACGAAATTCGGAATAAAGTATTTCCTTTTCTTTGAGTTGTGAATCTGAATTTGGATCTGATTTGGAAGGTGTATTTTTACTTTGATCTAAAAAATCGTTGTATTTTCGTACCAATTCTTTTGCCACAGGGATTTCATGTATGGCATCTTCTGTAAGTGATACACGGATGGTGTCACCAAGTCCATCTGCGAGCAAACTTCCAATTCCAATGGAAGATTTAATCCTTCCATCTTTACCGTCGCCCGCTTCTGTCACACCCAAATGTAGGGGGTAGTCCATTCCCAAATCATAAAACCTGGAAACTAACATACGATAGGCTTGGATCATCACCTGTGGATTGGAGGCTTTCATGGATACAACAATGTCTCGATAAGAGTTTCTTTCCGCTATTCGTATAAATTCCAATGCAGATTCCACCATTCCGAGTGGAGTGTCACCAAACCGGTTCATAATGCGATCAGAAAGACTCCCATGGTTAGTCCCAATTCGCATAGCCACACCCAGCTCTTTGGCGCGAAGGACAAGAGGAGTAAACACCTCTTCAATTCTTTCTAACTCTTCGTTGTAGTCTTTATCCGTATATTCAATGATTTCAAATTTTTTTTTGTCAGCAAAATTGCCAGGATTGATTCTAACTTTTTCCACCCACTCAACACATTTTAATGCCACTTGGGGTGTAAAATGAATGTCTGCAACCAAAGGAACTTTTAGCCCTAGTTCTTTCATTCTTTTGCGTATATTTGGTAAATTGTCTGCGTCAGCTTGACTAGGCACTGTTAGGCGAACGATTTCGGATCCAGCTTTTTCTAAATCGGAAATTTGTTTGATACTTGCTTCCGTATCTCTTGTGTTAGATGTAATCATGGATTGTATGCGGATTGGGTTTTTCCCACCAATTCCTACACCACCCACCATCACTTCCCGGGTAGGACGTCTTTTATATAAAAATGGCGATTCGTTATATTTGGTGCTCATTTGAATCTTATGTTCTCATTATCTAGGAAATTAAATTCGAAATTTTGGGCAAGCAGTATGAAAAAAATCTGTGGGTTTCAATTTCCAACCTTCCAGGACCGAAAATCTATTTAGGAAGAATACCGGGCTTTTTGATACGATGAATACGGAAGTAAAACAAGGTTTACAGCGAAAATACCGGGTGCAGGTCACTGTGGCGATCTACCGCGAAGGAAGTTTGTCTTACAAAAGTGAAATTCTGTCACCAGCCTATTATGACAAACGCCAAGAAGCTCGTGACCATATCCGTCAAGAAATACGAGAAAGATTAGCTCATTCTAAATTCTTCCGTTCCACTCGTTTGGATTATGATCTTGTAAGATATACAGAAGAGGGAAGTTGTAATACCTTCCTTCGTTATAGCATTCAAGATTCAGAAATTTGAATCCTCAGAAAAAATTATACGATTGGTACCAAGTCCATAAAAGGGACTTACCCTTTCGAAAGAAAAAACAAGCATACCCTATTTGGATTTCTGAAGTGATGCTTCAGCAAACTCGTGTTAATGCGATGTTGCCTTTGTATGATTCTTTTATCAAACGATTTCCAAATCCAGAATCATTGGCTTCTGCGGAAGAAGAGGAAGTTTTGGCTTTTTGGAAAGGACTTGGTTACTATAGTCGGGCCCGGAATTTGAGAAAGGCAGCAATTTTTCTTGTTCAAAATTACAATGGGTCTTTTCCAAAAGATCTAAACTCTGTTTTGAAACTCCCGGGAATAGGAAATTATACAGCAAGGGCTATACTTTCGATTGCCTACGATTTACCCTTAGCAGTGTTAGATGGAAATGTAAAACGAGTTTTGTCCCGTTATTACGGGTATACTGAAAATATTTTAGGGCCTAAAGCAGATCGTGACTTACAAGAGAAAGCGGATCTCTTTTTAAATTCAGAACATCCGGGTGATCACAACCAAGCATTGATGGAATTAGGTGCCACCCTATGTTTGCCGGAATCACCCAAATGTTTGTTATGCCCACTCAGTGAATTTTGTTTTGCAAGAATCCACCAAAAAACCGCAGAAATCCCACTTAGAAAAAAAGAGAAAAAACAAATCCAACTTGTTTCAGAGATTTTTGTTCTTTCGAACCAAAAACAAATTTTACTCGTTCGTGAACCCAAAATGCGGTTTTTAAAAGAAATGTTTCATCTTCCTTATGGAATGGTCGGTGATGTCCCGGAAGAAGCCTATGCCCCAAGTCCTTTTTTTCTTGCTCTGAAAGAAATCGCAAAAGACCCAAAGACAATCGGTACATTCAAACATACGATCACCCATCATAAGTTGGATTTTTCCGTTTTGACCTATCCATTGCCAGTGAGGGGAGAAATCGAAAAATTGACAAAGAAATTCGGAGTAGAAAGTAAGTGGGTCACTCTTTCGAGTCTGGATACTGAATTTCCCTCCTCTCTCGCTTCGAAAGTAAAAAAGTTTTTGCTTTACTTAGAATCATAATTCGATACGATTCACGGGCTATGCTCGAGATCATTGTTTGGATCGAACATGTAATCGCAAATATCCCTTTGCCAATTCTTGAGGTTTGGGGGCGGTTTTCTTTTTTATTCGGTTCTATTCTTTCGATATTTGCTTTTGCAGGTTTTACTTTCCGGAATGGAAAAACCTTTCGAATCTCTCGAGAAGTTTGGAATTGGAATCTGACAAGTTTTTATTGGTTTGTTATTACCTTCGTATCCATCTTCCTGACTGGTTATTTGGGAAGTTCCATCGTTTTAATCCCTGGAGCCCAGACACTAGAAAGTCTCAAGGATCTTTCTGTTTTCCTTTGTTTGAATTTTTTTGGTTATCCGGCACTTCTTGCCGTTCCATTTGCCTATGGACTCTCTGACTTAATTGAGGGGGTCCCACCAGAATTTTTATGGGACTGGTTGCCTGGATACTTTATCAATCCAACACTCTTTTGGTTGTCTTATCAGATGATTGGGAAGTCACCTGATTTCCGTAAGGTGAGAGTCTGGGTTTATTATTTTTTATTTGTTCTTCTTTTTTTATTTCTCGAACCATTTTTATGGGGATACTTATGTTCGGAACAATTTGGTTCTGAAATTTCCTATCACACTGTTAGTTCTGCTCTTTTGTTTACCACTGGGATCACTTGGATTTTGGCTCCATTCGTGATGTTCGTTTGTTTTCCACTTGTTAGAAGTTTCGGTTTTTTTTGGGCCGAAGTTCCGGGGCAAGTCAAAGAAGTCACATTGTCCGATCCACCTTGGATTTGGATTTCTGGGCTTAATGGACAAAAAAAATCCGACAAAGAATCTGATATAAAAACGGGAATTTCATTACAATTATTTATTGTGACACCTTTTGTTTGTTTGGTGCTTGTTCTAGTTGGAATAACTTCTTACGTTACCTTAAAAAATGCAGAACAAACAGCATTCCAAATGGTTGAGGTCCTTCATCGGCAGTGGTCAAAAAATATCAATTTAAGTTTGGATCGTTATTTCTCTGAGATCCCCAACAAATCTGAAAAACATTACGAACAAAGTAAACTTGTAGAAGTACTCGATGGATCGAAAGTGAATCCGCAAAGTAAGGTTTTTTTACTAGATGCCCATTTGAATCCTTTGGCTTCACTTTCTTCTGAAGCCAATAAATCCAGGGTATTAGAAGTTGTAAGAGTTGAACTCAAAAAATTAGAAAACGAAATCAGTGCATCCGAAAAACGTTTTAGTTTTGCCGTTGTGACCAAAAAGCCACTTTCTCGTGAAAACTGGAATGCTATGGTTACGATTTATTCGCATCCGCAACTCAAAGAAAAAACATATCTCATCACTTTATTTCCTTATTCATTTTATTTAAGCGGAGTGTTTACAGGGAATAGTGAATCAGCGATGGTGTTTGCTTGGGCAATTTTACTCAGTTTAATTTTGGCGGCGGTCATTTCTGAATTTGTAACAAGACCTGTTCTTTCCTTTGCGAAAGCTTCCAAATCCTTAGCAAAAGGGGATTGGAATTATCCAGTAGGCGAAAGTATGATTGCCGAGCTTAAAGATCTTTCTGAGGCTTTTCGGTTTATGTCTTCGGAGCTCAGACAAAGTTTTGAACGAGTGGAAGAAAGCCAAAGATTGGTTATGGAAACCAATTCCAATTTAGAAGAAAAAATTGTCCTAAGAACAGAAGCTCTGATCGAAAGTAATCGCAGTTTGGTTGAAATGATCGAAACAAAAGAAAAAATCTTAATCGATTTGCATAAAACACAAACACAACTTTTGCAGAGTGAAAAATTGGCAGCACTCGGGCAATTTGCGGCAGGGATCACTCATGAACTCAACACTCCTCTTGGTGCGATCACCTCCAGTGTCCACTCAATGTCCGAAATTTTAAAAAATGATATAACAAGTTTACCTGACTTTTTGGAATCTTTGGATATCACAGAAAAAGAGGATTTTCATTTTTTTCTGAATCTCGCTGTATCGTTTGGATCTCGTCATGCGGGACTACTCAATCGTACGGAAAAAAAAGAAAGAATCGGAATATTAAATTCTCATCAAATAGAAAATCCAGAAGAAGTGATGGAAGATCTTACTTCATTAGGTATTCTCCAACTGGACGAATCAATTTTGAAAGTTCTAAAAAGATCAAAGTCAGGAATCATTTTACAAAATGTTTTAACTTTGGGGAGTTTGTATCGATTGGCTTACGTAATTCAAACCGCCACTGAAAAAGCATCTCATGTAGTGAATGCACTCAAACATTATCTTTATACAGATCGATTAGAAACAGAAACAAATTTTCAGAATGTTCATATTCCAACTGAATTAGATTCTATACTCACTTTATACCAAACAAAGATTAAAAATGATGTAGAAGTTACAAAATTATATAAAACAACTGACTATTGTTTGGCGGAAAGGGACAAACTCAATCAAGTTTGGATCAATATCATTAACAATGCTTTACAAGCAATGGAATACCGTGGAAAACTAACCATCTCTGTTTTTTCAAATGAGGATATGGTCATCACTTCCATTCAAGATACAGGAAAAGGAATCGCCCCAGAGATTCGTGATAAGATTTTTTTACCTTTTTTTACTACAAAAAAACATGGCGAAGGGATTGGGCTTGGGCTTGACATTTGTAAACAAATCGTAGAAAAAATGAAAGGTACAATTGAATTTTCGTCAGATGATCAAGGGACTGAGTTTAGGGTGTACTTACCAAAGGTAATCGAAGGGGAAAGAGATTGAATATTACGCAGCTACAAACTGAAAAAAACGCAATCCTATGCGTGGATGATGAGCCGATCCTTCTCCTTTCCCTCGTACAAGAACTAAAACGGGAAATCGGTGGCGGTTATACTTATGAAACGGCACAAAATCCCGAAGAGGCCATGGAAGTGATCGATGACCTTTGCAGTTCTGGAGTGGAAGTCATTCTCATCCTTTCCGATTGGCTGATGCCAGGAATGCGAGGAGACGAATTTCTCATCCAAGTCCACCAAAAATACCCACATATCAAATCCATTCTGATTTCAGGCCATGCGGATCGTGATGCCATCAACCGTGTAAAAGAAGAAGCAAAAACCTACGCCATTTTTTCCAAACCATGGAATACTAGAGAATTGCTAGATGCAGTTCGTTTCTGTTGCAATTTGACCTAAGTCCATTTTTCTGGACGTAAGGTGCGTACCATCTACATCCGCAAACTCCGATTTGAAGAAGCTCGTATCAAGTTAGAACGAGAACTCCATGATGCCTTTATGGACGGGGAGACCTATGTGGAAATTTTACATGGGATTGGAGAGGGAATTCTTCGGCGAATGGCGATTGACTACGTAGAGTCTTGCGGTTTTCTGAAACTAGTGGAGACCGATCCGATGTTTCGGTCAAACCCGGGTGCAACGATTGTGGAAATTCTTGCCCCCTCCAAAGAATACATCAACCGATTGAAATCATGACCGAACCAAACTCTAGTATAGAAATCCTCGACGTAACATTGCGAGATGGGGAACAAACCAACGGTGTTTCATTTTCTTGGCAACAAAAGCTAAATATCACAAAACACCTGTTAATGGATCTGAAAACAGACCGAGTGGAAATCGCAAGCGCTCGTGTTTCTCCAGGTGAATTCGAAGCAGTCAAAAAAATTGTGGAATGGGCCAAGTCCGAAGGCCTACACGATCGAATTGAAATTTTAGGATTTGTTGATTACGATAAAACTGTCGAATGGATGAAGGGAACAGGGGTTCGGGTTCTTAATCTTCTCACAAAGGGATCACTCAATCACCTAACAAACCAACTTCGAAAGACCCCAAGAGAACATTTTTTAGACATCCAGAAAACTGTCGAATTTGCATCTGCTTCTGGAATCGCCGTAAACGTTTATTTAGAAGACTGGTCAAATGGATACACCCATTCCAGGGATTATGTGTTGGAATACTTAAGCGTTGTATCAAAGTTTCCGATTCAAAAATTTTATTTGGCTGATACTCTGGGTGTTCTGTCTCCCTTCGAAGTTCGAACAGCCATTACCGATCTTGTAAAAGAATTCCCAAAACTATGGTTTGAATTCCACGGACATAATGATTATGATTTAGCAGTTGCTAACTGTTTGGAAGCGGTGAGTGCTGGTGTTCGTGGGCTTCATGTGGCTGTGAATGGACTTGGGGAACGTGCCGGAAATTCTCCTTTAGAAGCTGTTGTCACCGCAATCCATGACAAAACAAAATTTAAAACTTCCATAGTGGAAAAAGAAATCACCAATGCCTCAAGGCTTGTGGCGGTTTTTTCTGGGAAACGCATTTCGGATAACCGACCGATTGTTGGTGAGGATGTATTCACACAAACTGCCGGTGTTCATGCAGATGGTGACAAAAAAGGAAATTTATATGCCAACCCCATTTTGCCAGAAAGGTTTGGACGATCTAGAGTTTACGCATTAGGAAAGTTAGCTGGTAAAGCAAGCATTACAGAAAATTTAAAACAGTTGGGTATGGTTCTTTCCCCCGAAATTGAAAAAAAAGTTTTGGAACGAGTGATTGAACTTGGTGACCAGAACAAAACCGTCACCAAGGAAGACCTTCCCTATATCATCTCTGATATCACTGGCGAAAATTTGGAAGCAAGTTTTCGTATTGAGACTTGCACCGTAACGAGTGGAATCGGAGTCAAACCAAAGGCCGATGTAAAGGTGAATTTCCAAGGGAAGGATTATGCGGCAAAGGGAGAAGGGGACGGTGGTTACGATGCTTTTATGAATGCCCTTGGTAAAATTTTAAAAGAATTAAAAATCCAAATTCCAAAACTCTATGACTATGAAGTTCGGATTCCTCCCGGAGGAAATACCAATGCTTTAGTTGAAACTGTCATTACTTGGAAAGTGGAAGGTGAAACTCATCCCATTCGCACTATTGGCATTGACTCTGACCAACAAGTGGCAGCTGTGAAAGCCACAGAACGATTGTTACATATTTTACTCGGAAACGTATGATTCATTTTCTCATTGTGGGCCTTGGGAATCCAGGGGATAAATATAAAAACACTCGCCATAACATTGGTTTTATGATCTTGGATGCTCTTGCGAGTAGTTTCAGTGTTTCTTTCAAAGATTCCAAAAAATATATGGAATCAACTCATACTCTGGACGGAGACAAAGTCCATCTTTTGAAACCATTGGAGTTTATGAATCTTTCTGGAAAAGCCACCCAAACTCTTGCCAATTTGTATAAAATTCCTCCCTCCCAAATTTTAGTCGTTCAGGATGAAGTGGACCTACCTTTTGGTAAGATAAAAAATAAAATTGGCGGCGGAACGGCTGGCCACAACGGACTAAAAGATATCGTCGCAAAACTAGGTTCGCAAGAATTCCACCGGTTACGGTTTGGAGTTGGCAAACCAGAAAAAGGTGGCATGGAAGTTGCTGATTTTGTTTTACAAAATTTTAATTCCGAAGAGAAAAACGGTTTAGATGCACTCATCAAAGAATCAGTTACTAAAATTGAAGATTGGGTCAAAACCAATCGCAATTTAATCCGAAAAGAAAATGGAGGTTAGGTGGTTCACTCTTAACAAAACATGGTGAATATACCAGAGATCACATTTTATGACAAAAGACAAAGAAACTTCTATAAACCTTCGTAGCCTTATCTTCCAAACCATTCTATCGATTGTGATTGTGCTGACGATTGTATTTGGACTTGCATTTTTCTTTCGAAAGGAACTACTCGGATTTAGCGAACACTTTGTCCGTATCTTTGGTTATTTAGGCCTTTTTGTGGGAATGATTCTATCCGATAGTTTGCCTGCTTTTGTTCCTCCCGATGCATTTCTAATGCTTGCCATCACGGGAGAAATGGATCCTTTAAAAACCATTCTCTCTATGTCTTTTGGGAGTATCATTGGTGGATCCTTAGCATACTTTGTTGGATTGTATCTAATCCCTAAGTTTCATTTAGGTCGGCAAATGGTTTTGCACTATGAAGACAAACTCCTTCCTTATCTTCGTAAATATGGTTTTGGTGCTGTTGTTTTAAGTGCTTTAACTCCCATTCCCTATTCTTGGATGGCATATACGGTGGGAACTTTTAAGATGCGTTATTCGCTATTTTTACTCGGTTCTCTTTTTCGATTTGTTAGGGTCACTGTTTACTTTTATGCCATGTATCTTGGATGGATCACGGGAGGATAGATGTCAGACGAACGTTTGTTCCCAAAAACAGTGGATGAAGTCATTTTAGAAAAGATAAGGTTTTTCTTTTTGCCAGACCGGACTGCGGCCTTTGTTAAAAATTTGGTAGAAGGGAAAGTATCAGAAAGGTCTCTGATTTGTTGTAATTCAGGATGTGATGTTTGTAATGAGACCATATACAATTGTTATATGGCAGTAAAAAAAGAATTGGAAAATACTTAAATTGGACTCTCTTTTTTCGCAAAACAAACAAGTTCCTTTGGCCCATGCCGTTCGACCGAAAAACTGGTCTGAATTTGTAGGACAAACCCAAGTGGTGCAATCACTTAGGGCAATTTCAAAACCCACCTCTATTTTGTTATATGGACCTCCAGGTACTGGAAAAACAACTCTGGCACATCTTTTAAGCCAAGGTTGGAGTATGCAAAAACGTTATTTGAGTTGTGTAACGAGTGGTGTGAAAGAAGTGCGAGAGGTTTTGGATGAAGCCAAACGACAAGGTACCATAGTCTTATTTTTAGATGAGATCCATCGTTTTTCTTCCTCCCAACAAGATGCCCTTCTTTCCGCTGTGGAGGAAGGTGAAATTATATTAATTGCTGCCACAACAGAAAATCCAAGTTTTCGGGTTAACAAAGCTCTCCTTTCTCGGATGCTTGTGTATAGACTCACTACTTTATCGGAAGAAGAAGAAAATTCAATTTTTGAAACTTGCCTTACGAAACTAAATCACAAAGGAAATTTTCCTCAGGACTTAAAAAAAGAACTCTTTCGTAGAAGTTCAGGAGATGCCAGAAAACTCCTTGGGTATCTGGAACGAATTTTAAGTTTTACTGAAGACACGGGAAGTATCGACGAATCTAAGTTAGCTGAAATTTTAGGCGAAAATGTAATTTTTTATGATAAAAACAGTGAAAGTCATTATGATATCATTTCTGCTTTTATCAAATCCCTTCGTGGGAGTGATCCCGATGCGGCTCTTTTTTATTTGGCTCTTATGATCGAAGGGGGAGAGGATCCACTATTTATCGCAAGGAGGCTTGTGATTTTTGCCAGTGAGGATGTGGGAAACGCCAGTGTTCATGCCCTTCCGCTTGCGATTGCCACTTGGCAGGCCGTGGAGCGTGTTGGGATGCCGGAAGGCCGCATTCCCCTCGGGCAATGTACCACTTTTCTTGCCTCTGCCCCTAAGTCTAATGCTAGTTATTTGGCAATTGATAAAGCCTTACAACTAGTTCGGGAAAGGAAACGAGAGTTCCAAATTCCAAATCACTTGCGAAATGCTCCCACAGCCACCCATAAGAAGGAAGGGGCAGGGAAAGATTACAAATACCCTCATGATTTCCCTGATCACTTCCTGAAAGAACGTTATTTCCCAACCAATTTTTATCCGGAGATTCCACAGTTCTTTGAACCGACCAACCAGGGAATGGAAAAGAATTTAAGGGAACAATTGAAACGTCTCTGGGGAGACCGGTATTGAGAATTTATCTCAAATCGGCCACAAAAATTACAACCGGTCGAAATTAACACGAAAACAAAGGGGAAATTCATTCTCATCTTGACAAGCGAACCTAGTCGTGAGAGCATTTTCATACATGGGTTCTGCACCAGATAGTTTTGCGCCAATCCTTCTACAACTTTTGCTCGGAGTCGGTTTCTCCGCTCTGATCCTGACCCTTGCCTTCCTCATCAATCCGAAGAAAAAATCGAAACCTCAAGATACATTTGAATGTGGGGTTACATATTATGGTGATGCAAGAGGACTTTTTAATATTAAGTTCTATCTTGTGGCCGTTCTTTTTATTCTCTTCGATATTGAAGCTGTCTTCCTTTATCCTTGGGCAGTAAACTTAATTAGTTTTAAAGAAGCAGGTCTTGGAACTTTCTTCCTAGTGGAGATGTTTTTCTTTTTACTCATACTCGTTGTGGGTCTATACTATATATGGAAAAAGGGAGCTCTGGAATGGGATTAACAGAAACACTATCCAAACCGGGTGAGATGTTTGGCGATATGTTCCAAGTTGCTACTTTGGACAATGTAGTCCAATGGGGACAAAGTTTTTCTCTATGGCCTTATCCTTTTGCCACTGCTTGTTGTGGAATCGAATACATGAGTACATCTTGTGCCGATTATGACATTGCTCGTTTCGGAGCGGAACGTCCGTCTTTTTCACCACGCCAAGCCGATATGATTTTGGTTCTTGGAACCATCACTTATAAAATGGCTCCCGTCTTACGTCAGATATACGACCAATTGGCAGAACCGAAATTTGTAATTTCTGTAGGTGCTTGTGCTTCTTCTGGTGGCATGTTTCACACCTACGGTGTGTTACAAGGTGTTGATCGAATCCTTCCTGTGGATGTTTATGTTCCTGGTTGCCCTCCGCGTCCAGAAGCTCTCCTTGATGCCCTAGTCAAACTCCAAAAGAAAGTACAAAACCAAGGATTAGAAGCGAGACGCCAAGAAGTCATGCGAAAAATCCAAGAAATCAACGAACGCAACAAACCTCTCGTAGTGGCATGAAAGAAACAATTACCGAATACTTAAACTCGCGGTTTCCTGAAGTTTTACTCCCGCAAAGGGACATAAACACCAATTTACTTTATTTTACGATTAAAAAGGAATCCCTTCAAACCGTCGTACAGGCGTTAAAGGATCATCCGGAATTTGCATTCACTTATTTGAATGATCTTACCTCCGTCGACTGGCTTGGAAAAAGGGAACCAAGGTTCGAAGTGGTTTATTTGCTTCGTTCTCCCAAAAACAAACATTTCCGTTTGCAACTCCGAGTACCAGTGGGGGAAGGGGAAGAGGTTCCAAGCCTTGTCAGTATTTTTCCTGCAGCCAATTGGCCTGAGAGAGAAGTGTATGACCTAATGGGGATTCCGTTTTCCAACCATCCGCAGTTGGAAAGGCTCATTATGCCTGATAACTTTATTGGACATCCACTTCGTAAAGATTATCCTCTGGAAGGTCCAGGACAAGATTATCTCATTGAAGATTTACTCACCATTCATGTGAACGAGGATATTGCCAGTTAGGCGGTAGGAAATCATTATGGTAATGTACGAAAAAACAGCCGAACACTTTGGTCAAAAATTCAAAGACCTACCGGAAGGCCATTTACTGGTTAACTTAGGACCCAGTCACCCTGCAACACATGGAATTTTACAAAACGTAATCCAAATTGATGGAGAACGAGTTGTGGACACTGAATCCGTCATTGGTTACGTCCATCGTTGTTTTGAAAAACTAGGAGAACGTTACGATTACAATCAGTTCTTAGTTTGTACTGATCGTATGAACTATGTATCCACTCCACTCAATAATATTGGTTGGATCCTAACCGTTGAAAAAATGATGCAGATCCAAGTTCCCGATCGTGTTACTTATGTAAGAATGATCATCTCTGAACTTTCTCGGATCATGGATCATATCATCTGCAATGGAATTATGGGTGTGGACCTTGGTGCATTTTCTGGATTACTCCATTTATTTCATCATAGAGAAAATATTTATCAAATTTTAGAAAAGCTAACGGGCGCTAGGCTCACAACTACCTTTTGTCGTGTGGGTGGAATGGAGCGTGATATTTATCCCGAGTTCCAATCCGAAATCAAAACCATCATCAAAGGTTTAAAACCTGCCTTGGATGAATTCCAAGACCTTCTCATTCGAAATAAAATTTTTAATGAAAGGACGGCTGGGATTGGCGGTCTCTCTGCAGAACGTGCCATTGCTTATGGATTTTCTGGTCCGAACCTTCGTGCGGCCGGTGTTCCTTGGGACGTAAGAAAAGATGATCCTTATATGTTTTATGATAAAGTCGATTTTGATATTCCTGTGGGAGAAGATGGATCGGCACTCGACAGGACTCTTGTTCGTATGGAAGAAATGCGTCAGTCTATGCGCATCATCGAACAACTAATCGATGGAATTCCAGAAGGACCATACCATGCTGATGTTCCTCACACTTTCCTTCCGCCGAAAGATCGTGTGTATCACAATATGGAAGAACTCATTTACCATTTTAAAATCATTATGCACGGAGTGAAGGTTCCTCCGGGAGAATACTATATGTCGACCGAGGCAGCCAACGGTGAACTAGGTTTTTATGTAGTATCGGAAGGTGAAAAATCTCCTTGGAGAGTGCATGTCAGACGTCCTTGTTTTTGGTATTACCAAGCATTCCCTGAACTTGTCAAAGGGGGCTTACTTGCGGATACCATTGCCACCATGTCTTCACTCAATGTCATTGCAGGGGAGTTGGATTGTTAATGGCTTATCAATTTTCACAAGATTCAGAAAAACGATTCCAGAGGTTAATTCCTCAGTTTCCGAGCAAACGTTCGTTAATTTTGCCATGTCTTTTTTTGTTACAAGCTGACAAAGGTTTTGTGGACCAGGAAGGGATGCAATACATTGCAGATCGGATTGGTGATCCGGTATCCCTTGCTCATGTGCATGGGGTTGCGACTTTTTACACCATGTACAACAAAAAACCGGTGGGAAAGTTGCACATTCAAATTTGTGGAAATATCTCTTGTTACCTTGCTGGTTCCGATTCCATCACAGAACATGTATGTTCGAAGTTAGGGATTGAGCCGGGTGAAACCACAAGTGATAAAAAATTCACGGTAGATGAAGTGCAGTGCCTCGGTGCTTGTGGGTTTGGTCCCGTGGCCCAAATCAACGACAAATATTATGAAAACCTAACACCGGAATCTATCGAAGCCATTCTTTCCGAATTGGAAAAGCAGGTATAAAATGGGATTAAAAACTCTTCTCACAACACATATTGGTGCCGCTGATTCCCATACATTAAACCATTACCGGTCTGTCGGCGGATACGAAAGCCAAAAAAAGGCTCTAACTGAAATGACCGCCGAACAAATCGTAAACGATGTGAAAAACTCAGGCCTTCGTGGTCGCGGTGGTGCCGGTTTTCCTACCGGAAACAAATGGGGCTTTATTCCAAAAACTGACAAACCCAAATACTTAATTTGTAATGGGGACGAAGGGGAACCGGGAACTTTTAAGGACCGACTTTTAATCGAAAAATTCCCACATATGCTCATTGAAGGGATGGTCATTGCTGCCAAAGCAATCGACTCCCATCAAGGTTATATTTACATTCGAGGTGAGTTCCATAAAGGAATTCGGATTGTGGAAGCGGCTGTTGAGGAAGCATACAAAGCAGGCCTTCTTGGAAAAAATATCTTAGGCCTTGGTTATGATTTTGATTTGGCTGTGTATTCTGGAGCAGGTGCTTATATCTGCGGGGAAGAATCGGCACTCATCAATTCCCTTGAGGGAAGGAGGGGCCATCCAAGATTAAAACCTCCTTTTCCAGCTGTATCTGGTCTTTATGCATGTCCTACCGTTGTGAACAATGTGGAAACATTTTGTAATGTTCCGCATATCATTCGTATGACGGGAGAAGAATACAAAAAAATCGGAACAGAAAAATCACCGGGAACAAGACTTTTTGCTGTCAGCGGACATGTGAAAAAACCAGGGATTTATGAAGTCGAAATGGGAACTCCCATGAAAGAACTCATTTACGATATCTGTGGTGGGATAAAAAATGATGGGACCCTCAAAGCAGTGATTCCGGGAGGAAGTTCTTCTCCTATTCTCACAGCAGAAGAGGCCATGACGGCAACTATGGATTATGAATCGATTGCTTCTCTCAAATCCATGTTAGGTTCCGGGGCGGTCATCATTCTTTCCGAATCTGCAGATCTTGTGGAAACCACATACCGATTGGCAGAGTTTTATTCACATGAATCCTGTGGTCAATGTACACCTTGTCGTGAAGGTACACATTGGGTAAAAGATCTTCTCCATAAAATTAAAATCGGAGAAGGAACAGAAAAAGATGTAGAACTCATTTTTTCTTTGTCTAGGAATATGGAAGGTGGAACCACCATCTGTCCGTTAGCGGATGCTTGTGTTATGGCGGTCCGTCCAACGATGACAAAGTTTAAAGGAGAGTTCTCGGCTCGATTGAAAAAGGAAGTGAGCATCTCTCACTAAAGGTCATCGAAACATTATGGACTGGGCTCTAATACTTGCTTGGGGAATTAAAATCCTCTCATTGTTTTTTATCATTTTAACGGGTGTAGCCTATTACACGCTCGCCGAACGTAAGTTTGCTGGTTTTATCCAGGATCGTCCGGGCCCCAACCGTGCCGGAATTTTTGGACTTTTCCAACCTCTTGCTGACGGAATCAAATTCATCGCAAAAGAAGAAATTTTTCCAAAAAACGTTTCCAAAGGGATGTATCTTTTGGCTCCCACCATCTCCATGACTTGTGCCATTATGGCCTGGGCTGTGATTCCTTTTGGGGGAAGTCTTCCGGCACCGGAGTGGCTTGCCGCTCTTACTGGTGTCACAACCATTGATTTACAAATTGCCAATCCCGATTCAGGGGTTTTATACATGCTTGCCATCTCTTCACTTTCTGTGTATGGAATTATGATTGCAGGTTGGTCCAGTAACAACAAATACTCATTACTCGGTGGGGTTCGTTCTACGGCTCAGATGATTAGTTACGAACTTCCTATGGGACTTTCCATTGTTGTGATTGTGATTATGACTGGATCACTCAAACTAACTGACATTAGCGATTCCCAAAAAGAAATGTGGAATATTTTATCTCCCCCTGGATTTGTTGCCTTTTTTATTTATGTGACTGCGATGTTTGCCGAAACCAATCGACTTCCCTTTGACCTCGCAGAGGCAGAATCGGAGCTTGTTGTGGGTTTTCATACTGAGTATGGGGCATTTAAGTTCGCACTCTTCTTTTTAGCTGAATACATGAATATGATTACCATGTCTTGTCTTACCACCTTACTCTTTTTTGGTGGATACAATGTTCCGTTTCAATTGGGAGCCGGTTCTCCCTACCAAGCATTTTATGGACTAGGGTTTTTCATTTTAAAAGTTCTATTCTTTGCCTTTTTGTTTATTTGGGTTCGTTGGACCCTCCCTCGTTTTCGTTATGACCAACTGATGAAACTGGGTTGGAAAAAAATGATCCCTTGGGGTCTTTTTGCTGTGATGTTTGCGGCCATTTACACGGTTTATTGGAAAGAAGGATGGATGAAATTATTTATATGAACATAGAATCTTCTCCTTCCTTTTTATTATTTATCTTTTTTGGAACAGTGACTGTGGTGACTGCCCTTAGTGTCATTTTCCAGAAAAATCCAGTAGTATCGGCAGTATCTCTTGTTTTTACTTTCTTTGCACTCGCTGGAATTTATGGAATTATGGGAGCCTTGTTTATTGCCACCATGCAAGTGTTAGTATATGCCGGAGCCATTATGGTTCTCATTGTTTTTGTTTTGATGTTACTTTCACAAAGAGCAGAAACTTTGTCTCGGTATAGAAAACATCCAATCCGTTTGGTTTTACTTTCTGTGTTTGCCTTAGGTTTTTTCTTTTTGTTGTATAGCGCGCTCACAACAGGAGTTCCTCATTCAGACCAAAAAGGAAAAGGTTATGAACTTACAGAGTATTCCTTTCCCATCCAAGGGACAGGAACAATAAATGCAAAGGGGAATGTTGCCACTGTCGGTGCTTCGACTTATTTGGACTACTTACTTCCTTTTGAAATGATATCTATCTTACTTCTAGTGGCAGTTCTTGGGGCAGTGATCCTTGCTAAAAAAAGACTTACGGAAGTAGAACAAACCAAGGACAACGTGTTATGAACCAATTCATTAGTGGGATTCCTGTTGCATACATATTAGGTCTTGCTGGAATTTTATTTTCCATTGGTGTTCTTGGAGTTCTCATCCGAAGAAACATCGTCATCATCTTTATGTCAGTGGAATTGATTTTAAATTCAGTGAATTTAGTTTTTGTTACGTTTTCCAAAGCCCTATCCCATATCTCTGGGGAAACCATTGTTTTCTTTGTGATGGCAATTGCTGCGGCAGAAGCGGCTGTGGGACTGGCGCTTGTGATTGCCATTTTCCGGCATAAAAAATCCACCAATGTGGATGAACTCCAATCGATGAGATGGTAATCCTATGTTAGATTTATTCCCGTTAGTTGTCCTTCTTCCTCTCCTTGGTTTTTTACACAACGGTCTTTTAAAAGATCGGATCCCTCATCGGTTTGCCGGTGCCATTGGGACCTTGGCTGTGTTCATTCCTTTTCTCATCACCTTAGGTGCGTTTAACGAATTCCGACCAATGGAAAGAACGGCACCACATTTGGTTCCTGTTTTTGACTGGATCGTCGTTGGTAATTTTAAATCTTCTTTTGGTTACCAAATCGACCAACTCTCTCTTTATATGACTCTTATCATTACAGGCATTGGATCTCTCATCCATTTGTATTCGATGGGTTATATGAAAGGGAATGCGGGATATAATCGATTTTTTGCCTATTTGAATTTATTTATATTTTGTATGTTAAACTTGGTTTTAAGTGACAACCTAGTACTTACCTTTCTTGGTTGGGAAGGAGTGGGTTTATCTTCTTATTTACTGATTGGGTTTGATTACGATAAAAGTTCGGCAGCTGAAGCGGGGATGAAAGCATTCATCCTAAACCGAATTGGGGATGTTGGTTTTATTTTAGGCACGGGTTTTTTATTTTGGTTAGGTGGCAGTTTGCAATACTTACAACTCCAAACCAACTTAAGTGAAATGGGCGAGTTTGCAAATTATGCAAACATTGTAGCACTTTTTTTCTTTGTTGCGGCTATGGGAAAGTCAGCTCAAATTCCTTTGTATGTTTGGTTGCCTGATGCGATGGCAGGTCCCACTCCCGTTTCTGCTCTCATCCATGCGGCAACAATGGTAACAGCTGGAATTTTTCTCATTGCTAGGCTTAACTTTGTATTTTTACTCGCACCGGAAACTTCTCTTTTCATCGCCATCATTGGGGCAGTGACCGCACTTTTTGCAGCCACCATTGGAACTTTACAAAACGATATCAAAAAAATTCTAGCATACTCGACAGTTTCACAACTTGGATTTATGTTTCTTGCAATGGGTAGCATGAGTTATGTGGCAGGACTTTTCCACTTAATGACACATGCCTTCTTTAAAGCCTTATTGTTTCTTGGTGCAGGTTCAGTGATTCACGCCCTCCATCACGAACAAAACATCAAACATATGGGTGGACTTTTCGGAAAAATTAAAATTACTTCTTTTACTTTTTTACTGGGAACTCTTGCCATTGCAGGATTTTTTCCTTTCTCTGGATTTTTCTCAAAAGATTTAATTTTAGAAAAGGCCTACACCTACGGTGCGTTTGGTTCTATCCTTTGGACAATGGGCATTGTAGCTGCCTTTTTCACTTCGTTTTATATGTTCCGACTTGTCTTTGTTGTATTCTTTGGAAAAGACAACACGGACTCACATCACAAAGTTCATGAATCTCCTTGGTCGATGACCTTGCCACTTGTGATTCTTGCGACCGGTGCTGTGGTTGCCGGGTTTTTACAGACCCCACATTTTTTCTTACATATTGATGCTTTAGAAAGATTTTTTGCTCCTGTTTTGTCAAAAGGGTATGAATTGGCTTCTCTTCATGGAACTTTAGCGGAACACAAGAGTCTGGTTCATGACGTAGAACTTTCGTTAGCTGGGTTTTCTGTCTGTATTGCCACAATTGGTCTTATCCTCGCTTTTTTCCTCTACCAAAGAAAACCAAGTCCGATTTTGGAAGAACATACAGGATTTCGAAAGATCCTTTTTCATAAATACTATATCGATGAAATCTATGATTTCCTTTTTGTGAGGCCCTTTCTCTTTTTATCAAGAGGGGTCGCTTTCTTTTTTGATACCAAGATCCTTGATCGATTCTTTTTGGGAATTGGTGGAAGTTTTGGTGTGATTGCCAATGGATTACGAAGGCTCCAATCAGGATTTATTGGAGATTACGCCTTGTATGTTGTCATTGGTACATTTTGTATTTTAGTGTATCTATTAACGAGGGGGGTGTAAGGTGCCGGAACAAATTTTATCGATCATTATCTTTTTACCAATTCTTTCCTCTTTACTCATTGTATTCCAAAAACGAGTAGGGGCAGTTGTTGTCATCTCAGCGCTTTCGTCTGCTTTTACAACCATCCTCTCTGTGGGCCTCTTTTTCTTTTTTGATTCCAGTAAGTCGGGATTACAATTTGTCCACTGGATTCCTGATTGGATTCTTTCTGGCAAACTGAGTGTTGACTACCATGTTGGACTTGATGGAATTTCCCTTCTTTTATTTGCCTTAACAGCCTTTATGTTTTTTCTTTCGAGTATTGCCTCTTGGTCCAATATTCCAAAGAAAATCAAAGAATTCCATATTTGTTTACTTGTTTTGGAAACAGCAGTCCTTGGGGTTTTTGCTGCCGGTAACTTAGTCCTCTATTATGTTTTTTGGGAACTTATGGTATTACCAATGGTTCTGATGATTGGAATTTGGGGTGGGGAAGAAAGAACCAAAGCTGCTTTAAAATACTTTTTATTCTCTATGGCTGGATCCTTGTTTATGTTAGGTGGTATTCTTACCCTATATTTCAAAACAGGGAAAACCTCGATTGAATCTTTGTCGACAGCAAGTCTAGGGATGTATTCGGAACCTCTGCAATGGTTTTTGTTTTTTAGTTTTTTCTTAGCATTTGCTATCAAAATCCCACTTTTCCCATTCCATACCTGGATGCCGGATGTTCATACACAAGCGCCTACTGTCGGTTCGGTGGACTTGGCGGGTGTATTACTCAAAATCGGGGCTTATGGTTTCATTCGGTTTTGTATTCCTTTTTTCCCAGAACCAAGTTTACTTTCTCAAAATTGGATCCAAATCCTTGCGGTCATTGGCATAGTGTACGGTTCCATGGCAGCCCTTGTCCAAACTGATATCAAACGGATCATTGCTTATAGTTCCCTTTCTCATTTAGGATTTTGTATCTTAGGTCTCTTCTCTTTTACAAACGAAGGAGTAGTCGGTGGGATGTTGCAGATGGTATCTCACGGTGTATCCACTGGTATGATTTTTCTTATGATCGGGATGATTTATGAAAGAGCTCATACAAGAAACATTGCCGAGTTTGGTGGACTTGCAGGTCAGATGCCTGTGTTTTCTACTTTTTTTCTCATTGCTGTATTGTCTTCTGTAGGCCTTCCGGGAACCAATGGATTTGTGGGTGAGTTTCTCATCCTTATGGGAGCCATCAAATCCAATATTTGGCTTGGTGGAATTGCTGCGACGGGTGTGGTTCTTGGTGCCTTGTATTTACTCTGGTTTGTGAAACGTTTCCTATTTGGAGTGAGTAAAACCATCCAAGCAAAACCATATAAAGATCTAACGTTTAGAGAAGTGGGAATTTTATCTCCCCTTGTTTTCTTTATTTTCTGGATTGGAATTTATCCAAAACCATTTTTAGAAATTTTACAATCTTCCTCCAATGTATATTTGAATTCAGCATCCGTACAATCCATAGCGGAAAGAAAGGACATACAAAAAGATTTCCTGGGTGGAAATGTAAGTCGGCAATTTTCTGATTATACAAGTTTAGGAAAAGAACCTTTGCCTTTTGAAGAAAGGTTGGGATCTTTTCAATCGAAGTATGCACTTCCCACTTTTCTTTCAGTGAAAGAAAACAAACCGAATTTAAATGAAAACTTGGAAAGTTTAGAAAAGTCCATTGAGTCTGATTTTGACTTGGAACCAATCCAAAAAGAGACAATAGGAAACTAACCCATGTCATATACTCCTTCTTCCAATGATTTAATAGCAATCTCTCCCATGTTAATTTTATGTGGAGTGGCTTTACTTTCCCTTGTTGTTCAATTTCTTGTTCCGAAAGAGGATGATTCCAAACCATTATGGGTGCTTTCGGTTTTGGGAATTCTTGGTGCTATGTATGCTTTGTATCATACAACAGGATCTCCTGGGTATGGTAAATTTTTTGGATCACAGATTTCAATTAGCCCCCTTACCGTTTGGCTCAGTGGAATTTATTTGATTGCGGGTCTTATCACTTTACTCATTGCACCACCATTTCTTGCACAACACAAAACATTGTTTCCTGAGTTTTTTCCCCTCCTTCTTTTTGGTTTGTCGGGGATGATGTTTCTTACTTCAGGATATGATTTCATTGTAATCTTTGTTGGATTAGAAATCCTTTCCCTTGCTCTCTATGTGATGATTGGAATGGCTCGTTCCTCTGTGTCTTCTTTAGAAAGTGCTATGAAATATTTTTTACTCGGAACCTTTAGTTCTGGGTTTATGTTGCTAGGAATTGCTTTTTTATATGGTGGTTCAGGAACCACCAATTTAGACGGCGCACTGCGTGGGTTGTTTCTAAAAGGTTATGAATCCAATTTTTCAAAGTTAGGTTTCGGTTTATTTCTGGTGGGAGTGTCTTTTAAGGCAGCTCTTGTTCCATTTCATTCCTGGACACCTGATGTGTATGAAGGTGCACAAACACCCATCACTGGTTTTATGGCAAGTGCAGGAAAAGCATCGGCACTTGGGCTAATGATCGTTTTATTCAATCATATCCCCGTGGGTGAGATGGGAGATACTTGGAAAGTGTTAATGGGAGTGATTGCCCTTGTTTCCATGACTTGGGGAAATATTGTTGCTCTCAAACAAGAAAACCTCAAACGAATGTTAGCTTACTCTTCTATTTCTCATGCTGGATATATAGTTGCAGGGATTGCTTGTGGCGCGGGCCTCGAAGCTTTGTATTATTTATTTTCTTATTCTCTATTAAATTTGGCTGCTTTTGCTATCATTTCCTATTTGGAGCAGGGCAAACACGAAGTGACCGTCAATGGGATTGCTCATTTGAGCGCAGAACATCCGTTAACGGCACTTTCTCTATCCATTATCTTTTTAGCATTTGCTGGATTTCCACCCCTCATTGGATTTTGGACCAAACTTTTCCTTTTGCAAAAAATTGCTGAATCGGATTTATTATTCAATCGCATTCTTCTTTTTGGGGCAGTGGCAAACTCTTGTGTGGCCTTCTACTACTACATGAAGATCACCATCCAATCCTATATGAAACAAGAAACGGGAGCTGTGGCAGGTGTTCGTGACCTTCCGACTATGCCAACCCTAGGATTTTTGGTATTTCTTTTGAGTTTGTTTTTTACGGTGGGTTGGGTCTTTTTCCAACCAGGCTCGCTGTTATAGATCGGTAAATCTGCTATAGCAGAAATACTTCTAGGATAGCGAAAAACGAATTGATTCATGCAAAGGGATCTAGAGGCTTGTCCATAAGTAGGTAATTCGCATGGCAACCATTCTAAGAAAGACAGACACTCTAAAGGATCCCGTAGCAATGAAAGATTTCCTTGGTTCCAAGGGACTCGTTTATGAATTCTATAAAACCCCTGAAACTTTGGATCTCATCCTTGCTCAAAAGGGCTTAAATGATGCGGAAAAAGCAGAAGTTCTTTCTGGCTTGGAATATCGATTTGACCAACTAAAGAAAGAACATGGTTATAAGGCCAATGATCTTGTTGTTCTACATGACGAAGTTCCTGGGATTCAGGACATGTTAGCGAAATTTGACAAACTTCATATCCATACGGATGAAGAAGTGCGTTATATCATTGATGGAAGTGGGATTTTTGGATTCATCATTGATGGAGAAAGATTCGAAGTCCATGTGAGTAAAGGTGATTTCATTTCGATCCCTGCCAATACCAACCACTGGTTTACCCTCGACAAAAATTTAAGAATCAAAGCGGTTCGTTATTTCAAAGACAATTCAGGATGGACTCCTGTTTATGTCGATGAATCAAAAGTTTTAATCAACGTTTGATGGAGAAAAGAATCTCTTCATTTTTTGAAGGGATTCCTACTTGAAAAAAGAAACCTCGAAAGTTTCGAATCGTTTGCTTAATATACTTTTTTTAGTTTGATACGGCAGTGTTCTCTGCCGTAATTCCAAACCACTCGACGATAAATTGAAGAGTGGTCCGTCCTTGGTAAAAATTCTCTTCCAAACTTCCTACCAAATCAAAACTTCCATGTTCTGACATAAACTTTTGGAATTCTTCGCCCTTGTTCCAAATCATATACTTTAAAGAACCACTTCCAATCAAATGGAATCGAACGTGTTTTCCTCCACTGAGTGGTGTTAGGTGAATTGCCTTTGCATTTTTGATTGCTAATTTGATATCTGGATTCCCCTGGCCAAAGGGTTCGAGGTCTTTCCATTCTTTGAGTAATCTCTCTCCGATTTCTTCGGTGAGAACAGTAAAGTCTGTATCGATGGAATGGACTTTGGGTTTTTCTTTGTCAACGGAAAGCCAATTTTTAGCAGCCGTATACAATGCCGATTCAAAAGCAGGGATTTGATCAATTTTGATAGAAAATCCTCCCGCTTCTGGATGGCCACCGAAGTGTAGGAAATGGTCAGAGAGAGATTCTAAAAGTTCTAAAACATTTTCTGGACCATAAGAACGAATGCTTCCTCTCGCATCACCATTGTCAGGTGCAAGGAAAATAGCAGGTTTTTTGTAAGTATCCACCATCCTTGTGGCCACAATTCCGCTGACCCCTGGTTCCATATCAGGTTCATAACAAAACACAAGTTCGTAGGAGGTTCTTTCTGGTTTTCTTAGAAAATAACGTTCGACGCGGTCCATATTGCGTTTGGTTCTTTCTTTTCTTTCTTCATTGATGGACAGGAGTTGTTTGGCCTTTGTTTTTGCCTCTGTGGTTGTTTCCGATAATAATAATGAAACAGCTTCTTCCGTTTTTCCCATTCGGCCTGCCGAATTTAGGACGGGACCTATTGACCAACCTAAGTCTTTTGTCGTAACACCTTGGGGGCTTAGTTTTAGTTCTTTTAAAAGTTCCGATAAACCTTTTCTTTTTTTATCACCAACATAGAGTTTGGTGAGTGAGTTTAAGGCAAGTTTAACAAAATGCCTGTTTTCTCCAACAAGAGGCATCATATCGGTAATGGTTCCAATCCCAGCAAGGTCTGTTTCTTCTTCTAATCCAGAAAAAAACTCAGGGATCTTCGAACATTGGTAAAAGAAAAGTTTTCTTTCTTCATCCACTGGGACCGCTGTAACAAAGTCCTCAGGGTAAGGGAAAATCGATTTGTCATCTAAAGATAGTGAGGTGAAGGTTTCATTTGTCAGTTTGATTCCATTCTGAAAGTAAGTGATTTGATTTTGTCCGGTTTCTTCTTTAAACTCAAATTTTTTATAAACTTTTCCAAATTCATCACTTTGTCGGAATAAAATGGCAGATACTAATTTAAAGGAAAGCACTGCCGTGCAGATTTTTTTTTCAGGGTATTGGGAGTCTGTCCTTCTCGGATTCACCAAAGCACAGTTTGTTGGGATACGAACTGGAACTTCGTGGTGGTCAAGAACGATTACCTTGATTCCTGTATTCGTAAGTTCTTCGATTTCATCGGCTTGGCTTGAACCAAAGTCCAGTGTCACAAGAAGGTCAGGTTTTGCTTTTTTGATTTTTACTAGTGCTTCTTTACAAAGACCGTAAGGATCACTTTCGGAGGAAACCATCACTTCTAAATTGATGGAAGAAAAGGTCGGATGAGATTTTAAAAAGAATGCCAGTAAACAAGTAGAACTCACTCCATCAGAATCCCTATCACCATAGAGGAGGATTTTTTTTCCATCTTTTACAAATGAAAGAAGAAGTTCCACTGCCATCGAAAGATCGGGAAGGGAGAAGGGAGAATGCAAACAAGAAAAGTCAGAACTTAGCAGTTCTTTGGGGTGAATGTTTCGAAGGCCCTCTCTTTTATCGACTAAGTAACGTAAGAGGGGGCGTTTGGAATCAACTTTGGTTCGAACTTCGGAAAGTAATGGCCCGAAGTGAACCTTGGTTACATGATGCAATTGCCAATAATTTTGGAACCGAATTCTACTTCGAGTCCCGGTGTTTTGATATCTCCAACGACCTTACCATTTTTTTTAAGTTCTACCTTTTCTTTTGCGTCAACGTTTCCTTTCAGATTTCCTTGAACCACTAGGCTTCCTACTTCCACATCGGCTTCTACATCGCCTGTTTCATCAATGATGAGTTTGCCTTGGGATGTGATCGTGCCTTTGAACTGACCTTTGATTTTTAATGTTTGGTTAAAGGAGAGGGTTCCGCGAAACGTAATGTCGTCGCTAATGATGGTGTCTATAGATTCGTCTTTCATCGGTAGGGATAGTCTTGTTTGACTCTCGTGTTTTGGCAACTACACAAGTATTTGTCATCAGAAGGAAATGGAAAAAAGTTCATATTTCCGGGGTTTTCACTTGAGTCTCCAGGTCGATTCTTGAACCTGGGTCTCAAGTATAGGAAAAAACAGTGAAAATTAGGCGCTTCTGGAAGTCAGGGTTCATCCTACTTTTAGCGGTTTTCATCAATCTAAATCTGGTCGACGACCGGTTTGTTTCTCCTCTCGAAGATCTGGATTTTCAATACCAATCTTACGAGTTGGAAGAAACGACTCGTGTTCTGACTTCCTCCAAAGAATCCAACCAAGTTTTGAAACTGGTTCCTTCTCGCAGAGAAGAGTCTCCCGTGAAAGTTTCAGTCATTCGTTGGTCGGCAATTTCGACAGAACCTGCTTTTTTTCATGAAATTCTTATCTTATTTCACTTTCTTTACCTCCCACCTCCTGTTTTGGCTTAATCGTTGCATGTAGATTAGTCATAAGTCCCCAAACCGGTACAGGTTTTGGTGGTGTATTCAATTTGAATTAGGAATTATGTTAGAAAAAATCATTCAGTTTTCCATTCACAAACGAGCGACCGTACTCGTTTTGACAGTAGCGCTTACCATAGTTGGTTTTTACAATGCGCTTCATCTTTCGATCGATGCCATTCCTGATGTGACAAACGTTCAGGTATCGGCAGTGACTTCGGTCCCTGGTCTTTCTCCTTTAGAAGTAGAACAATTTATCACTTATCCCATCGAACTTGAGTTTAACGGGATGCCTAAAGTTACTGAGATTCGTTCCATATCAAGGACGGGTGTCAGTTCTGTAACGGTTATCTTTGAAGATGGAACAGATATATATTTTGCAAGGCAACTTGTGAATGAAAGGCTCAAACAAGCAGAGAACTTTATCCCCAAATCTTACGGAAGACCGGAACTTTCGCCAATTGCCACAGGTCTTGGTGATATTTATGAGTTTGCCCTAGTTTCCGAAAGCCATTCTCCCGAAGAACTCCGGACGGTAATGGAATGGGAAGTGGCAAGACAACTTCGTTCTGTGAAAGGGATCATTGATGTAAACGTAGTGGGGGGAGATGCCAAACAGTTTCAAATTAAAATTGACCCCAAACGTCTGTTATCTCATAATTTAACCCTTTCTCTTATCACTGAAGCACTAGAGGGTGCCAACGTCAATCTTGGCGGTGGGTACATCCAAAAAGGCGAAGAACAATTTGTGATTCGAGGAGAAAGCCAATTTAAATCCATTGATGACATTGCTAGACTTTCTGTTCGAACCTCAAGAGATGGGATTCCTTTGACACTGGGTCAAATTGCAAGAGTGGAAACTGGACCTGCCCTTCGTTTTGGTTTGAGTACCATGAACGGCAAACGTGAAGTTGTGGGTGGGACTGCCATGATGTTACTCGGTAGTAACTCCCTCCAAGTTGTGAGCCGAGTCAAAGAAAAAATGAAAGAGATTGAATCTCGTCTTCCCCAAGGGATGAAGATCGAAGTTTATTATGACCGGTCTGAATTCATTGGTCGAACTCTTTCCACTGTGTTTACCAATTTGGTGGAAGCTGCCATCATTGTACTTGTTTGTCTGATATTAACCTTAGGAACGGTGAAGGGTGCCTTCGCGGTTGCACTTGCGATTCCTGTTTCCATGATGGTGGCCACAATCCTTATGAATGCCTTTGGAATTGTGGGAAACTTGATGTCTCTTGGTGCCCTTGACTTTGGTCTTCTTGTGGATGGTTCCATTGTGATGTTAGAATCCACACTCCATGGATTTTTACTGCGTAAAAGTTTCCTACTTTCGAAAACTTCGGCCCAAGACATGGAAGATGGAATGGAAGAAGTGATCATGGAGTCTTGTATCAAAGTGGTCAGGGCCTCCGCATTTAGTGTGGGAATCATTTTACTCGTTTATTTACCACTTATGACACTGGAAGGTGTGGAAGGTAGGATGTTCCGTCCAATGGCAATCACCGTAGCTTTTGCGTTAGGTGCTGCTCTTCTTTATTCCATCACCACTTTTCCAGCCCTCATGTCCTATATTTACAAAAAACCAATTTTGCATGAGTCTGCCTTTTGGGAAAAGTTTCAAACTAAATATGCGGAAGTTCTGACCTATGGGATGAAGTTCAAACGCCAATTTACTTATGCGGGGATTGGTGTGGTTCTCTTATCATTTATGCTCGCCTCCACTCTTGGTTCCGAATTTTTACCAAGGATTGATGAAGGAGAAATTGCGATTGATATCAAACGATTGCCTTCCACTGCCATCAATCACTCTCGTGATTTGAATTTGGAAATGGAAAAGGTGATATTGAAATTTCCAGAAGCAGTGAGTGTGGTTTCAAGGCAAGGCCGTGGTGAATCTGCCGCAGAACCCATTGGTTCGGAAGAAGGGGAGATGATGGTGAAATTGAAACCCAAAAAAGAATGGGTTTCGGCACATGATAGAGAAGAGCTAATGGAGCTCATGAAAAATTCGGTGAACAACAGTGTTCCTTCTTCCTATATCAGTTTATCACAACCGATTGAAAACCGCGTCAATGCATTGTTATCCGGTTCTAAAGCAGATATTGTGATTAAAATTTATGGTGATGATTTAAAAACACTCAAATCCATTGCAGATAATTATGCATCCAAAATCAAAAAAATCCAGGGAGCTGCTGACTTACGAGTCCAAAAACTTTTAGGTTTACCACTTCTCGAAATCAAAATGAATCGTGGAAACATGGCCCGGTATGGAGTTCGTGCAGAAGAAATTCTCACTACGATTGAAACACTTCGGGTAGGTGCCAATGCAGGAAAAGTTTACGAAGGTTACAAACGATTTGATTTGATTGTTCGATTGGATGCTGACGTAACAGACATTGGAGTCATTGAAAACGTTCCCGTAATGACTGAACTCGGTGGAACAGTTCCTCTTGGACAAGTCACAGATATTATGATGACAGAAGGTCCAGCCGCACTTTACCACGAAGGTCTAAAACGAAGGATCCTTGTGGAAGTGAACGTTCGTGGACGAGATATGATTGGATTTGTGAATGATGTCCAAGCAGCGACTGAGTCGATTGAATCTGGATTGCCGCAAGGGTATTATGTGGATTGGGGTGGCCAGTTTGAAAACTTCACTCGTGCGAAGAACAGACTCGCCATCGTGATTCCCATTGCTGGTGCCATTATTTTTGCAATGTTATTTATCGCATTTGGAAGTGTGTACTATGCATTGGGAGTTTTTATTTTAGTGCCTTTATCACTTTCCGGTGGTATCCTTTCCCTTGTGCTCCGCGGTCTTCCCTTTTCGATTCCAGCAGGTGTTGGATTCATTGCGGCTGCCGGTATATCGGTGTTAAACGGGGTTGTATACGCATCAGCACTCAAAGACCAATTAAAAGTCACCCGTGATCCTTCGAAAGCTGTGGTAGAAGCAGCTGTATACACTCTTCGTGCAGTAGCAACCACAGAGCTTGTGGCCATCATTGGATTTTTGCCAATGGCCATTGCTTCCAGTGCGGGTGCCGAAGTGCAAAGACCACTGGCAACGGTGGTAATGGGTGGGGTTCTTGTGGCGACCATCTTATCTCGTTTTCTTCTTCCCATTGCTTTCGAATTTTTAGTCAAACTAGCACAAAGGCAAGAAATTCGGCAGATGGAAAGAGAACGTAAGATGAACGAATACTTTGTAGAAGAGATGAAAAAATACAAAGCAACAGAGCTCCACGATTCCCATGGACATTCGCATCATTACGAACCGGATTTTCACGAATCACAAACGGAAGATGATTCCAAAACAAATAAACAAAATCAGAAATCTAAAAAAAAGAGGACTTAAATGAAACCTAATTATTACGTAGCACACCCTTGGCATGGATTGGAACTTGGACCAAAAGCTCCAGATGAGTTGGATGTATTTATCGAACTCACACCGCAAGATACAGTCAAATATGAAATCGATAAAGCTTCCGGCTTTATCCGTGTAGACAGACCTCAGAAGTATAGCAACCGTTCGCCGACATTGTATGGATTTATTCCCAGAACTTATTCCGGTGAAGCATCTGGGAAACATTGTTCGGATGTGGTGGGAAGACCTGATATCATTGGAGATGGTGATCCTATCGACATTTGTGTTCTCAGTGTGAATCCCATCACTCATGGAAATATGATTCTTACTGTGATTCCTATTGGTGGACTTCGGATGATTGATAAGGGAGAGGCTGATGACAAAATCGTCGCAGTTTTAAAAGGGGACGAAGTGTTCGGACAGATCAAGGATATTTCTGAGGTTCCGAAAGCTCTTATCAACAAACTCCACCATTACTTTTTAACTTACAAACTAGATCCAAACTCTCCATCTACAGGAACTGTGGAAATTGCCGAAGTTTACGATCGAAATGAAGCCATCAAAGTGATTCAGTATGGAATCGAAGATTATATAAAGAAATTTGTAACTGTATGAAATCGATAACGAAGTTTTTGGTTGTATTCCTTTTGGGAATTCATTCATACACTGTTTTTCCAAAAGAAAAAGCGGTGTATGAACTTCATTCTAAAGATGAATTGTTTTTTTTAGGAGAAGATTCTCGTGCCCAAGATTCCAAAGAAAAGTGGAACTTAGAGGAATTGGAAACCTTTGCCGTCACAAGCAATCCTCTTTATTTGCGTGAAAAACAGAACATTGGAATGGCTCGTGGTGATATCATTACTGCTAGTTTGTATTATAATCCTATAATCAATATGCAGCAACAATTTATGGGAGCTTCGGCCAATGCCGCAACCGGAAAACCAGAAACTTCACTCATTTACAACCAACCATTTGATATGAGTGGGGTGATTCCTCAACGTGAAAAAGTCGCCAAACAAGAGTTTTTGGCAACGATTGCAAGTTTTCGTGACTTTGACCGTTTGTTTCGGTTACGACTCAGGCAAAATTTTTGGACCTATCTTTATGTGACGGAACAAATCAATTACCAAAAAGAGTTTTTGGAAAATTACCAAGATCTTTTGGACTTAACCAAACTCAGAGCAGAAAAAGGAGATATTTCTTTTTTAGAATATGATCGTTTGGCTTTGGAGCGGGTTCAAATCGAAAGGGAATACCGAAATGCGAGAATCCTTCGGGCCCAAGTGGTAAAAAACTTAAGGGTATTGATTGGGATATCAGATTTAAATTCGCCATTGAGTATCAAAGGAAGATTAGAATTTATTTCCACACGCGAGTTTGGGATTGATTTGAACGATTTTGATATTGAAGAAAGACCTGATTTGGTGGCATTAAAAATTCGCCAACAAAGGGAACGAATGAATATCGAATTAAAAAAACGAGAGATCATTCCGCCGTTAACCTTGGGGGTTGAATTTTTAAACAAAGGAAATGAAAATGTTACGGGTATTTATGCCGCCACTCCACTTCCTTTATTTGATCGCAAACAAGGGGAAATCTTAAAGTCAGAAGAATCTTATAAAAAGTTAGGATTTGATGTGGATGCAAAACGGAACGAAATCCTTTCCGAAATTTCAGCAGCCATCAAAGAATTGCAGGCTCGGGAATCGCAACTTTTGGATTACCAAAAAATGGGGCTCTTGGAAAAAAACAAAGAAGTACAGGAGAAGTCAAGGCTTGCGTACATTCGAGGTGCATCCAATTTAGTAACTTTTTTGGAAGCTGAGAAAAACTATCTCAGTGTCCTTCGTAGTTATTATGAAATCATTTATCTCTATTACAATGCTTTGGAAGGATACAAAGCTTCTATCGGAAAGATGGATAGCTCGGAGTTTTAAATTTATATGAAAACTGAATTCAATTTTAAAAATATTCGCTCTTTGAGTATACTTGTACTCGTTGGAAGTTTGGCTTACTTTGGATATACCAAGTTCTTTGGATCTGGTAAAAAAACAGAAGCCTTAACCGAAGATAAGTCAAAATTCGTTATCTCTCAGGAAATTCAAAAGAACCATCCTTTTTCTGTTGTGTATCTAGAAGAAAAGGCATTGGAAGAAGAGTTGCAACTACCAGGAACTGTTTCTTATGATATGAACAGTGTGGCCAAGGTTGGATCTCGCGTTAGCGGACGAATTGTACAGGTGTTTGTGAAGGAAGGGGAACATGTAAAAAAAAGTACAGCTCTTGCCTCTATTCAATCAGTGGAACTGGGAACCACAGAAGCAAATTATCTAAAAGCAAGAGCAAGACTTGAAGCTTTAAAAGTACAAGCGGATAGAGCCAAAGACTTATACGAAAGAAAGGTAACATCTGCTAAAGAATATGAAATGTCCTTAATGGATTACAAATCGGTGAAAGCTGAAATGGAAACATCTAGAAACGCACTTGAAAATCTTGGTCTCAACGAAGTCGAAATTGCAAATTTAGAAGCTGGGAAATATAATTCTAAAAATTTATACATTCGAACTCCTATTTCTGGAACTGTTACAGAAAGAGAAGCAATCATTGGCCAAGCGGTAAATGCTCGAGATAATCTTTTTACAGTAGCGGACTTAAGTGTTCTTTGGATCAACTTAGAGGTATATGAAAAAGATTTAGCATCCATTCGAATGGGAAATGAAGCAAAGGTAATCCCGATTGGTTCGAAGGATGACTCTTTAAAAGCTGTTGTTTCCCATGTGGGAGATGTGATCGATCCCATTAAAAAAACAGCAGAAATTCGTTTGGAAGTAAGAAACTCAAAAGGAAGATTACGCCCAGGACAAAGTGTAACTGCAACTGTTGTGGGTGCAATGGTAGAATCTTCGGTAAACAAGGCAAAGGTGATCCCTGCAGATTGTATTCATAAAATTGAAGGTGAAAATTTTATCTTTGTTCGTAACAGTGATGGATCCTTTTCTGCAAAAAAGGTTGGGGTTGGTAAAACCTATGACCATTGGGTTGAAATCACAAATGGTGTCGAATCAGGTGAGGCGATTGTGGAAGAAGGAAGTTTTGTTTTAAAAAGTGAATATTTAAAATTATAACTCCTAGTTTTTTGTTGACATAACGCCCATTTCCTAGTTATCTGTTTAGTATGAAAGATCTCACGGAAAAACAGGAACAAGTCCTTCAATTCATTTCGGACACAGTTCGCGAGAAGGGCTTCCCTCCCACCATTCGTGAAATGGGCGACCAATTTGGAATCACTGCCAAAGGTGCCTATGACCATCTCAAGGCCATTGAAAAAAAAGGTTATATTCGGACTTCCAAAAACCAAAGTCGTGCCATTGAACTTTTGAAAGGAAATGCGGAAGAGGCGCTCCTCGTCAGAGCTTCCGGGATTCCGCTCCTCGGGCAAGTCGCTGCAGGTTCTCCCATCCTGGCAGAAGAAAACATTGAGGAATACATTGCGGTTCCCGATGGAATGGCTGAAAAACCAGGAACCTTTGCCCTTCGGGTCAAAGGAGATTCTATGGTGGAAGCAGGGATTAGCGACGGGGATATCGCCATCATTCAGAAAAAAGATACAGCAAGGAACGGCGAAATCGTTGTCGCAATGATCGAAAACGAGGCCACCCTCAAGGTCTTTTATAAAGAAACAGATATGATTCGCCTCGAACCAAGAAATGCAAAATTAAAACCCATCCGTACCAAAAAGGCTACGATAATTGGAAAACTAATCGGTCTTTATCGTATTTACTGATTGACCAAAGCTTGGTTGGGCATGAGTTTAGAAGGGATGTCGAAACATCTCTTCTTTCTGCCCAGTCTTCTCATTTTATCCCTTATCCTTTCTTGCGCTCCCAAAAAACAAGATATCTCTGCTTATGATCTAAAACGTGTTTTAGAAAGGTTTGCCCAAAACCGAATCCAAACGGGATTAATGGCAGATACCAAACGACCCACACCAACTGATATGGCTCTCTTTGAGGAAGCTTGCGATGTGTATCGGTTGTCCATCCCTGAAGCAAAAGAAATGTTAAAAAAAGAAAACAAAGACCTATACGAGTCAATTTATGGAAATGAATAAAATCAAAGTTTCGGAACGCCTGATTTGGGCTGTCGTTACCTTCTGTTTGGTGGCGGTTGTTTTTTTTGTTAGCACTGAAAAAGTAAAAGCTATATCCACTGATGGAGAAAAATACTTACAGATTTTACATGAAGTCGTTTCCTATATCGAAAACGATTATGTAGATCCACAAGAAGAGAAAAAAATCTACACCGGTGCCATTCTTGGAGCCTTACAGAGTTTAGGCGATCCGCACACACGATTTTTGGACACAGATGAATTTGGTGAATTACAAAATGAAACCAAAGGTAGTTTTGGAGGGATTGGGGTTGAGATCAGTTTCCAAGAAAACGCATTTATCATTGTAGCACCCATCGAAGGCACACCTGCTTGGAAGGCAGGACTCCAACCCCAAGATAAAATCATAGAAATCAACGGTAAAAGTACGAAGTCTGTTTCTTTATCGGAATCAATTGGTATGATGCGTGGGGAAGTTGGTTCTTCTATTTCCATGAAGATTGAAAGAAAAGGAATCAAGGATCCATTTGTTGTCAATTTGGTTCGAGAACTCATTCAAATTCGTTATGTTAGGTCACATTACCTTCCAGAAACGGAAACTGGTTATATCAAACTGGTTCAGTTTATGGGAAAAGAAACCACTGCGAAAGAATTTGCAAACGCAGTCACTTCTATGAAAGAAGCAGGTGCAAAAAAACTAGTCATCGATTTGAGAATGAATCCTGGTGGCCTTTTGGATCTAGCCATTGACCTTGCTGACATGTTTTTACCACCAGAGTCTGACATTGTGTCTGTCAAAGGTAGAGGTGGAGTTCTTGTAAAAAGTTACAAAGCAGATAAAAAAGAAAAAAAGTTTTTAGAGATTCCCATTGCAATACTCGTGAACGGGGGATCGGCAAGTGCTTCTGAAATTTTAGCAGGTGCATTAAAAGATAACAAACGTGCTGTGGTCGTTGGTACCCAAAGTTTTGGTAAGGGAAGTGTGCAGTCTATTTTTCCACTTTCAGGAGGAACTGCAGTCGCCATCACCATTCAAAAATACTATACACCTTCTGGAATTTCCATTCATGGAAAAGGGATCACTCCTGATTATGTTGTGAATCCCATTGCAGCAAGCGAAGATGAAAAGTATGCTTTGGAAAAATTGTATAAGAAAAATTTAATTCGTCCATTTTTAGAAACACATACAGAATATAACGAAGCCGCTTTGAATGATTTTTCTGCGATTCTGAAAAAGGAAAATCTAAACATTTCCGATTCCGTCACTCGGATCTTTCTCTTTAATGAAATGCGAGCTGGTTCTTCCCATTCAAAACCTCGATTGGATTTAGACACGCAACTTGCGGAAGCCATTCGTATTTTGAAATAATGGCCTACGGGTTAGGGATCGAATCCAGTTGTGATGAAACCTCCATTGCCATTGTTCGGGATGGAAAGGAATTACTTTCCTTAAAAGTTTATAGCCAAATTGATTCCCATTCCCCTTACCGGGGAGTGGTTCCTGAAATTGCTTCCAGAGCTCATTTAGAAAAAATTAATTCCCTTCTTGCTGTTTCCATGGAAGAAGCAGGTATATCCTATTCGGATTTGGAATATGTGGCTGTTACCAGCTATCCAGGGTTAGTTGGGTCACTAATGATAGGAGCACAACTGGCACGTTGTATTTCTCTGGTTTATGGAATTCCCATTGTGGCAGTAAACCACTTGGAAGCACACTTAGCTGTGATCGGTTTAGAAAGGGATCTCCCTCCCTTTCCTTGGCTTGGAGTTCTTCTTTCGGGTGGAAATTCTTCGATTTATCTCTACAAAGGATTTGGTGATCTGCAAATCCTTGCCGATACCCAGGATGATTCGCTTGGTGAAGCTTTTGATAAGGTGAGTGCAGTTTTGAATCTACCTTATCCTGGTGGTCCTTATTTGGAAGCTAAGGCCAACGCCCACCAACCCACAAAAGGGGAACCAAACCCCTTTCCAAAACTTTTAAAGGAAGATGGAGACGATCGGATTCGTTTTTCCTATAGTGGCCTAAAAACAGCGGTTTTATATTTTTTGAAGGCAAATAGAACCGACCCTCCTATTGAAAAAATTTCTTATTACTTTCAAAAGACTGCCTTTGAGCTTGTCACTCGGAACATTCGAAAGGCCATTCAAAAAACGGGAATTCGGACAGTGGTGGCAGCGGGTGGGGTTCTTGCCAACGGAACCCTTCGGGAGATTTTGGAGAAAGAAAAGGAAAGGTCTCGGTTTGACCTATTTTATCCTGGCAAAAAAATTTACTGCACAGATAACGGAGCGATGGTGGCATGTCTTGGATACCATCTTTGGAAACAAAAATCTTTTGTAGGGCTCGACTTCAAGGTAAGCCCAAAACGAAACTTTGAACAAATATTATGAAACTAAAATTAACTTGGATTCCGAATACACTTACGCTGGGTAATTTAACTTTAGGATTTGTCTCTATGCTCCTTGTGGCAGAGACCAATCCATCTCAGGCAAATTCTCATGAACTTTATTCACTTGCAGGAGTGTTTATCATCTTAGCTGCGTTATTCGATGGTTTTGATGGAATGGCTGCTCGTGCTTTAAATTGTACAAGTGAATTGGGAGCTGACCTAGATAGCCTTGCCGACTTAACAACCTTTGGAATTGCACCAGGATTTTTATCGTACAAAATGTTCTTTTACGATATCAAATTGGATATCTTTGACAAACCTGATTATTTTCCATTAGGAATGTTCATCGCTGCACTTTATCCCATTTGTGCTGCTTACAGGTTGGCACGTTTTAATGTGGCACATGATCCCAAATCATTTAACGGACTTCCTTCTCCGGTGGCTGGGGTTGTGATTGGAATTTTTCCTTTGGTATTCTCCGTGTCCCAAGTGCCTGTGTGGATCGCAGTTGTATTTTTTGTATTCACTGCACTTCTTATGGTTTCCACATTAAGATACAGCAAACCACAAGTTGCCATCCGAGGACTTTTCTCTTGGAAAAAATTAGGGATTAGTATTCTGGGGTTAGGACTTTTGTTACTTACCATCGGGTTTTATCAATGGCCTTATGTAATGTATGGAGCAGTTGGATTTTATGTATTTTCTGGAATTGTTTCTTTTCTCATCCAGACCATCCAGGACTATCGGGTGTAAATTTAGTTTGATTCTTTGAGTTGGAAAATATCCAGAAGGTTGGCTACGGTAAAGATTGTTTTTACTTCCTCTGAAAGATGGATGATACGAACTTGTTTTTTCTTTTCCTTAGTCCAACTGTAAGTATGGAGTAGGATTCCGATCCCGGAGGAATCTAGATAACTTAAGTTTTTAAAATCCAAAACGAGTTCCTTGACATCTTCTGTATCAATCAAGGTTTTGATGTCCGCTTTCAGTTTGGGAGTGTCTCGAAGGGACAAGGACCCTTTCAAAAGGACTATGGCTTTCTCGTTCTCTCGGTTGATTTCATGCTGAAACATAACTTCAGTTAAGACAACATCTGAAAGAACCAAATACAATCAAAAAACGTTTGATTTTTCAAAAAAGGACTCTAGAAAAAGAGCAATGAAAATCAAGTTTTGGGGTGTCCGCGGATCCATAGGTTCACCCATTCGGCCTGAAAGTGTTAAACACAAAATCGAAAAAATTCTTTCTTTGGCAAGTCCCACAGACATTCAAAACGAACAAAGTATCCATAGTTTCCTAAATTCATTAAGTTTTTCCTCTTCATCAACTTACGGTGGTAATACGACCTGTGTTGAAATTCGAGATAAAGAAGGAAATTTAATTATCATCGATGGGGGGACGGGGTTACGTGAACTTGGCAACCAAATGATGGCCTCCGAATTTGGAAAGGGTACAGGACATGCCTACTGGATCTTAACTCATACTCATTGGGATCATATCCAAGGAATTCCTTTTTTTGTTCCTCTATTTTTACCAGGCAATCATTTTGAATTTATTTCTTGTATGAACGATGCTGAAAAAAGATTGGAACACCAATTTGTATTCACTCATTTTCCAGTTTCGTTTGATCATTACGCTGCCAACAAAACCTTTCAGTATATTGAAGAAGGGGAAACGATATCTCTCGGGCCCCATATCCAAGCTTTTAGCAAAGCTGTAAGACATCCAGGTGGAAGTTTTTCATACCGGTTTATGGAAGAGGGAAAGGCAATCATATTTGCTTCCGATGCAGAATTCAATTTGGAAGAAATGGAAAATATCGATACCTATATTGATTATTTCAGGGATGCAGACGTTCTTGTTTTTGATACACAATATACTTTTGAAGAATCACTTCAAAAAATCGACTGGGGTCATAGTTCGGCATCCATTGCTACTGACATTGCCCTTCGTGCGAAGGTTAAAAAACTTGTCATGTTCCACCATGATCCTTCTTATGATGATGAAAAGTTGGATTTAGTATACTTACGAGCTCTCAAATACAAAGAGATGTTTGATCCCCATGGAAAATTAGAAATTATTATGGCTTATGAAGGTTTGGAAATAGAGGTTTAAGATGGCAAAAAAAAATTATATCATTGGAATTGATGCAGGTACTACAGGAATCAGAACGTTTTGTTTTAACGATAAAGGAAAAGTCATTTCTTCTGCTTACCAAGAATTCAAACAATACTATCCAAAACCAGGTTGGGTAGAACATGATCCAGAAGAGATCTGGGCCAAAACACAAAAACTCATTGGGCAAGCCATTAAAAATGGAAACTTAAATCCAAAGGATGCTGTTGCCATTGGAATCACCAACCAAAGAGAAACATCAGTGGTTTGGGATAAAAAGACCGGCAAACCAGTGTATAACGCCATTGTCTGGCAATGCCGAAGAACTTCAGATATTTGTAAGGATTTAAAAAAACAAAGTCTCGAATCCAATTTTCGAAACAAAACAGGCCTTGTTTTGGATGCTTATTTTTCGGGAACCAAAATCCAATGGATTCTTGATAACGTAAAAGGAGCTCGTGCCAGAGCAGAGAAGGGTGATTTGTTATTTGGAACCATCGACACTTGGCTTTTATACAAACTCACAGGTCACAAAGAACATAAAACAGATCATACCAATGCCTCAAGAACTCTGCTTTTTAATATCCAAACCAAAGAATGGGATGAGGAACTTTGTGAAATTTTGCGAGTGCCTATGTCAATGCTTCCGAAAGCATTCAACTCTCGAAATCTATTTGGATTCACATCAAGTGTAAAATCTCTTCCCGATGGAATTCCGATTTCTTCCCTAGTGGGAGACCAACAAGGGGCACTCTTTGGCCAATTGTGTACAGAACCTGGAGAAGCAAAAAACACTTATGGAACCGGATGTTTTTTACTCTTCAATGTAGGGGATGAATTTAGAATTTCAAACCAAGGACTCATCACCACATTGGCACTCGGTCCTGAAGGAAAAACTGTCTATTGTTTGGAAGGATCTGTGTTTATCGGTGGTGCAGTGGTTCAGTTCCTTCGTGACAACTTAGAATTTTTCGAATACTCCAAGGATTCTGAAAAATTAGTAAAGGCCATCAAAACAAAAGATGATTTGGTTTTTGTCCCTGCATTTGCTGGACTGGGAGCTCCGCATTGGGACCAAGAAGCACGTGGTGCCATCTTTGGTCTCTCTCGTGACACTACTCCTGCACAAATCACAAGAGCAGCCCTCAAAGCCATCGCCTTACAATCGTATGAGCTTGCTAATGCAATGGAAAAAGAAACGGGAAAACCTTTGAAGTTCTTACGTGTGGATGGGGGAGCGACTTCCAATGCTTGGCTTATGCAATTCCAAGCAGACATTCTCGGAACCAAAGTCATTCGTCCACAGAATGTTGACACAACGGTACTTGGTGCTGCTTACCTTGCTGGTCTCGAACGTGGATTTTTTAAATCGGTTGTTAGCCTTCGCAAAGAAGAAACCAAAACCACTCAGTTTCTGCCTAAGATGAAAGAGTCTGAAAGAAAAGAAGAAATTGATAAATGGAATTGGGCCATAACTCGGGTGAAAACGGGAAATTAGTTTGGCGCATGGGAATGGATAAGTGCCAACCAAGTGGGAAAACTGAGTTGGCAAACCAACAAAATCTCTGGCGAAAGAATCCAAGAGTAACTTGCAAGAATTTGGAATCCAAATGTAAGGATTCCAAAAGCGAAAACAAATCTCCCTTCTTTTCGTTTCCGAAACGAAATACTGTATAAAAGAATGGCTAGAGCCAAAACAAGTGAGATCATATGCATGGTTCCCACTTGCAAACTAAGAAGGAACACAATTGTCTCTTCTCCAAGAGGATAAACATTCACAGGATAAACCAATCGGCCAATGAGTAAATCGACAAGGACAAACATTGGCACAACCAGAAGGAAAATCAAACCAGAGGCAAAAAGAGCAGTGGGGGATTCTTCTTTTCTCCAAGGATTTGCCAATCGATAAATAGAAGGAATTAACGCAAGAACCGCAAAGATTAAAATCTCATCGGCGATTTGAAGGTAAAGTTTCCAATCCAAAATCCATTTGTGTAATTGACTTACTTCGTTTGGTGGTGAAGGAATTAAAAAAAATACAAAGTAGTAACTGGCAAATAACAAACTACTCAGAAGAAATGGGAGAAGTTTTCTGTTTCGAATCGGTTTGGTAACCTGGTCCATGTCTCATTGTAGACCCAAAGAAAGATTAGAGTCCAGAGAAAAAGGAATAGGTTCTGGTTAAATTTTAGTAATCAAACCAAAGAAGAGAAAATTCGAATGGTTTCCTCTCTTTGGTGATCCCTCCACCTATAAGAAAAATCCCAGTTGGGTAATAAGGAATTTCAATGATTAGGTCGGGGGGAAGCCTGTGAAATTCTTTTGTTTCGATTTCTTTTCGTGATAAAAAGAAATCAAATCGTAAACTCTCCATCCAATCATTTGTTTTAAAAAAAAGTTTTGTGGCCGTCCTTCCATAAAAAAGGAGCGAACTTCCATCGATAAAAAATTGAAACTTCTCTGCATTGGAAAAGAGAACCTCTTCCTTTTGTTCTCCTTCTCCCTTTTCCCGGTATGTAAAGATGGATCCTTCTTCATAATAAATATTTCTGGCAAATCGTTTGTAAAGTTCCGTCTCAATGAGAGAAATCAAATCTTCGCCTTCTGGTGGTTTTTTTGTTGGTCCCTCTAAAATCTGTTTCATTTTATTTTTGGAAATGGAAGACCGAATCATATCAAATACTGGTTTGGAAAGACTGGGAAGGATGTATTTGATATACCTTTCATCATGTTCACGAAGAATCTCTTGTAAAAAGTTTCCATGAATCATGGGAATCATTTCTACAGTAAACATCTGTTTGTTTAAGAATTTTGCAAATTCGGGTTCATGGCGAAATAAATTAGATACAATGGTTTCTTCTTCTTTCGGGGTTCCTGAAAAAAGAATGGAGACTAATCGAAAAAGGTAAGTTTTACTTTTGACGTCAAAATACAAGGACTCAATTTTTTCTCTCACCAAGCCTTCCGAAAGTTCTGGATGGATGATGTCTCTGAGGGATAAATACTTTGCCGCTTGGAACTGATCCCGTTTCCCTCTATATAAAAACAAGGGAGAATTGCATACAGCGTCTATTGTTTTGGTTAAAGGAGAAAACCCTGGTTTTGGTTTGGATTCCTCATCCCAGGGTACTTTCGTACTACCCATGTAAGTTGGTGTGATCACAGATTTGGAAACAAAGGTTTGCCTGTTGTATTGTAGTTCATATAAAAATTGTGGAAAAAGAATCGGGTCAGAAGTCACAGAAGGAAGTTCTGGAATCTTTTTTTTGGGGATCGGGTAGAAGGGAAAAATGGAAGATTGGAACCGAGCAACTGAGTCGGCGTTTGCTAAAAAAAAATGGTAATTGTTTCCTTGTCTATAAATCAAAGGGGTGGGGATTTTTTAAGTTTTTTCTGAATTCGAATCCGAAAGTGTTCCCAATTATAATCTGTTTTTAAAATTTCCAACTCATTTTCTACCCCAAAACGCATGAAGTCATAAATCTCTTCATGGTCCATCCCCACAACAATCGAAAGGTCTTGGATGACTCGCAACAAACGTCTCGCATCGCGATCACTGAGGGCAAAGGTTTCTAAAAGTTTTTTTTCGAATTCCGTTAGTTGGATCAAGGGAACCTAAAACGCAGCCACAAGGATGGTTTCGATTTCATTTTTAGGAAGTTCTCTAGGAAGACAATCAAGAAACGAATAAGTTGCTGCCAAGGTAGCAATCCCTGGAAGGTCGATTTTTTTCACTTCGTATTCTGACAACCTTTGGGGAATGCGAAGTTCTAAATAAATTTTACGAATTCCTTCTACAGCTTTGATGGCCGCTTCAATCACGGAGATATTGGTAACGTCTTCATCCAGAGCCCTTGCGATCATTACATACTTACCAGCAGATGAGGTGAGGTTGTATTCCATCACATGTGGGAGAAGGATCGACATACTTTGAAAGATATCTAAGTTGGTCACCGTTGTCACTGCTAGTGACAATGCATAACAGAGTCCAAGGCTACTTGTGGATTGTGCAATTCCTGCAAGTAAACTTGCCGCATAAATGGAGTTCTTCGGTCCTAGGTTTCTTGGTTCTCGAATGGCAGGTACAATGTTTTTGGAGATAAGTTCGATGGAGCGTAGTGCAGTGGAAGAAGTGATCTCGTTTGCATATTTAGAAAGAATACTATCAACAGCCGCTGATAAAATAGAGATTCCTGTTTTGGCAGTTTCCGAACTAGACATCCCTGCGCCAATTTTTGGATCGGAGACAATGAGTTCTGGAAACGCCCACTCATGAGCAAAGTACTTTCTATTTTTATCTTTATCATCCACAATCGAAAAGAAAGGAGAACATTCATTTCCGAGTAGGGGTTTTGTAGGAACCACAATCAAAGGAAGGCCTTTTTTCTTAGGTTGTTTTTTTCCAATGAGGAGTTCTTCTGCAAAAAGATCATTGGTAGCAAGAAGAGATGCCGCCTTACCTGCGTTAACCGATTCAAAGGAACCATAAGCCACTACACAATCAGCATTGGAAATTCTAAGGAAGTGGGCACAGGAATCTAAATCTTTAAAATGAACTCGGTCCACGATGTCATCATAGATGATCACACCTTCTGCGTGTTTTTCGAGACTGGTTTTGATGATGGAAAGTTCTTCGGCGTTTTCTAGTTCTTTCTGTGTGGTGATAAGAACCACTCTAGACCCAATGTTTTTGACAAAAGATCCAAGTTTGTATCCACAATCGATTTCGAAGTGAATTTTAGGTGGAAATTGAAAATTAATCCATTCGGGGAGAACTGGCATACGATCCCCTAATTATGATTCGGCGGAGTTAGAGAAATCCTCGGAGAGGACAATAAAAAAGGATCCCTCACCACCCGTCCTTTTTACTGTTGTCCGAGGAAAGTTGACGCGATTTGGTCGGAGATTTTATCCAACATCTCTGTAGAGAGATTGTCGTAGTCGCCGTTTTTCAATCGTTCTTTGATCGCTTTGATTTTTTCCGTACGATCTTCTTCAGGAGGAGCTTGTACGATTTGTTTTGCGATTTGTTTTACTTCTGCTTGAAGCTTCGCTTCCGATGCAATTTTTTTGGCAGCGTCAGAAATGGAGATTGTATCTACCGGAGCTTGTGCTTCCGTTTCTTTTGGCCCTTGAGTTTTTTTTGGTTCGTACCCGTAACCACCAACTCGTCCTACTTTGTCGACGTTCATATATTTAGTCCTCTTCCTACATCACATATCGGAGGAATCCGAATTTCCCTTAAGTGTTTTTTTTCGATGGTTTAAGAGAAAAACAAACTCTCCTTTGGCGTTTGGCGGATCTTTAGCCAATTCCTTAGGATTTGCATAGTAAAGTACCTCTTCAAAGGTCTTTGTCAACTCCCTTCCCACAAGCACTTCCGTTTCCGGAAAGAGCTCTTCGAGCATTGGGTAGAGCCTTGGGAGTTTGTGGACCGATTCATAAAAAACAACAAGTCCATCGATCTCAGAGGCTCTTTCTAATTCTCGGCGTTTTTTACTCGGTTTTTCAGAGAGGAACCCCAAAAAATATGTGGGATTGACCTGAAATCCAGAAACAGAGAGTAAAGCGGTTAGGGCAGAAGCTCCTGGAACCGGGACAATCCGAATTCCCTTTTCCCGAGCAATGCGCACCATCTGGCTACCAGGATCCGAAACCCCCGGAGTTCCGGCATCCGAAACCAGGGCCATTGATTTCCCGACTTTGAGTTGGTCTAGGACGTTGGCAAATGGGGTTTCCGAACTATCTTTATAAAGGGCAAGGACCGGTGTTGTGATTTCTAATTTAGAAAATAGAGAACGAGTTTCTTTGGCTGATTCGCAAAGGACTAGGTCCACTTCTTTAAAGATTTCCAAGGCTCGTAGCGTGATATCACCCAAGTTTCCGATGGGCGTGGCCACAACATAGAGAGAACCAACCTCCCGCTTATGGGCCAACGTATTGGCATCCTGGGGGAGATTGGCCGGCAGGACAAGTGCACCCAAGTTCATTATTTCCTTTGGTGCAGGGATTACAGGCAGTTCCTAGAGCACAGGCACTCGGTGTCGCGCAAGTTGGATTGGCGCAGGTGGAGGTATTACAACCTGCTCCCGTGGCACAGAGTGTTTGGATATCATTCACTCGGTTGGGGATGGCACAGGTGCTCACGGCCGTAGAAGGGTTGGAGATAAGCCCTCCCGTAAGCATCGACCGCATGGTAAAATTGTAAATTTGGCATTTTTGAAAGAATTCGGCCCCAGGTGGTGGAACCGCAAACCGAATCCTTTTGGTCACTACCTTACTTGAGGAAGTGGAGGCTTCATAAGGAAGGTGAGGAAAACTAGGTTGGACCCCATCTTCCAGCCATTCTCCTTGGATGGTTTGAATGATTCCCGGGAAGGCTGTTGTCACGTAGAGATTGTAACCCAAAAATTGCGGTTCTCTGTTGGTCACAAAATAACGTAAGATAAACTCAGGTCTTGGGTCTGCATTATAATTGTAAAAATCAGTTTGGTAATCGTTGGTAATGTTGCTATTGACCGCCACAACCGAAAGGATCTGTGGCACATTGGGTGGAACCAAAAACACAAAGGGAGCAACGGGCGTATCTGTATTGATCCCGCAGTGAAAAAAAGAGAGAAAAGATATGCCGACTAAGTAAATTGGATGTAAAGAAGGAAAACGCATTCTATTTCTCGTTTCCCTTCCAAGTTTTCAGGAATTCAATCTATGGGAATCCAAAAAAAATTACTCTTTGTCTCTATCGCACTGATTGGGCTTTTTTTTCTCATCTTACTCGTTATGGGTGGAGAGGATGAAGAAGAGGCTCGTCGTAAAAAAGAAAGAGGGTCTCAGGCCCTAGCCCTATTTGGGGGTGGAAGCAGCAACCCGAAAGGAACCAATCGTTTGGGGGTACGTGGGGAAGAAGCAGGTTCTATCTTCGATTCCGACTACTACAATGCTGGTGGGATGCGTTATGAAGAAGATGGGAATCTTGCAGGTTCAGAATCGGGCGAAGTTCCGATCAATCCACAAACAGGTAAACCCTATCCTCCAGAGGCCATGCAGGCTTTTGAGGAACTGCGAGAACAATTTCCAGATAACGATTTGATTCCGAAACGAACCACTGCCGAAGAGAAAAAAAAGGCAGCTGAATTTAATCAAAAACTATCACGAGCCACAAACTCTGTGTTTGGCGGAAATGCGAATTCGACGGATGTTGCCTTATATTATAACCATGTTCGAAAACAAGGAAAGGATCGATTGGAAATCATTAACTACCTAATTGAATCTCAAGGTGGAGATGATCCCGAGATGGATAAAAAATTCCAAGAGATCTTGAAAAACATCCAATACCAAAACGAACAGGTGGAAAAAGAGGCAGCAGGTGCTTTCGAAAAAGCGGGCCTTCCTCCGCCGGGTTAAGTTTCTCCTGATAGGATGGGGTATCGGTAACTGGATTTTGGATCCAGGCCATACACATCCAAATGGAAAGAGGGAGGGAGCCTCTCTCGTTTCCATTGTGAGGCCATAAATAATCTTTTAAATTTTTTAATATAACTTAATAGGGTTTCTCCAGATTCCCAAGGGAATTCTTGTTTTAACAATTCAAAACAATTTTCTTCCCATAAACTTTGATACACAAGTTTCTCTTCAATTGACTGTAAGATGGGATAAGGCATTAAGTCTTTTTCATCTTCTTGGTGTTCCGAGAGAGGTTTTAGTTCTGCCGTTGGTTTTGTATTTCTTAAAACTCGAATGGATTCTTTTGGTGAAATCAAACGGTTGTTTCCATTTTGGATATCATCCAAAAAGTCTAATAAAAATTCTTTACTAACTCCTGCTAGTGGAGCAATGGAACCGGAAGAATCACCATCCATGGTTGTATATCCAACAGCAGCTTCACTTCGGTTTCCCGTTGATATTAATAAATGTCCTTCCAGGTTGGCAAGTAACCAAACAAGAGGAGACCGGACCCTTGCTTGGATGTTTTGCAAAGCTAAATCATGTTCTTTCCAATTTAATGTTTTTCCGAGAACAGATTCAATCAATTGGACAGAAGTCGATACGGCAGAATCAATTTTTATGGAATAAAAACGATAACCAAGTTCTTCACTTAGAGTTTTTGCAATTTCCTCTGTGAGAATAGAATTGTTTTCTGTTTTTTGGTAAATGGTTACAAGAAGTTGTTTTTCATCAATTCCAAGGGAACTAAAGATAGAATCGCCATTTTCTCGTTTGGCGATTTCTTTCATTGTATGGACGAGTAGAGCACAGGTGGCACTGTCGGCTCCTCCCGATAAAGAAAGAGTGAATCCTTTTGTTTTTGATTTTCGCAAATAATCATAAAGGCCAAGACAAACTGCTTTTGTAAACTCTTCATACTCACTGAGATGGAGAGAGGGCAATTCTTCCTCTGAAAGAATCTCTTTTCTTTTATCTAAAATTGAAAATCCATGGGTTTTTTGATTTTTTTCATCATACAAAGATTCTAGATGAATGGATGGAATCTCTCGATTCCCTTCATTGGGTTTTGGACTTCGAAATGACCTCGCTTTGGCTGCACGAAGTTCCATTGGATCAAAATCATAAGATGTTATTTGGAAAGGTGAGAAGGAAAGCCTTGGGCCTTCTTTGACTATGTTTCCTGCAGAAGCAAAAATGGCTCCTCCCTCAAAGATGATCCTTCCTGATTCATTTCCAGTAAGGTTTGTGAACACTTGGAGGTTACACTGGTTTCTACTGGATTCTGTAAAAATTTGCCTGCGTATCTTTTGTTTCCCGATAGCAAAATGGGAAGCACCTGGAGAAAATAAAACATCGATTCCCTGAAGAGAATAGAAGGATGAAGGTTTTTGGACGGACCAACTGTCTTCGCAAATCTCCACACCAAACTTCCATTGCGCCGTATGGAAAATAAAATGCCCAAAAGGAACTTCGTCAGAAGCAAAGGAAATAGATTGATTTAAAAATTCTGACTCGGAATGGAACCATCTTCGTTCATAGTGTACACCTGTATTTGCTAAATTGAGTTTAGGAATCAAAGCAATTACCTTTCCACCAAAAAGCACTGCCATACAATTATACAAAAAGGAACCTACAAATACAGGAAGTCCAACAAGGATGATTTGGTTTTTCGAAACAGTTTTTAGTTTTTCAATGATTTCTTCGGAACGAGTCCAAACATAAGGTTTATAAAAAGCATCCTCGCATCCGTATCCAGAAATGGAAAGCTCAGGAAAAAGAATGCAGTCTGCATCCTTTGCTTCTGGACTGTCTATTGCCTTTTTAATGGCCTCATAGTTCCCCAAAAAATCGAGGGGAGTCGTATTCAATGTAACGGCGGCAATTTTAATTTTGGGCATTGGAGAAAACTCGGTTATAAATCTTATCCGACGCACCTCTGTTTTCTACAACAAAGTTTCGATTCCCATTTCCCATCTTTTCTCTTAAGGTTTGGTCCGTTGTGAGTAAGTGAAATTTTTCAATAAAATCAGATTCTGTCTCGGTTTGGAAGAGTCCACCTAACTCTCGCATGACGATCGCTTCAGGTGCATTATAGATTTTTGGCCCAGTGATGACAGGAAGGCCAAGAGCAGCAGGTTCTATGGTATTATGAACTCGGTGTAACCAAGCGCCACCCACATAAGCAAAACTTCCATAGTGGTAAGCAAATGCCAAAATTCCCATAAGATCAAAAAGAAGGAATTTGGGCAAAGAATCGCCCGGATTTCTTTTCGAAAACACTCCCACAGGTCCGTATTTTTCCAAATTCGAAATGAAATCCTTCATTCGAGTTTCTTCCCATTTATGAGGAAAAATCCAATAAAAAGACTCATCTTTGTGTTTTTTTAAATAGTTAATAAAATGTTCTTCGCAAATTCCATAAGTGGAACCAAGAATGACGGGTTTGTTTTTGGATAAAAAGTCTTTTTGTTCTAAAAGAAAATTGGTAAAAGTAGGGTTTGGAGATTTGTTTTCTAATTTGTTCAAAACAGATTCAAATCTTGTATCACCTAATACTTGGAAATCGGTTGTTTCAGTTACGAGACCTTCGAATTCTTTTGCCATTAGTTCATGGCTTGGGTAGATTCCCGTAAGATAACGAAAGGAAGCTTTGGTTAAAGAACGAATGAGTGGGTTTTTTCGAGACGAACCAGAAGACAAACTAGCACAGGTTAGATAGGACTTTGTTCCCATCTGGTTTGCCTTTTTTAAAAGATTGGGCCAAGTATCCCAAGCCATCACAAAGAGAACTTTGGGTTGGAAATGAGAAAATATTTGGTCGTAGGCATGGGCTCTATCCAAAGGAAGATAAAAATACACATCGGCCAATGGATCTTGAAAGGAAGTTTCTTTTACAGAAGAAGAAAATACCGATTGGATGATAAAAACATTTTTATTTTTTTTTCGGATGGTTTCTGTTAGAGCTTTGGCCTGATCGAGTTCACCCACACTGGCTGAATGGAGCCAAATCACAAATTTTCCATCTGCCGATTTGGAGAAAATTTGGTGAAGAGAACGATTTCTTTTTTCTAATTCTTCTCTTATTTGTTTCACAAATAAGGATAAAAATTTTAAAATCCAATCAATTTTGAAAACAAGGATGTTGTAAAAAAAATATACCATTTAACGTTTGTTACCCCAGGTATCGTTGACTTCCGATCCAGGGTAGATGAAAGTTCTTTTATCAATGACAAAACTCAAATTGTCAAAGTATAAATGAAACTCTCCTTTCTTTTGTGAAGCTAAACTTTTGAGTCGAAAGGAGGCAAAAGAAATAGGAAAGGACATGGATTGGATGAGCCTAGTGTTTTCCTTGGGAAGATTGATGGTAAATTCTAATCTTCTCCATCCCACAAAATTCAAAGTCCCTAAATCAAAATACAAATCTTTGGATTTTTTTTGAGAAAGCCCCATACTCAAATTGATATGGTGGCCTTCTGAATACACCCAAAGAATTCCTTGGATGGGCATACCTAGTGGCATAAGAATTGGTTCTTTGGGTCGAATTTCCCAATGGTCAAGCCTTGGATTTTCTACATAACTTTGCACAAGAAAACTGGTTTGGTTTTGTAAGTTGGGATAACCCGACTCTTTGAGAATGTTTGTCTCTAGGAAAAATGCCTCTGATTTTGGAATGGAAGCTGTAAACTGTGTGAAGGTCAAAAAGGAATCCACACGATAAAAATCCCAAGGCCTTTCTCCTTCAAAGTCTTCCACAAGAAAGAGAAGGTAACTTGTATCGATGGAGAGAGCGGATTTTAAAATTTGGACTCGGCCCAATTCATCGGGATCATGAGGCCTCGGAAGAGACAAAAGACCGGAAATCATGAGTAGGAAACCCAAACCGATTGTGATTTTTTTTGCAAAGTTCATGATTTCTCACTTTTCGAAAACCCAAAAACGTGTACTCTGTTCTTATCAAAGGAAAGGAATCCGCACGTCATGGGCCGCCGCGACAATTTGAAAATACTCACAACTGCCATTCTAGTGGTCCTACTTCTTTCATCGTTCATTTTCGCATTTATCTATAGAAACGAAATTTACCAAAAACTCCAAACCATCGGAAAAAACCGTGAGGTAGAGATGGTGGACCGGGAAATCGAAAGAGAAAACCCGGGGATTCCTGCACCCAAAGAAAATTTTGCAAAATCTGAAACAAAAGATACTCCTGAGGACAGATCCAAACTCCCGGAACTTCCGAGTTTAGATGATATGGAACCAGAGACCGATAGACCTCGTTCTGTTTCCGTAGCAGCTTCCACAAAGTCCAAAGAAAAAGCAGATCCATCTTCTCGTTTGCAAGAGAAGTTGGACCAAGTCGAAGAATCCTTTTCTCCGAAAGAAGAAACAAAAAAATCAAAGAAAACTTCCAAAAAAGAAGAATCACTCTCAGATACTATGGAATCGACTTCCACAACCAAACAGCCGAAAGTGGACATAGAGGATTCGGTAAAACCGACAAAACAGGCGAAGTCCAAAGTTTCCAAAAAAGAAAAACAAGTGGCTTCTCTTCGAAACCAAAGGAATCGTTCTGCGACTTCTAAAAAACAAAGTTCCAAATCACAAAAGTTAGTCGATTCACAAAAATCCACAAAAAGAACATCGGATGAATCTGGATCTTCTTCTATGGAAGTTCGGATGCGGACAGTGGAACAGAAACTTTCTAGCCAAAATGACCGAAACGAAAAACGATTTGTAGAAATTGAACGTCGGATTGAGTCTTTGGAAAAAGCCTTAGCTAAGTAATCGTGTCCGATTACGGTTCTTCTTATCGCTCCATCCAATCTTCTCTTAAAGATTTGTTCCCTAACAAATCTCCCATTCTCATTGCCGTATCCAAAACCAAACCTTACGAAGTGGTGAAAGAGGCCTATTTGCAAGGGATTCGTGAATTTGGCGAAAATTACATTCCAGAAGCCATTTCCAAATTTACAAAACTAAGAGAAGAGTTTCCAGAAGCAGCCACATCAGTCAATTTACACCATATTGGTCCCGTCCAATCAGGAACCTTACGAAAGTTATTTGGAATATTCTCTTTTACCCATGGGGTTGGATCCATTTCTTCCTTAACGGAACTTCTCAAACGTGCAGAAAAAGAAAAAAAGCAGATACGTTATTTGATCCAAGTCAATCTCACAGGAGAGGATTCCAAACATGGGCTTAGTATTGAAACTCTTCGTTCCATGAGAGAAACAATGATCGGTTACCAAAATGAATTTTGTATTTGGAAAGGGTTTATGGGGATGGGACCTTCAAGCGGAGATTTAATTGTAACAAAAAAAGTTTTCTCCGATTTAGCAGAATTACGTGATACATATTTTCCGGATAAAAAGTTATCTATGGGAATGAGCGGGGATTATGAAATCGCCTGTGAATTAGGAGCCGACTATTTAAGGGTTGGTTCAAAGATTTTTGGAGAGAGAGATTATGCAAAAGAAACCATTTGAAGCTGTTGGAGTTGTGGGCCTGGGAAAGATGGGGGGAGCCATTGCAACTGCCCTTGTAGGAAAAGGTACCAAGGTATACGGGTTTGATCCCAACGTAAAAGAATCTCCCGTGGCTGGAGTGAATCTTCTGGGAACCCTTTCTGCTATTTCCGAAGTTACGGATGTGATTGTGATCGCTGTAAAACCCAATTTAGTTGTTCCCGTCTTAAAAGAATTTTCAAAGCCAGCTACCTTTGTTTCGATTGCTGCTGGTATTTCTCATTCGCAAATGGCGGAGGCGGCACCGAAAGGATCGAATTCTGTACGAGTGATGCCCAATCTTCCTCTAGTTTCTGAACGAGGAGCCTTTGCGTATTTTTGTGAAGACACTTCTGTTTCTCACGTAGAACGATTGTTTGATGGAATGGGTACAGGAATCCGTGTTGCCAAAGAATCACTGATGGATGCAGTCACAGGACTTTCAGGATCAGGTCCTGCCTATGTACTCACATTTTTGCAGGCAATGGCAGAGGGTGGATTGCAGGAGGGTTTGAGTTATGAAGAATCCTTGTCTTTGGCTATGGAAACCATTGAAGGCACTCTTGTGTATTTTAGGAATTTGCGAAGGGCAAATGCAAACCTTCACCCCATGGAAGTGAGAAATTGGGTGACATCTCCCGGGGGAACAACCATTCATGGTTTGGATGCTTTGGAAAGGGGTGGATTCTCAACCGCCGTTCGAGATGCAATACACAGAGCGACGGAGAGAAGTAAGGAATTAGGGAAAGGATGATAACGGTTGCGCGGACAGGATTCGAACCTGTGGCCTTTGGGTTATGAGCCCAACGAGCTACCAGCTGCTCCACCGCGCGGTATAAAACCATTATTTTAAAGATTGGTAAATTGTCAACGTAAACATTATGAAAACTTTGCTATTTTCTATTGATTGTAAATTTATCGATTTCCGCCAAAATCTTACTTTACAGTAGTCAAAAAAGACGAATGATTCCTATCTTATACAGAATTCTGGCGGTGCGTTTTGTCTTTTAAAGAAAACACTGATATCGTTTTTGAGCATTACGAAAAAAAAATCTACGACCAAAAACAACTACTGGAAATCTCTCGTGCCCTGAATTCCACGTTAGACTATAAATACTTAATTGATGCAATCCTTAACATCTGTTTGGCGCAGTTGCAAACTTTACATGCCGCAATGTACTTAGAGCCTGAAATTGACTTAGGACTTTTTAAGTTGGAGCCCCAATCCATCAAGGGATTTGAATTAAGTACCGAGGAACAAAACTACGAAGTAAAAATCGATAGCCCTCTCATTCATTATTTTGAAGAAAAACCCAAAGCCATTACCATGGACCAAATCCTACAAATGGATTCTTTGAAATCTATTCCTGATATTACATACCTTCGTAAGATGGGAGCAGAGATCCTTGTTCCACTCAATGCTAAGGGCAAAGTCAATGGACTTCTTGTTCTTGGGGACAAGATGACTTCCGAAGAGTTTTTGGAAGATGAAAAAGAATTTATGACCACTCTTGCAAACCTTGCAGGGATTGCTGTGGATAACGCTCGGTTGTATGAACTGGCAACAGTTGATATGATGACAGGATTAAAAATCCATCACTACTTCCAGACCAAACTCAAAGAAGAAATGGAACGTTGTCGTAAAAAAGGAACTAAACTTTGTCTATTATTTACAGACGTAGACCATTTCAAAAGTTTTAATGATACTTACGGACACCAAGCAGGTGATGTGGTTCTCATTGAAGTCGCAAAACAACTGATCAATGCAGGCCAAAGGCACCATATCCCAGCTAGGTATGGTGGGGAAGAATTTTGTTTGGTAATGCCTGGAGCTTCAGAAGAAGAAGCTATGGCCAAGGGTGAAGAAATCCGTAAAGCTGTTGAATCCATGGTGGTCAAAAATCCAAATGATGGGTCGGACCTAAAAGTGACTTTGTCTGTGGGGGTTTCTAGTTTCCGACCGACCGATCGAAACAATAAGGATTTGATCGAAAGGGCAGACAAAGCACTCTACCAGGCAAAACATTCTGGTAGAAACCGCACAATTTGTTATAAAGATTAGGAAATTTGCCGATGGGTAGAGTATGGCAGAGCCGGCATACTTACTCAATGACCTTTCCCCATCGGTTCCTTCTGATGTCTATGAATCCATTCGCAATCGTGCTTTGGGTCTTTCTTCGTATGATTTCCAACCATACTCTTGTTTTATTGAATACAAGACAAAGGATGAAAATACGGGGATTGAATACAGGGATTGTATCGTAGACTATACAAGATGTACAAACTCTCGTTGTATCAAAAAGTTAGTGTAGTTCAATTTTTAATTTATTTTGGGGCCTGTCTCCCAGGTCCCATTCCTTCCCGCCAAACTCCAGTTTCATACCAGTTTCCTAAGTCCAAAACTTTACCTCCTCATACCAGTATCAAAATCATCGATACAGGAACACACCTTCTTCTTTCGGGAATCAAATCGGACAAGGGTAATGACTCTTTTTTATGGGATACCGGATCTGAATTGAGTTTTTATGAATCAGGCGGAACAGAAGAAAGTTCCACTTTCACCCTCGGTGGACAAAGTTTTACGCTAAAGAATATAAAAGGAATTTTACCCAAGTCCATTCCGGGTCTTCTTGGAATCGATTTTTTTTCGGAGAATTGTATTTTCTGGTTTGGAGAAGAGTTGAAACGGTTTCCCAAGGATTCCCCATTCTGTGAACATCCGGATGCTTATCTTTCTACTGATTTTAAATTTCTGAATACAAAAAAGAAAGGGAAGGATCTTTATCTAGAATTTGAATATCCAGAAGGACGCAGATCCTTCGCAGAGATAGACACAGCAGCTTCCTTAAATCTTTTACCCGAAGGCCCGAATGACCTGTTTCTTGGAGAAAAGAAGGTATTTCTTGCAGGAAATAGAATCAAAACGGCAAACCATATGGAATCGGCATCTTCTTTCTATTTAGTGACTTTATCGGGGATTCGGGAAGAATACAAACAAGTCCAATATCTCAAAGGAATTTCACTTGAGAATTTCCATTTGCCAGGGGACAAGGATAGGGAAGAGGTTTGGGTGATCGGACTCGACATCCTCCGGACTCGTCCCTTGTTTTGGGACTTCTTTCGGGGGCGTGTAGGAATTGTTCATTCCAAAAACTAAGGTGAAAGAAAAAGAAAAAATCATAGTAGCGATGAGTGGTGGGGTAGATAGCGCTGTGGCCGCAGGGCTTCTGATGGAAGCGGGTTACGACGTGATCGGGGTCAACCTACGCACTTGGGAATACGAAGCCCCTGCCTGTGATACCACTAAAAAATCCTGTTGTTCTCCGGAAGACATTCGTGATGCCCGCGATGTTGGTCTTTCTTTAAACATTCCGTTTTATGTAATCAAAATGGAAAAGGTGTTTGGGGAACGAGTCATCGACCGTTTTATTAATGATTATAAAGATGGAAGGACACCAAACCCTTGTGTAGAATGTAACACCTTTGTGAAGTTTGGCGCTCTTTTTGAACAAGCCAAAACATTGGGAATCGAAAAAATTGCTACTGGTCATTATGCTCGTGTTATAGAAGTAGATGGACGTTATGCAATTCGAAATGCAGTGGACATGAAAAAAAATCAAGCGTACTATTTGTACGGTTTGTCCCAAGAAAATATTAAAAATACAGTTTTCCCACTTGGTGAAATGGACAAAGTCCAGGTTCGTGAAATAGCAAAACGAATGGGCCTGCCTGTGGCCGAAAAACCGGAATCACAAGAAATTTGTTTTATTCCAGAAAATGATTATAGAACTTTTTTAAAGAAGAAGGGAATGGAATTTACTCCTGGTTTTTTTAAATTAGCATCTGGACAAATCATTGGCAAACACCAAGGAAAAGAAGGATTTACCATCGGTCAAAGAAAGGGTCTTGGGATCGCATGGAAAAACCCACTTTATGTTTTATCCATTGAAGATGATGGAACAGTTGTACTTGGGGAAGAAGAGGAAACTGTTTCCGAATCTTTTATTTTAGAAGAAATTACTTACCAAGCCTTATCTCCTATGGAAGTGGGTGAATCAAAAGAAATGAGAGTTCAAATCCGATACAGAAGTGCACCTGTTCACTGTAAGGTGACTGCTCTTGGTGATACCTGGAAAGTTGAATTTTTAGAAGATGTAAAAAGTGTAACTCCGGGCCAGTCGGCCACCTTTTATGAAGCCAACGGTGATTACCTCCTTGCTGGAGGGATCATTCAAAAAGGTTCCATCACAAGAAAGGTAAAAACAAATTTTGTTTTAGAGGCAGAGAGCGTTACCATTTGAAATCGGTAGAAGGCAAAACTATACTCATTATCGGTGGGGGATTGTTACAGGTCCCCATCATCCAAACTGCAAAAACTATGCGACTCCATACAGTAGTTGCGGATATGAATCCCTCTTCGATTGGATTTCAAATTGCGGATGAAGCCATTGTCATGTCCACAAAGGACGTTGAAGGAATGGTTCGGGAATCTAAAAAATTTGCGCAAAACTCCCAAATTCATGGGGTGATCACTGCTGGAACTGATGCGAGTATGACGGTTGCTGCAGTGGCTTCCGCATTACAACTTCCGGGTATCCGATTTGTAGATGCAGAAGCAGCATCAAACAAAGTGAAAATGCGTCAAAGATTAAAAGAGTTTGGAATGCCAATTCCTCGTTTTGCAGCTGTTTGGTCTTTGCAAGATGCTAAAGATGCACTGGATTCACTGACATTTCCTCTTGTGATGAAACCGGCTGACAATATGGGAGCTCGCGGGGTCATCAAGGTAAATCACAAAGATGACCTTCCAACAGCATTTCGTCATGCCAAAAGGTTTTGTCCTACAGGTGAATTGATTTTAGAAGAATATATGGAAGGCCCTGAACTTTCTGTGGATGCATTGGCTTTCCAAGGCCAAATTCGAATGACAGGGATTGCCGACAGGATCATCGAACGGGAACCTTATTTTATTGAGGTAGGACATAACATGCCTTCTGCGATGTCCAAAGAAGTTTTGGATGAAGTGGAACGGGTGATGGCTGGTGGGATGCGAGCTCTGGGTATCCATCTTGGGGCAGGTAAGGGAGACATTAAGGTTACAAAAGAGGGAGTCAAAATTGGAGAAATCGCAGCAAGGCTTTCTGGTGGCTTTATGTCGGCGTTTACTTATCCTTTATCCACTGGGGTGAATTTAAACCGAGCTGCACTATTGATTTCATTAGGTGAAACTCCTGATAATTTGGATCCTGTATTGTCAAGAGTGTCCATCGAACGTTCGTTACTTTCGAAACCTGGAAAACTAGTTTCGATTGGTGGAGTAGAAGAAACTAAAAAAATCGACGGTGTGTCTGAGGTTTTTATCCAATCCAAACCTGGCGATATCATTAAAGAACCTACGAATAACATTGATAAGTCGGGACATGTAATCATTGTAGCTGATAATTTGAAAGAAGCGAATCTTGTTTTTGAAAAGGTAAAACAAACAATTCGATTTGAAGTGGATGAACAATTTTCGATTACCGAAAAAGAAATAGGTGACCAAGCAAGAATTCGTTTTGGAAAAGATATTTGTTGGGTTTGTAAACAATGTGACGGTAGCAATTGTGCCTCTGGGATTCCGGGTATGGGTGGAGTGGGCCGTATGGAAACCTTCCATGACAATAGCATTGCTCTTTCCGAATATTCGATAGTACCTGGTTACATTCGGGATCATGTATTTCCTGAAATCCAAACTCAGTTTTTAGGTTATGATTTAAAAACACCGATTATGGCCGCTCCCATGACTGGGGTGGGAACCAACATGAACTTTGTGATGACAGACGCAGATTATGCCAATCTTGTGGTTCGTTCCTTTGTTCAAAATGGAAGTCTCGCTTGGCTTGGTGATGGTGCTTCTCCAGAAAAATATAAAATCATGTTGGAAGCTTTAAAAAAGGCATCTGGAAAAGGAATTTTAATCTGTAAACCGAGAGAAGATGAATCCATGTTACTTGACCGGTTTTTAGAAGCTGAAGCGGACGGAGTGTTCGCTTTGGGAATGGACATTGATGCCGTAAATTTTAAAACAATGGTTCAAAAGAACTTATCAAGTATCACAAGGCCTTTGGAACGTTTGATCAAACTAAAAGAAAAAACAAAATTACCATTTATCCTCAAAGGCATTATGAACCCGGAAGATGCGAAACTAGCATTGGAAGGTGGATTTTCCGCCATCGTGGTTTCGAATCATGGAGGAAGGGTTTTGGATGGAATGCCTGGAACAGCAAGGGTTCTACCTAAAATTGCAGAAGCAGTTAAAGGAAAAATTCCTTTGTTAGTGGATGGAGGCATTCGATCGGGAATGGATGTTTTTAAAATGTTGGCTTTAGGGGCCGATGTTGTCCTTCTCGGAAGGCCTGTTGCCATTTCGCTTGTTGGTGGTGAGGAAGCTGGGATTCGTTTTCTTTTACAAAAATATTCGGAAGAACTAAAACAATCCATGAGTGTTACCGGAGCCAAAACTTTGGTGGACATCAAGCGAACGATGTTGCTTCATAAACTTCACGGTTGATTATGGATAAGGAAATCAAAGATCCCGAAGGTATTTTAAAGGTAATTACCGCTTTATTCGGTAAACTTCCTGCATACATTATCAATTCAGATAAAGAATTTCCAGTAAAGATCATTGCCTTAAAAAATAAAGCTCTCATCATCAACACCAATCTAAAATTTCCAAGTAGGGATCGTATCCTTACTGTTGTTCATAACGGTAGTAAGTTTTTGGCTCATTTTTTAGTTGCTGGTGGTGACGGAAATGGAATTGAGATCTTAACGCCTGTTAAAATACAAATTACTCCTGCTTCGAGACAGAGCTCAAGGGTTGATACAAGCCAAATCCAATCAGGGATGGTGGTTTCCAATATCATCAACGTCAATGATGTGTCCAAAGCAATTGGATTTGATGATAAAAAAGTAGACGCAATCCTTCTTGCATACCGAGCCAAACTCACAAAAGCATTTCCTTTATCCTCTATCTTCTTTGCTGGTCGTATGGACAATCGACTGCGACTCATGCACCACTACGATAAGGATATTTTTATAATCGATCGTAAGGAGAAATCTACTGCTTCTGCGGACTTTTTTCCTTTTGATGAATACTTAAGAATTTTCGATAGTTCTAAAATTCCTGACACATATACTTCGGAAATTTGTGTCCCAATCAAATACAAAGGTTATGTACATCTTGGTTATGTACAAGTTTTATCAGAAAAACCACTCGACTTCGAAATTTATAAACAAATTCAAACATTTGCAAATGCAGTGAGTCGCGATATCATAAGCACGGGAGTTTTCCAAGAATCACGTGATGTTTGTCAGGTAATGGATTTAAGTATGGGTGGTATTAGTTTTATCCATGCACCATCCAGATCTTTTTCTAGATCTGTCACTCTAAACGGAACCATACTTTTTGATTTAAATTTGGAAAGTGGAAAAAGAGTTACCATCCGCGGAATCATCAAAAACATCCGTAACCAAGAAACAAATTTTCGGGTTGGTTGCCAGTTCTACAACCTAACAGAAAAAGACGTAGAGGTTTTGGAAGCCTTTCTAAATGTAGGAAAGGACGAAACTTCAGCAGTTGAAACACCAATGGAAGCACAAGAGTCCAATGCTGATCCTGGAGAAGATATCAAAGAGGATACAAGTTCAGTGATTGGCACTGTGGATGAACCGGATGATCCTTTTGGTGGTGCCATGGATTCTGAACTCACTTCCGAAGAACCAAGTCCAGAATCTTAAAGTGTCTTCTTACCAATCATTGATCCGTTATCCATATACGGGAAAAACGGTCCTTGTTTTTCTTACCACGAAATTCCCATACCATAGTCAGGATGAATGGCAATATTTATTGGATATGGGCCGCATCCAAGTCAAAGGAAATGTGGCAAGTGCAGAACTTGTGCTCCAGGAAGGGGACAGTGTTGTTTACGAACCCATCCCTGGTCGGATCCAGGAGCCAGAAGTAGATACTGGTTATACGGTTTTAAAAGAAACCGAAGAATTCCTTTTTATCGATAAACCGGGAAACCTACCCATGCACCCAGCGGGAAGATACCGTACAAGAACTCTATTGAACCTTCTGGAAGAAATCTATCCTCTAGTGATCCCTGTGCATAGGTTGGACCGTGAGACCTCAGGGATTGTGATTTTTGCCAAATCTGAAGAGAGTCGCACTTGGCTCCAAAAGAAATTTGAAAAGAGAGAAGTGAAAAAAGAATACCTGGCTGTGGTTCGGGGAAAATTTCCGAAACCAATGTATCTGGATGGTTTTCTTGGGAAAAATACAGATTCAGCAATCCGAAAAAAAATGAAGTTTTCTCTGGAAGAGTTTTCCGATTCAAAATTTGTTTCTACTGAATTGATTCCCTTGGAATTTTCTGATTCACAAAACGTAAGTTTGGTGCTTGTACGACCTGTAACAGGTAGAATCCATCAAATTCGAGTGAGTTTCCTTTACCTCGGTTATCCGATTCTTGGGGATAAATTGTATGGTCCACGAGAGACTATGTTTTTGGATTTTGTCCAATCGGGACTTTCTCCTTCTTTATTAGAAGAACTTGGTGCAGAACGACAAATTTTGCATGCACATAGCATAAGTTATCTGGATGATAGAACAGGTGAAAAGATAAAAGTACGATCAAATCCTTTAAAAGAAATTCGAACCTTCTTCCCAAATTATGAAGACTATGTCCCATAGCTTTCAATAAAAAATCCAATTTAAGATTCGCCTTTCCTCCGATCTTTCTATAAAGAGAGAGGAGGCTTTTGCAAAGGATGGCAGGAGCAGGCAGACTATTAAAGGATTCCGATAAAATTGTATTTGGTGAGTTTTGGACAGCAAAACAACGCCAAGGACATCCAATTCATCATACCGTAAGTTATAGAGCATCATTTAAGCCGGAACTTCCTTCTTTTTTTATGAAGGAATTCTTAAAAAAGAAAAATAGAGTCGTCTACGATCCGTTTGGTGGAAGGGGAACTACGGCCATTCAAGCTAATATTGAAGGCCATGTGGCAGTTCATAATGATATTCATCCGTTATCTATTTTTCTTGCGAGTGCGAGACAATATGTTCCTAAACTAGAAGACTTGGAAAAAAAATTAAATTCTTTGGATTTGGATAAGGAAGTAGAAGATGAACCTTTTGATATAAACTTACTTCCTTTTTTTCATCCAAGAACATTAAAAGAAATTAAAAATCTCAAAAAATATATGGCAGAAGATTTGTCAGTAGAGATGAAGTTTATTTCACTGATTGCGTTATCTCGTTTGCATGGGCATAGCACTGGATTTTTTTCTGTATATACTTTTCCACAAGTGTCCATTCCACCGGAAGCACAGGCAAAAAACAATGTCAAACGTGGGCAAAGTCCTGAATACCGGCCAATCAAACCTCGGATTTATCAAAAAATGAAACGGGATTTGGCACTTCCCATTCCTCCGTTTTACCATGAATTTTCAAAAAACAATTTGTACTCACTGAATTCAGCGAACTCGGTTCCCAACGTAGAATCAGAATCAGTCGATTTGATTGTGACTTCTCCGCCTTTTCTTGATAAGGTGGACTATGAAGGTGACAACTGGCTACGTCACTGGTTTCTTGACATTCAAAAATCGAAAGATAGAAAACTAAGTATCTTCAGCAATCTTAGTGATTGGAATGCATTCATTCGTTCGACTTTAAAGGAATCAGCAAGGGTTCTTAAAAAAGGTTCTTATATGGTAATGGAAGTAGGTGAAGTCAAAAAAGGAAATTCCATTCTATATTTGGATGAAGACGTAGTTCGGATGGCGGAAGGGACTGGTCTTGTCTGGAATAAAACATATGTCCATACCCAAAGTTTCACGAAACTATCCAATTGTTGGCAGGTTTCTAACAACGAAAAAGGAACAAATTCCAATCGCTGTGTGGTTTTACGAAAGGTTTTATAAGTCTAATCATTGTATGAAACAAATTCGTTTTTTGGTTCTCTTTTCTTTTTTGGTAACTTTGTTTTTCGTTGGTAGTAATCATTTAGGATCTGGACTCAGTGCCGATCCTTTGGATTCACATCCAATAGAAATTTCGATCAAACAGAAATCCGTTGGGAAGTATGAGTTGGAATTGTTTTTACCAAAAGATTTTGGGTTCCAGATGGAAGCACCACACCGTATCTATTTGTCTGGCACAGATGGACTAAAAGTTTTGAATGCAGACCTAAAACTAAAAGGGCCAATCCATCACAAAAAACCTGAATATTTTGAATTTGTTAAACCCTTAACCTTCCAAGTGGAAGGAAAAGGGAAGTTACAGTTGGATGCGAAGTTGTTTTATTGTAACTTTGTGAAAAATATTTGTATTCCCGCTAAGGTAAACAAATCATTTTCCATTTAACAAACATTAGGACTTTATTCTAAGTCTTTGGTTACAAGGCGTTTCAAGTTGGATTTTTGAATTTGGTATAAGAAAAAATACCTACCTCCAACAGAAACGTTTTTATCCACAATTTTACCTTCCTTGGAAATATCGCGGAGTTCTTTTCTTCCCTTCTCAGAAAGATTGGGGATTGTATAGGTTTTTAATAAGTTCAGAGACTTTTGTTCGGCAATTGTTTTTGCTTCTTCGGTTCGTTCTGATTCGGAGGGAAGAACACTAGATACTGCAACTTGGAATAAAGATTCAGAAAGAAATCCTTCCTTTGCTTTCGTAAATTCTAAAATTACTTCGTTTTCAGTATCTTTGGTTTGTGGGACTTCTTTTGTTTCTTTGGATTTACAATTCCAAACAAAAACAAGAATTGAGAAAGATAGAATCATCCTTGATAAAGTTTTGTTCATTTACAGTTTCCTAGGTTCTAAAAGCGGAGTTTTCTCCACACGTTCCATTAATTTAGGTTGGATATTTCGGAATAGGAAAGCACATTTTGTGCGATCAGAATAATCTTCTTTATAAAGAACAAGACCATCAAAGAACCAAGCAAAGTTATGAATGCTTTCGATTGTGTTCTCTTTTTGCGTTTGGGTAGTATTTGTAGCGGTTTGCCCTTGTTGGGTCGATGTTTGCGGGTTTGTTGTTGTCGTAGTGGTGGGACTGGCTGCCGTCTGAGTGCCAAGAGCAGTGGTTGTTTGAGGGGCATTGGCGATGAGCCGAGCTTGCCTGTCCTTTCCTTCCAAAGTTTTGGAGTATTCATCAATGCTTTCACCGAATTGGTGTTTTTGTCTTTGGATTTGGATCAGGAAGGGTAGAGCCAGTCGTTCTCTTTCCACAAAAGCTCTTTGTTTGCAATCATTCCGACGGGCAATCCCAGAGACTTCTTTATACGTTACCGGAATTTCCACTTTGATTTGAAAAAATTCTCGAGAGATAAAACCTTCGTCACTTTCATTTTGGAGAGCTCGTTCCACATAACTGGGATCGGCGATGGTAAAGAGGCGACACGAACAAAAGAGAGTTAAAATTAGAAGTTTACGAACCATTTCCAACTTCAAGACTAGTAGATGATGTCGAAATTACGAATCTTTTTCCTTTGTTTTTTCCTACAATTTTTGCCCCTTTTTTCCCAGGACCAATTTTTTGGAACCTCTGAGTCACAGTTTCGAGACAAGATAAAAACCATTCGTTTGGACAATGGACTGACTGTTGTGATGATGAAGAGAGGAACTTCTCCTACTGTTGCTTTGTACATTAAATTTCTCGTCGGAGCTGTGGATGAAACCCCTGAGGAAGCAGGTACCGCCCACCTTTTGGAACATATGCTTTTCAAAGGAACAAAAACTGTCGGTACTACAAACTACGAAAAAGAAGAAAAATACCAAAAACAAATCGAAGTTTGGGGAACAGAACTTGATGATCTGAAATTAAAAATTCGTGATCTGACAACTCGTGGCGAAACCATTCCCCGTTCATTAGAAGAGGAAAAAGAAACCTTAGAACGCCGATTAAAAAATCTCATTCAATTGCAAGATGAGTTCATTGTAAAAAACGAAGATTCTTATATTTATGAACAAAATGGGGAAATAGGATTCAACGCATACACTTCGCAAGATGTTACCAACTATCAAATCCAACTTCCCAATAACCGAATCGAAGTTTGGGCAAAAATTGAATCCGATCGTTTGAAACATCCAATCTTACGTGAATATTATACTGAGAGAGATGTTGTGATTGAAGAACGTCGGATGCGAACCGACGACATTGGAGGTTCTGTTTTACGAGAGAAATTTTATTCTATGGCATTTGAGAGCCATCCTTATCGTAAGTCCATCATCGGTTATTCTACAGGCCTTCCTTTTTTAAAAATAGAAGAAACCAAAGCATTTTTCCAAAAACATTATACTCCAGACCGAATGGTGATTTCTGTTGTAGGTCAGTTTGATTTTGAAGAAACGGAGTCCATCATCCGTAAGTATTTTTCTGACCTAAAACCAGGGAAACCAAGGCCGATCCAAAAGCAGGAAGAAAAATCTTTTCCAGGTGAAAAACGATTCAAAGTTTACCATCCATCCGGAAGCCAAATGATGATGGGTTTTCTTAAACCACCTTATCCACATAAAGATAATTCATCCTTTGATGTATTATCAACTATCCTCACTTCAGGAACGGGATCTAGGTTATACAAACGACTTGTATTAGAAGAGAAGTTGGTATTGAGTGTGAGAGCGGTGAATGGTGATCCAGGTGAACGATATAAAAATTACTTTGTGTTTTTTATCAAACCGAATGAGGGAGCCAAACTGGATGTCATCGAAAATATCATCTGGGATGAACTTTCGAAAATAAAGGAATCTGGAGTTCCAAAAGAGGAATTGGATAAGGTCAAAAATCAAATGGTTTCTGATTTTATCAAAACTTTGGATGATAATTCAGCAATTGCTGATCTTTTAAGTTACTATCAATTGTTATATGGTGATTGGAATGGGTTATTTCGCCAATATTCTTCCATTATGAAAACTTCATCCAATGACCTTCAATCTCTGATTCCAACATACTTAACCAAAGACAAGGTTGTGATCGGTGTATTGGAAGATGTAAGGAAAAAATCAGAATGAAACGTATTTATTTAATTTTAATTGTTTTTAGTTTTTTTAATCTTTCTGCTCGTGAAATGGGGGATTTTGTTCGGGATTTAAAATTTAAACCATTAGTGTTTGAAGTTCCTGAAATCAAATCAGTTAAACAACCATCAGGTGTTGAAATTTTTTCATTAAAAAATGCAGAGTTTCCCATCGTGTATGCAGATATTTACGTGTATCATGGCAGGAAAAATTTAGGCAAACGACCGGTAGAGATCACTAAACTTTTGGAAGATAGTTGGGAATTGTCAGGATCAAAAACTTACCCAAAAGAAAAGTTCCTAGAAACTTTGGAGTTTTATGGAGCATCCTTTTCTGTTTCAATCGATTATGAAAAAACAATATTTAGTTTTGCTTATTTAACATCGACTGAGAAGGAAGTGCTTCCTATCATACAGTCATTTTTTGATTCTCCTAACTTAGATGAGTCATTGGTAACCACAACCAAAGGGAAACTCACGGAAGAGATCAAACGTAGAAATGACAATCCAACTGCCCTCGGTTCAAGGAAAGCAAAAGAGGCTTTGTTTTTGGGCACAATAGCGGGAACCTCTATGCAAATCGCTGCACTGGAATCTTTAAAAATGGATGAACTCATTGAGTTTCAGTCAGAGATTTTAAAAGAACCAAAACGTAGATTCCTTGTGACTGGTGATTATGACTTAAAATCTTGGGAACGTTTTTTCCCCAACTTACCTGAAAGTAATGAAAAAAATAATTCTGAGTCCATCACACCTTTGTTTCTTTCTGAGAACATTAAAAAGACAGGGAATAAAATTCGACTTGTTGAGAAGGATGTCAGTCAAAGTTTTATTTCGATGGTCGGAGTCCTGCCTGAACACAATCATCCAGATTTTTATGCCATCCAAGTTTTGAATTATATCATTGGCGCCGGAGGATTTAACTCCTATTATATGAGAGAAATTCGTAACAATCGGGGTCTTGCTTATTCTGCTGGAAGTAATACGGATTTCCAAGAAAATTACGGAACCATTCAATTCTTTGCGATGACAAAAACAGAGTCAGTCAAAGAAGTTTTATCCCTTATGCAAGAACTCATCCAACCCAAACTCATAGATTCATTGACAGAAGACGAACTGGTTCGAGCAAAGAACGCCATCATCAATCAGTTTGTATTTCAGTTTGAAGATGATAAAAGGACTCTTGCAAGCGAAGTGCGAAGGCGTGATCATAAAATGCCAGACGGATACTTACAAAATTTTAGGAAAGAAATTGATCGTTTGACACTTTCTGATTTAAAACGAGTGGGTAAATTGTATTTCCAATCAGACAAATTGATCATCACCATTGTTGGCCCTAAGGTTTTAGAGTCATCTTTTGGGGAAGCAGTAAAGGTGATACAACCGGAAGATTGATGTTAACAGCTAGTTTTGAATACAAGGGAATTAAATTTGAAGGATTGTCCGAAGGTGGAATTCGGACATCCATCATTTGTCCTTCCCTTGACTTTATGTTTGATTTTGGATTTATCAATCCTGATAAAATTCATATAGGAAAGATATTGTTATCTCATGCCCACCTGGATCATTCCTGTGGGATTCCTTATTACGTATCCCAAAGAAGTTTAAGAAAACTCCCCGTTCCTAAAATTTATCTTCCAAAATCTTTGGAACCCAAAATGTCTCAAATTCTAAAACTATATTCTGAAATTGAAGATTTTGATTATGAATGTGAACTGATCGGTTTGGATTTTGGTGATAGGGTTGAATTAAAACCTGGTTATTTTTTTAAACCTTGGCAAAGTTTTCATCGGGTTCCTTCACAAGGTTATACTGTATATGAAACCAAACGAAAATTAAAGAAAGAATGGACGAGCCTAAGTTCCGAAGAAATTCGTAATAAAAAAGATTTGGGTGAAGATCCCACAGAAGAAATTTCAGTCCCGCTTGTTTCATTTTCAGGGGACACAAAAATAGAATACGTTTTAGAAAATGAAGATGTTCGCAAAAGTAAAATTCTCTTTATGGAATGTACTTACTATTGTGAAAAAAGAGACGTGGACCGAGCTCGGGAATGGGGTCATACTCATTTCGATGAAATTGTGGCCAATGCTTCTGCATTTGAAAACGAAGCCATTGTTCTCATCCATCCTTCCAAACGATATAGTTATCGTGAGTTAAACGATCTTGTCCGCAAAAAGACTCCTCCTATTTTAAAAGATAGAGTTTCTCTTTTTTTACCACCCAAATCATGAAACCAAGGCCGAGCATTTACATTCCAGAACTTGAATCTTATATTGATTCGAGTTTGGTGTACAAACCAAACCCTGTGTTTGCTGAAATGGAAACGTACGCCAAAGAAAAAAATATCCCCATTGTCACTGCTGCCACCGGTGCTGTTTTATCTCATTTGGTATCTCTTGTCAGGCCCAAACAAATTTTGGAATTAGGAACTGGGCTCGGTTATTCTACTCTTTGGATGGCCGTGGGTTCACCGGAGACAATGTTTGTGACTGTGGATCGCCATAAAGAACAAGCTGATCTGATGGATGGATATGCCGAAAAAATGGGAATTTTAGAACAAATCCATGTTAAACGAGTGACGGACTCTGTGATGGATTATTTAGAAAAGGAATATTCGGAGTGGGTAGGTTCAGATCTTTTTTTTGTGGATTGTGATAAAATTACCTACCCTGAAATCTTTCGAATTCTCTGGAAGGAAGCAAAACCAGGGTCTTATTTTTTATTCGATAATATGTTATGGCATGGAAGGGTCCTTTCTCCCGATCCAAAGAAACCTTCTGATTTAGCGGTGATGGCACTTTGGAATGAGGTGAAATCCCAAGTTTTAGGTTATACTTTGTATCCTGTTGGTGATGGATTACTCTTTTTTCAAAAGGATAAAAAATAGTAGTCAAACCTCCTCTTTTCTGTGTATTCTGCTCCTTGGTTTAAGGAGAGCAAGTTTCGTGTTAAAAAATAGTTTCATCTTCCTTTTGTTTTGTATCTTTAGTTTCTCAGTTTTTGCCCAAGAGTCAGGGTCTCCAGAAAAAGGAAAAGAGTCCTTCGAGGAACTCGATAAACTGGACCAAGGTAATAATTTAGAACGCAAACAGTACAAAAACATTTCGGAAAATAACAAAGATAGAGTCATTAATGCTATAAAACTTCTAACGATTGTTACTGCTAACTTCGGAGATGAAGTTCCTGATTCAAAAACCGCTTTTGAAAAAATCAAAAAAGATTACCAAGTGGTTCTGCGTTATTATTATCGACGTGCTTATATAGCCTCTGGAAAAGCAATGGTCGCTTTGGAAAAAGATATATCCTCACTTCTTGGAAAATTTTCAAAAAATTACGATACCAAAACTCAAAACCTTCTTGCTGAATGTGCAGATTTAATTACAAACCAGGAACAATCCCAACTTGTGGAAACTTCTGGAGAAGGATCAAAAGCAATCATCCCATACAGAGAGATTGCAGAAGCACAACAGAAATTGAGAATTGCTTATGGACAAATGGGTTTGGCTACAGATATGTCGCGGGATGACAGGTTTTACGATGCCATCGTACATTACCGAATTGCAAAAGATTATGGAATCAAAATCCTTTCTGACTTCAAAGAAGCAGAAGCGGATAAAAAAGTCATTTCCGATAAATACGGAAAAGACTTAAGTGATAATAGAAACCAAATCTTTAGCCAATCGCAAAACGCAAAATAGTTTATAAACTTTTTCTTTTCTCCGTTCCCCGGTGAGCGGAGAATGACCATCGTGGTCTTTTTGTCTTCTCATAACTTACAAAAATCTTTATCAATTCTCTATTTTGTATTTTTTTCCTTTTCCTTGGAAGCTGTTCCTGTCTTTCGGATCGTAGTAGATCCTGGCCATGGAGGGGTTGCCAAAGATCCCAAGGCACAACATGGAGACAAATATGATAGTGTCACCCAAACTTATTTAGAAACATACAAACAAGGGACCGAACATGGGAATGTTACGGAAAGAAAGGTAGTTCTTGACTTAGCAAAAGAAGTCCACCGAGTTTTAAAACTAACTGAGACAGAAGCAGGTTGGAAAGAATTTGAAGAATATCTCAAACGGTTCTCTAAAAAATCAGATTTCCAACGAGTGATTTTGGAAAGTAAACTCACTCGTGAGTCGTCGTTTGATGATGACCCAAACTCTGATGATCCCAATTCTGCCTATCGGTTGTATGATTTTCCGGACCAAAAAACAGGCGTAAGGCGAAAAGGTAGACTATCTAAAATCAATGAACTAAAACCTCAACTTGTTTTGTCTTTACATTTAAATCCTGCTAGTAAAGGACAAACGGGTGGAATGGGTGCTGTTCTCACTCCCGGTTATAAAACATTCTCAAAATTAAGAAAAATTTCAGATAAAAAAAACTCACCGAACGGATTTACAAATGGTCCATGGTCGGAATGGTTAATATTTCAGTCAGGTTGGACGAAACTGGAAAATGCCATAGCTGACACCTGGATTTATTTTCATGGGTATTGGCCTAAAAAAAATGGAAAGGATACAGATCTTACAAAATTTGAAGGTTACCGCCAAAATATGGTTAGTTGGCATTACGCTGATGAACCTAATTGGGAAAAACAAATTGGAAAACCAGGGCCCTACGCAACAGACCATGAAACCTTTTCTGAAACGGGAAAGTTTTGGGAAAGAGAAAAAGGAAAAAAAGAAGAGTGGAGAAGGGAAGGTGGAAGAGAAGGGTTTGGTGGCGACAATCATTTTGTGACAAAGGAACTAATGCGTTTTGTCCAGTATGGACTCCCTGTTTTATTAAAAGAAAAGGACTCTCCTTATCCAGAACTTGGTCCCATCCAAAAACCTTACATTTCTACATATAGTTTGCCAACGTACACCAATGCCCTTTGTGCCTTCATTGAAATTGGATATGTAAACCGTAGTCGTGATGTCAAATACTTGACCCAAAACAAAAAAGAAACTGCTATTTCTTTGGCAGTGGGTATCTATTCTCTGTTTGTTGGTCTGGATGTCAAAAAAATCCCTTCACTCCCATACAATCCTAAAGGTAAAAAAGTAAACTGGGAACGATATGAGAACTATTTTGATGAAGTTTTATAAGTAACAGTTTTTCCCATGAAACCAAAAAAAGAATCTTCTAAAGTTCTAGGTCATCCCCTTTTTCAAGAGTTGATCCTAATGTACCAATCTTCTCTAGAGAAAAGATACTCTCCTGAAAATTTGAAACTTTTTCCAGAATTTAGTTCCATTCCGCGCACTAAAATTGACCAATTACTACATTTTTTTTTAGAATATCTTTATCCTGAGTATTCCAAACGAAAAGAATTGGACTCCGCCTTTGATGCGTTATCCGGCTTTGTTAACCATCCCACAAAAATTTGGGGCATTCTTGGAAACTTAGCAATGTCTATCTTCCGATTTGGAAAACACTTTCCTATGGCACTCAAAGCGGGACTTGCTGCCTTACATTCTTATGTGACGGCGCATCAATTTGAAGAGGAACTTGTGATGGAGCTTGACCGTCATGAAAATCAAATTGGATTACTAGGTTCCGAGTTTGCGATGGAATTTTTAATCGCAAAGGTAGAAAAAGAAAAAGCAGATGCATTTCGAAAGGACATTGGTGCACTTTTCAAAGTGTTTTCGAATGCTGAACTCATTCGAAAGATCATTCTCATTATGGAAGATATTCTTGTGAAGATGGAATCGAAGGGTGGTCTTTACACAGAAGAAGATAGAAAAGGAATTTCTCTAGGTGTTTCCATTTTAAAAGATGGAAGAGAGATCTTTGATGAGATGAAAGAAGAGGAGATTTTCCTTGTCTTACAAGCCATAGACAGAATCGAAGAGGATTTTTATCTAAAGGCTTGCGAGAAGAATTCGAACTAAATTACTGTTGGTACCGATGGCCGGAATCGAACCGGCATGATGTTACCATCGGTGGATTTTGAATCCACTGCGTCTACCAATTCCACCACATCGGCATAATCAGTCTTCAGCTTCGATATATTTACCTTTTCCGCGGGCCACTATTTTGCCGATCTCATTTTCTATTTCAGCACGGTTTTCTATGATTTTTTTATTCTTTTTCACAAACCAACCACGTAAGTGGAGTGGTTCGTTTACCTTTGCAGGTTGTAAGAATCGAATCGTCAATTCACCTGTAGTGGTTTCGAAATTCATCGCTTCGTTGATCTTGACCATGATTTCGTCTAAGATGGTAGAAATAATACCTGGGTGGATTTGATCCGGTAAACCCTGGTATTTTTCGGGGCAGGTGTAATCACCGAAGGCAGTTTTTGTGTCTTCGTCGAAAGTGATTTTTAGCTGCAACCCGTCTGCATTGTCCGGTGAGGAGGCAAAGCTGAGATTTTTTTTCGCAACGGATTTCATGCCACCATGGAACGCAAGAATTTCTCTTGTGTCAAGCAGAAAAAGAACTTGCGGTCATTTTGGCCTAAAGACTTGCGTAAAATGCTGAGAAATTGAATATTCTTTGAGTCTACCTTAAGTTACAGCATAGTAAACCTCGAAAATATAGAGTAGAACCCTTTTATGTTAACCACCCTCATGATGTTACTCGGTCTCTCTGGCACTGGTGCCGACCTCAATGATATCGCTGGAAGCGAGGGGGGAACCAGGCCATCAGGAGATTTGAGTCCACGCCAAAAAAGGCGGAAACAACAGAGAGAAACTTCGTTAGAAGAAGAACCAAAAAAAGAATCCAGACCAAAATCCTCAAAACAAGAAAGGACATCTCGTGGCGGGCGTGGTGAAGAATTAAATTTTCAAACAGATCCCAAAGAACCTAAGTCCAAACCCAAACCACTTTCCGAAAGGTTATCAGATTTAGAATCAGATGATGAGGAAAATTTTGGGGGAGATGGCGGTGGCAGTGGTGGGAAAGATACAAAACCAGGAAGGAAACGCCGAGAGAAACAAAAAGCTCCCAAAGACATCGGTGATCTCCCGTTAGGTGACTTTGGTGAAGACGGGGGTGATGATACTCCATCCTCTTCTTCTGGTGAGAGACCAAGACGAGATACTCCAGATATCAGTTTCTCTGCTGATGATATCATTTCAAAAAACTCGAAGTATAGTTTTCACCGAAGGCCACTTCTCAATGCGGAAGCACTTGTGGAAGCCGAGCAGGTGGAAGAAGCCATTGAGATCTTTGAAAGGACAGGGAACCGAATCCCTGACCAAGAGATCAAAGAAAAAATCAAAAAAAACATCCAGGATCTAGAAGAGTTTTTAGAAGACAATCCTTCACAGGGAAAGGGAGGAGAGCCAGGTAAGGGTGATGAAAAATCAGATCCTTCAGGGAAAGAGCAACAAAAGAAAAAAGAACCTAAACCTGGCCAATGGCCGAAGGCCGACAAAGACCTAGGTGATCTTGTCGGTGCCTTAAAAGAAGTTTCGGAACTATTTGCGGAATCCATTGCTCGTGCCATTCAGTTTGCACAAAGTACACCCCCGCCGAATTTTCCTCAAGGGAACCAACCTTTACCGCAACCGACATCACAATTGCCACCACCTCCGCTCCCACCAAGTTCATTAGAAAAACCAGGTGCAGGAGATAAACGCGGACAAGAGAATTCACTATCGACTCCTCAAGTGAACCAAACCGTTGCCGGTGGTAACCAACTTGTTCATCCCATTGTCTATCAGTTTTTACAATCAACGCCTGGTGGCCCTGGATTTGATCCCAAGACAACACAAAACCAGGACCAACTTTTACAATCGTTAAACCAAGGTTTGACGACTGGAGGACTTGCAGGTGCTGCCCCTGGTTTTCCAATGGCACCTCCCGGCTCTGGAATTGTGGGTCCATTCTATGTTCCTTCAGACCAACAAGGGACACCGGGTATACCTGGTGGATCGGGAAGTCCTGGATATCCTGGTGGTCCCAACCAACCTCTCGACTTACAAGCGCTTGCTGATCAAATTTCTAAAAAAGATGTATCAGAGTTAGATCTTCCCGAAGATACTTTTTTCTCTAACGATTGGAAACAATTTAAGGACCTTCCACTTGTTGATCGTAGGTCAGGGGAAGAAAGAAGAAAAAATCCTGATCGACGAACCAATATTGCAGGAAGAAAAGATAGACGTTCGGGAGAAGATCGTAGGAAAAAAGATCGTTTCCAAGAACGAGAAGATTTTTTAAAGAACCAAGCTTTAAAGAAGATTGAAAAAAAAGCAAAGGATCTCGAGGCAAAAGGAGAGGAAGCTTCTCTCAATGATTTACTAAAACCATACTTCCCTGACCAACCTGGATCAAAACTTCCCGATTTTTCTGATTTGGAACCAATTGGCCTTCCGGATCCGAACGATTTGCGTAGGGATGAAAAAGAACCACCTCTTCATCCCCAGGAACGTTCGTTAGAGGAAGAGCCCAATTGGTTGGAGACAACAACAGATGCGTTGCGTCAAGAATTAGAACTTCCCGACCCTGTTGATCCCCAAACTGATCAATTAATTAAACCAAAACCTGAGCCCAAGGAACAAACTGATTCCAATAAATCAGAAACCATCATCGAAACGGATTTACCAATCCAAGTAGAGCTAACGAATCGACCTCTGACAAGCGAAGATTTAAAGATTGGTCTTCCGGATGCAGATGAAGTCTTTCGAGATCGAAAACAAAAGGAAGAGGCTGGTATCCCAGGAGAAGGGCCTTCCTTTGAGGATGCAGAAGCACCTGAAATTGAAATCGTTGATGGGAATTTGGGGGAAATTGCTGATGAAGAATCTCCCATCCCTCTGGACGAGATGGCTGAAAAAGCCACAGAAGACGAACCAGAAAAAATCATCCATGGGGTTTTGGAACTAAAACCTCCTGAAGCAGATGATGCTCCTTTTTTAACACTTACTTATGACTTTGGAAAGATCCCACATGCATTCCGTTTGTCGAAGAATTATTCGATTATGGAATACTCATATTATAAATACAAACCGATGTTAATGAAAGCACAAGAGTTTGCACGCCGTAAGATGTTAAAAAATGCTTTGAACTACTACCGAGTCATTAAATCACAAAATATTCCACCAGAGTTAAGGAAAATGATCAATCGGAACATTAGAGACATTACGGAGTTTATGGAAAAATTCTTAATGGCCAAAGGTAACTAACTCTTGACAACTTTTCCATTTTTCACAGTCTAACAAACGTAGCAGAGGTACACTCCGATGAGATTGCGGCTTAAATCAAATAGGTAAGCAAAATAAAATACTAAATCCACACCTCTCCTAATCTCTTTAGGACGAGACATGCTTACCTATTTCCCCTTGGAAAATACAGGAGCTTGTCGCATGTCCGATCATATTACCATTCAAAATGTAACATACCAATACGAATCTCAGTTGGAACCTCTGTTCCAAAATCTGAACCTGCATTTCACAAAAGGTTGGACTGGGATTGTCGGAAAAAACGGAAGTGGGAAATCCACTCTAGCCAAAATCATAACAAAAGAGATCCTTCCCGACAATGGGATCGTTTTAGGAAACGAGTATGTTTGTTCGATCTCACAAGGAACCGAACTTTCAGAAGAAGAACTTACGAATTTTCTTTACGATGATACCAAAGAGTCAGGATTTTGGAAGAACCTTCTTGTCATTACGATCCAATCGGTAGAAGAATATGAGTATCTTAGTTTTGGTGAAAAACGAAGGATTCTTTTGGCAATGGCTTTGTCAAAAAATTCGGATGTATTGATTTTAGATGAACCCACAAATCATCTCGATTCCAAAACTCACCAAATCATTCGAAATGCCATTTTGTATTACAAAGGTATTGGGATACTCATTAGCCACGACAGGTCTTTGTTAGATGAGATTGTTACCTCTTGTGTATTTTTAGAAAAAAAGTTCTTCTCACAGCGGCCAGGAAATTATTCCGAAGGCAAAAAAGAAATGGAAAGAGAAGCTGAAGAAAGAATTCACAATTGGGAAATCGCAAAAACGGAACGTAAAAAACTGGATGTCGAACTGAAACGAAGAAGGGAAGAAGCAAGTCTCTCTCATAAACATAGATCAAAGAAGGGACTTGATCTTCATGACCATGATGGACGTCAAAAAAAGAACTTAGCGAGAGTGACAGGTAAAGATGGCCAAGCAGGGCGATTGAAAAATCAAATCGAAAGAAGAACAGAACATTCGTTAGAAAGAGAAAAAGAATTTTGGGAAACACTTCCGGAAAAAGAAAATTTAGGAATTGTTTGGAAGGCCTCTCTTTCGAAACGAAACACCTTATATTGGTTTGATGATAGGAAACTTCATTTGGATCATTTGTCTTTCACTTTGTCGAATCGTTTGGAAATACTTCCGGATGCAAAGATCGCCATCACAGGGGCAAATGGATCGGGAAAGTCAACTCTCCTTCGGCATTTGGTCCAAACCTTCCAAGAGAAAGGAATTTCTTATTTGTATCTTCCTCAGGAATTTTCAAAAAAGGAATTGGCTGTTTTACTTTTGGAATTTCAAAACTTAACGGATGAGAAAAAAGCGAAAGTACTTTCGGGAATTCATAGGCTTGGGAGCGACCCAAAACGATTTTCTGAATCAGAATCTCTAAGTCCTGGAGAAGGGAAAAAACTTTTCCTCGCATTGCATCTGGAAGAGAGTCCAGAGGTACTTTTATTAGACGAACCCACCAACCATTTGGATCTCAAATCTTTGGAAGCTTTAGAATCTTCTTTCACTAAGGTCCGTTCTGCTCTTGTGGTGGTCAGTCATGACCGGAGGTTTGTAGAAACTTTGGCCAAGGAAGAATGGTGTTTGGAAAACCTGTCGCTCGTTCAAAAACATCTAGACAGAATCTAAGGATTGTACTTAGAATAATTCTAAGGAGTGACTTTATGCCACAAGTGACATCACATGCCCCAGATTTTAAAGCAACTGCAGTGATCGGGGACAGTTTTAAAGAAATCAAATTGTCTGATTACAAAGGAAAATGGGTGGTACTGTTTTTCTATCCGCTCGATTTTACATTTGTTTGTCCGACAGAAATTATTGAATACGATGCAAAACTCGAAGATTTTAAAAAGATCGGAGCTGAAGTTTTGGGAGTTTCTGTTGATAGCGAATTTTCACACTTAGCTTGGAAAAAAACTGCCAGAAAAGAAGGTGGTATTGGAGAGATCAAATACCCACTCATCGCTGACAAAACAAAAGAAATTGCAAAGTCTTTTGGAGTTCTCATCGAGTCTGGTCCTGATGCAGGAGTTGCGTTACGCGGAACTTTTATCATCGATCCAGCGGGAATCATTCGCCAAGCAACTGTTAACGACCTTCCTGTAGGACGTAACATTGAAGAAGCACTTCGCCTGATCAAAGCTTTCCAATTTGTGGAAAAACATGGTGAAGTTTGCCCTGCGAATTGGGACGAAGGAAAGAAAACGATGAAAGCTGATCCTACTGGATCCAAAGCTTACTTCGCTTCTGTAAATTAATTTAGTATTCTCTACAAGTAGAGAAGGGAGAAACAATGGAATCAACATCCGACTTAGACAAGGTTACCTTAGAATTTTACAAACCTGATAATTTTCCAAAGGGACTCACTCGTAAGGTTGTTGAATCAATTTCTCATATTAAAAATGAACCAAGTTGGTTATCTGAATTTCGTTTAAAGGCTTTTGAAGTTTATGAACAGAAACCCATGCCGACTTGGGGATTCATTCCGCAATTTCATATCAATATTGATGACTATGTACATTACGTAGGATCCAACCAAAAAAAGAAAAAATCTTGGGACGAAGTGGATCCCGAAATCCTACGTAGTTTTGAAAAATTAGGAATTCCCGAACACGAAAGGAAATACCTTGCCGGAATCGAAACCATGAATGATTCCGAAACCATTTATGCCAATGTCAAAAAAGAACTCACTGATTTGGGGATCCTTTTCTGTGACATCGATACCGCCATCAGGGAATATCCAGAACTGGTTCGAGAATATTTGGGAACTGTAGTCACCATTGGTGATAACAAGTTTTCTGCATTAAACTCGGCTGTGTTTAGCGGTGGATCCTTTGCATACATTCCTAAGGGAGTCAAAACTCCCATGCCTCTTCAGGCATATTTTAAAGTAACAGCAGCTAGTTCTGGACAATATGAACGCACACTTCTCATTGCTGATGAAGGAGCACATTTGGAATACAGCGAAGGTTGTACTTCTGTCCAAGACAAAGGAACTAACTTCCACACGGCAGTAGTAGAGCTTGTTGCCAAAAAGAATTCTAAAATCTTTTATACCACCATTCAAAATTGGAAAAAGAATATGTACAATTGGACTGTGAAACGTGGGATCTGCGAAGAAGCAGCTCACATCACTTGGACCGATTGTAACATTGGTGCCAATACCATCAAATACCCAGGGATCATTTTAAAAGGGGATCATTCTACCGGTGATGTTTTGTCTTTGGCCTTTGCCGGAAGTGGGCAAGTGCAAGATACAGGGGCTCGGATCATCCATGTCGGGAAAAACACTCGTTCCAATATTTTAGCGAAAGGTGTGGCCCTCGATGGAGGAATCAATTCCTATCGTGGACTAGTTAAATTTGAACCATCTAGCAAAGGATCTTATAGCCATATCAAATGTGATGGGCTGATGATGGACAATAGGTCACAGTCTCATGCCTATCCTTACAATGATGTATCAGGAGAAGAGGGCACATTGAATTACGAAGCCACTGTCTCTAAAATTGATGACGACCAACTGTTTTATCTCCAATCCCGAGGTATGAATGAAGATGATGCAAAGTTACTCATCATCAATGGATTTTGTGAAGGGGTCACCAAACACTTAGATGTCGAATATTCTGTGGAAATGACAAAACTCATCAAAATGATTTTGGAAGATGGAAAGGTGATTGCCGAAACATAAATTTCGGTCTTTCTTATTCTCCTAGTTCCCTGTTTCCATTTCCTTTCATTTCTGCCACAATGGTTGAACTACCGGTGGCAGTTTGATTCTCTATGGTTTTAATTTCTTAAAAATAAGAAGCGCTACGGCGGCACTAGCAATCAGTAATCCCAAAAATTCTCTCACCTCTTCCACTTCCATACCAAAGTAGGGAGTTTGCGAAAAATAATACCCTGACAAAACGAGATACATCGGAATCAGAATCCATCCCACAAACTTGGGAACTGGACGAAACAAACTGGCAAGGGCAATCAAGGCCACAAACGCATAAATGGGAAACCAAAGGTACGGATCTGGGTCGTTCAATTGTAAATAAGCAAAGTAGAGGAAAAGGGGAACAGAAAGGATTCGAAAGAGTTTCATAGTTTTTTCGTTTAAGTTTTTTGATTGCGGAGAGAAATCCAAGCCAATTATCTTATTGTGGGAACCTAAGTTTATGAAAATCCAAACCTTTGTCTTATTTTCTTTTTTGTCTATGTCTGTCTCTTGTGATGATATAGGTCGTAGTATCTTAAAAAATTACAATAAAAAGTATGAAACCGATGGCCAGGTGCTCGGATCCAAACCTCTTTTTATCGGTGTCGATGCAAAGCGCAAACAAGTGACCATTTCCTTACAAGAAGTGGTAAAAGTAAAAGAGCCAACAGACATCCAGTTCCCACCGGGGGACAGTCCGTTTTTATTTGCCCTTGAAAAGGCGGGAAATATGATTCTTTTCCACAGGGAAAAAAAGACAAGCCGAGTGCTTGCAAAATTTCCTGTGATCACAGACAGCGAAGAGGGTTTACTTGGCCTCACCTTCCATCCTAAATTTCCCAAACAACCAAAGTTATATACAAATTATGTTAAGTCGGTCGCAGGAAAAGATGTCACCATTGTTTCCGAATGGGTAGTCGAAAACCCTGCCGATTTTGATTCCATGAAATTAACAAACGAACGAGTGTTATTGCAAGTGGAACAACCTTACCCCAATCACAATGGAGGACAATTGGCCTTTGGCCTCGATGGACATTTGTACATAGGGCTTGGGGATGGCGGTTGGAGAGCCGATCCCAAAAACAACGGACAAAATCCAAACACTCTCCTTGGTTCCATTTTAAGAATTAGTCCTACGCCAGATGTAACTTCAAAAAAACCATATTCCATTCCTACGGACAATCCTTTTGTGGGAAAAACGGGTTATGCTCCAGAGACTTTTGCTTACGGGATTCGAAATCCTTGGCGGATGAGTTTTTCGCCTGATGGGCGTTTGCTTGTTGCAGATGTGGGACAAGATGCTTATGAAGAAGTGGATATCATTTTATCCGGTAAAAACTATGGATGGAACCAAACAGAAGGTTTTCATTGTTTTACTGACGGCTGTAATACTGCCCTCTATGAACCACCATTTTATGAATATGGTAGAGACGAAGGACAATCCATCACTGGTGGGTATGTTTATACTGGATCAGCCATTCCGGATTTAAAGGGAATGTATGTGTTTGGAGATTTTATCCAAGGAAAAATTTGGGCCATTCCAGTTCCAAAACCTGGAGAAAATACAAAGGTCACAGAAACGATTGCTCTTGGAAAATGGAACTTACTCATTCCTACCTTTGGTCGGGACAATGAGGGAGAAATTTTTGTGGCAGATTACCAGTCAGGAACCATTTACAAAATGGTAAAACCGTAATCATTGGATTAGACAGTGTTTCAATCGATTTATCTTTTTTAGTTTTATGGAAGTTTCTTTAAGTTTTATTTATGAAAAAACTATTTTCTAAATTGCCGTTTTACATTCGGTTCCATTTGCTCCTTGCGGGCCTTGGAATCGTATTTCTTACCATCTACCGTGTCGCTTTTTTTACCATGTATTCCTACAGGATTCATGATAAATCAACTTGGATACTATTAAAAGCCTTCCTAAAAGGCGCGCGTTTTGATATTTCCGTCTTGTGTGTGTTACTCGGCGTCAGTTTGCTTTATTCGAGTTTGCATTTTTTTAATCGTAATAAAATATACAGGGCAGTTTGGCGAACCTTACCTGTTATTTTTATCATCCTGCTTCTTTTTCTTCTCATCGCAGATTTGATCTATTATGAAAACGGAAACAAACATTTGGGATACGAAGCCTTTGCTTATCTTGGGTTTGAGATGTTGCCACTCGTTGGATCTGCTTTTTCCCAAAATCCTTTCCTATTTTTACTAGGGATTCTCGTGATTTCCGCCATTGGGTTTGGAATTTATAAAATCCAATCCAAGTTTCCTTATTCCCATGTAAATTTACATTACAAATGGGCAGGGCTCCAGTTTCTTGTGGTGCTCGCACTTCTTGTTCTTGGAATTCGTGGAGGTGTTCAAACAAGTCCTCTGCGAACCAGTGATGCCATCATTACCAAAGAAACCATTATCAATGATTTGGTTCTAAATCCTGGGTTTACTGTCATCACAGACTTAAAGATGACCAAAGTGGATGACCGTCATTTTATGAAGTTAACTGAGGCAAGTGCCATTGTCCAAAAAGAAGTGGCTTATCCCGGCGCAAACTTTGTGAGTGAAGAATACCCACTCCTTCGTAAAACAACAGTTACTTCTGCAAAACCTTTGCCACATATAGTTGTTGTGGTTCTCGAAGGTTGGACAGGAAAGTTCATTGATATCATTGGAACAGGAAAAGTGGATGGAAAAGTTGTCACTCCTTACTTCAACCAACTGATCCGCCAAGGAATGTTCTTTAAAAATTTTTTTGCCAGTGGGGGAAGGACCACAAACGGTCTTATGGCTCTGATGGGTGGAATTCCGGATCGGCCGGGGCTAACAGCGGTTCGCACACCACAAATTCTCAACAGGTTTTCAGGCCTTGGGAATATTGCCAAAACCATCGGGTATGAAACTTTATTTGTAACAGGAACTGACCTTAGTTTTAATAACAAAGGAAGTATCATGTACCATTGGGGGTTTGATACTCTAGTCGGAAAGAATGAGTTAGAAAAAAATCCCGAATACAAAACGGGGCCTTGGAGTTATTTGGATGAAGCATCTCTCGATGCCATGCACAAACGCCTCCTGAATGTAAAACCGGAAAAACCTATCGTTTCTGTGATTCATACAGGAACCACTCATTATCCATATAAGGTTCCCGATGAAAAGTTTCGATTGTTTGAATCCAGTACACAAGACAGCGAATACTTAAATGTTTTGCATTATGCGGATTTTGCTTTGAACGAATATATGGAAAAAGCAAAAAAAGCACCTTACTTTAAGGATACGGTTTTCTTTTTTGTTTCTGACCATAGCCACCATAGGTTTCTCAACTACTATGAAGATAGAAATGTTCCTCTACTCATTTATGCTCCGGGAAAAATCAAACCAGAGCTAAGAGAAGACATCACTTCCCAACTGGATTTGATTCCCACCATCCTTGGGTTTATGGAAAGAGAAGTATACTTTAGTGTGATGGGTCGTGATTTAAGAAAAGTAAATGGATCCTCTGCCTATTTTGCTTATGGAAATATCTTTGGATGGATTGAAGATGATTTTTTGTATTACCAGTCTGTGTCTGGTGGACAAGGGGAAACCAAAACCATCAAGTCCCCGTTTGTGGATTTGGGACTTTGTTATAAGGACATTAACTTATGCAAAAAACATGGGGATAAAACAAAGGCGTTTTTAAATTTAGGAGACGAACTCCTGAAGTCGAACAAATTGTTCCCTTCGGAGTCCGTTTTAAAAGAGATAAAAAACTAATACCAAGTATTAGAAATATTACTCAAGTCAAAGAAGGTCTTTCGTTTGATGACAATCCAAACAAGGGATACAAACGAGAGGCCAATGAGTGGGATGGCAAAAATTTCAATATTAGGAATATTGGAATAAACTAAAGCCGCCACAAAAGCAAAGATAAACAATACGTTCCTTACCACTTCCGTTCTTCTTGACCATCGTTTCATCTCCATGGTTCGATCAATCGAAAACAAACTAAAGATGATCACAACAGATAAAATTCCAAGAGTCACCATGTCTTTTTCCAAATTGATTTTGGCAACTTTCCAAATCACAAGACCCACAGCCATAAGAACTGCGGCTTGGAGTGCTACATAGATCATCACACCCATGGGAGGTTTGGGATCATATTTTAGAATTTTTGTTGGCTCTGGAGCTTCGTCGCCACTTGTAATGAGATAATTCGGTTTCCAACCTGGAGGTCCAAAGATGGTTTTAAAAACATCACCAAAAGATTTACACTCCAGAATTTGAAAAAACATATCCTTGAACACGTGTAAGTTGACCGTGATGGGATTGAAGGAATTAACTGGTTTTGTCAAACCATAGATTGGTTCTTCCGTTTCCCATTCAAAGGATTTAAACATCCGATCCCAAATGATAAAGATACCACCGTGGTTACGGTCGATGTATTTTTTTTGCACCCCGTGGTGGACTCTATGGTTGGACGGTGTCACCATAAACTCTTCTAAAAATCCTAGTTTGCCCACAAAACGAGTATGAACCACAAACTGATACACTTTTAGAATTCTATGGCTGAGTAAAAACATCTCCCAAGGAATTCCAAGAAGGGCCATTGATAGAAAATAAATATATTCGAAAATTCTTTGTAATCCATTTCCACGAAACGCTACAGATAAATTCATTTCTTGTGTGGAGTGGTGGGTGACATGTGTGGCCCAAAACAAATTGATTTCGTGGCAATGTCTATGGAACCAGTAATATACGAAATCAGCAAAAACAACAGCAAAAGCCCAAGCACCAAGAGCCGGCCAGTTGACTGAAAAACTAGGGGAGAATTGAAACGGACTTTCCAAAGGAAAAAAATGGTAACCTAAGGCAGAGAGCGAAAAATTGGTCTCTACTTTGTCGTAAACATAGAGAGCTCCAAGTAGGATGACCACTCCAATCAATGCGAAGATCACACCTGTGCTCACATCGGCAATGAGAACGTTTAACCGGTAGTATTGTTTGCCTTTGATGTAGGAAACAAAGATTTCGATTCCTATCAGTGCGACCATGACGATAAAGGCATATTCCATAAAGGCGTCGCTATTCATTCGTAAATTTCCCTCACTAGATACTAGGCTTTTGAATCAGTGTGTGTAAGTCAATGTCCATTTGACCGAACCATTTTTCGAACAGGTTTCTTTTAAATTTCAAATTCGACTTGTTTCAGGAAAGAAACTAAGGTAAGTCTAAAAGAATTGCCGGAAATCCTTGTCCCGTCGGGGGGCAACGAAAAGATTGGCTAAAGGTGGATGTTCCAAACAAATGAAAGAGGAAATACCAGTTCTCAAAGGCAAAACCAAAAAAGAACTAGAAGAGATCTGTGTTTCTTTGGGTTTGGAAAAATATCGTGCCGCCCAAATTTATACAGGCATTTATAAGAATCGTTACACGAATTTGGATCAGTTTACTACCTTATCCAAAGATGTCCGTGAAAAACTAAAACAACATACTTCCTTTCCTGAAATTGAACCGGGTCGAGACCTTGCTTCCAAAGAAGATGGGACTCGGAAATTCACTTTTTATGTAGGTGAAAACAAAGAAATCGAAGCAGTTTGGATTCCCTCCGGTGATGGGGGACGAAAGACCATCTGCATCTCTTCCCAAATTGGTTGTACACTCAATTGTAAATTCTGTGCAACAGGACTTTTGGAATACAAGGGTAATCTCCATACTTGGCAAATCCTAGATCAAGTTTTGCAAGTGGAACGACTTGTTGGCGACCGTGCCACCAATATCGTTTTTATGGGAATGGGGGAACCCATGCACAATTATTTTTCTGTGATGAAAGCTGCCCATATCCTCCGAGACCAAGAGGGATTTGGCCTTGGAGCACTTCGAATTACCATTTCCACAGCCGGTGTCACCACAGGGATCAATCGGTTTATTGAAAACAAAGAACCTTTCAATTTTGCGATTTCTCTCAACCATCCAAATCCTAACTCACGTTCATCTGTCATGGATGTAAACGACAAACATCCGTTAGAGAAACTAATAGAATCAGCAAAACGATTCACTAAGGAACTTGACCGGGCCATTACCTTTGAATATGTTATGATCCCGGAAGTGAATATGGGCCGTGACAATGCAGAACGACTCGCCAAAATTTCTCGTTCTGTGAACAAATGCAAAATCAATGTCATCCCTCTCAATACTGATTTTACTGGATGGCGTAGACCCACAGATGATGAAGTCAAAGACTTTGTCACCCATCTCAAAGCTAAAACAACAGCTCCCATCCTCAACCGCAGAAGTCCTGGTCGGGACATCAATGGCGCTTGTGGAATGTTAGCGTTAAAAGGAATAAGAAGTGAAACAAGGTAATTGGATTTTAACTTTTGCGTTGGTCCTATTGGTAACAAACTGCCAAGATATTGTCGAAAAAAAATGCCAAGCGGCTTGTGAAGTTTTTATCTCTTGTACAGAAGAAGAACTAAAACTCACTTTGGCTCCTGATGTGAAACGCACAGGTAGGATCCAATGTATGGACGGATGCACCACTCATAATAGCGATATTTTGCAATGTTATGACCAAGAACCCAATTCCTGTAAAGGATTTGGACAATGCCTAATCCAAATTGGTACCCTAGAATGAAAGAAACACTTAACACATCCGAAAGAATTTTTTATCGAATTTTACTGCTCCTGGCAGCCCTTCCTGTTTTGTTCACTCTGCCTTTGGATGTGATTGACATTGATAGTTCGCAGTATGCAAGTATTAGTCGTGAACTCGTGTTATCTGGAGATTTTTTTACTTTATTTGACAATGGTAGAAGATACTTAGATAAACCGATCTTAACCTTTTGGACGATTGCTAGCTCTTTTTCTCTTTTCGGAATCAGTAATATTGCCTTCCGAATTCCAGCTATTTTACTCAGTTTACTTTCTGTTTATTCCATTTATCGCATCACTATTTTAACCGGTGGAAAAGAAAGACAAGGTTACTTGGCTTCTTTCGCTTATCTTTTGGCACCAGGATTTTATGCGATGGTTGTGGATCCAAAAATTGATGTGTATCTCACCGCCTACTTGGTGTTTACATATCATTTTTATTATTTAGGAAGAAAAAAGAATCCAAACTATTTTTACTTAATGTATCTCATGATGTCTATGGGATTTATCACCAAAGGTCCCATTTCTGTGGTCATTCCTGCTTTGTCTATTGGTGGGGATATTTTATTCCGAAGAGATTGGAAGTTACTTCTTTCGATGCGAGTGCCAACGGGAATTCTCGTTCTTGCATCTCTCCCTGCTTTTTGGTGTGTTCTATTATACAAAAGTTTTAATTCCTATGGACCATCTTTCTTTTTGTGGATCCAATCCTTTGGTCGTTTCTACAAAGAAATGTATGATGTGAAGTTCGATCCATTTTACTTTTATAAATCTTTTTCATGGGCCTTCTTTAGTGGAGTGGTGCCTATGATCATCTATATCGCATTTCGCACTTACAATTATATCAAATCCCTTGGATGGAAAGAAATCCTTCGGAAAATCCGTTCGAATGAATACAAAGACATCGACTTTGTGATTCCGTTTTGGGTATTCCTCTTTTTATTTTTGATTTCTTTTTCTAGGTTTCCGCTCCCTCAATACACGTATTGGGTGCTTCCAGGGGCTGCTCTTTATTTTGGAAAGATAGCCGAAGAAAGTTTATTCCGTTCGAGTGTAGAAAGACTTCGTCCATCTTTTCTCATTGCAGGTCTTGTTTATCTCGTGGGGTATTTTCTCATTCCGGTTTTTGTGGCAGATGTAGGCATTGTGTACTATGTATTCGGTGCCATTGGAATTTTACTGATTTTGTTACTCGCCCAACTCATTCCTTTGGAAGTGCTTGTCACACTCGTTGGTGCCACTTTGTTTTTTAGCTCCATTAGTTTGCAATTCTATCCTCTTCTCACAAGTTACCAACCAGCAAAAGAGTTTGGTGCCAAAATCAAAGAACTGGAACCAAACGAACCGGTTGTGTATACATTTTGGTTGTCCAATTCCAAAAGGTCTTACGGGTTTTATGCAGAGAGAAACTTCCGCAATGTCTATGATAAAGACAAATTGGACCGACTTTGGTCGGAAAAACCAGAAAGGCTTCTCATCCTGCCTTCGGAAAAACTAAGCCAATTAGAAGAATTTGCCGGAAAAGAATATCGGATCGAGCCGGTTCTGGAACGGGAATCCTTCAAAGTGGCCACTCCCACGGTCGCTTTTTTGAAAAAAGAGACAAGGGGCCTTGTCACAAAGAAAATTTCTTTGGTTTGGCTAAAAAAAATTCAGGGGAAATCTTCTAAAAATTCGAAAGTATAACTAGGCTAAATTGTGTAAGTCTGGTTTTTAGGGCCCTTCGATGTCAGAATCAGGGCCTTTTTTTTTTTGCCCTTTTGTGCCACCAAAACATCCGTTGCGGACTCATCCTAACTGAACATTGTTTTCAAGCGAAACAAAAAAGAAGCTTGTCAGTTTGGAAATTAATTTCAATAAATCCTTCGTTTCCCTCTTAAAAATTTCACCAAAACACGTCACATACAGGGTATATGAAGAGTTTAAAATACATTCTTGGTCTCTATACATTTCTTTCCATTTTAGTTTTATCCACTGTTGTATCGGCTCTCATTTTGTATTTGAATTGGGGACTTCTTCTGAAAGTTTACCGAGGAGAAATGGAAAACGCTGGCAAAAGTGCTGGGGCTGAACTTTCCAATTATTATAAATCGCAACTTCGCATTGCTGGCCTTCTATCCAAACAAAGAGAAATCAAAGAATCCTTCCAATCGGGAAAATCAAAATTTGCAACAGACCTTCTTGTTGGCTTTATGCAAGAGGCAAATGGAGAATACGAAAATATCTTTTTATCGGAGCCCATCCAGAACGCTAAAATCTTTGCAGCGGGGATTCCTCGGTCCATTGGATACCAATTGGAAGAATCCAAAACCGGGGACCACGTTGTTGTGGCTCTCAAAAAACAATATTTGATTGGTTCTGTCCAAGAATCACCTATCACTGGTTTGCCGGTAAGTCTTGTTTCTTTTCCCATCGAAGACAATGGAAAACTGATAGGCATTCTTTGGATCGCATTAAACTTAGAACTCGTTTCGAAACGAATGGGTGAGGGGATCCATGTCGGTGCTAACGGATATATCACTGCCATCACCACCAAAGGGGTTGTGTTTGCTGGTCCTGATAAATCTAAAATTCTAAAACTAGACCTAAGTAAAATTCCAGAAGGTCGCCCCATTTTAGAAGCCAAAGACGGAGCATATTTCGAGTATACGGAAAATGGAAAGGACTATGCCTTTCTCATCAAACGATTAGAGGAATGGAATACCATCATCGGAGTGGTTCTTCCCAAATCCGATATGAATTCAGGATTCATCCAAGTGGCCATTTTTGCCGTAGTCGTTGTGGTATTGATTACAGCTCTTGTGGTTTTGGGAGTGTTTCGGTTTCTCAAAAAACGTCTTTTGCCTTTGGAAAACTCTGTTGTCATTTTGGACCAAATGGCAAAGGGAGATTTAACCGAGTCATTTACTCTCACCAACCACGATGAGATTGGCAGAATGAATTTAGCTTTAGATGGTTTTGTCAAAAGCATTCGAAATTCTCTAGGAGAAATCCAAACAGTTGCAGAAGAGATTGCTTCTTCTGCTGAAGGTTTACGTGATTCCTCTTCTAGTTTTTCAGATATGGCCCAAGGGACAGCAGCATCTGCTGAAGAAATTTCAGCCACCACAGAAGAAGTCGCGGCCAGTATGGAAACAACCGCATCCTCCACGGCCAAACAACATAACAATATCATCGAATTCAATGAAAAGATTTTAGAATTATCCCAAGGTGCCATCCAAATTGAAAAGGATACCAAAGCAGCCCTAGCCAATACTGAAAACATAACCAAACAAGCCAAACTAGGTGGGGAATCACTCAACCAGATGAAGGAAGTGATTAATGTCATTTTGGAATCTTCCTCTGAAATGAAAGAAGTGATTGGAATCATTGATGAAATTTCGGACCAGACAAGTTTACTCGCACTGAATGCTGCGATTGAAGCGGCAAGAGCCGGAGAGGCGGGCCGTGGCTTTGCCATTGTGGCCGAGGAGATTTCCAAACTTTCCGACAAAACGGCTCATTCCATCCAGGCCATCGAGGACATGATTGGAAAAAATAGCAAAGAATTGGAAGAGGGAGCCAAAGGGATTCGTTCTTCGGTGGATCTACTCAACCTCATCATCAGAGACATTGCCGAAGTGGAAAGTGTGATGAAACGGCTATCAGAAGCCACCAAATCCCAATTGAACTATAACCAGGAAGTGGATGCAAGGTCTAGCGAAGTGGGAAGGGAGTCCGAAGCCATTCGCGGGGCCATAGAAGAACAGAAACGAGCCATCGAACAAATCTCTCAGTCTGTGATTGGGATCAATAATGAAACCATGCACATCGCAACAGGATCGGACCAAGTGGCATCTTCCTCACAAAAACTCTCCCATGCGGCAGATACCCTTCGAGCCGTTACAAAACGGTTTACCATCGCAAAAAACTAAAGGACTTCTACAAGAACCGCCTTTCCCCAGTCTAAGGCCGATCCCCAAGGGATTGGTTTTTTTCTTTAAAAGATAACAAATGTTTGCTGGTATTTTGCTAATTAATTGAGACTCGGTTTCAATAAAGAAAGTTCGTGAAAAATTTCCCATTATGTCTCTTTTCATGTTTTTTCGCATCCAAAACCCTTACATACTTGCTTTTTTTCTGATTTTACCTTTCCTTGTCAGAAGACAGTGTAAACGGATTCAGGAAATCTGCGAATGAATATAAAAATACTCAAGATCTCTGTGCCTATCGTTGCAATTGCAGCACTAGCATATTTGATTTTTTCACCTAGCCGTTATGTGGGCTATTCACCCGACCAGCCCATCCCCTTCAACCATAAGATACATGCCGGCGATAACAAAATCGACTGTAAGTATTGCCATACTGGTGTTGAAAATTCGGCCCATGCCACAGTTCCCCCAAGTTCCACTTGTATGAACTGCCATGGAGCAGGTAACGTAGCGGGCAACCAAGAACATGTTAAATGGCTTAAAGAACAATACGATAGCAATACTCCGGTATCCTGGGTAAAGGTTCATGACCAACCAGACTTCGTATACTTTAACCATTCACGACACGTACAACGCGGTGTTGATTGTTCCACATGCCACGGTAACATGGCAGAGATGGTAAAGGTTAGACAGTCCAAGTCCCTCAACATGGGATTTTGTGTCGATTGCCATAGAGAGAACAATGCTCCTAACGATTGTTCTACGTGCCACAGATAATCGGGAGACAAGTAATAATTTATGATGAAAGACGATAGTTTCCAAAAAGAAAAAAAATCGCTTTGGCAATCTTATGAACTTCGCGGAACTTCTCGCGAACGTGAATTGCAAAAGCAAGAGTTCTATAAATCTCCAGATCCCCTGATTGCAAAAATCAAAAAGGGTGATTTTGATAGAAAAACTTTTTTAAAGTTTATGGGTGCCTCGGTTGTGATGACAACTGTTGGTTGTATCCAAAAACCTGCTGAAAAAATTGTTCCTTATGTGAACCTCACCATCAAGAACCCAGACAACAACGAAGTAGAACAATATGACTTCGTAAAACATGGACACTCTTACCACTACGCTTCCGTATGCGGTGGATGTTCTGTAGGTTGTGGTATTGTTGTGAGAGCAAAAGACGGACGACCTTTGAAACTCGAAGGAAATCCAAGCCATCCGATTTCGGAAGGTGCTCTTTGCGCTTCTGGACAAGCTTCCATTTTTGATCTTTATGATGCAGACCGTGCCAAAGAACCACAACAAGTGGTGAATGGAACTGCGAAGTCTAGCGACTGGTTTGTTTTGGACAAAGATGTAAAAGAGAAACTAAACGCCAACAAAGGAAAAACCATTGTTGTCACAAAACCTCTTTCTTCTCCTGCTACTTCTGAATTCATTTCTGAATTCTTAAAATCAGTGGGTGGTGGAAAACACATCGAAGTAGCATTTGCTTCTTCTGATGATGCGATTACCCTTGCTCAAGAAAAATCTTACGGAAAGGCAGTTCTTCCAAACTACCATTTCGACAAAGCAAAAGTGATCCTTTCCATCGACAGTGATTTTTTAAATCACACAAACTACCACAATGACTTCTCTAAAAGAAGGGACTTACAAGATAAAGGTGTAAAATCCTTTAATGCTTTCATTGCGGCAGAAACACATCCGTCTATGACGGGTTCCAACGCTGACCAAAGAGTGCCACTAAAACCAGGTGACCAAAGAAAGTTTGCTCTTGTGATTGCAAAAGCTCTTTCTGATTTGGGAGTGGGTGGAGCCACAGGAGTTTCCGGAATCAATGTAGAATCTTCTGCAGCGGAACTTGGAATTTCCAAAGAAGTGGTTTTACGCACAGCAAAGGCCCTTGCATCTGCAAAGGGTGAATCCCTTGTTGTTGCTGGTGGTTCGAATGCTCTTACTGAAGACGCTGTTGATTTACAAATCGCAGTAAACATGTTAAACAGCATGCTCGGTAACGATGGAAAAACCATCGATGCAGGAAATCCTTTGAAAGAAGGACGAACTAACTATTCAGAAAACTTAAAAACTCTAGCAAAAGACTTAAAAGAAAGAAAGGCCGGTGTGGTGATTCTTTTCGGTGTGAACCCTGTCTACCAAGCGCCAAACGGAGATGAGTGGAAAAAACTCCTTCATGAAGCAGCACAAGTAGTACAAGTTTCTGACCGAGCGGATGAAACAGCACTTGCTTCCAACTGGCTTGCTCCAGTGTCTCACTTCCTTGAGTCTTGGGGTGATAATGAATCGGTAGCGGGAATTGTTGCGATCCAACAACCAACCATCCGACCGATCTTCCAATCCAAAGCGTTTGAAGACATGCTCATCACTTGGGCTGGTGGATCGCTTCTTGGTGCAAGTTCGTTATACGACTACCTCAAATCAAAATACTCTAAAAAAACAAACTGGGAAGACTTACTCAGAAAAGGTGTGTTAGTTTCTGGAAATCCAAAAGCTGACAAGTCTGGACGTTCGTTCCGCGGAACCATTGCTCCTCTCGCACCTTCCAAGTCAGGTTTAACAGTTTCTCTTTACGAAAGCACCGCTCTCGGCTCTGGCGAAAGAGCAAACAACTCGCAACTCCAAGAACTTCCAGATCCAGTATCTAAAGTGACTTGGGACAATTATGTTGCGATTAGCCCACAATACTCTCGTTCGTCGGGAATTAAGTTAAATGATGTTGTCACAGTCACTGTTGGCGGTAAATCATTTGAACTTCCAGCTCTCGTCCAACCAGGCCTCCATCCAGAAGCAGTGGGAATTGCTCTTGGTTACGGAAGAACAAACGTGGGTGAGATTGGTAACGGAGTAGGGAAAAACGCAAACCTTCTTGCAACAGAAGTAAACGGATCACTTGTTTATTCTGGACTTTCCATCACTCTTTCTCCAACAGGAAAAAAATACAAACTCGCTACCACACAAGATCACCATATGATGAGTCCTGGTGTGATGATGGGTGTTGAGTGGAAAGAAAGACCTCTTATCATTTCTGCAAAACTCCAAGATTATGCAAAAAATCCTGGAGCAGGAATTCCTGAACCAGAGATTCCAAAAATCCTAATCGATGGAAAATTACAAAGAGCACAAGGAGCGAACGCTCCTTCTGACCAACCAGGAAGCCAATTTGCATACCCAGGATACAAATGGGGAATGGCAGTGGATCTTACTTCTTGTTCCGGTTGTGGTGCATGTGTCGTTGCATGTAATATTGAAAACAACGTGCCAATGGTAGGACGTGACGAAGTGAGAATGGGTCGTGAGATGCATTGGCTTCGTATTGACCGTTACTACATCGGTGATCCTGAAAAACCAGAATCACTCGAAATTGCGCACCAACCACTGATGTGCCAACATTGTGACAATGCTCCTTGTGAGACAGTTTGTCCAGTAGCTGCGACTGTTCACAGTTCGGAAGGAACCAACGATATGGTTTACAACCGTTGTGTGGGAACTCGTTACTGCTCAAACAACTGCCCTTACAAAGTGCGTCGTTTTAACTGGTTAGAACATTGGAATGAACACAACCTTCTCGGGGAAGCAACACCTACATTTAAGGCTCGCCCTCCAAGAAACCTTGGTCTGAACCCAGATGTTACCGTTCGTTCTCGTGGGGTTATGGAAAAATGTAACTTCTGTGCTTCCCGAGTTGCTGAGAAAAAAATCGCAGCGAAAAACGAAGGAAGAACATTACGAGATGGAGAAGTAAAAGCGGCATGTGAACAAACATGTTCTTCTAATTCCATTGTGTTCGGTAACGTAAATGATCCTGAATCAAAAGTAGCGAAGCTCTTGAAAGACCCTAGGTCTTACAAACTTCTGGAATACCTAAACATCGGACCTGCTGTCACCTATATGACTCGCGTTCGAAACGACGTTTAACAGGGGAGAACACAAAGGGAATGTCATTAGCACAAGCAGTTCGAGATAAATTAGATATCCCCGACCTGGTAACAGGCGGGAAGTCGCTTAAAGATGTAACCGTTGATATCGCAAAACCAAACGAAGATTTCCCTACCAAACTTTGGTGGAATACCTTTCTTTTGGTACTTACGATCACCCTGATCGACGTAGCCATCATCGGTTATTTGTTTTATGAAGGTCTTTACCTACTCGGGATCAATAACCCGGTAGGTTGGGGATTTTTCGTAGTCAACTTCGTATTTTGGATCGGTATCGGTCACGCAGGAACTTTGATTTCTGCGGTTCTATTTCTCTTCCGTCAAGGTTGGAGAACAGGGATTAACCGAGCTGCAGAAGCGATGACCATCTTTGCCGTACTTGTTGCGGCATCGAACCTCATCCTTCACGTAGGTCGTCCTTGGCTCGGATTTTGGTTGTTTCCTTATCCAAACGAAAGAGGTCCACTTTGGGTGAACTTCCGTTCCCCACTGATTTGGGATACGTTTGCGGTATCAACTTACCTTTCCATCTCCATGGTGTTCTGGTATTTAGGACTCATTCCTGACCTTGCAACACTTCGTGACCGTGCGACAGAAACTTGGAGAAAGAACTTATATAACGTTCTTGCTTTCGGTTGGGTTGGATCGGCTAGATCTTGGTCTCATCTGGAAATCGTTTCCATGATTTTGGCAGCTCTTTCTACTCCACTCGTTCTTTCGGTTCACACCATTGTATCCTTCGACTTCGCTGTTTCCATTCTTCCAGGTTGGCACACGACCATCTTCCCTCCATACTTTGTTGCCGGTGCGATTTTCTCCGGATTTGCGATGGTGGTAACACTGATGGTCATTGCTCGTGAAGTATTCAATCTAAAAAACTACATTACGATGAAACACTTGGACAACATGAATAAAATCATGATGGTAACAGGTCTTATCGTAGGTCTTGCTTACGGAACAGAATTCTTTATCGCTTGGTATTCTGGAAATGAATACGAAGTGTTCGCATTCTGGAACAGAGCCTTCGGTCCATACGGTTGGGCATACTTTATCATGATCTCTTGTAACGTATTGTCACCTCAAGTGTTCTGGTTCCGCAAACTCCGTTACAATATCCCTGTGATGTTTGTTGCCTCCCTTGTGGTAAACGTAGGTATGTGGTTCGAACGATTTGTGATCATGATGACTCTGAACCGAGACTTTTTACCATCCAGCTGGGCAATGTATACACCGACACTTTTCGACTACGCAATGTTAATCGGAACTTTCGGTATCTTCTTTACTCTCTTCCTTCTCTGGTGCCGAATTATGCCAGTGATTGCGATTGCAGAAGTAAAAACAGTGATGCCACAGAAAGAAGGAGCACACCACTAGTATGTATCTTCCAAAATTAGAACAGTTTCACAAATACAAAGAAATGGATGAAGGAGTTCTCGGAATTTTCGAGACTCCCGAAGCAATCATGCATGCGGCTGAAAAAGCCAAAGAAAAAGACTACAAAGGATTTGATTGTATCCTTCCTTATCCTGTTCACGGGATCGATGAAGCGATGGGAACTCCAAGATCAGGACTCCCTTGGATCACTTTCTTTGCTGGTATCTTTGGATGCACGATCGGGATTCTCTTCCAGTATCTCACTCATGCCTATGACTGGCCTCTCAATATCTCTGGAAAATCTCTCAATGCATGGTTTGCTTATGTGCCAATCATCTTTGAATTAACAGTATTTTCTGCAGGGATTTACACTGTAGCTGCCTTATGTTTTTTAAGCGGTATTCCCAAAGCAACCCGACGAATCCTTCACCCGGATTTGACATCTCACAGATTCGGACTTTGGATTCCAAAATCTGCTAAAGGTTATAACGAATCAGAAGTTGTTTCTTTCGTAAAAGGCCTTGGTGGATCGGAAGTAACCGTGGTAAAACCGGAGAACCAAAAATGAAACAAAACATCTTTAGAGTTTTAGCGCTAGCGGGACTCCTTGTTCTCGTGAATTGTGATTACAAAACTCCCGTTTATGAATACTTTCCTAGTATGTATGATTCTCCTGCGCGTGAGTCACAAGAAGCAGATTCTTTTGCAACCAATGGATCTGCTTCTCGGATTCCACCCAAAGGTGCGATTCCAATAGGATATTTTCCATACCCTTATGCAGCAGAAGCAACTCCTGACACACTTCCAGGGGCAGACAAAGGATTAAAAAATCCAATCGCCAAAGCAAACTTAGGTGATTTAATGATTGGTGAAAAACGTTACCAAACCTACTGCACACCTTGCCACGGGGTAAGGGGTCTTGGGAATGGAACGGTTGTTGGACCTGCTCCAAGGTTCCAACAATCACCTCCTTCTGTTGTGTCTGATAAAATCAAAGGTTGGTCTGATGGACAAATCTATCATATCATCACGATGGGTCGTGGTCTCATGGGAAGTTATGCTTACCAAATCGAACCAGAAGACAGATGGAAGCTCATTGCTTACATCCGCAAACTTCAAGAACATGAAGTTCAAAATAAAAAGGCGAACTAGGGGAAATTATGAGCTCTACAAAAGCAGCGAAACTAGACGAAAAATTACTGCAGTTCCAACTGCCAGTTACTCTTCGTAATGCCCTCATTGCTATGATCGGAGTGGGAGTGGTGAGTTTTCTCATCGCTTTCCTCGGATTTGGTCATGAAACATCTCGTCACATGGACGAAGCTGGTCATTTCCATCATACAAATTTAGGTTACCATATTTTACTGATTGGAACTTACTTTGTTGTGGGTCTTGCCATCACAGGAATCTTTTTTACAGCAATCCAACACCTAACTGGTTCTCATTGGTCTGTCACTGTTAGACGACTTTTTGAAACTTACGGACTTTTCACACCAATCGCAGGTCTTTTACTTGTGGGTGTGATTTTTGGAATGCATGACCTTTATGAATGGGCGGATGCGACAGTTCGTGAAAACGACCACCTCATCCACCACAAATCAGGTTACCTAAACCCAACAGCTTTCATAATTCGATGTGTTGCTTTCATTGGTATTTGGTCTGTATTTGCTTACATCTTTCATGGAAAATCAGTCGGTCAGGACAAAGATAAGGTTGTGGATACAACCAAAACTTTGGCAAAGATCTCTGGGGGATTTATTCTCTTCTTTGCACTTTCTTGGTGTTTTATGGCATTTGACCTTCTCATGTCACTCACTCCGCACTGGTTTTCTACTATGTTTGGTGTGTATGCATTTGCAGGTGCTTTCCAAACTTCCCTTGCTTCTTACTTAATTGTAATCGCAATTTTGAAGAAAAACGGATACCTTGGCGAAGCAGTCAACGAAAACCATTATCATGACATTGCAAAATTCCTTTTGGGTATGACAACATTTTGGGCTTATGTGGGATTCTCACAATTTATGCTCATTTGGTATGCAAACATCCCAGAAGAAACTTTCTTCTACGAAATGCGTATGACTGGCGGATGGGGATATACAACTCTCGCACTTCCTTTTGTGAAGTTCGTGATTCCATTCCTTCTTCTTCTCAATCGTCCCAACAAAAGAGACATTGATTTCCTTTGGAAATTGGCAGCTTGGATTCTAGTCACTCAGTTCTTTGAACTATTCTGGTTGGTTTTCCCTGCAAACTTCGAAAAGTTTTCTATCCTTCACTTTGTTTTAGCGTTCGGCGGAACAGTGGGTGTGGTAGGAATCTTTGGATTCTTTATCTTCAAAAAGTTGGAAAAACACAGCTTAGTTCCGGTTGGAGACCCTCGTTTGGATGAGTGCCTCCACCACCACCAATAGGAGAATGGAATTGAAAAACAAAATTGTATTACTCATGATTGCGGGAGCAAGTTTCACAGCTTGTTCCAAAAATGCGGAAGTCACTTGGCATAAAAATTGTGATGCAAAAACAAACAAAGCAAGTTTGGATTTTACAGTTCCTTTATACTCGGAAGCTGATTCTAACTCGAAAGTGGTGGAATTTGTTCCTGCAGGAACAGTAGTAAAAATATTTGATGCTCGTAACCACAACGTTTGGGCACCAAAGTATTTTATTAAAGTGCAAACAGCAAAAAACGAAGGTTATATGAGTCCTCGTTGTTTTGTTGTAAGCCAAGATCCAGAAGTTAGTGTTTGGAGATATTCCAAAGGCCTAGTAAAAGAGTACAACCCATTTTACAGCCCAACAGACAAAGAACATTATCCACGTGGGTATGAGTATGGTAGCTTAAAAGATCTTCCGAAAGATAAGATCCCACTTTCTGACCTTACAAAAGGTTTGGAAGAAGTTCCTTACACAAACAAAAACATGTTAAAACAAAACTAAGAGTTTTGCTAAGATTGGTTTGGCGGAAAGAATCCGCTAAACTATCTTTTTTATAAAAAGACCCAAGGGAAACCAAGGGTCTTTTTTTATGCATAGATCAAAACCAAAAGAGTTCTTTTACTTTTGGATTTCGTAAGCTTAGTCCTACCCAAAGAAGAATTCCTATATACACTGGAAAAAGAGTATGGCTAAAAAGGGGATTTCCCACACGCAGGTGGATGGCAACAGCACCGCCTAAATATCCAGTGAGTAGAAGTGCTCCCAGTGCAGCTGTTTGCGGAATGGCATACATCACTGTGATCACAAGAAGAAGGATTCCTATGGTCGCAGCGCTCGATATGGGAAGACCAAGTTCCTCCATACTTTTTAGGACTGGATCAATTTTTGCTAATTTTCCGCCCGCATCAAAGAGAAGAAAAGCAATCACAAGACCACTGAGAATCCGTCCCACCCAGAGGTAGGTTGGGGATTGGTTTATTTCGTTCATAAAATCACCTGCTAAAAAATCGGTCTCGCCAGAAAAACATATCAAGTGATATGTTGTCAATAGAATTTATAATCAATATAAATAGAATGTGAATCCACGGAAAACGGTAAGGACTACCGGACAAATTTGGTCTTCTCTTGGGACGGTGATTCCGTTTGATGAGAATACAAGGAACGAGTGAGGAATGGGAAAACAAGAGGAAACTCGTAAACTGATCATTGAATCTGCATTTGTTCTGATTTACCAAAATGGATTTCAGGGTGTGGGGGTTCGTGAAATTGCACAAAAAGCTAACTTAACCATTGGTGCGTTCTTTTACCACTTCCAAACGAAAAACCATGTGGGTTATGCCATCATCGATGAGTTTCTATCCAAAGGGATTTTGGATCGGTGGATTTTGCCTTTGCAAAACTATGATGATCCTGTGGAAGGAATCATTCTTACATTTAAAAAAACATTTGAGGAATGGCCAGATGAGTTTGTTTCGAGAGGTTGCCCCTTGAACAACTTGGGCCAAGAAATGTCCTCTATTGATCCTGAATTCCAAAAGAAAGCAAAGGACCTTTTGTCCCACTGGATCCAAAATACAAAAACTTACTTGGACATTGCCAAAAAGAAAAAGATTTTAAAAGCAAAAACTGACACAATGAAACTTGCAGAGTTTATCGTCACTTTCCAAGAAGCAACCTTTGCTATGGGAAAAGTAATGAATGATAGAAAGGTTTATGATTCTTTGTATCTTTCCTTTCGAGATCATTTACTAAGCCATTGCCATTGACATTCATAACGAAAGTGTTATACTCGCATCCATGGGTCAAAAACGCACCATTGCCACCTCTGCATCAGAAGAACGATTAGAAAAACTTTTAGAAGAACGTTTGAACCCTGGTTCTAACCAAGAAATCATCGACAAACGAATTTGGGATTTATTCGGAGAAACCTGGTGTGTGATGTTTACAGATTTATCTGGTTTTTCTCGTGGGGTTGCCAAATTTGGAATCATTCATTTTTTACAAACCATCTATGAATCACAAAGGATCCTCATTCCTGTTCTTGATGAATTTGATGGAATTCTGATGAAAGACGAAGGGGATAGCCTGATGGTTCTTTTTCGCAATACCAACAAAGCCATTCAGTGTGCCATTCAAATGCAGAAAGCCTGCAAACGTTATAATGAAGGTCGAACTGCTGAAGAACAAATTTTACTTTGTGTCGGACTTGGGTATGGCAAAATCCTAAAGATTGGAGATACCGATGTTTTTGGTGCAGAAGTGAACGCAGCATCCAAGTTAGGTGAAGATACTGCCAAAGCTTGGGAGATTTTAGTCACCAGTGCTGTCAAAGAAAATGCTGACGAAACCACTGACTTCGATTTTGAATCCATCACAGATATTCCACCTGGTTCTGATGGAGCCTTTCGTTTGGTTTATACTTTAGAAGAACCCAAGTGGATTGTATTATAAACTAAAAAAAATCAAACGTAGACAATTGAAATGAAATCATTTGGAACCCAAGGAATCTATTTTTTAGCCTTTATTCCATAAATTCATAAATCGAACGGATTTCACCCACGGATTCGATATAAGAATATAGGTCTTGGAATTCTTTCGTTTGGCAAAGGGTTCCAGAATCTCCAATTAAGATCAGATGCGATTTTGCACGAGTTAAGGCCACATTCAAACGTTTGGGGTTTAGTAAAAAACCAACATCGCCATCTCGATTGGATCTAACTAAACTTAGGATCACAATTTCCGACTCTCTTCCTTGGAAAGAGTCGATGGTTTGGGTAAACCAACGTCCCGAAGACAATTTGACGAGTTTTTCCACCTGTCCTCTGTAAGGTGAGATGACAGTTGATTGATCTTTTGGTATCCCCAAACGAAACAAGGTCTCTACCAGTTGGATTTCTGTTTGGTTAAAAAAACTTGGCTCTTCCCCTTCTGTTTCTTCTTCGGAGTCACTGCCTGCAGTATCAATCCATAAGATCGGCGGATTATTTCCTAATATAGGGGAGATGTCTATATTGTGATTCCACTTTGCATCGGGATGAGTCAAAATTTTACTTTCATAATAGGTCCCATTGGGAAAACCGAGAATTTCCGGTTTCATTCGGAATTGTTTTTCTAAAAAGATCACCCGATCCCCAGAGTCAAAGGCGATTGCCTTTTCTAAAAAACTATGTAAGGCATCATGGTCTGGGTGAGAGAAACTGGCTCCAAGTTGTTTTGGATCACCAAAGAAAAAAGTTTTTTTACCTGCATACAAACCAAGGTAACATCCAGGATCTAAACTTTGAGTGGCTTCATCCACAAACACATAATCAAACTCTCTCCCTTTTTTGAATTCATTTCCAAATCCAGAAAATGTAGATACAATGAGTTCTGCGTTGTCGAGTAACTTCATTCTAATGTTTGATTCTGCTTCCCTGATTGTGGAAAGTAAAAACTTTGCTTCTTTTCTTTGTGCCTTTCTTTCTTCCCTTTCTTCTTTTCCAAAATTTCGTTTCCAGGAATTAGCTTTTTTCTGGATGGCCTTTAGTTCTGTTTGCCAGTTGTGGATTTGTTTTTGGTCTGGATGTTCTTGGATGAGATTGTCTATATGGTAGGGTAGGATTTCTTCTTTGATTTTCGTAGAGTTACCCAATCGGATAACACGAATTCCTTTTTTTAAAGCAAGTTCCACAATGTAATCGCAAGCAAAGTTTGTGGGACAAAGTGTTAAAACGGATTGTTTTTTTTCTTTGATTCTTTCTACAGCTTGCATGAGTAAGGTGGTCTTTCCTGTTCCTGGTGGACCGAATATCATCCCGTAATCTGCAATTTGAAAAATTCGCTCGAGTGGGGTTGTCGTTTGTCCCGATTTGGGAGGATTGGGTTTGTCGCCGAGTCCAAATCCTAAAATCCAGTTGAGTTTTTTATGCGAAAAACTTTCTTTATCTTCGATTACTTTGGAAATGATTTCGTTATACAAATCATAGGTGGATTCTTGGAACCACTTTGAAATTTGAAATTCATTATCTTCCCATTCATAGTCTCCACGGATTTGAACGGTCAGTTTTGTATCGTTTGCCTTGTAAATATTTCCAAAAATGGATTCGGAATTTCCTTTTAGAAGAACAGGAATCCCTTGTTTTAACCATTCTTTGGCTTTTAAAGAAGGCGAAATTTGGAATTCTGCCCTCCATGTATTTCCGACAACAAAATGAAGATCTTCCAATTCTGCAGATTTGATCGCTTTGGTATCTTCACCTTTTTCTAAAAATAAAGAACGTTCATACTCACGTTCTTTGGTTAGGATTGATTTTACATATAGAATTTCTTCTTCTAGTGAACCAAACTCTTGTTTCATGGTTCTTCCCATTCAATATTCTCCAAGGTTGTAAAAAATCCATTTCTCAGTAGCGGTGCAAAATCAATAAAGTCAGCAGCCTTTAAATATAAAGAATCTTCGATCGAATAAGCTTGGATTAAATTGTTGGCAGCTTCTTCCAATTTTCCCACTCGGCAATGAGCCCTTGCTAAAATGATAAGTGTCTCTGGGTCAATCTCTTTACAGTATTGGATATGGGTCCTAATTGATGTTAGTGCATTTTCTGGATCTTCTGCTTCCAAATAACAAAGAGCCAGCAAATCGTAATGAAGGAACTCTTCTGGTTCCACCATTTTCAATGATTTTTTTAAGGAAACAAGTGCCGAATTAAAATCGCCACGAGAAAAATACAAAGATCCAAGTTCCGCCCAAATGTCTTTTCGATCGATCCCACGGCCGTTACTTAAATGTTCTTGAGAAAGAGCCTTTTTTAAAACCTCAATTGCTTCTTCGGAACGTTCCATATCTTTTAAGAGGGAAGCAAGGAGTAGGTAGTTTTCCAAATAGGATGGAAACTGTAGGACACTTTTTTGGAGTAAAACCTTTGCCGATTTGAATTTTTTTAATTTGATCAGATAACGCGAGTAAACGGTGATACTTAAGGGATGAGAGGGATAGTTTTGAATGATATCCTGAAAAAGGGATTCGGTTTCTCTTGGATTTCCCACTGCATACAAACACCAGGCTTTTTTCGCTTTGATTTTGATGAGAGTGGATTCGTCGGTAGTATGCGATTCACTTTCCGCATACACGTTGAATGCCCGAGTGAATTCCTTTTCTTCTTCCAAAAGTTTGGCTTCGCGGATCAGTGAAAAAAAAGAACTCATACGGTGTTTTTTACTTCAGGAAATATCTGATTGGTCGATGGGTAGAATAGGGAGTAAAGATTGTAAAAGGAGGTCCTTTATGGTTCCATCTATACCTATAAACCCTGTCGTCAATTTGCCGAAGGAAATTTTCCAGGCACAAAACCAACTAAACGAAAAACTCATGAAGTTGGCCGTCGAGGAAAAAGTAGGCCCTGCGGCAAAAAGCGAAAGGTTACTCGACATCTACTGTTAATTGGTAATTAGTCTACCCGGGTTTCTGGATTGTAAACCGGTCGTTTTCTTTCCATAAACCCACCAATTGCCGAACGGAAGTCTTTGGAGTCTAGCATACTTGCATTCCAAACGGCTACATAGTCTAGTCCTTCTTCGATGGTCTTTCCAATTCCGTGGTTTAACACTTGTTTGACCCCACGGATCACGATGGTTGGGTTTTCTGCAATTTCTTCTGCTGTTTTGAGTCCAACTTGCATTAAAGAATCAAAGTCTTTTGTGACCTTTGTCACAAGTCCCATTTGAAAAGCTTCTTCTGCACTGATATCTTTTCCAGTTAGGGCAAGTTCTCTTGTATGTGCATTTCCAATCAAATGTGGAAGTCTTTGTAAAGATCCCATATCTGCCACAATGGCTACTTTGGATTCTCGTAAGGAAAATATCGCATCTTCAGATGCATAACGAATGTCACATGCAGAAACTAAATCAAGTCCTCCACCAATACAATGTTTTTGGACAAGGGCAATTGATGGTTTTTTGGAATTGTAAACTGCATTGATTCCTTTTTGCATCGTAAGAATGAGTTGGTAAAGTTTTTCCCGTCCATCCGCAAGTTCTCCCTGTACCACAGGTTTGAACTCTTGGAAAAATTCTTCTAAATCAAGACCGGTGGAGAAAGATTTTCCTTTGGCTGCAATCACAAAACAGTGAATTTGCGGGTCTGCATTGATTTGGTCCACCATATCTGGAAGGTCACGCCAGAAAGGCCAGTTCATAGCATTTCTTTTTTCAGGACGATTCAACCAAAGAATGGCTACGTTTTTTCTTTTTTCAATTTCGAAAAATGGAGAAGGGTTCATACTTTTGTTTCTTCCTTTAACCAGAGTTTTTTGGAAACCATCAAATACACACCAAAGAGGATAAGTGCGATGGAGATATATTGGGATTGTGAAAATCCATGCCAATAGTAACCGGTTAGAAAACTTGGATTTCCATTGGCATCAGGAATGTTCACAAGAGTTGGTGGATCAATAAAAGGGATCACCGCTTTGTTCACACGTAAAAACTCGATGATGAGTCTTGCAAATCCGTGGATGATGAGAAACTGCGCACCAATACTCCATTTACGGAAGTTTTGGTATCTGGCAAAGAATTGGAAGTAGGCAAAGTATCCAAATGCCATAATGGACTCCATCACAGGAGTGTTCCAAACTGGGACGCCGGAAGGATGGGCTCCGTGGAAATCAAAAACAAAAAAGGGAATTCTTACATCTGTGGCAAAACCATAACATCCATCCCCACTCACAAAACATCCAAGTCTTCCTATCGCATAACCCATGCTAATCGCAGGAATGACCGCATCATAATAAGCACCGATGTCTAGTTTGTGATGGCGAAAGTAAAGAGTGATAAATAGCCATCCAAATAGAAGACCCCCAAAGAATACGAGGCCACCACCACTAAATAGAGAGGACCAAAGACCTGGGTGTCCCGGGAATCCATTCCAATGGGTTAGAGGATACGAATACTTTCCGTCATAACCGGGAACGTCAATGAACACTTGGTCCCAAATTTCGAAGATAAAGAATATTTTGGCACCGACTAAAGTGCCCAAAATCCCAAGAAAAATCAACCAATCCGAATGGCTCGGATCTAATTTTTTGCGTTCGAGTTCCTTCGGGAGAAGGTAAGAACCAACAAGAAAGGCTAACATCATAAGAAGGCTGAAAGTGGACAAACCCTCCCAACCAAAGGGATTCGGAATCGGAATTCGATCTAACATAGGGGAAAGGGTAAAATTTAGGCTTAAAGGGGAAAGGAGAATTTAAAACTTCCGAATCTCGGAAAATTAATAAAAAATTAGCTTGACTCTAGATAGTTTAATATTAAACTATCTGGTATTGACTTAAGGAGAACCAAATGTTCGATACACTTTTTTCTACATCCGGGGACATCGTCCCTCTGATCTTACGCATCACAGCCTTTCTTGTGATTTTCCCACACGGTGCTCAAAAACTACTCGGTTGGTTTGGTGGTTACGGATTCAAAGGAACTTACGGATTTTTTACAGGGCAGTTGAAGTTCCCTGGAATTTTGGCAGTTCTCATCATTCTTGGTGAATCCTTTGGACCAGTATTGTTACTCGTAGGTTTTCTAACCAAATTTGCAGCAGCATCCATAACCATCATCATGATTGGTGCAGCAGTACTTGCACATAGACAAAATGGATTTTTTATCAATTGGAATGGAAACCAAAAAGGCGAAGGATACGAGTTTCATATTCTCGCATCAGGACTTCTCATCGCCCTCGTAATTGGTGGTGCTGGTGTGTATTCCGTTGATTTTAACTTAATCGGAAAATTCTAAACAAAAGAATTTACATTCGAACTGGTTCGGCCTTTGTCTCTTTTGCAATCACACAAAGGTTCGAACCAAACTTTAATCTAAGTTAATGTATTCCTCTGGATCAAGAGGAGCATCCAATCCAATTCGCACTTCATAGTGGACGTGAGCTCCCGTTGCTTTTCCCGTTTGGCCCACAAGGGCAATCTTATCCCCTCGTTTGACCCGGTCCCCTGGGTTCACTAAAATGAGAGAACAGTGCCCATACAATGTGAAAAATCCATTTTCATGGTTGATACGAACAGATTTTCCAAGCCCACCCACAGCCGTATCTACCGCAATGATTCCGGGACCTGTGGCATAGATAGGTGTTCCTTCTCCTGCGGCAAAGTCAATCCCCGAGTGGTATTCTCCCACAGGTAAAATTCCAAAGGGATCACTACGATATCCAAAAGTAGAAGTCACAACGCCCACTCCTGGTTTTAAAGGTCTTCCCCTTGGCATGGAGTAAAATATACTTTCCCTCATCGAAAGATAATCAATGGCATTTTGGAAGTTAGGGACAAGATTTCCTAGTCTTACACCAAACTGAGTGTAGGTGGTAACCACTTGTTGGAACAACAAAAGATTCGAATCTAGTTCGCTTGCATCTTTACGATACTCTTCTTTGAGAAGATAATCTTGGGTGATCATTTCCTTTTCTGGGATTTCCTCCCAGGCCAGTAGGTTGAGTGATTCCGTTGTCGACTCAAGTTCTTCCACAGAATCCTTTAAATCTTGGGAAAGTAGGTCGTAAAAGAGAAAGGAAACCAGTTGGGTCTCCGTTTTTTTCTCCAAAGAAAAATTGCGATCAAAGAAAAATGAAAAGTAGACCAGAAGTCCAAAGGAAAGGAGAACCAGAGATAGGGCGAGCCCCGATAAAAAACCGAGCATTCCAACTGAAATTTCAATTTGTGCCAGAGGTTTTTCGTCATTGGGAATGAGGACAAAGCTCACCTTTTCCCGGCTACGGGAAATCCACTTCTCTCTGCGCTTTTTCCAGCGTAAGTGTGCAATTTGGAGCCTTTCGTAGGCGGTTGTGACGTAAGTTTCTGCCAATGTTCGTTATTCAGCCAATTTTTTCCTTGCCCAAGCCATTTTTCAGGGGAAAGTGGATGAATCCAATATGTTTAAATTTCTCACTTCTCTTTTCAGAAAGAAAGCCGACTCTGTCGATTCCTTTTTGATGTACCCCGAGGGAAAGAGATACTATCGAGAAACTCACTCCATACGCAGGGCCAATATCGATGAAGATGCCATCAAAATCATCAATCGATTGAACAAGTTTCGTTACAAGGCCTATTTAGTCGGTGGAGGGGTCAGAGATCTGCTTATGGGCAAACGCCCAAAAGATTTTGACATAGTCACAAGTGCGACTCCAAACCAAATCAAAAGGATCTTCAATAACTGCCGAATCATCGGAAAACGATTTAAAATTGTACATATCATTTTTAAAGGTAAAATTATTGAAGTATCGACGTTCCGATCACTACCGGAACATCGTTTGGAAAAACACAAAGCAGAAAACGATTATCTCATCAAACGGGACAATTCCTTCGGTACAGCAAAGGAAGACGCGGCTAGACGCGACTTTACCATTAACTCCTTGTTTTACGATCCTAAAAACGATTCCATCTTGGATTACGTTGGTGGATTCGAAGACATTCAAAAGAAAATCGTTAGGGTCATTGGTGATCCAGATATTTCCTTCAAAGAAGATCCAGTTCGTATGTTACGAGCGGTTAAGTTTTCTGTTTTACTGGGACTCGACATCGAGAAAAAAACCAAACTGGCCATTAAAAAGAACCGTTTGGAACTCGAAAAATCTTCCACAGCAAGACTTTTAGAAGAATACAACAAAATGTTTCGAACTTGGAAAACTTCGATTATCTTCGAAGGCCTTGCTGAGAATCATTTGCTCGATGTACTTTTTAAGGAACCAGCTGATAAGCTAAAGAAAACCGATCCAGAGTGGCGTGAACATTTTATGGAAACACCACTTGGGAAACGACTGGCAGTCACTGACAAACTCCTCTCCGCAAGAGAAGAGATGACACCAGCTATCTTTTACTCGTTAATTTTCTATGATCTCATCAAAGACCTTTATGAAAATGATCGAGGCCATTTAGCGCATAACATCAAAGAAAGTCTTCAGTCAGTTTTTGAGCGGATGGGAATTCCTAAACGGGAACAAGATAATTTGGTAAAGATTTTTATCAGCCAACCTCGTTTCCAAGTCACTGACGATGAAAAAGAAAGACAAAACTCTTTCTTTAAAAAGAAGGACTACTTCTACGATGCGTTTATGGTTTATAAAATCGTAGCCATTTCGGAAGGAAACGAATCAGCAGTACAAACGGCATTCTTTTGGGAAATTTCATTGCGACAAAGACCGAAACCTGATAGCCATCAGTTCGGACAACAAAACCGCAAAAAAGAACCAAACAAAAAAAGACCGCCAAGAAAGAAACACCGGGACAGAAGGGGTGGTGGTTCTCAGAACCAAAACCAGGACCAAACGGAATCCCAGCAGCATAATGCTTCTGAGCCAAAAGAGTCACAAGAACCAAGAAAAGTTCGCGAATCCTCAGTAGAAAACGAAGAAAGGGAAGTATAACAACCTTATCTTTCTTGCTTTTCGTTAGATTCATTCCATAGCCCTCGTCAAAATAGACGAGGGTAGTGGGAATGAAACACCAACCAAAAATTTGGATCATCGAAGATGATCCAACAACAGCTCTCCTTTATACAGGATCCTTACGACCATTCGGTTACGAAATTGTTGTTTTTTCGGGTGTTAGGCCAGCTATGAAAACCTATAAGGAAGAAGGTTTTAAATCCATTGATTTGATTGTCACAGATCTTGTTTTGCCTGATGGGACTGGGAAAGAAATAATACAAGAAGTTCGTAAATCAAGTTCAAACATTCCCGTCATCGTTGTGTCTTCTGAAGAAGATAGCAAATCGATCATTGATGTGATGAAAGAAAATGTGCAAGATTATTGTTTCAAACCAATTGCGCCTAAAGAGTTAGCAAAAAAAATTGAATACCATCTTTCCAAACAGGAAATGGATTATCAAAAAACAATTTTTGAAAAAGAAAAAATTATCTCATTAGAGAAACTATTGGATTGGTATAGTTTTAAAAATCGATCTATGGCGATGGGGGAATTTGATACTCAAGAATTACATAAAAACCTCTTTCATATTCTAAGGGCCAGTTTGTCGTAAGGTGCTGGTTTTGGAATTCTTGTTCAAATCATAGATATCATCAAAGGGATGGCGAAAACTGAATCTGGAGATTATGTTCTCCAAAAAGAAGTCCTTTTGATCTTGGAAGAAAACGCAAGTTATGCGAAGAAAGTTTTGAATACTTTTTCAGAAATCGAGAACATTATTTTGACAGAGTTGCATCAGAAGTAGTAGGAACTAAAAGTTTTTTAGGGGAATTTCAATCTATTGTTAATAGTTTGAATCACCTATTAAAAATTAAAAACCAAAGAATTCAGCTAGGAAGTTTGGAAGAAAGGTTTTCCGAGAAAACTAAACTCAGTTGGAACCGAGAATTATTTCGCAAAGTTTTTTCAGAATTATTGGTAAACGCGATGAAGTTTTCTCCTGAATCTTCCGCAATATTTATTTTGTTTCAGTCAGATCAGGAGTCTTTATCTGTTTCTATTGTAAATTCCGTGGCAGGGGATTTGAAGATGGGAGTTGGTATCCCTAATGAATATTTAGATTTGGTTTTTGAGCCTTTTTTTCGACTCACCAAGAATTTATATGAAAAACACGAATCTTTGGATTTTGGGATTGGTCTTTCTTTGGTAAGAGAAACCATTCAAAAGTTTGGGGGAACAGTTGTTGTGAAAAATATTAATGACCATTTAGGCGATGTTGTTTTGCCCAAGGTGGAATTTAAAGTGACCCTTCCGTATTCCTCCTCGGAAAAGTGAAGGAACCTTCTTGTTTGGGGAGGAAGTGTGTCCTCTTTTTTGAAATAAAACTCCTGGTTTTCCTTGATCTAGTTATCATATTTTTCGTCGAATGGTGTGATGGAAAAGCCAAAAGCGATTACGAAGGTTTTACTACTGGAAGACGATCCCACCATCTCACTTCTTTACAGTGGATTACTGCAAAAACATGGAATGGAAGTTACCAGTTTTGCGAAAATCAAATCAGCCTTAGAGTATTTAGCAGAAAACCATCTTCATACTGAAAATATTGTTTTAACGGATCTCCAATTGCCAGACGGAAATGGATTAGAATTTGTTAAGGAAATACGAAAAATTAATAACCACATACCAATCGTTGTAATTACATCAACGGAGGATCCTAAACTCATTATCGAAGTGATGAAGGAACATGTTCAGGATTACATTATTAAACCGATGGTTCCGAATGAACTTATATCTCGAATCAAATACCAACTTTCAAACAAAGAAAAAGATTACGAATATTCTGAATATGAACGCGAAAAGATTATCTCTCTTGAGAAACTTTTGGATTGGTATGCATACAAAAATAGCAGGATCAAAAAGGGTGATTTAAATTCGCATGAATTGCACAAAAACTTGTTTTACGGACTGCGTACAAGTTTAGCACAAGGTGCTGGATTTGGAGTTTTAACTCAAATGATAGACCTGATCAAATCAATGCCAAAAGCAGAAGGAGGAGGAATCATTTTAGATGCTGATATCCTCAGTATTTTGGAGGAAAATGCAGCGTATTCAAAAAAAGTATTAGATCGATTTATGGAGATAGAAGATATCATTTTTGATCGAATTGATTTACAACTTGTTTCTCCTTTCGTAATTTTTAATGAAATGTTAAGTTTGAAAGATGAGTTGAAATCGATTTTAGAATTAAGAGACCAAACATTATTAGTTCCAGAATATAAATTCAAGGAACTTGGATCGCAAAAAATATTACTGAACAAAGTTTTTTTTCGCAAAGTGATACACGAACTTTTGTTAAATGCGATGCGTTTTTCGCAAAGCTCTAGTAAAATTTATGCCATGTTGAATTTGGATTCAGACGGAATTTATTTATCGATTGTGAATTCTCTTGGAGATGAACAGTTTGCAAAAAACGGAATTCCGAATGAGTATCTGGATTTGATATTTGAACCATTTTTTAGGTTAAACAAAAATATATATGAAAAACATGGTTCTTTGGATTTTGGAATTGGATTGAGTTTTGTGATGCAGACCATCATCCGTTTTGGCGGTTCCATCTCTGCATTAAATTTAATTGATCATACAAGTGATGTGAAAGAAACAAAAGTTGAATTTAAGATTTTCCTTCCTTATTCCTCTTCTGAAAAGTGAAGGAACCCTCTTGTTTTGGGGAGGTAGTGTTTCCCTTCTTTTTGGAATAATACTCCCGGTTTTCCTTTTTCAAATTTCCCTATCATTGTCACGGGAATACCAGCAAGTTTAGTTGGCAAAATATTTGGTGATAAAAACAAAAGTTCTAATTCTTCCCCAGATCCCAAACACAAATCAATTCCAAGTTCTTGGACGGCGAGTGGGTGGAGGGGAACCGATTCGATTTGGATGTTTAACCTTCCCTTGGAGGTGAGAGCCAAACGTTCGCTGTCTTGGATGAGCCCATCGGTAATGTCCATACATGCATGAATTTTAAAATCTTTTAGTTTATTTAAGATCGCATAGCGAGACTTAGGAGAGAGATGGCGTTCCACTGCTTCTTTATAAATTTTGTCTTTTGATTTTTTTTTAAGGGTTTTGTAGCCCAATTGGCTTAAGCCTAGACTTCCTGTGAGATATAGGTAATCTCCGAATTTCCCACCCGAACGTAACCAAGGTTTGTCCACTGTGCCGACAACTGTCAGTGCCAGTTGGGTGGTAGGCGCGGAAAAGGTGTCGCCTCCCGCGAGTTTCATTCCATATTGGTCTAAAGATTTTCGCAATTCTTTTGAAAAACCTTTGATCCATTCTTTTTTTCTAGAAACTGAGGAGAGACCTAGGTTCAGAAAACATTCGTTGGGTTTTCCTCCGGAAGCAATGATATCGGAAACATTGACTTCCACGAGTTTTTTTGCCAAAATCTGCGGTGAAGACCACTGGTGAAGGAAATGTGTTCCTTCGGAGAGTGAGTCCGTGGTGACAAGACGGTTCGGGGCCAAGAAGTAACAATCGTCTTCAGGGGGAGGGGTTGTCCCAAATAGAGTTCGTATAATTTCGGATTCTTTCAAAGTTAAATCCCAATAAATTTGTTTGACCCGGTGTGAAAACCGAAAATCCTGACATAAAAGAGGAAAATCTCGTACTTATGGAACTATTGTCTAAAGCCCACAAGACCCCTTCTATTGCAAAAGAAGCCGTACAAAAACAGTGGTTTGTTGTGGACGCAACTGATAAGACTCTCGGAAGATTGGCAAGTCAAGTAGCTTCCCGCCTTCGCGGAAAACACAAATCTACCTTCACTCCTAACCAGGATTGTGGTGATAATATCATTATCGTTAATGCTTCTAAAGTGGCTGTAACAGGTCGCAAAAGAGAACAAAAAATTTACTACCACCACTCACGTTACCCAGGTGGTATGACTGCTATCGCTTTCCACAAACTCATCCAAGAGAATCCAGAAAGAGTGATCATGGAAGCAGTCAAAGGAATGTTACCTAAATCGAAGTTAGGTGATCAAATGTTGAGAAATTGCCGCGTATTCGCAGGTAATGACCACAACTTGGGAGCTCAAAAGCCCCTAAAACTGGAGTTGAAATAATATGGCGCAAAAAGCAGTTTGGGCAGTAGGCCGACGCAAAACATCCGTTGCACGTGCAAAAATCGCATCTGGAACTGGAAAAATCACAGTAAACCATAAAGATGTAAAAGATTACATTAAAAACGGAGAACACTTAGTTCGCCGTGCACTTGAGCCACTTCTTGTTTTAGAAGCTCGCGACAAGTATGATATTGCACTCAATGTAACTGGTGGTGGAGTGGTTGGCCAAGTGGGAGCCATCCGTCACGCAGTTGCTCGTGCTCTTGTGGCTTTCAATGAGTCTTTGAAACCTACTTTGAAAAAAGAAGGATTTCTCACTCGAGATAGCCGTATGGTAGAACGTAAAAAATACGGTCTACGCAAAGCTCGTAGAGGAACTCAGTTCTCTAAACGTTAATCGGAAAATCCTCTTTTTTCCGATCAAAGCCTCCTATTCGGGAGGCTTTTTTTTTAGGTAGGTGTCAATTGAACCAAATCTTATTTTATTTTGCCTTTGCAATTGGTACCTTTGCCAGTAGTTGTTTTTTATATTCGATCGTTATATTTTCCCAAACCTTAGATACAGTAAAAGGTTTCTCTGGGATTGTTTTCTTTTTCCTCTTTTTACCGTTTCCCATTTTCTTTTTATACACAGGTTACTTACTCGATCATTTTTCTAAAAAATGGGTGGTTGTGAGTTTTCAATTTTTCCTATTGATCTCCTCATTTTTGTTAGGTGCATTTACTGAAATTTTTATAACTTATCCTTTCCTATTATTACCATTGGCATTTGTAAATGGGATTGGAATGACAACGGTTCTTCCGGGAAGAATGGCAATTTTATGCGAAGTGATGGAATCACATCGCCTTGTTTTTCATACCATTGCGGGAAATTTACTTTTGATTTTTGCTTTTGGGATGAGTCCTCTTGCTGTGGGTTGGTTTCGGGAAGAAGGTGGTTATTCGTCTTTATTTTTGGTTTTAGCTTCTTTTCATTTTTTTTCTATGATCGCCTTTTCCATGTTAAGATACGAATTAAAAATTCATCATCCAAACCTTAGTTCGGATCTTTTCAAACTGGCAAAAATTCCTTCTTTTTCGGCAAATCTGAAGGTTGTTTTAGATTTCCTAAAAGTAGATTCTGTTTCTAGACAAGTGATGTATATGGCGATCCTCAGTATGTTGGCCCTCGGTCCCATCCAAGTCATCCTTCCGAAATATGTAAGAAATGAACTGGGTCTAGGGGAACTCGCACGAGGGACGGTCCTTGTCTTTTTAGGTCCTGGATTATTTCTCGGTGGGATTCTCACCATTCTCTTTCACCATCTGGAAAGAAAGGGACTTGTGTTATTGATAGTTTTTACCTTATCGTCTTTTTTCTTTTTGGGTTTTGTTCCTTTTGGGAAACCAGAAGCCACTTCCTTTTTTTTGTTTTGTTTTGGAGTTTCGGGGGGAGTTCTTTCGAGTCTCCTTCCTGCCATTTTACAAAAACGGGCAGAAGATGGACTTCGGGGAAGAATCCTTTCTCTTTATACAGTTTGTTTCCAGTTCACTCCTGCGGTCTCCGGTTTTCTATCGGCCCTGCTTGCTGATACCATTGGTTCCCATTGGACTTTTGGGATTTTAGGTGGGATGTTTCTTTGTTTTGCCTTGTTTTCTTTTCTCCAATACCGGGAATTAAGGCAGAGTTAACTTCTAATTTCCTTGCCCTAGGAGGCAAACCCGATTTCGCTGTAAGTGTATGATGTCGAAAACTGTCCGCGAAATTGCAGAGTTGTATACTAGTTATTTCAAAGGGAAAGGCCACACGATTGTGCCTTCCTCAAGCCTAATCCCCAAGGGGGATCCAACACTTTTATTCACAACCGCCGGAATGGTTCAGTTCAAACCTTTGTTTACAGGAGCGGTGGAGTTACCCTACACAAGAGCTGCCTCCGTTCAAAAATGTGTTCGTACCACCGATTTGGAAGTGGTAGGTAAAACCGAAAGACATTGTACCTTCTTTGAAATGCTTGGGAATTTTTCCTTTGGTGATTATTTTAAAAAAGAGGCCATCGAATACGCGTTAGATTTTTCCTTAAACCATCTTCATATCCCCAAAGAAAAAATCTGGGTCACCATTTACCTAGATGATGATGAAGCCAAAAAAATATGGATGGAAGCAGGGATTCCCGAAGAACGAATTGTAAGGCTTGGAAAAAAGGATAATTTTTGGGGTCCTGCTGGAGACAGTGGTGCTTGTGGTCCTTGTTCGGAATTGTATTTAGACCGAGGCCCTGAAAAAGGCGGCCCGAATTGTGGTAACAATCCAGACTGCAAACCTGGATGTGATTGTGATCGTTATTTAGAATATTGGAATTTAGTATTCAACCAATTTAACCAAACTGTTTCGGGAGAACTCCTTCCTTTAAAACAAACAGGAATTGATACGGGTTCTGGCCTCGAACGTGTGGCCATGTTACTGCAAGAAGTGGACTCCGTTTATGATACCGATGAATTAAAATCCATCATTCGTAAAATTGAAACACTCTCAGGGATTACTTACGACGAATCTACAAAACAATCTTTTCGAGTGATCACGGATCATTCCCGATCCGTATTCTTTTCGTTAGGGGATGGGATTTTTCCTGACCGTACGGGACGTGGTTATGTCATTCGTAGGCTCATTCGTCGGGCATCGTTATTTGCAAGAAAACTAGGAATCCACGAACCTTTTTTATACAAACTAGTGGGGACACTCCGCGATTTATATTCCGTAAGGTATCCAGAACTAAAAGACAAAGCAAAAGACATTGAATCCATCTTAAAAAAAGAGGAAGAACTTTTCCTTCACACTTTGGAAGTGGGACTAGAAGAATTGGAATCTCTTTTGAATCACTTAAAATCGAATAAGCAAATGGTTGTTACCGGAAAAGAGGGGTTTCGTTTGTATTCTACCTACGGGTTCCCAAGAGAAATGACAAAGGAACTTGTGGAAGACCGAGGTTTTGGTTTTGATGACAAGGGATTTGAAGAGGAACTTGAAAAGGATCGAGATTTATCTCGTGCGAGTTGGAAAGGAAAAAAAATCCAATACCTAACGGGTCTTAGTGCCAGTCCAGAACTCAAAACGGAATTTTTAGGATATACGGAATTTAAAACACAGGCAAAGGTTTTATATCTTTTTGTGGATGGAAAATCCGTATCCGAGGCAAACCAAGGATCGGAAGCCGTTGTGGTTTTAGATAAAACTCCCTTTTATGCGGAAGGTGGTGGTCAGGTAGGTGACTGGGGTTACCTCAAAAAAGAAGGATTCCAGTTCCAAGTCCAAGACACTCAAAAAGAAAACGAAACTTTTTTACATCTCGGAATCATTCTCAAAGGTAAAATTTCTGTTGGAGAAACCATTGAGGCAGAGATTGATACCAGTCGGCGCCAAAATTTAGCCAACCACCACTCTGGCACACACTTGTTAAATGGTGCCCTTCGCAGGATTCTCGGGAACCATGTGGCACAAAAAGGTTCCATTGTTTCTTCTGATTATTTACGATTTGATTTTTCCCATCCAAAAGCACTTTCGGAAGAGGAAATTGTCTCTATTGAAAAAGATGTGAATGAGGCAGTGAATGCCAAAATTTCAGTCAAAACAGAAGTTTTAGATATTGATGCTGCTAAAAAGTCTGGCGCCTTATCCATGTTTGATGAAAAATATGGGAATTTGGTTCGTGTGATTTCTATGGGTGATAAATCCAAAGAATTCTGTGGGGGAACTCATGTAACGAATACAAAAGAAATTGGATACTTTGCCATCATCAAAGAAGGAAGTCCTGGGGCAGGAAACCGAAGAGTAGAAGCCATTTGTGGGGATTCGGTCATTGAATACTTTTTATCCCAGTTCCAAACTCTCGCAGCAAAAGTTGAAACACATAACTTGTCGGCCAAAGAAACCTTTGGCGATTTGAAAGAATTTGGAATTGGCACTTCCGTGCCAGCTCCCGAAGACTTACAAAGCCTTTTTGTGAAAGAAGGGAATACGGCCGTAGAACATTTACGCAAACTTCGCGAAAGTTTGGAGACGGAACTCGAAGAAAAGTCTAGTGCCCTTTTCAAAGCAAAAAAGAAAAAGGAACAATTGAGTTTTCAAATGAATCCGGAACTTGTGGATGGTCTCTTAAAAAAAGCACATTCACTTCCTAAGGGAAAAGTGGTGACAGAAGTATTTGAGGCAGTAGATGCAAAATCTTTAAAGGATTTAGCCGATAGCCTCAAAGCCAAAGAACCAGAAGTTCTTTGTTTGTTTGGAACAAGCGATGGGGAAGCCAGCACTCTCGTTTTTATGTGTAACAAGGTTTTGAATGAAAGAGGAATCCACTGTGGGGATTTATTAAAAGAAACCTTGGTGATGTTAGATGGAAAAGGTGGGGGAAGACCCGATATGGCACAAGGCGGTGGTAAAAAACCGGAAATCCTTGGGGCAGCTTTGGAATTTGCCTTGGAACTTTCCAAAAAGAAATTAGGATAACAGAGATAAGAGTTCGTAAGGAGTAAACTATGGCACAAGATCCATCATTTGACATTGTATCCAAAATCGAAAGACCGGAAATACAAAACGCAGTGGCCCAGGCCATGACAGAAATCCAAACCAGGTTTGATTTTAAAGGGTCCAACTCCGAAATCAAATTAACAGAAGACACTTTGGTTTTAACTTCTGAAAATGATATCAAACTGAAACAAGTGATTGATGTCCTGACCACAAAAATGGCCAAAAGGGGCATTAGTTTGAAGGCCTTTGATTTTGACTCCAAAATTGAACCAGCCACTGGCCAAACGGTCCGCCAAAAGGTAAAGATTCAGAATGGTTTGGACAAAGAACAGACCAAACAAATCACCACTCTCATCAAAGACCAAAAACTAAAAGTTCAGGCTTCCATCCAAGGGGATTCGGTTCGGGTTGTGGGCAAAAAAAAGGACGATTTGCAAGAGGTAATGGCAGCGATTCGCAACGCCAATTTCAACTTTGATGCCAATTTTACCAATTTTAAGGGCTAGAATTTTGGTTTAAGGAAAGCCTTCCGGCTTCCATTTTTTTTCTGCCTATGTCTCAAAACCGGCCGATATTTCCGGTATGGACCCTAAAAAATCCGTATGGGGATGGACTTTGCCACGCAAAGACTTCCTTCCGTATCTATTAGTATTTTCCGGTGTGTTTTTACTTCTTTCTCTCTTTTCCTTTCAGGAAGGAGAGGACGGATCACTTTTCAATTGGTTTGGAAGGCTTGGGCATTACATTGCCTTCACATTATTATACATTTTAGGAAAGTCCTCTTTTTTACTCGCAGGTTTTGTTTTGATGTTAGGTGTTCTTTCTCTCCGAAACCCTGACTTTGACAGACTCGGCAAAGCACTATTTTTCCCATTATTTCTTGTGGCAACCACTGTCAGTTTGAACTTACTGGAAACTCCACTGGGACATGTGGGTGATAGTGGTGGGATTCTGGGCCAATTTTTCTCTTGGGTTTTTTCTTATCTCTTTGGGGAGACAGGACGTATCCTTGTTGTTTTCTTTTTATACTTATATTTTGCCGTGATTTGGCTCGAAGATGGGGCTTGGTCTTTTACCTTTGCTGCCTTAAACAAATACTCCAATGGAATCTATAGATTGTTAGGTGGAAGAAATGAGCTTCCTCATTTAAGACTTCCTCAGTTTTTAGAATCTGTGGTTTCCACAAGAAGAGCACCCCTTGAGGAAATTCGAAACAAACAATGGTTTGCAGTCCAAACAGAAGAAGAATCCAAAGAGGATTTGGCCCACCATTTTTGGAATGTGGTGGCAGAGGAAAAAAAGCCCATCGGAAATGTTGGTTCAAAGGATCGTCTTCATAAAAATCCTGCCTCGAAAAAAACTCCATCCGTTCGGTATCGCAACGCTTCTCATTTTGAAGGATTTTTTGATGAATCAGGAAAAGTATTTCGATTCCAAAAACAAGAATCCAAATTAGATTCACTTGCTGAATTTGAAAAAAATGAAATTTTGATTTCTAAATTAAAGCTAACGGATAATAGGCGAACAATTGCAGAATTGGAAGAAATCGAAAGTAATAGAGAATCTAAAATCCTTTTCCAATTTCCTGAAACTAAGTGGAAACCAAAACTGGATGAGGCTCTGGGACTCGATAGTTTAGAACTTCCGAAACTAGACCCAATAAAACCTTCATTTGCTAGAGATACCCAAATTCTTGCCTCCTCTGGTCTTTCTTCCTTTGCCTATGAGGAAGAAGATGATGATTTTGAAGAAGAAACATCTGAGGAATCGGATGCGGAAGAGAATTTGTCCGAAACAAGTTCTTTTGTTCATCCAAAAGAAGAAGGAAACATGGCTTCCGAGGCCATTCATATTCCGGAATCTCTTCGTTTGTCTCTTGTGGAAGAAACAGGTTGGGAAACAAACGATGAGGAAGAGGATGAATCTTCTGAAGAAGAAGGTGGGGAAAATACTGAAGTATATGAAGAGGAAACTCTCGAAACCTTGGCGGTGGAAGAGAATTCTCCATTGGTTCGTTCTAACCTAAGTTCTGGAAATTTTGGAAAGAAAAAACTGGCTCCGAAAGAAGAACAACAAGAACTGATGTTTGGTTCTATGGTTCCCAAACCAAAACTAAAAAAAGGAAAGTATTATATTTCTCCAAGGCTTCTTTCATCTCACCAAGTTCCCGTTGCCAATATCATGAAAAATGATTCGGAGCTTGATCTGATCTCTCGTAAAATTGAAGAGTCCACGGGGCACTTTGGGATTGAGTCCAAGGTTGTCACAAAAGAAAGAGGACCGATCATCACTCGTTATGAGATCACCATTCCGAACGGAATCAAACTGAACCGTATTGTTTCCCTTTCGGATGAAATCAGGGCCTATTTGGAAGTCAAAAACATTCGGATTGTGGCACCTATCCCTGGTAAGGCGTCGATTGGAATTGAGGTTCCGAACCGAATTCGGGAAGATGTATTTTTATCAGAGATTTTAAAAGATACCATCCTCCAACACAAAGCCAAAGATCTTTCGATTTGTATTGGAAAAGATATCTCGGGAAAACTTGTGATGATTGATATCGCCAAACTCCCTCACTTACTTGTGGCAGGAACCACTGGTTCTGGTAAGTCGGTGAGTATCAATGCGATGATCACAAGCCTGATCTGCACTCGTTCCCCAGAAGAAGTTCGTTTTATTATGATCGATCCAAAGATGGTGGAGATGACCCTTTATGAAGGAATTCCACATTTACTCATGCCAGTCATCACCGATCCTAAAAAAGCAACGAAGGCATTATCCTGGGCCATCCAAGAAATGGAGAGTCGATACCAAATGATCTCTCAATTGAAAAGTAGGGATTTCAAAAGTTTCAATGAAAAGGTGGATGAATATGCCCATGCCAAGGGCTTTCAAAAACTACCGTACATTGTGATCTTTATTGATGAGCTTGCTGACCTCATGATGGTTTCCGGAAAAGATCTGGAGGAACAGATCCAACGTATTTCTCAAAAAGCAAGAGCGGTGGGAATCCATTTGGTGATGGCAACCCAAAGGCCTTCTGTGGATGTGATCACCGGTGTCATCAAAGCAAACTGCCCGGCAAGGGTGGCCTTCCAAGTAGCTCAAAAAACGGACTCTAGAACCATTCTGGATACGAGTGGGGCTGAGACTCTCCTTGGAAAAGGGGACTTTTTATACCGGTCTCCGACTTCCAGCGACCTTCTTCGGATCCAAGCTCCTTTTATTGAAGAGAAAGAAATTGAGTCCATCGTGGAAGAGGCCAAAAAACAGGGTGCTCCAGCGTATGTGGAAATGAACTGGGACGATGAAACGAATATCGAAATGGCCTCTGACGAAGATGAAGAACTTTTTGATGAGGCTTGGAATATCGTGGTTACCGAAAAAAAAGCCAGCGCCAGTTACTTACAAAGAAGGATGAGAATCGGTTACAACAAAGCCGCCAGGCTAATGGAACTTATGGAAATGAGGGGGTATGTTTCACCTCAAGTCGGGGCCAAACCCCGGGAAATCCTGCGTTCAGCGTAAATCATCGACAAGAGAAGTTTGTCTGAAAAACTGGGAATCTATGAAAGTATGGATCGGATCTTTGTTACTTGTCTTGGGTGTTTCTCTTGGTGCCCAAACAAGTCCGGCTCACAATTGGCATTCACCCTCCGAAGTGGTGAAAAAGATAAAGAAAAACTTTAGTGATATCAATTCCTATTCGGCTGATTTTCTCATCAAAACAGAAGACAACAAAAAGGAAAAACAGATGCGTGGGAAATGTTTTTACAAACGTCCCGGAAAAATCAGATACAACTTCGCTGAACCGGAAGGTGACGAAATTGTGTCCGATGGAAAAACGCTTCATATCTTTATCAAGCGGTTAGGTGCTGTTGGAAAACAAGATTTAACCCTCGATCGTAAAAATACCTCTGGACCTATCTTTACAACCAATAGCCCTGATGGACTCAACCGCCTCTTTCGTAAATATCATTATAAATTTGATACCATTGAACAACCTCGTTCGATGGGTGATGTTACCAAATACTTTGTGTTGGACCTTGACCAAAGAGAAAAGATTGGTGGGTTCGAAAAGATGAAACTCTTTGTAGATTCTGAATCTTACTTAATCAAAAAAGCAGTGGCCACTGATGGTCGTGGGAAAGTTACCACCATTTCATTTTCCAATATTAATTTTTCTGAAGAAATCCAAGACGGGGTTTTCAATTTTCATATGAGCGGAAACGCGAAGATTGTCAACAACCCACTTGTCTCCGAGAACTAAGCTAAAGAGGATATCATTTTGAATACTAAACGAGTCGGTCAAATCATTCGAGAAGCAAGAGAAGATAAAAAACTATCTGTCAAAGATGTTGCGAAAGAAACAAATATCGCAGCCAAATACATCATTGCTTTGGAAACAGAAGATTATTCTCAATTTCCAGCAGAGACCTTTGCTCTCGGTTTTTTAAAAAACTATGCAAGTTATCTAAAGTTAGATGCTGCGATGTTACTCAACCTTTATCGTGGGGAACAAATTGAGGAATCACAAGCTCCTTTGGAAGAACTCACAAGACCGACGACTACACCTTTAAACTTAGATCGAAATAAAATCATTAGCCTTGTTTCCATTTTTCTTTTTGTGATCTCGGCTTATATCATCTATATTAGTTTTGAAGATTCCAACTCAGGATCAATGGATGAAGAAACAGCAGAAGTTGGTTCGACAGTAGAGACTGTAGCAAGTTCAGACATTCCATCTGGAATTAATTTTGTTTCTCAAAGTGTTCCAGAGAACGCCAGTGTACCTTTTATTTTAACAGAAGACCGTGGTGTAAGTTTTAGCGTCAACAACCAACAATGTAAGATGTTTATCAAAGGTGTTTCCAATGGGAAAGCAAACCTTGGATTTAATATTTTCCCTGAAAAAAATGTATATTTTTTCCAAACAGCAGAGGGAGAGGAAACCATCCTTTCCTATCGCATCGAGGAATTGTCTTCTCTACGTCGTGATATCCGTGTAGTGACCCAAGCTGTGACTGAAAAATCGGCCAAAGTTCTTGTGACACTGAAAGAAGAAAGAGAAGGGGCTGCTGTAAAATCTCCCGTGGGAGATGTTCCCATCCAAGTCACTTTATTTTTCTCTAAACCAAGTTACGTAGAATTTGTGTTAGATGGTCAAATGGGGGAAAGAGGCCTTGTTTCTGCCGGGGAAGTCAAACACTTAGAAGCTCGTGATCGCCTTGAAATCAAAGTAGGTGATGGTGGGGCTGTGGAAATGGTCCAAAACGGAAAGGAACGTTCGGTCCTTGGAAAACCTGGAAAACTCGTCAAAAAAATCTTCATTCGCAAACCAAATCCTTATGATTCAACTCAGTCCATTATTGGAGAGTTAGGCGAGTAATGCCAAAGCTAAAAGAAAAAACGGAAGAGACACCGAAGTCGTTTTTTATCACGACTCTCGGTTGTCCCAAAAATACCGTCGATTCGATGGCCATGCACCAGTCACTTTTGAAAGAAGGTCTTCTTCCTGCGGCTGGCCCCGAAGCAAGTGACTTCCACTTGGTGAATACTTGTACTTTTATCCAAGATGCCACCAAAGAAACCATTCAAACCATTTTAGATTCCATTGATATCAAAAAGAAAAACAAACAAAAGTTAGTTGTTGTTGGTTGTTTTGCAGAACGGGCAGGAAAAGAAATTTCCGATGACCTTCCTGAAGTGGACCTTCATTTTGGAACTGGGAAATATGACAAAGCAGGGGAGATCCTTAGGAAAAGTTTCCCTCTAGATTTTAAAGATCTTTCTGAATTCAATGAAGACCTCCTGGAAAGACTAGTTACCAGCAAGGGAATCGAAAATTATTCCAAACCGTATTCCTACGTAAAAATTTCTGATGGTTGCAACCGTGGTTGTCACTTCTGTATCATTCCTAACTTACGCGGAAAGTATCGCGATACAGATATTACCGATGTATTATCGCAAACGAAATTAGCAGTGAAAGCGGGATCGAAAGAGATCTGTCTTGTTTCCCAAGATACTGTGTTTTATGGAAAGGATACGGATAAACTTTTGGATTTGGTTCGTTCTGTTGCGGATGTGGATGGTGTGGAACTCCTTCGTCTCCTCTATTTGTATCCGGATAAAAAAACAGAAAAGTTACTCGATCTTTACGGTGAAATTCCTAAAATTGCCCCGTATTTGGAAAGCCCTTTGCAACATGTTTCCAAATCCGTTTTAAAATCCATGAACCGCACTGGTGAATATTCTTATTTCAAATCTCTCTTCCAAAAGGCAAGGGACCTAAGGCCCGATTTGGAAATTCGAACTTCCTTTATTTTGGGTTTCCCTGGGGAAACGATGGAAGATGTGGAAGAAATCATTCGGTTTGTGGAAGACGTAAAACCAGAAAAGGTAAATTTATTTCCTTATTCCCCGCAAGACGGAACCAAGGGTGCTACGATGGATGGGCAACTCAAAGACAAAGAGATTGCTCGTCGTGTGAATCTTGTCCGGGATGCGTATCTTGGGACTTTAAAATCCATCCACCAAAATCGAATTGGAAAATTATATCCTGCCGTTGTGGATGAGGTTTTGGAGAAAGGTGCTATTGTTCGCCGTTTCCAAGATGCTCCAGAAATTGATGAAGTGGTTTATGTTGAAGAAGAAGGTCTAAAGGTTGGTCAGTTTGGTCAGGTAAGAGTGGACTCTTTTTATGAACTCGATATGTCGGGGACTTGGGTGGTTTAGTGGAAGATTGGAAAACCATTGCCAATATTCCGAATTTGCTTACTGTACTTCGGGTTCTAGCACTTCCTTTTTTTATCTTTTCCCTTTTCCAAAAGGAATGGGAATACCAAATTTTTGCCTTTGTCCTCTTTGCTCTTGCTTCTCTCACTGATCTTGTGGATGGATACTTAGCACGTAAGTGGAACCAACAAACCGAGTTTGGAAAATTTCTCGATCCACTTGCTGATAAGTTTTTAGTCATTGGATGTTTTGTTACTTTTTTATTCATCCACGAACCCATCGAGGTATGGATGGTGGTGCTGATCATTGGGCGCGATATGCTCATCACCTTCCTACGTTACATTGCGGTTCGTTCGGGAAATAGCCTACGCACAACGATGATGGGAAAAGTAAAAACTGCCTTCCAGATGGGAGCCATCTTAATGATCCTGGTTGTGTTTATGCTCATCTCAGGTAAAAGAAGGGCTATGATCAACGAAACTTATGCCATGGGAAAACTTTCTGGGTATTCGACCTTTGAAGTTGCCTCACAACATGCTAATGAGTTTTATACCTTGGCCAAAACCACAGAGTCTTTGAGTTTTACAGACTTCTTTGATTCCATTGCTTCTTTTGTTCCTTATTTTGGAATGTTATTCACAACATTCATCACTGTCATTTCCGGGCTTCGTTATATTGTGACCAATTATCAGTTGTTAACTTTCGCAAACCTTAAAAGGATTTTTTATGACCGCGCCAACAGTTAAAGAAATACTCGGACAAGTTGTTTCTGGACACCACCTTGTGGATGACCATGCCGAACTTTTTTTAAGTGAGGTCATGGACGGAAAAGTTCCAGAACCTGTTCTTGCTTCTTTTCTCACCGCCATGAAAATGAAGGGAGAAACAACGGACGAATTGTACGGATTTGTTCGGGCGATGCGTAACCATGCCATCAAACCTTCTAAGAAGTTTGATTTTGATTTTTTGGATACTTGTGGGACAGGGGGAGATGGAAAGGGAACTTTGAATGTTTCGACTCTTTCGGCTCTCACTCTAGCAAGCCTTGGATTCAAAGTGGCCAAACATGGGAATCGTTCGGTTTCTTCTCTTTCCGGAAGTTCCGATATTTTATCGGGACTCGGATACAAACTAGACCAGTCCACAGCAGATTCTGAATCGGAATTCTTACGCACAGGATTTGTATTTTTGTTTGCTCCCGCTTGGCACCCAGCCATGAAATACGCAGGACCTGTTCGTACAGCCTTGGGCTTTCGCACTTTTTTCAATTTGATTGGACCTCTTTCCAATCCTTTCGCACCGTCTCACCAAATGGTCGGGGTTTACGATAAATCTCTCTGTTTGCCGATGGCGGAAATTTTAGGAAGGCTTGGCTCGAAACGGGCCATTGTCTGCCATTCGCGAGATGGACTGGATGAATTTTCCATCTTTGAAGAAACGGATTTTGCCTATTTTGATGGAAAGGATACCAAGGAACTCACCTTTGACCCGAAAGAACTTGGCCTAAATGCCAAGGAATTGGACAGAAATACAGTGTTCTCTTCTTCAAAAGAGGGGGCAGAGTCCTTATTCCGAGCGGTTCTGGATCCTAGCGAATCCACCGGGGGCACTTCTATGGTGGCACTCAATGCGGGTGTTGCTATGTTTTTGCTAGGGGCCACAAAGGATATACGAACAGGATACGAAACTGCCAAAGCGGCCATCTTAGAGAAAAAAGTTCTCCGATTCGTTCGTGAAACATTGAATTTAAGATAAGGCCTGTAAACATTGGATAAATAGCTATGCTCAATTTTAACTTTTTAACACCAGAAATCCTCATCCTTGCCCAAGAAGAAGGTGCAAAGTCGTCTCTCCAGTCACTCATCATCATTCCGATCATGTTAGTTGCTATGTACTTTCTTGTGATTCTTCCAAACAAAAAGGAAGAGAAAAAAAGAAAGGAGATGATCACGAACCTCCAAAAAGGGGACAACGTAGTCACAAATAGTGGCCTTCATGGAAAGATCGTAGAGTTCAAAGACAATAACGAAACAGTCGTTCTCAGTGTTGCTGCGAACACAAACGTAACTTTTGAAACTAGCGCTATTCTGAAGAAGAAAGCCTAAGATGAAGAAACTCTTCTTAATTACCGTATCAATTTGTTTTTCGGCTTCCCTCCTCGCACAGGAGGGTTTGGATTTTTTAGATAAGGTAAATGATAAACCTAAATCGACAACTACCAAACCCAAAGAAGAAACCAATGTAACCACAACCAAAAAACAAACAAATGTTGTGACTACAACCGGAACCACTACGGGTAAAAAGAAGAAATCTAAAAAGAAATCCAAACAAAACCAACTCACCAGCGAGACTCTTCCTCAAAACACAAACTTAGTTTCCAATCCTAATTCGAATACAACTGTTCCTGTAACAGACAAATCCCTTCCTGGCTTAGACAAACCACTCGCTGTGGTAGAAGAAGAGGAAGTGGTGAGTAACGGTATGTGGATGGATTCAAATGTTTCCGTGGAACCAACTGGACTTCCTGGTTTTGCTTCCGATTTAAAAATGGGAAAAACAGAAAGTGGAAGTGTTGAAACAAACCTCTCTTCCAACAAAGAAACTGGAAAATCTCTTTTTAATTTCTCTGATTTTTTTGCTAAATATAAAAAAGCGATGATGATCCTTGGGATTATCATTCTCTTTGCGTTTTATAGACTTAGATCCGCACGCCCGGGATCTAGCAGTCGTTCTTATAGAAGATAATAATTTTAGGAGCAAACTAACTTGCAATCGTATCGACTATTGATTCTTCCTTTTTTGATTCTGGCGGTTTCCTTTACCATTTTGTATCCGAACTTCGCCGATCGTACGTTAAAGATTGTTGTGAGAGAAGATGTTTACTCTCTTCCTGGAGCAAATCAAAAAGAATTGGTAAATGCCCTTTTTGATCGTTGGGCGAAAGATTATGGCAAAACTTCTGGTTGGACCATTGAACCACAAGGCACCCTTCCTCCTAAAGAGAATCCTTTTTATATAGTAAAAGGGCGATTCATTACTTCTGCAAAGATCAACCAAATCTCCCAAGAAAATCAGTCTTTGGTCAGTGAATCCAAAAACAAACTAGAACCTACATGGATTGAGGAAACAATTCGTGGTGGTAAATCTTTATCCATTAAGTTGGGTCTAGATTTACAGGGTGGAATGCGAGTGGTCCTCAAAGGTGACTTTGATGATTATACTTCTAAACTCAAAGACCTTTACGCAAAAGAAATAACTGAACTGAACCTAACACTCAGTAACCCAGCAACAAAACCAGAAGAAAAAGAAAAAGCAAAATCAAGACTCGCCGAAATTGAATCTAGTTTTGATCTTTCTCCCATGCGCAAAATTGTAGAATTAGAAAAAGCGAAGATGATCATTGACAATCGTCTGACGACTCAAAACCTAACAGAGCCACAGGTTCGTATCCAAAAAGAACAAGATGCGATTGAAGTTTCTCTTCCAGGTGTATCCAATTCAGCAGCCATTTTAGAAATTCTACAAAACACCGAAACGGTAGAATATCGTTTGGAAGAACCAACTCCTTTCCTATATAAAAGCCAAATTGCTGACAACGAACGTCGTATGATGGATTTAGGAAAAAGAGAAAACACCGATATTTTCTTATTCCAAGAACTTGTAAAAAACAAAGCGGGCAAAAAAGCCCAAGATGAGTTTTTAGAAGGTCTAGAAAAAAAATACAATATCCCTAAAGACTTTAAAGTTTATGCAATGTGGGCGCGTGGAAATGCAGCAAAGTCTGCACTTTTACCTCGTAGTTTTGTGGTTTTGGAACGTAAAATTGCTTTGTCTGGCAATGATATGACCAATGCCCAACCATCTTATAACTCAAACTCTTATGGATGGATGGTTAGTTTTACTCTCACTCCGAACGGAGCCGAAAAGTTTTTTGATCTTACTTCACAAAATCGTGGTCGTAACCTAGCGATTGTTTGGGGAGATAAAGTTATCTCCAATCCAGTTATCAATGACCCAATCGCTGGTGGTCGGGCAGAAATTTCTGGAAGTTTTTCGGAACAAGAAGCCATTCGATTGGCGAACGTAATTTCTGAAGGAGCACTTCCCATTCCACTTTCCGTTTTGGAGATGCGATTCATTGGACCAACTCTTGGAATTGAATCCATCGAAGTGGGTGTAAAAGCTGTTGCCATTGGATTTTTCCTAGTAATGATTTATATGATCTTCTATTACAGGTTAGGTGGTTTTATCGCTGACTTATCGCTTCTTGTAAACTTGATCATTTTAGCTGCTCTTCTTACATTGATGGACTTTACTTTGACTCTTCCTGGTATTGCCGGGATCATTTTGACGGCAGGTATGGCCGTGGATGCAAACGTAATCATTTATGAAAGGATCAGAGAAGAGATAGAAGAAGGTAGGGCACTTTCGATTGCTGTGACCCGTGGTTTTGAAAACGCATTTTGGACCATTATGGATGCGAACGTAACCACTCTGATTGCGGGGATTTTAATGATTCGACTTGGTAACGGACCAATCAAAGGTTTTGCGATCACTCTTTGTTGGGGGATTGTCACAACTCTATTTACCTCTCTTTTCCTCTCCAGATTATTTATGGAGTTAGCAGTGAACCGAATGGGCGTTCATCATTTAAATTTAAGACCTTTCTTCTTTGGAAAAAAGGAGACTACAAATGCGTAATATCAATTTCACAAAGTATAAATACTTCACTCTTAGTTTTTCGTTTTTAGCGATTGTTTTTGGGTTTGTGGTCACCTTTGGTAAGTATGGTGGGTTTGCTCACTCACTTGATTTTAACGGTGGACTTCGTACTGTCGTGGAACTTCCGGCTGACAAATCTCGAAGTGATCTGGATGGATATTTCCAATCCAAAAACATTGAAGCCGTTGTGATTCTTTTGGAAAAAGAAAAGAATATTTACCAATTGGACATCGGGCTTGGATCTCTTGCTACCATTGAAGCTTTGTACAAAGAAATTCCAGAAGCAAATCGAGAGTCTTCGACTTCTGCAATTGATCGATTTGTGCAACTTCTAAGATACGAATACAAACTTCCTAAAGAAAAAGTTCTTTCGGCTGACCAAGTAGGTGCGGTTGTTGGTGGTGAGTTGACAGAAGTGGGAATCACACTCCTTCTCACAACACTTGCCATCATCCTTTTGTATTTGAGTATTCGTTCTCAGTTTAAGTTTGCATTGGCTTCTTCCATTGCGCTTGTTCACGATATTCTCATGACTTTGGCACTCATTGGATTTTTACAAATCAAACCAAGTGTTCCTATCATTGCGGCACTTCTCACTCTCCTTGGTTATTCCATTAACGATAAAATTGTGGTGTTTGACCGAATTAGAGAGAATGCCCATGGTAAAGACAATTTAGCACTTTCCAATATCATCAATGTTTCGATCACACAAACTTTGGGTAGAACCATCAATACTTCCTTTACAACTATGATTTCTGTTGTGGCGATCATTGTTGGTGGAGCAGTGGAATTGTATGATTTTGCTTTTGTTCTTCTTTTTGGTGTGATTGTTGGAACTTATTCTTCCATCTACATTGCAGCGCCTATTTCTGAGATCTACGACCAACTCAGGAAAAAACGATTCGTATAACAATAGTATTATGAATGCAGAGAAACGAAAGGAAACTTATTCTCTGCATTCTTTACTTGGGTTTTTGGCAATGGGAAAAACCGGAGCCAATCCCCCAGTTTCTGCCGTCCTAACGGATGAAACAGAAGCTATTCTTGCCAGTGCTCATACTCAAAAATTTGGTGGTAACCATGCGGAGCGGGAACTATATTCTCGTTATCCGAATATAAGTGAAAACCAAGTCCTTTCCGTTAGTTTAGAACCTTGTACCCATTTTGGAAAAACACCACCTTGCCGTGATTTGGTGATCGAAAGAAAACCGAAAGAAATCAAACTCGGATGGAAGGATCCCAATCCTTTAGTGTCTTCTGGAGATTGGGAAAAATATGCAGAGTCAGGCATTTCTGTAACTTTAGATCCCATGCTTGCAAAAGTATCCCTACCTTTTTTACAGGGTTTTTTACACAGAATCAAAACAGGGCGCCCTTGGGTTTGGATCAAAGCGGCCACTTCGATCGAAGGAAATTATGCTTCGAAAGAAAAGAGAAAGGAACGTGTGAGCTCGGAAGAGATGGATCTTTATTTGCAAGTTTTCCGTGCCAAAATGGATGCAATTGCAGTGGGTCCAGGAACCGTTTATGTTGATTCTCCATCACTTCATTTTCGAATTACAGAAGAAATGGTTCTTACGCAAAAACCAGGAATCCGGGTTACAGAATTAGAACCTTTTTTTGAAGCAGGTGCTGGGCTCGTCTCTTCATTGTTATCATACACAAAAGATTCTGAAAAGTTACATCGCCTAGAGGAAGAAGTTTACCAACCATTTCGTATCTTTTGTTTGGATGAGAATAGGTTGCCTTCTGAGACTTTTTTTGCAAAACAAAGGGAACTGACAGAAAAGTTTGGAGTCAAAAAATGTATTTTTTTTATTCTTACAGAGGACGATTCAAAACCTATTTCAAATGAATTGGAGGAACAAATCAAAATCCTTTCTCCTTATGAAGGAATTTTGATTTATCACGATGAAGGTGATAAGTTTTTAGAAATTCTAGGAGAACTCGGTATCAATACTTTGTTATGTGAAGCCGGAAGTTTTTTCCCAAACTTCCTTCAAAATGAACTTTCAGAGGAAGATCGGATTTTGGAGATTCGAAACGAAAAAAAATCCATTCCTGATGGAATTCCTTTTGTTTATCACAATGAACCGCTGATTTCTGAATACAAAGTCGGAACAAACCGTATATTTATCAGAAAACCACAAAGGAGCATCTAGTCTATGTTTACTGGTCTTGTTGAAACCCTCGGAAAAGTAATCAAAATCGAACCAGTTGATTCGGGAATTCAATTCACAATTGAAACCGAATGGGAAAATCCTGATTTAAAAATTGGAGATTCCATCGCCATCAATGGTGCTTGTATGACGGTCATTGAGTTTAGCGACTTGGGCAATTTATTCAAATTTTATGCATCTTTTAAATCCTTGGAACTTACCAACTTGTCTAGGTTAGGGGAAGGTTCGCCTGTCAATTTGGAAAGAGCAATGGCTCTGGGACAAAGGTTTGGCGGTCATATGGTCCAAGGCCATGTGGATGGAATGGCAAAGGTAATCACCCGTAAACAAATTGAAGCTGAAGTGGAAGAGTTTTGGGTAGAGATTCCCAAAGATCTACAACGTTATTTTGTCAAAAAAGGATCTGTGACCTTGGATGGAATCAGCTTAACTGTGGTTGATGTAAAAGATGGAAATATCCAACTCATTCTGATTCCCGAGACAATGGAAAAAACCAATGCAAACACTTGGAAAAAAGACCAAAAGTTGAATGTCGAAGTGGATGTACTGGCAAAGTACATTGAGAACTATTTGGAACAAAGATCCTGAGCTTAGTTCCTCTTCAATAGATCGTCGATTTCGGAATCGGTATCGTCATCGGATATGTATTTGGCTCGAAAATCCATTTCGTTCATAATTTCAAAAAACATATCTAATTTTGCTAATTTAAATACGTTCATAATCATAGGTTTCATTCCAACAAGGATGAGTTTACCTTTTTTGTTTTTGAGTGAATTGAGACTTTTGATCAGGGATCCAATTCCTGAGGAATCGATATAGTCGAGGCGGCTCATATCGATGGAAACAATACTTGGGTTTGGTTCAATGAGTTTTGCAAAGATCGACTCAAATTCTTCTGTTGATTCTATATCGAATTTTCCAGCAATTTCAATGGTTTTGATCTTTCCTGTTGCGTTTAGTTTCAGTTCCACTTGGCCTCCGATCCGGATTATTTAGACAAAAGAAAGGGGAAAAATCAATGACTTTCTTTGGGAATCTTCTTTAATTCGGAACGGCTTTCAGAGTTTTAGTATATAGAGGCCTTTCCCCATGATACGTCCGATCGAAGAAGCAATCGAAGAAATCCGCCAAGGCAAAATGATCATTCTCGTCGACTCTGAAGACAGAGAAAACGAAGGAGATTTGGTCTGTGCTTCCCAATTTGCAGACAAAGACAAAATCAACTTTATGGCAACTCACGGTCGTGGACTCATTTGTGTCCCGATGGAAAGAGAAAGATTACAAACACTTGGTCTCGGAAAGATGGTGGATGATCTTTCCTTGGGAGATAAACACGGAACAGCCTTTACTGTTTCTGTAGACGCCAAACATGGGACGACAACTGGTATCTCAGCACCTGACAGAGCCAAAACGGTGGAAGCACTCCTGGATCCCAAAACAAAATCGGAAGATTTGATGCGCCCTGGTCATATGTTTCCTTTACAAGCGGTGACGGGTGGAGTTTTACGAAGGGCAGGCCATACGGAAGCAGCAGTCGACTTAGCAAAGTTAGCTGGTCTTTACCCAAGTGGTGTCATTTGTGAGATTATGAACGATGATGGATCGATGGCAAGAATTCCAGATTTGGAAAAATTTGCAAAAACCCATGGCCTTAATATTTATACAATTGAAGATTTAATTCGTTACAGAAGGCATAAAGAAAAATTAATCCATTTGGAAGTGGAAGCAAGTTTACCAACTGAGTTTGGTGATTTTAAAATCAAAGCTTATTCCACCCAAATTGATGATAAAATTCATATGGCACTGGTGAAAGGGGAAATCGATCCTAAAAAACCAGTCCTCGTGCGTGTTCATAGTGAATGTTTGACGGGAGATATTTTTTCTTCACAACGTTGTGATTGTGGGCCTCAACTCCATAATGCTCTACGAATGATTGAAAAAGAAGGAACGGGAGTTCTACTTTATATGCGCCAAGAAGGGCGTGGGATTGGAATCATCAATAAACTCAAAGCCTATTCCTTACAAGAAGGTGGGCTTGATACAGTAGAAGCCAATGAAAAATTGGGATTTGCTCCTGACTTACGTGAATACGGAATTGGGGCGCAGATTTTACGAGACATTGGGGTGAAACAAATGAAACTCATTACCAATAACCCTCGTAAGATTGTCGGCCTTGAAGGTTACAATTTGCACGTAACTGAAAGAGTTCCCATTGAGATTGATCCTGTGGAAGAAAACACCCGTTACCTGCAGACCAAAAAAACAAAGTTAGGTCATTTACTCAATCTTCACGGTTAATGTAAGAATTAGATCCAAGGGCTTTGAATCGACCATCACTATAAAATTAGTAAATGGTGATGGTTTAAAAAAATAGTTTGTTCTCTAGTGGCTTTAGGTTGGGGGAAAGTTTCTTTTCCCTTATTACCAAATGAATCTACCTAATTCCTGAAACCAACGTTAAGGAGATAGTCTCGACCGTTTCCAACCCGTTTCTAATCTTTCAAAAGAAATCCTGTCATGTAACCTTCCGACCCTTCCTTGCCAAAATTCGATTTTGCTAGGGGACACGGAATACCCACCCCAGTTTTCTGGTTTTGGAATTTCTTTTCCATCCCATTCTTTGATAAGTTTAGCAAATTTTTCTTCTAAAAATTCACGGGATGGAACCACCGAACTTTGATTTGATGTGTGTGCTCCGATTTGCGATTCTCTGGGCCTGACTGCAAAATAAGTTTCTGATTCTTCTTTTGAAATACGGTTTGCTTTTCCTTCGATGCGGATTTGTCTTTCGAGTTTGGGCCAAAAGAAATTGAGAGCCACGAGGTGATTCTCTGCAATGTCTCTTCCTTTATCGGAATCATAGTTGGTAAAAAACTGGAACTCGTCACGAATCAGGCCTTTGAGTAAAACAATACGCACCGATGGTTGGCCTGTTTTGTCTACCGTGGCAAGACTCATGGCATTGGGTTCGGCTTCTCCTTCTTCTTTTGCTTCCGAAAACCAAAGACTAAATAATTTTAGGGGATCAGAACCCGCAGTTTCTTCCGAAAGAACAGAGCGAGTGTAGAGTTTTCTCATATGTGGTAATTCATTCAATGGTTCCATAGATTGGAAATCCCTCCCAGTTGTAGTAGTGGACTAGTAGCTTTGCAAAATAAGTTAAAAATAATCCGAGGGAAAAATAAAGACCCATAGGAATCTTTTTTCCCTTTAAAGAATCTCCTTTTTTTCGTAAAAGAAAACTAAATCCTACGGCCAGTAAATAAGCAGAATTAAAGTATAAAATCCAAAAGGGATTTCCGGCAATGGCAGCAAAAATGGGGGAAAAAAGCACATCACCAAGGCCAGTACCCCCACGAAAGAGAAGATAAATCAAAAGATAAAATACTAAAAATCCCAAAAACACCCATAAGGTTTCTAATTGAAAGGATTCACCAAACAAGAAATAGTTGGAAAGAAAACCAAATCCTATGATGAAGGGAAGGTTTTCGTAATCCAGAGAAAATTTGGCAACATCTGTCATCATAGAGATGAGTAAGTGCCCAAACAAAAATAGAAGGAGGATGGTTCCAACGATATCTTCCGAAATAAAATAGACAAAGAGGGCAATGAGACCAAAAAGAAATTCAGACAGTGGGTAGAGTTTCGGAAGACTTATTTGGCAAGACTTACATTTTCCTTTTGTGAAAAACCATCCCAAAATAGGGGTAAGGTTTGTTTTTGTCACCAAATGTCCGCAATATGGACAGTGACTTGGTTTTGCGAAAATAATTTTCCACCGGTTGAAACCAATGGCTTCCTTTCTTTTTTTGCCGTAACAATAGAGTAAAATGCGTTCAGCAAGGGTTGTATAAAAACTAGCTAAGGCCCCGCCAAAAAAAAATAGGATTCCATAGGTCGATAAGGTCCAGAGTGATAACCAAATCGATTCGTCCATAAAATCCAATTTATTTCTTATCCCTTAATCTGAATGACGGTTTTAACTTTCCTTAGAAAGTTCTTGTAAAGCCTTCATTCCTCGTTTCAAAGTATCCCATTCTGTTGCAAAGGAAAGCCTTACAAAATTCTTTTGGTCACAAAAGATAAATCCAGGAACAAGGATCAGATCTTTTTTGACCGCCCTTTGGATGAATTCTTCATCAGTGACTGGAACTTGGAAAAAGGAATAAAATGCCCCACCTGATTTTTGGATTGGGTAGTAGTCTTTTAAGGAATCATAAACAAAATCTCGTTTTTCACGATAGTCTTGGATATAAGCACTCATATCTGTTTTTAATGCTTCGATTCCAGCCCATTGGGTGATGGAAGGAGCACAAACAACAGTATACTGCTGTAAGGTGGTGAGAGCTTTGATGACTTTATCTTCTGCAAGGATGGTGGCAAGCCTAAGGCCTGTCATATTGTATGTTTTGGAGAAACCAGTGAGGGTGATTGTTTTTTCATACTCAGAACCAATCGAATGAAACTCTTTATCATAATCAAAAAGTTCATAAATTTCATCACTAATGAGATAAGCACCAGTGCTTTCCGCTAAATTGGCAAGAGCTCTTAGTTGTTCTTTCGATAGAACCTTTCCTGTTGGGTTCGATGGGTTTGAAAAAATGATCAGTTTAAATTTTCTGGATTTTAAAGATTCTAAGTCCGCAGGTTTAAAACTTTCCTCTAGCGGAACCACTTTCCCACCATAAAATTTTAACATCGCCGGATACATTAAAAAGTAAGGGGAGATGACCAAACATTCGTCACCTTCGTTCACAAGTGCATTGAATAACAAAAATAAGGCAGAAGAGATTCCGGAGGTAACAAGGATTCTGTCTTCATGGGCATAAGAAATTTTGTTTTGGGTTCTGTATTTCTCAGCCATTGCGGATTTTAATTCGGGAATCCCACCGGTTAGGGTATAAGAGGTTTTTCCATCACGTGCCGCTTTTGTCAAAACCTCTATGATGTTAGGTGGGCAAGGGAAATGTGGTTGGCCGATACTCAAATTAATCGGGTTTTGGATAGTCCGTGCGAGCTCAAATGCCTTGCGGATGGGGGAGGAATCAATCCCATACATTCTATTTGCGAAATCCATGAAATCATCATGGTTTTTTGGGGAGGTACGGGTCAATAGAATTTGGTTTACACCTAGGAAATGGATAGAAATCTGAAGGATATGGAATTTGTTACCATCGCTGATGTGAAAGTGCCGGTCCTCCCGCACTCAGAGAAGTTTCCCGTTTTCCCTTCTAGCCTTGTCGAAACTGACTCGGTCAAACAAACCTTACAAAAAATTCTATACCCGATGCTCGAAGGGATACCCGTCCTTCTTGTAGGTGATGCGGGTGTTGGAAAAAACGCACTTATTTATTATATTAACTCACTACGCAAACAACCCACCCTTCGATTTAGTTTCAATGAAGACACACTTCCCGAAGACTTAATTGGTTCTTACCGTATCCTTCTGGATGGAAAAGGATTCACTTGGTCGAACGGCCCTCTTACCAATGCTTTGTCGGAAGGACTTAGTTTTGTTGCTGATGAGATGAACCTTTGTGCACCAAACATCATCAAACGATTCTCTTCTGTTTATGAATCCAACTACTTGGATCTTTTAGAAGGAAGTGGGGAGAGGGTGAATGGAAAAACAGGATTCTGGTTTATCGGAACCCAAAACCCCAGTGAAGGATTTGAAGGCAGAAAACCCCTTCCATTTGATATCACCAAACACTTTGCAGTGGTGTATGTAGATCCTTATTCTCCAGATGAAATGTTTTTTATCTTAAAAAAACTCTATCCTATGTTCGGGGAAGATGTTTTAAAACAAATCATTCGGATTAGTTTGGAATCAGAAGCTCGGATCAAAGCAGGGGAAATTGGAAAAGGTGATTTAGAAAAATACCATTTCAACTTACGAACTTTACAAAAGTATTGTAACCGTTTGGTTTTATTCGGTGCCAAAGACAAAACGGTAGCGGCAAGAGAAGCTCTTTATTTATTCGAAGAACCGTTCCGCAAAAAAGAAGACAAAGCCAAACAAAGAGAACTCATTGAATCGGAGTTTGGTGGATCAGTGAAACTTGTTCCCACCAAAGGTTATGTACAAAGTTCTACCATCTTTTGGAATGACAAAGAAATCAAAACCTGGGACGAAAAAAAGACCATCTCTCTTCTATCGACTTACCCAACACCGGAACCCATCTTACAATTTCTCGACCAAGTATTCACTGCCATCCAAGCCAAAGAAAACATCTTAATTGAATATAGAGAAGACCAAGACCCTCAAGAATTTTTACCACTCTTTACAGAACTCACAGGAATTGAACTTGAGTCTGTCATGTTATCTAAGGGAATGCATACCTCTGATGTTGTGGGTGCCTTAAAACCAACCGAAGAAGGAAATATTGAAAGTGTCACTTGGGTGGATGGTCCCCTAACACGCTCGATTCGAAAAGGTCATATCATTCTGATCTCTGGACTCGAATCTGCTGGTGCGGAGCTCGTTGAAAAGATGAATATGTTAACTGACGATGCGCGTTCCCTAACTTTGCCACCAGAGTCCGGGGAATACCTTCCCATCCAACTCACAGAAAAATCCATCGTGTTTGGTATGAAGTCATTTCGTGCTTCTAAATCAGTAACAACAATTTCTCGTGCCTTTCGTAACCGCTTCACTCCCATTCTTTTCCCTGAACTAGAAGATGTAAAGGTTCTCGAAGAGATTTTAGAATTCTATCTACCAGAAGGGGTTCTTCCTCGTTCCTTGGCACGTTTTCATCTCAAAGCCAAGGAATTGGCAGAAAAACGCACTATTGGTTCGGCAAATTTAATGCCTTACCGATTTGGGATCGCAAATCTTTTAAAATGGAAAAACCATATCTATCGCCACAACCAAACAGATGTAAAAGACATTGCCATTCGTGGTGGAAAAATTTATTATACGAACCAAATTGCTGACCCAAAAGAAAGAAAGGAACTCGAACGCCTCCTCGAAGGTTTTCTTTCAGGAGTAGAAGTTGTCTCAACACTCTTCGAGGAAATCGAAGAGAAAAAAAAAACGTTTACCGTTGAGTCAGGCCTAAATCGTAAAAATTGGTGGGATCCGGAACTTCACAAGCGAGATCCCCTAACAGGTGTTGCTAAAAAACTCAACTCTGGAGCGGAAACCAAAAGGGGAATTGAGATCAATACTCCAGAAACCGGTGGCGGCACCAAAGAAGGTCCGGATGCTTGGTATGGACAAGATACCCAAGGAAACCAAGGCCAAGGAGAACCTCAAGGCGGCGGTGGTGCTTGGGGATACCGAACCGACGAACTCTATAAACAATTTTTAAAGAAACGCCGTCTCCTTTGGGATTATTCCATTATGGTAGGTCTTGAAGAATTTAAATCCGTCTTTGGGAAAGAACTCGAAGAGGTCGAACTCAATTTAGAACAACTCTTTGATCCAGAAATTGACATCCACCGGATGTACAAAAACGAAGGTTCAAGGGTGGATGCAAGGAAATACATTTCGTACAAAAGTGGAAGGGGAGATACAAAAATCTTCGATAAAACCACAATTGAAAAGAATGATGAAAAACTCAAAGGTGTAGAAGTTACCTTCCTTGTTTCCAAATGCCGCAGGATCTTTAACTTTGAATATTCGATTGCGATGCTTTCGGCTCTTCTTGTGAGTTTACATATCCTAAACGAACATGATATCAAAACGAGTGTTCATACTTTTTGTGATATCAAAAACTCCAAAGACACTGTGGATATTTTTAACTTAAAGTCGGCAGAAGAAGACTACACTGCGGACAAAGAAGAAGAGGTTTTCACAGCTCTTTGTAAAAATTGGCACGGGGACAGCATTCCTGAATACCAAGTTCTCTCCAATTCAGAGCGGTTTTTTTCGCCTGATGCCCAAACCAAGATCATTGTGATCCTTTCTGACTTCCGAGGCCAAAGGGCCAAAACTTATATCGAAGACGAACTGGCGTCTTTTGATACGAGAAAGTTGAAAGAAGCTGTACTGAAAAACCAGGAGAAAAATTATGTATTTTTAGGGGTGGGACTTGGGTCTCGCTACATTGCGGAACATGTGTTCCACGACTCCCTGCAGATTACGGCAGACAACTTTTATTCGATGCCGAATTTGATTGGGGCAGAAATTGCACGACTCGTGCAAATTCACCATTCGCTTAGGCAATAATTACTATGGGCAAAACCAAAAAAGACGACAAACCTCGCGGAACTGATCCTTTAATTAATAAAAAGGCAAAGTTCAATTTCGAACTATTAGATTCGTTCGAGGCTGGTGTTGTACTCACTGGGTCTGAGGTAAAATCCCTTCGAGAAAAAAAGGGAAACCTTACCGATTGTTTTGCCAAAGTGAGAAACGGGGAAGTGTTTTTAGAAAACTTTCAAATCCCACCTTATAAAAACGGGGGTTATGCGAACCATCCTGAAATTAGGCCTCGCAAACTCCTCTTAAAAGCAAAAGAAATTGAAAAAATTGATAGGTCCATCAAAGAGAAGGGACTTGTTCTTGTAGCCACTCGTTGTTTCTTTAAGAACAACCGTTTGGTGAAGATCGATATTGCTCTTGCCAAACCAAAAAAACTTTACGACAAACGAGACGACATTCAAAAGAAGGAAGCCAAAATCGATATGGAAAGAGCCATGAAGGAACACCTACGCAAATGAAAGGACTTCCAGTGGTCACCATTGTTGGTAGACAAAATGTGGGTAAGTCCACACTATTCAACGCCATCCTCCGCGCACAAAGTGCCATTACAGAAAATACTGCCGGTGTCACTCGGGACGTATTACAAAAGACTGTCGAAAGATCAGAGTTTAAAATTCCGTTCACATTGTCCGATACACCCGGTCTTGACATTGAAAATATCGATGAAATCTCTAAGGAAATCATTGAGATTGCTTTTGAACATTTGCGAAATTCGGATCTTATCCTCCATGTGATCGATCATAAAGACCTACGTAAATATGATCACAGACTCATCGAATTATTTAAAAAAGACGAAATTCTAAAAGATAAGATGGTTTTAACTCTTATCAATAAAGTGGATACAGAACAAGACGAATATGATCTGGAACCATTTTACAAACTAGGGTTAAACGAACTTCTCCCCATTTCGGCATTGGGCAGAAGGAATTTTGATCTCCTGTATCAAAAGATTAATTTTTTTCTTCCAGACAAAATCAAAATGCCGGAAGACCCGTATTGTAAAATTGCCATCATTGGAAAACCTAACTCGGGTAAGTCGTCACTCCTTAATACCTTTCTTGGTTACAAACGGGCAGTGGTAAGTGATGTGCCAGGAACCACTAGAGATTCTGTTTCCGATCAGTTTTATTTTCAAAACCATAAACTGGAAATCATCGACACTGCCGGGATTCGCAGAAAATCCAAAACAGGGGAAAGTTTAGAATTTTATTCTTATAAACGCACCCTTCATAGTTTGGGAGAAGCCGATGTGGTGGTCCTTCTTGTGGATGCCATGAAGGGGCTTGGTGAATTTGATAAAAAGATCTTTGGTGAAATCCAAGAACTCGGAAAACCGATGATTGTGGCTGTGAACAAATGGGATCTTGTTCCAGAAAAAGAATCCAATTCTTGGAAACACTACAAAGACCGGATGGAGGCTAAACTTTCTATTTTGAAGGAACGTCCGCTCATTTCCCTCTCCGCCAAGGAAAAACTCCGCACCCATAAACTCCTGGAATCGGTCATTGCTCTCTACGAAAAGTCCCAGAAAAAGCTGACCACCCGTGCCCTAAATGACTGGTTAAGCAAGTGGGGGGGCAAGAATAAGGTGCAGAAGGCATCCAATCGTCCTCCGAAGGTGTATTACGCCACCCAGGTCTCCCAGATTCCTTTTAAAATACTTTTCTTTGTTAACGATACGAAACTCTTTCCGTCAAATATTCTAAGCTTTTACCGAAAGAGTATAGTAGCGGAGTTCGGACTGGATGGCCTAGCTGTTGAGATCGAACTTCGGAATCGAAACGAGGGTAAGGAGAGCAAGGAATGATACTTGCCGCAGTCCTATTGAGCTACCTTTTGGGTGGCATTCCGGTCGGGTTTCTTCTGGCCAAACAAGTGCGGAGGATTGACATCCGCGAACACGGCAGCCGTAATATCGGTGCGACCAATGTTGGTCGAGTCATTGGCTGGAAGTATGGAATCATCGCCCTCTTTTTGGATGCCCTGAAAGGTGCCATTCCTGTCGTTGCCGCATCCTACATTGAATCTCCTTATTCACTCACTACCACTGAAATCCTTCTCGGATCCGTTGCCATCCTTGGTCATACATTCACACCTTTTCTCCATTTCAAAGGAGGAAAAGGGGTCGCCACAGCTCTTGGGGTGTATATGACCCTTGTTCCGATTGTCACTGTTTGTGCAGTTGTGATCTTTTTTATTGTCTATAAAATTTCTGGATTTGTTTCTCTAGGGTCCATCTTGGCAACTTTATCCATGCCCATTTGGTATTTTGGAACAACAAAACTCATTCCGGATTCCGAATACCAACCAGTCATCTTTTTTGTGTTAGTTGCTACTTTTTTCCTCATTTCCTATTCACATAGAGAAAACATCAAACGTTTGGTGTTAGGCAAAGAACTTCGAGCAACACAAAATGCAAACTGAACGCGAATCGATCCTCACAAATAAAGAAAAACTTTTTCTTCTGACTAAATTTGTAGAAGACCATCCGGAAGCAGATATCCAGGACTTCTACAAATGGTTGTATTATGGAGAGTTTGGAATGGAAGAGTCTTCCTTGATTATGACAGGTAGACAATCCATTCCTGAGTTACACATCGTTCTCAGTGAAATTAAAAAAGAAGAAACGGAAACTAGGGAATCGGAACTCATTTGGGAACCGATGGGCCTTGCGGCAAGGTTTGTCAAAGTTTATGTAACCAAATACTATCATATGGATTGTCCAGTGAAACGTTTGGTGAATTTACTCGAAAGGTCCCCTGCATTTCGGGGGGCAAGGATGAGTTTTAAATTGGACTGGAACTTACTTAAAGAAACCGTTTTAGAATTACGACCAGAACTGAGCCGTCGTGATTTTATCAACTTTGAAGAAAGAATCAATTTCCACCAATTGCCAGCACTTCCGTATACAGAAGGTTATGCGGAAAAAAATCCATTTGCCTACCGTGTAGTCTCACAAAAATTATTTTTTGATTATTTTCCTGAGTTTGAAGACAATTCTGTTTTTCATCCTTTTTCAGGAAATGAATCCATCATTGGATAAAGACTTCGTTTTAAATATCTGATTTCTTTTTTGATGGATTGGATCATGAGTTGGTTTTTGCGCCCGAGTTCCAAATCCTTATGACGTAAAATATAGATTTCTGTTTTACGCACCATCCTTCGCAAATACGACTCTTCCCGCATCCAAATCCAAAGATCTGATTCTTGGAAAGCTTGGTCTGGCGTTGTTTCTTCAAACTTTTTCAAACCATCTTCCATAAATTCTAAATCTTTTTGGATCCTTCGGTATAGGTTTTCTGAACCTTGGGGGTGTAAGACGGACGGAGCTTCTATTTGTCTTTTTGTATTTTCCTTTTTTGCCTTGGGGGACGGGAATTGGTTTGCGAATGTTTTTTCGATTCCACTTTCCTCCATAGAATCTAATTTCCAAATGGAAAGTTCTCTCCAAGGGTAGTTATGGTTTGGAGTCCCAGTTAATTTCTCCTTGGCTTTTTCCGGAGTAAGGGTCTGGATTCCGGATATTTCTGCCCCATCTTCATTTACGTTGAAAAGTTGCATTTCACTTACTGAACTTGCTGACTCTACAAACCAGTGTCTGTACAAATCCAAAACATAATCGGTAAGAACAGATCCTTTTCCCCCAGCTCTTGGTACAAAACGAGTTTCCCTTTTCCGAATGATGACTTCATTGATTCGTTCTAAACTATTCTTTCGACCAAGTAGGGTGAGCCATTTTTCATTATGATGGGTTCCCGTGGAATGGATTTCTCTTCCAGAGTATGCCAAGTCTTGGCCAAGAAAATACACAGAGGTAAATCCCATAAAGCGCAACATATCAAAAGCGGTGGTTGCCACAGATCCCCCGGATTGGATATCACCCACTTCACGGAATACCTGTTCGGCGAGCTCTCCTCCCGCAGTGACTTCCCGAACCAGTGACCCTTCTGCATCCACTTGGTATTTGGCAGTCACAGAATGTACAACAGAATGAAACATAGGTTCCCTGAGAAGTGTAGGAGAACTGACAAGATCCGCAAAAAGAGGGATTCTTGTCAGCGACTCTCCCATAAAATGAAAAAATGAATTGGTTTGTGCATCCAGTGTGACAACCCCATCTGCTTCGATCCCCGCTTTGATGAGAACTTTTAGGGAAGTATCGCAGGATAAAACAAAAACTTTGTCTCTTACCGATTGTAACCAAGGGAGGTTTTTTCGTAGACTAGGACCAGCTGACACGAGTACGGCGGTAAGTCCTTTGAATTTTTCCTTTAATGATGAGATAGGATGACGAAGAGGTGATTCTTTTCCTACATGAACCAAATTCCAAATAGAGTTTTTAATCCATAACCTTTCAAATTCGAACTTGGTGAGTAGGTCACTCATCTTTGCAGAAAACACTGTTTGGGTTTTTTCTTCTAATTCACGAAAGACTGGGTTTCTATTGGTGTCTGTTGGGTTACGAATGACTTTTAATCCACTCACTCGTTCAATGGGAAGGGACTCCAAATAGTTAAAAAACAAGGGAAAAAAAGCTTCTCCTGAAAACAGATGCCTACCTGGGACTTGTAAAACAGGGATTAAAATTTTTTCCCAAATAACAGGGATTAGTGTTTCATCATCTCCGATGAGAATGAGGATTTGGCCTGGGGTCAATGTTTCACTGATCTTTTGGATGAGGTGAGGGTTTCCGAGTCCAAACAAAATCACAATATCGGTTGGCCGTAAGGAATATGAATCCAAAAGTCGAATGGCTTGTGTTAGGGGGGAGAAGGAAGAAGAGAGTGGTTCCCCATTTAATGAGACATAATATTCCCCTGGTTTCTTCGCCGATCCTAATTCCCATAGGTTCTCGGATGAGAAGTTTCTGAAATAATTTTGCAAGTACGGCTTTCTTTCAAAAATTTCACTGGAAATCGGATCGATAATTTGGGACATAATACTATCTAAGGTTTTTTCTTATGTCTCCCAAGCGGTGTCAACTGGGAAACTTAAGGAATCGAACGGCGAAACATATATGCACTTAAAGAGCCTAAGTATTGTTGGATTTAAAACATTTGCAGATGAGACGGAGATTACTTTTGATCCCGGCTTTACTGCTGTCGTCGGGCCGAATGGTTCGGGGAAATCAAATATCGTCGATTCAGTCAAATGGGTTTTTGGTGAAAAAAGTGCCAAGGGACTCCGCGGTGAAAAGATGGACGATGTCATCTTCCACGGAACAGAGAGTAGGCGAGCTGCTGGATTTTCCGAAGTTTCCATTCTCTTTGATAACGATGACCATTTTTTCAACATTGATTTTCCATCAGTAAAAATCACTCGTCGTTTGTACCCTGATGGGGAAAACGAATATTACCTAAATGATATCAGAACCACAAGAAAGGATATCGAAAAAACCCTTCTCGATACAGGAATTGGTAAATCTAGTTATAGTATTTTAGAACAAGGTCGAGTGGACCAAATCCTCAATTCCAAACCAGAAGAAAGAAGAGCCATCTTTGAAGAAGCAGCAGGTGTTTCTCGGTTCAAACTGGATCGGAAAGAAGCCACAAAGAAGTTGGATGATACCAACCAAAACCTTCTGCGCATCCAAGACATTATGAACTCTATGGTCAAAGACTTAGAAGTCAAAGAAAAACAATCGGAAAAAGCCGAACAGTATTTCAAACTTAAATCCGATTTGGATGAGTCAGACAAAAACCTAAGGTTTCTAAAACTCAGAGATTTCAAACGTCGAATGAAAAAATCGGATGAAGAACTACTTGAGATCCGAGAAAAAAACAAATCGATTCTATCTCTCATCCAAAACGAAACCAATTTGATTTCTGAAAAAGAAACCACCAAAGAGGCTAAAGAAAAGGAAATTGCAGAGATCGATAAAAAGTTATTTGATCATCTTTCTAAAAGCCAAATCCAAAAAGAAAAAATCGCCAAAAACAAAACCTTTATCTTGGAATATGAACTTCGGATTGGAGAAATCCTTTCGGCTTTGGAAACAGAAAACCAAGCCACAATCAAACTCGAGGTAGAAAAACGCGCAATCGAACTTGAGAACGAACGCCAAAGGGAAATCCAATCCACTTTACAAGATGAGATCCAAGGATTGGAATCGAAACGAGTTTCCTTAGAACTATCCATCAAAGAAGAAGAAAAGTCCATTGAAGAAAAAGAAGGTAGGATTCAGGAAAATGAAAAACGCCATATCACTCTTCGAGACAAACAAAAAACTGTTATTTTCGAACTCATCCAAGAGTTAGAGAATAAAAAAAGAGAATCAAGAGAAGGGGAAGAAATCCGTAGTGCAGACAAAGCCGATCTTCTTTCTGATTTAGAATTGTACCGAAACAAATTAGAATCTGCTTTAAATCAGTTGGGATCATCGAATTTGAAGGATGGGATTTCTGACTTACGTGAAATCAAACTCGATCTTTATTCCGAAAAACTAACTTCCTTTTTAAAAAGAGAGGATGATTTTAGAAACTTACTTTTTGATAAAGACGGAATCCTTTCCAAAAAAGAATCCATCGACCAAGAAATTGAAGATTTAATTTTAGAAAACGAAAACCTAACACGAGGAATTCGGGATCACCAAAGTAATATTATTTTGCACAGAAGCCATTGGGAAGAAACAAGAACCCAAATTGTGGAACTTGAGAAAAAACTTCTCGAATCTAATTCTCGTTTAGAAAACCAACAAAAAGAAATTGCAGTCCTTGATGAAAGGATTGGTGAAATTGAAAAACGAATTTTAGGGGCTAAGGAGCAAGAGTCTGTCATTCGTGAAAAGAAAGATAGTTTGGAGAAAGAAGTCGAAGTTCTGGAAAAAGAAATCGAAGAGTCTTACCAAGAGTTCCTCTCGATGAGTCGAATTTTGGAATCCGAAAAAGAAACCTTACAGTCGCTCGTTGAGGAAATTTCTGGAATCAAATCCAATATCACAAAAAACCAAGAAGTATTCCAAAACCTTCTTCCTTTACTTTCAGAAAAAGAAAGAACCAGTTCTGCACTGAAAGTACAAATTGATTCCCTTGTGGAAGAATTGTACAATGATTATTCCCTTACCGATTCTGAATTAGAAACAGAACGAGGGAGTCTGGAACTGGACCAAAAAGCGGAAGAAAGAAGATTGCGATCTGCAAAGTCGGAGATCCAACTTCTTGGTTCCATCAATCCACTTGCGATTGAAGAGTATCGTAACATCAAAGAAATTTACGAACACAATCTCAAACAAAAGGTCGATATTGAAAGTTCGAAAAAAGACATCGAAGAAGTTTTAAAACGAATCAATGAAGAGTCGGAAAAACTTTTCCAAGAAACGTTTGAAAAAATCAAACAAAACTTCCAAGAAACCTTTTCTACACTTTTCAATGGGGGAAGGGCGACTCTCGAACTTACAGAAAAAGAGGATTCTCTCAATTCTGGGGTTGAGATTATGGCAGAACCTCCAGGAAAACATGTTCAAAACTTGCGATTGTTATCTGGTGGTGAAAAATCTCTCACAGCGATTGCACTTCTATTCGCCATCTACATGGTCAAACCAAGTCCATTCTGTTTCCTAGATGAGATTGATGCGGCTCTGGATGAGGCCAATAAACTAAGGTTCTGTCAAATTCTTGACAGGTTCAAAGACAAAACGCAGTTTATTGTGGTTTCCCATGCCCAGTCCACAATCTCACGTGCCAATGCTATCTTTGGGGTCACAAACGAAGAACCAGGAATCTCGAAGATCCTTTCCCTTCGTTTAGATGAAGCAAAATCTCTCTCCAAACAAATCACTCATAAAACGGGAACTGACAACTAAGTCGGTTCCTTTGAGATTTGTACGAAAAAAAGGTAAGGAATGTGAAAACATCCTTACCTTTTTTATTTTAACCTAAATTGCTTTTGTTATTTATTGGCTTGCATTTCTTTCATAATGCAAGTTGAGAAAGCTTTGCAAGTATCACCACCAGTGAGGCAGCCTGCAATTTTATTGTAGTATTTGGGACGGTTGCAGTTGAACTCACAACCACGTTTGAGTGTTGATTTTTGTTCTTCAGTGGCATTGGGATTCACTTGAATCGAACAATTGTAAAATTTATCACATGCTTCTTTACACTTAGGAAAGTCAGCTGCTTGGAGGGTTCCGGTAAATAATACCAGAGCCAGAATTGAAAACAAACGATTTGTTTTTTTCATACCTTTTCCTCTCGATCTTTGGTAGCGAAGACGGGAGTCGAACCCGTGACCTCAGGGTTATGAATCCTGTGCTCTAACCATCTGAGCTACCTCGCCCTATCACCTTAGATCGTTTGGTTGAACTAAATCTTTAGTTCTTTTGTCATTTTTTGGAGAGAATCAGATTGGTAAACAAAAAAAAGCCCCGACGGTTGCCGGGGCTTTTTCTCTTAACAAGAGTAAGTAGTGAGGAATTCGTATGGGTGAGGGCGACCTTCCCATGGCCAAATTTCTGTTTCAAACTTGTAGTGTTGGTATGTTTGTAGAAAGTTTTCTGTAAACACATCACCTTGTTTGAAAATTTCTCTTTGAGCAAGCATCTCTTCCATAGCTTCACGAAGGGTGTGAGGCATTTGGCGGATTCCTTTTTCACGGATTTCATCCAATGAAAGTTCAAAAAGATCTTCTTCACGAGCAGGACCTGGATCGATTTTTTCAGCAACACCAGCCATACCAGCCATTAGAAGTGAAGCGAACGCCAAATATGGGTTAGCTGTTGAATCAGGGAATCGGAATTCCACACGTTTTGCTTTTTCGCCGCTAACAAAAGGAATACGGCAAGAAGCAGAACGGTTCTGAGCAGAGTAAGCTAAGATAGATGGAGCTTCGAATCCTGGAATGAGTCGTTTGTAAGAGTTAGTAGATGCGTTAGTGAACGCAGCACAAGCTCTTGCATATTTTAAAACTCCACCAACATAGTTGAATGCGAAGTCAGAAAGGCCTTGGTATTTGTCTCCAGCAAAAAGGTTTTTTCCACCTTTCCAAAGAGAGATATGAACGTGCATACCGTTACCGTTATCACCAAAAAGTGGTTTTGGCATAAAAGTAGCAGTTTTTCCGTGTTTATGAGCCACCATCTTCACGATGTATTTTAGCTTTTGAACGTTGTCAGCAGCTTCAATCAAAGTTCCAAACTTAACACCAATTTCTCCTTGTGCTTGCGCAACTTCGTGGTGAACCACAAAAGTTTCCATTCCGATTGCTTCTAGTGTTTTTACAAATTCAGCACGGAGGTCTACTTGGGAGTCAATAGGAGCCACTGGGAAGTATCCACCTTTTGTTCCAGGACGGTGTCCGGAGTTGAAGTTGATTTTTCCTGTGTTGTTTGTTCCTGGAATTTCAGAGTGAGTGTTCCAGATCCCTTCGTTAGAATCTAATTCATAGTATTGGCAGTTGATTTCATCACGAACTCGTAAACTGTCAAAAACGAAGAATTCATTTTCTGGACCGAAATAAGCTGTATCTGCAATTCCGGATTTGTTCATGAACTCTAATGCTTTTTTCGCAATGGAACGTGGACATTTTTCATAGTATTGTTTTTTGTAAATATCCCATACATCGCAAAACATAACGAGTGTTTTGTCAGCAGTGAACGGATCCAAAAAAGCCGTAGAAATTTCTGGGTGTAGTTGCATGTCAGAAGCATTGATTGGCTGCCAACGAGCAATGGAAGATCCATCAAAAGGAATTCCTTTGAATGTTTCTTCATCAACTGAATTCACATAATACGAAACGTGGTGCCACATTCCTTTGATATCCGTGAAGCGGAAGTCGTAGAAAATGACTCCATTTTTTTTGGCATACTCAACCACTTCCTTTCCGGAAGTAAATTTTGGGGTTGCGAACTGCATTTGATTCTCCTTCTTTCAGAGGTCGGTCTGATTGTTGTAATCTGATGTCCATAAAGATGCAAGATTTATACCAAGGCATTTCGACCTAAATATAAGGGTTTCGTGGAGTTTCTAAGCAATGTGAGTTAAAAATCACGCCTAGTAACTAAACGAATTGCATATAGTGGAAACCTTTTGCTTAAATATATAGCAAATTTGCCTAATTTAAGCTTCCGCCATTTCGAAATACTATCTCCAAACGGGGGATTTTGGTCAACGGAATCGGGTAATTTTCGAAGAGAATTCAGAAAATTTTCAGATTCCGAACAAGTTATGTTTTTTTTGTGGCAGTGACCGAAGATTCATAAAGGTTAGAATCTAGATGAGTTCTCGAAAACCCGATTATGGTCGTTACCAACATTTAGAGAGCTTCATCCACCTTTCGAAAGATGCTATCTGGTGTTATGAATTGGACATTCCTATGCCCATTTCTCTTTCCTTGGAAGAACAGATGGAATACGTTTGGAACCACAGTGTGATCCGTGAAAGTAATTTGGCCATGGCCAAGTTTTATGGATACCATTCTGTCCATGAGGTTGTGGGAAAGTATCTAAAGGATCTCGTCACTCTGAAGAGTGTTTTTTTACTTCGCAAATTCATTGAAAGCACATACCAATTAGAAAATTACGAATACATTGTTGAATTGTCGGATGGCAACCAAAGGGTATTTTTGATGAACTCCCATGGACAGGTGGAGGATGGACACCTGCTTCGGATCTGGGGCCAACAAATCGAAATTTCTTCCATTCGTGAGTCCGAAGTCAAACTTTCCGGACTGTTACGATTTTCTCAAATTGTCACAGAGGTATCCAAAACCTTTGTTCATACCAAAGCAGAATTTGTCTCCGATGCCATTCAGTTTGCCTTGGAAGAATTGGGTAAATACTCTCGTGCGGACCGAGTGTTTGCGGCTGAAATTTCATCGGATAAACAATTTTTATCAGTCACACATGAATGGGTACTCGAAGGTATCCCCTCTTTGTTTTCCGTAGGTACAAAACTTCCCATTGCCAAAATGAATCCGGAACGATTGGGGATTCTCGCTTCCGATGGGGTGATTCATATTGCAGATACTCAGTTGATGGTGGATGAACCTTGGCATTTGGATCTTTTTAAACGAGCAGAAGTGCGTTCTATCCTTGTTGTCGGTTTACGAGATGAGGGGAGTGTGATTGGGATTTTAGGAATTACCACTTACGAACAAGTTGGAAATTGGTCAGAAGAAACAAAACAATTGTTGGGTTTGATCGCTGGTTTTATTTCGCAAGGGTTAGTTCGTGCTAAAAATGAAATCAAACTGATGAAAAAAGAAAAAATCTTACAAAGGTTTTATTCTGATGTCAAAGAGGATTTGGCACTGGCTAAGTTAACCCAAGAGGCATGGGTTGCCAAAGATTTTGGTGAAATTCAAAATATAAAAATTCAATCCCGGTTTTTGCCATACGATGAAATTGGCGGTGACCTGATTTTATACGAAAGACTTAGCGAAGATTGTATCGATATTTTCTTCGGTGATATTTCTGGTCATGGGATTTCTTCGGCTCTTGTTTCTGGGATTGCTGCTGTATCGTTTAAAAAACATTCCAAATTAGAATCCAGTCCTTCTGCCATTTTATCGGCTATGCATTTGGAGCTAAAAACCATTGTATTCAAACACCATATCTCTGCTTGTGTCCTTCGTCTTTTTCCTAAGGAAAGAAGGGTAGAGTTTAGTTTTGCAGGTCATCCGCCGGTTGTGTTTTGGAAAGAAAATGAACGTGTGATGAAACTTGTAAAAGATGAAATGTATCCCATCCTATTACTAGACCATTGGAAAGGAAAAACTATTTCTAAAACATTTGAGCCTGGGGATCGTTTGCTTTTGTATTCTGATGGAATTTATGAATTAGAAGAAGAGGCGGGTGGATATATTGGTCTTGATGTTTTTTTACAAGAACTCTCTGAGATGATTTCTGTTTCTGATACAACTGATACCTTACTCAAAAAAATGATCGCCAATTGTCTCATAGACAAAGAAAGAATCATTCATGATGACATCGCTGTTTTGTTTATGGAATTTTAATTTTCTCTATCGGCGAGATCAAGTGCTTTGGCATCTGCTTCTGGATACTTAGCCAGATATTCCGAAACAATTTTCTTTTTCCCATCGAGTCTATCTAAATGGTTTTCAATGATATGTCCAAAGTCCAATTTCCCAGTCACAATTTCATATCGTTCGGTTTCGATGGTTCCTAAATCCAAATCAACAGGCACTTCATTGGCTTTGTCTGCATATTCTTTGGCTTTTTCCCAGTAAGGAATGGCTTCTTTGTAGAAACTTTCTGCAACTCCAAAACTTTCTTTGAGTTCATGTGCAAAATCTAAATTATAAAAATAAACGTGTCTCTTGTCAAATTTGGAAGCAAGTCTCATGTAGGAACGCATGATTTGAATGTTGATGTGCATAAACATCAAGTTTCTATATTTATAATATTCTTTTTCTGTTTTGGTTTCACACAAAGAATGTTTTGGGTGGCGGAATCGTTTCCCTAAAGCAATTTTTAACCAATAGATATTTTTTCTGATTTCATTATCGTTATAATGTTGTTTGAGATTGTACAACTCATAAAAATCTTCCAAATACTTTGGTTCCCATTTATGGAGTTTGTAAGGAACCCAATCTGAAAATTTTGTATAAGGTCCATTTTTTTCGTATTCGTAGTTGTAATCGATATCGGTTTCCCAGGCACCAAGGGAATGGGAAAACAAGGATAGAATGAGTGCGATCGAAATGACAAATCCTTGTTTCACCCTAAAAGTATCGGTAAAACGGGCAGATTCCCTAATGGGATTCTTATTTTAGAGGGGAGACTTCTGCCACCCATTGGTAGCCGACACCCCGTACATTGCGGATGGATTCTTCCCCCAGAGCATCCCGAAGCCTCACGATGGCATTGTCGATGGTCCTTTCAGTGGGAAAACTTTCCTCACCTACGATATTGTCTAAAATTTCGGAACGACTAAAGACCTTTCGCACATCGGAGAGGAGGAGGGCCAAAAGAGCACAGTCCCTTTTGGAAAGTAAAACGGAAGACCCATCTTCCCTTTTCACAAGAAAGGAATCCAAGTGGATTTCCGTTTGGTCCATTTTCCATTTTTGTCCAAAATGAGGGCGAGTCTGGGCCACCACTCTTTCCAATCGGATGAGGAATTCTTTTAAATGGAAAGGTTTTGGGATGAACTCGGCTGCACCCAATTCGAACCCACGAAGTCTTTCTTGGGCACCGGCTTGTGCAGTTAAAAATAAGAAGGGGAGGTCTTTTTCTTTGGATAAAAAAACTTCTGCCAATTGGAATCCATTTCCATCTGGAAGTCGTAAATCAAGAACCACCAAATCAAATTGGTTTGGAGAAAATAACGTTTCCGCTTCGGAAACAGTTTTTGCCCACTGCACCCGGTACCTGTCTTGTTCCAATCTTTCTTTTAAGGTTTCACCGAGACCCTCGTCATCTTCCACAAGCAAAATTCTTGGTTTCATGAAACCTCTTTTAAGTTCAGTTTTACTTGGAATCCGGACGAACTGTTCGGAAACTCAAGAGAACCTTTCATTTTTTCGATTAGTTTTTTTACTATATACAAACCAATCCCACTCCCACTGGTTTTGGAATGACGTAGAAATGGTAATGTCAGATTTTTTTTATTCCCACTAAAACCAGCACCATCATCTTCTAAAAGAAAAGAAATATCTTTATGATCTTTAAAGACGGTGAGTATGATCGTTTTTGCTTTTCCATGGCGTTTTGCATTTTCACTAAGGTTTTTTAACATTGCAAAAAAAGCTTTTTTATCAATATACACTTTTGTTTTTTGGGGAATCAAAACATTCCAAGTTAAATCTGGTTCATGATGGGAATAGGATTCACATAAATCCGAAATGGTGAGGGGTTCCATATACAAGGATTCTCCCTGCATTAGGCTTGCGAGATAAAATGCATTTCCCATTTGGGATTCAATCCGTTGGTTTTCTTTCCAAATTTTTTCTAATTTTTTCTTTAGTTCTGGTTCTTTTGTATTTTCTAAAAGAACTTCGATTTGCAACTGTAAGCTGGCAATGGGAGTTTTCATTTCGTGTGTGACGGTAGAAAAAAAATCAGAAATGAGTTTAGAACGTTTATGATCTCTATAGGAAAGAATCGCCAGAGTCACTCCACCAAGAGTGAGCATAGAAAGAAAAAAGGATCCTTCTAATTGCAACATCCGATTGACTCGGTTTAGCTCAACTTGCCTTGCGTCGCTGATAGAAATTTCCGAAATGGTCTTTGCTTGGCGAAATCCCAAAATCCACCACCACACTCCCAAAGAAAGTGTGAGAGATAGCCAGGCCAGGGAAAAAAACATTCGAAATTGTGCTGATCCTCTCAAATTTGCCTCTCGATTCAAGTTAGGGCCAAGGGGATGGGCGACGAGCAAAAAAAGATGTTGTCACATTGGAAGAACCCGAGAATTTATTTTTTAGGAGAACAACTTTGAACTTCGACGAAATCTCGAAACATCTTGGAAACGACGCGGAATCCTTACTTGGATTCAAATCCCCAAAAATCGCTAAAGAACTAATCCACGTACCTGGCTCTGACTGGGTTGATAGAATTTTTGCTCCCACAGACAGGTCTGTACCTGTGCTTCGTAGCATCCAAACCCTTCTCGGAAGTGGCCGTCTCGGTGGAACGGGTTATGTTTCCATCCTTCCGGTTGACCAAGGAATTGAACACTCTGCTGGTGCCTCATTTGCAAAAAACCCGATTTACTTTGACGGTGAAAACATCATCAAATTGGCTATCGAAGGTGGTTGTAATGGTGTGGCAACAACTCTCGGAGTTCTTGGATCCGTTGCAAGAAAGTATGCTCACAAAATTCCTTTCATTTTGAAAATCAATCACAATGAACTTTTGACTTACCCAAACAAAAGTGAACAAATCCTATTTGCAACAGTAAAACAAGCTTATGACCAAGGTTGTGTTGCGATTGGTGCTACCATTTATTTTGGTTCCGCTGATTCAGGTCGTGAAATCGTTGAAATTTCTAAAATCTTTCAAATGGCTCACGAACTCGGAATGGCAACCATCCTTTGGTGTTATGTAAGAAACAATGCGTTCAAAAAAGACAAAGACTACCATGTTTCTGCTGACCTAACAGGACAGGCTAACCACTTAGGTGTGACCATCCAAGCAGATATCATCAAACAAAAGTTACCTGAAAACAATGGTGGATACAATGTTTTAAACCAAGAATCTTCTTATGGTAAAACAGACAAACGAATCTATTCTGACCTTACTTCTGACCACCCAATTGACCTCACTCGTTACCAAGTAGCAAATTGTTACATGGGAAGAGCTGGACTTATCAACTCTGGTGGTGCATCAGGTGAAAACGATTTACAAGACGCACTGAAAACTGCAGTCATCAACAAACGTGCTGGTGGAATGGGACTTATCTCTGGAAGAAAAGCGTTCCAAAAACCAATGAAGGAAGGGGTTGCATTACTCAACGCCATCCAAGACGTATATCTATCGAAAGAAATTACAGTCGCTTAAAGACTTGGAATTTTTTCGAAATGTAAAAAAAAGAAGGGCAGGGGTACTTGTATCTCTGCCCTCAATTGTTTCTGAACATTCTTTTGAATGTGGAGACATTTATAGTTTATACCCACTTTGCGATTGGGCAAAAGATGTGGGTTTTAGCATCATACAATTATTACCATTAAATGATACTGGATTCGGATACTCTCCTTACAGTGCCATCTCAGCTTTTGCTGTTGATCCTCTTTATATCTCCTTATACAAACTAGGCATTCATACAAAATCCCGCAAACGTGAGATCCAATTTTTAAAGAATCATCCCATTCGCATTCGTAATTTAAAATTAGAAATCATTCGTAAGTTATATTCAGAAAATCAAAAAGAAGCCATGAATGAGGCTACTTACTTTTTAGAAAAACATCCCTGGTGTTATTCCTATGCAGCTTTTCGATTATTGTATGAGGAATTTGAAGGCAAAGGTTGGTGGGAATGGCCTAAAAAATTCCAAGATCCAAACCATTCCAAAGAATATATATTCTCAGAGAAAAGAGAAGAGGCTCTCTTCTGGGTTTATTTACAAAAGATCGCCTATGATCAGTTATCTGAAGTAAAAACCCATTATGAAGATGTGGGTGTGTATTTAAAGGGTGATATGCCAATCCTAACTTCCCGAAATTCTTGTGATGTGTGGGAACATCCTGAATTTTTTATTATGAATTTACAAGCTGGTGCTCCTCCAGATGATTTTTCGAAAACTGGACAAACTTGGGGATTCCCAGTTCTCAATTGGGAAACATTGGAGAAAACAAACTATTCTTGGTGGAAGGATCGTTTGTCCTATTTAGAACATTTTTTTCATCTCTACCGAATTGACCATGTGATTGGAATGTATCGCATTTGGGCCATCCCGGAGGCAGATCAAACGGCCCTTCATGGTTGGTTCCATCCTCAATTTGGAATAGCGACCGAAGAATTTTTAAAAGAAGGATTAGATCCTAAACATTTTGAAAATCTAGGCCTGATTCATGAATTCATTCCAGGTCATTATATTTTTTATTGGGATTTTTGGAAAGAACCCGGATACCAGGAATTGGAAGAAGAGATTAAGGCAAAATTATACCCGTTGTCGGAACTTCATATTGCAGAAGAGGAAAAACATTGGAGGGAGGCGGGAGAAAAGATTTTAGAAATTTTTGAATCCTTTTCTTCGATGATCCCTTGCGCAGAAGATTTGGGTTCTGTTCCTTCCTTCATTAGGGATTCTTTATTTGAAAGGCAAATGATTGGAATCGATGTGGTTCGTTGGACAAGGTCCTTTACAACGGGTGAGTTTATCCCGGAAGAATTGTATAGAGAAAATGCCATTTCTGTTTTATCAACACATGACACTAGTTTGGTGATGGAGTGGTGGAAAAAAGAAGGAGATATGGAATCCAAACTCCAATTTTTCTTCGATCGTTTAGGAAAACCAAGACCGGAAACAGGGGACGCGGCACTCCTCGGCCTTCTCGAATTTGTATTCCAGACAAGTAGTATTTTTTCCATCCAGTTGTTTCAGGATTTGGCAGTGGGGGTCCCTAGTGTTGTAGAAAATCCGGAAACCCATCGCATCAACCTTCCGGGAACTCCTGACCACTCCAACTGGACGTACCGGTTTCCCATTCTCATTGAGGAATTTGCCTCTGATTTCAAACGTAACTTCTCCCTCCGAAAACTCCTTCTCGATTCCGGCAGAAATTCTTAATTTTTTAGAATCATGACAGATTCGTTCAAGTCGGATGGGTCCGATTCTGGTAAGATAAGATTTTACACCGGAGGTCTCCTTTGAGATTTGCAAAAGAAATGGCGTTTTATTCTGCTTACCATCAGGAAAAACGCAACGTATGGATCCATGTGCTTGGTGTTCCCACAATCACCTTCACCTTGTTTGTCGTGTTAAGCCGTTTTTCTCTTTTTGAATACAATGGTTTTCACGTGTCGGCATCCCTAGTGTTTACATTGGCTGTGCTTGGTTACTACTATACTTTGGATGTTTTGTTTGCTTTTGTTGCTACTTTGATTTTTGGAGGACTGTATGTCACTTCCGAATGGATTACTTTACAACTTCCGGCAAATACAGCGTGGACAATTTTTGGCCTTGGACAAGTGATCGGTTGGGGAGCTCAGTTTTACGGACACTTTGTGTTCGAAAAGAGTAGGCCTGCCCTTTTTGATAACTTGTTCCAAGCTTTGGTATCGGCTCCTCTGTTCGTTGTAGCGGACGTGTTTTTTGAACTTGGATACCGAATGGATTTAAAAAATGCAGTCGACGCAGAACTAAAACAAAAAGGTGTTTGGAAAGACTTTTCGCATAAACCTGCTTAGGTTTTAAAATATAAAACAGGATCTGCAAAAAAGATGAAAGTGAACTTGTTTCTCTAAAACTCTTTTTTGCGATCCTATTCTAATCTTCACAAAAACATACCTTACTTAACGACTGACTTCCTAAAAATAACGAAGGTTTCACTCCAAACATCTTTTTGAAGGTTCTGGATAAATGAGCCTGGTCACTGAATCCTGCCGCATGAGATGCAGTGGTAAGATTTTCACCACCTTGCAATAGTTTTGCGGCAATATGGAGTCGTTGCCACAAAAGATACTGCCTGAGTGGAATTCCCATATTTTCTTTAAATAAATGCATAAACCTATCTGTGGAAATTCCTGATATTTCCGAAAGTTCGGCTAAGGTAACCGGATTTGGCATTTTTTCTTTGATCCTTTGGATTGCCATCTCAATGCGTTTGTCGTATTTTTTGGAAATGGTTTCTGAGCCAAGTAAAGAAAGGATTTGGTTATACACAGTCCGCGCTGAGTCACAGGTGAGATCGTCACTAAATAATGATTCTGCGATCGTTTGAATTTTGGCCCTTGTTGCCTCATCAATTGTTTTGGGATGATCTTCCATGAAAATTCTTTTGTATTCATCTGATTTGGGATCTAGTTGGATGATGAGCATTTCTGTATTTTCTGCTTCCAATTTATGATAATAATTGGGAGGAATGATGATCCCTTGGGATTTGATGACTTCATTGGATTTTGTATGCAAACCAAAGGTGGAACCAAGTGAAACCAAAATAGACACTGCATAATGGGAATGTGGTTCTGTGATGATGCCTGAAGTTCCTAAGAGAATTCGTTCTCCAAAGTAAAAAAGACTTCCTTTTCTTTTTGAATCCATATACTAGAAAAATTCTAAGAACCATTCTGAAAAAGGCAAGGAATATCGAATGAAAAAAACTTTTTTGATTTTAGTTTTCTTATCTTTCCTTTTTTCTTTATTCGCAAGTCCTGAAAGGGAAGTTCCTATTTTTTGGACGGAACTTCATTCGAAATACAATTGGAAAACAAAACCAACATTCCCCGAATCCGAATCCGTTGAATTATTTGAATCCATTTTATATACAGAGGGTAGGTTGTTACTCCAAACAAAGGATGTTACCAAACAGTACTCCCTCCTTGTTTGGAATTTAGATTCAAGGGAATCTAAAAAAATAGATTGGGATGGTGGGAAGGTGACAGGTTGGGCAGAGTGTTCGGGGAGAATTTTAGTCCAAACCACAAAGACTCTCTGGGATTTAGATGCAAAAACATTTGTTGTGAAGAGAAAACTTCCTTGGTCAAACAATGGAAAGTCTTGGGTTGATATTGTTTGTTTAGAAAACAAAATTTATAGATTGGTGGCAGACCAATTGGAAGTGTATGGATTGGATTCTGGTGAGTTGGAATCAAAAATTCCTCTTCCTTTTTCTTCTGTGCAAAGAATGTCCAAACGAAGTGAAAAAGAAATTCTACTCATCTCTTCTTATTGGGGAAATACCATTCAAGTTTTTTCTCCAAAAGATCCTACAAATTCTAAGGAATGGAAATTTCCAGTCAATCATAGGGCTCTTTTTAAATTGGTAACTTTATCAGAAAATCATCTTCTCATCTTTGATCCAATCACAAAGATTTATGGTGAATGGATGGTGTTTGAAAATTCCATTTTGCCTTTGGATTCTCCTGTCGAAGTAGCAGATGGCTCTAGAGCTTACCGATTTTCTCCCATCCAAAACAAAATTGAATACCAGTTTTCTTTAACGGCTCTCTCTGATCTTCCTGAAACAAAATACCAAATTCTCCTTCCAAAACAAAACATAAGTTCACAAAGATTATCCGAAGAAGAGTTTGATGTAGCATCCATCCCTGAAATCGATGATTATGGGAATAGGTCCTTGGTTCTTACCCTCCCTCCACTCAAAGCAGGTGATAGAAAAGAGATAAAAGTTTATAGTGCTTTGCTCACTCGTTATAAAATCCATTGGAATTTGGATCCAAAATTAACATTGGGCAAAACTCAAAATGGAGAAGGGTTGGAAAGTTTTTTGATGGATGATTGGTTTTTAAAGATGGATTCAGATGTTGTTTTGGAAAAAAGAAAATCAATTATTCAAAATGAGACCAACTTAAAACAAATTTTAACTAAAACCCAAGAATACGTATCCTCCATCCCTTATCAGTCAGGAAGTTTTGAATCTGCACCGAAAGTGATAGAAAAAAATAATGGAGGTTGCACAGAACATTCCTATGTCACCATGGCATTGTTACGCGGTATGGGAATTCCTTCGAGGTTAGTTTGGAACTATCTTCCTACGGAGTCCTCTAAGGAAATTACATTCAATCATAAATTTGTTGAGGTTTGGGTGGAAGGCCTTGGATGGATACCTATGGAGCCACTAGCACCACCTAAATCCAAACCGGGAATCACCCATGCTAGGCATGTTGTCTTTGCGGGACTACCAGGCACAAATCATCCCAAAATTGTTGGTGGGGATAGGCTTGTACAATTGTCAAAGGACCAATTGGGTCTTGCAAAAAAGATAAAATTCAAACTAGTTGTGGCAAAGATAGAAACCGAAAAAGACACAGAAAATATGGATGAGAAAGTTATAATTCCAAAAACAAACCGTGCCTTAAACTCTGGGGAAGATCTGATTGTTCCTTAAATTATTTTCTAAGGACAAAGTTCTCCCCATTTTTGGGACCTGATTTTCGGATAAAAAGTCTTCGTTCTACTGATACACCCATTAACACTTGATAGATGTCGGTGAGAATGGGTCTTGAGGAATAATATCCATGACCAAGTCCGCCCACACCCAAAACAGGATCATCCACTTCATTGACATTGATCACATCCACACCTGAATACTTAAAACACATTCCCGCACGAGGGGCACCATTTACTTTTTGGGAAGCAACAAGGGCATTGTCCCCTGGAGAACAATAAAGGGTAATTCTTTCTGATGATTTGGTTAAATCAGAAAGGATGGATTCAAATTCATTTTTGTCAAAATCAGGAGCATTCAAAATGAGTTCTGATAAAAATTTACTTTTACCTTGTTTGGCGATCGATGCCACGGAAGGTAATACCACTTGGTGGCCCATACTATGAACGACTAAATGAATTTTTTTTCCAAGGCTTGTGATATCGGTTAAGAACTTAGCAAAGGGTTCCCTGTTGATTTTGGCTTCTGTAAAGTTTAAATCGTAAGTTGATTTTACCATCACTTGTCCGAGGATTCCTGCGTCCGCTCCTGCGGGCCAAGAATAAACAACCACTTCTCCTGGAAACTTTAGATCGTATTTAATTTGTCCGGCGCGAAGTACTGCTTCATCAAAATTGACATTGAAACCGTGCACAAATACCAAAACTTCTTCAGAAGCCGAGGATTTGATTTTGTTTAAAAATTCTTTATCATCGGTATTGATACGGCCTTTGAACTGAAAGAACTGGTTTTTGTCTTGGGCGTTATCGAAAGAAATATCTCCAATGATATGTTTGGATGGGATGTTGACCAAACAAATTCCGTAATGGGGGTTGATATCGGTGATGAATCCGAAACTAGCGGCATCACAATTGTCTTTGACTGTCATTTCCCGACGTGTGGTGACAAAATGAACATTGAGAATTTTGGTTTCATCAAAAGGATCAACAATTCGTTTGTTGATTTGTTCTCCGATTTTCGGGGAACAGGAAAGAAGGAAGTTTATTAAAAATAAGAAAGAAAGGAATATTAGGAAAGTTGAATGTTTTTTGTTTTGTTTGGTTATATTCATGATCTTTAATCCAGTTTATTTATAGGAAAATCCTTTGATGATTTTTGTTGGGTTTACGTTTTTTCCATCTTTGATGACTTCGAAATGGAGGTGGGGGCCAAAACAATATCCTGTGCAACCGGAGCGAGAGATGACTTTCCCAGCACTCACATAGTCACCTTCTTTTACGAAGAGTTTCGAGTTATGAGCATATAAGGTTTGGTAATTATCATCATGTGTGAGGATGATCGCATTTCCATACCCACCCATCCAACCAGAATAGGTAACCTTTCCTTTCCTTGCCGCATACACAGATTCATAATTAGCTCGTAAGTCGAGGGCCATATGGAATTTGTATTGAGGGTAGGAACGAGTTCCCCAACCTGAAGTAATGACTTTGGAAACAACGGGAATTCTCCAAACAGGTCCTGTTTCTGGAATCACTGCTCCTGGAAGGAATACCTTTTGTCCTGATTTAAATAAATCATAATCATCTAATTGGTTTTCAGAATAAATATCATCAATTTTAACTTTGTAGTAGTCGGCCACTTTGGCAAGAGTATCGCCTTTTTTTAACTTATAAACTAATCCTTGTTTGTTGGGTATGTTTAGGATTTGGCCAGGGAGGATTGATACTTCTGGGTTAATTCCCGAACTTCCCGCAATGGATTCTGCTGACACTTTAAATCTACGTGCAATATCAGAAAGGGTTTCGTTCTTTTTGACTTTGTATTGAGTAACTTTTAGTTTTTTGTTTTTGTTATCTGCCAGAGCATCCAAATCGGCCGAACGAAGGATGGCCATTTTTTTATCTTCTGTTTCTTGTAAGTATTTGGCATCGGCAAGTTTTGCCTCTTTGTCTTTGATATCGTTCTCTTCTACCTCAGTGGACATACTAAGGAATTCTTTTTCCATTAAACTTTCTTCATAAGTTTGTTTGTCTACAATGATTGATAAAAAGAATGCTAAGATAAAGGAAGAAGCGAGTAGTGGGAGGATTCGATACCGTTTCCGGTTTAGATCGATCGTTCCATGAAGAACACTGGATTGTGACTGGAGGTTGTAAAAATACTTACCAGGAGAAACTTGGATGACGTTAATGTTTCCCCAGCGTAACACATGCTTACCGATCGTAGACTTTTCTGGAGATCGAAGTAGCATGTGCTAATAGGGATTGGTTAATCCTTAGTGTCTAAAGATTTGATACCGCCAAAGGATTCTTCCACAATCTTACGAACGTCTTTTTTCTGGCCGCCGGTGATTGTAATATTTCCTTTTGCAACTACACCTTTTTGAAGTTCTAAGTATGGAGCAGTGATATCACCTAACATACGTCCTGTACCTTCGAGTTTTACTTCGTTTTCGGCTTTGATGTTTCCGATTAGGGTACCAGATACAATGACTTCTCTTGCGCTGATATTCGTTTTAACTTTACCGGTTTCTCCGATGACAAGTGCATCTTCTGTTTTGATATCACCTTCGAATTTTCCATCGATTCTAAGTGAACCTGCGATATAAAACTTACCTTCAAATATCGACCCTGGTCCGATAACGCTATTGATGGAATCCTTACCTATTGCCATTCCTGCTCCTTTTCCCCTTCTGTGAGAATCAAAATTTTCGGTCTTCTTGACAAGCCTTTTTAGTAGTCGATTTCCTCATCCCCGCTAAAGACTGATTTTTTTCGTTTCGGCGCTTTGGATGAACTAGGTTGTTTCTCTATTTTTTCCGACTTTTTCTTTTCTGTTTGTGCGGTTGGGGTCGAAGGGAGGTTCGGCCTTGATTCCACTACATTCCAAGATGAGCCGTGGTCATTACAAACGTCCTTGGGAGCCGTTTGTGGGATGAAATACTCTTCAAATAGGTCATGGCATTGGGATCCAGGCAGTTTTCCCGACATCCGGCAAACTGTCTTTTTCGTGACTTTTACCTCGCTAAGCCAAGGAAAGTCGACAGCGGGTTCCCGATCAAGGGCTCTTGCCATAAACCGACCCCAAACAGGTGCGGCGAGTTTCCCACCAGTCATCCCTCGTCCGAGGGAAATGGTTCCCACATCATACCCAAACCAGACAGAAGTCACAAGTTCTGGGGTGTAACCGACAAACCATGCATCTCGAAAGTTATTGGTAGTCCCTGTTTTTCCATAAGCTTTACGGTTTAGTCCATAAGACAAAACCCCACGACCCGTTCCTTCTTCCACAACGTCTCGCATCATGGAAGTGATGAGAAAGGCAGCTTCCTTCGAGATGATTTGTTTGCGATCCTCATCTTCGAAGTCTTTGCGAAAATCTTTGATGATTTTTCCTGAATTGTCTTCAACATACAAAACAGAGATAGGATTGACTGTTTTGCCACCGGAGGCAAGGGCTGCATAGGCTCGTGTGAGTTCATATGGAGTGAGTTCAAAGGAACCAAGAGAAACGCTGAAGTTATAAGGGATGTCGCGACCAGGTAATTGTAAAAGTCCTCGCAAACTATCCATTAGGTGGGAAAGTCCCACTTGTTCTAAAACTCGAACCGCCACAGAGTTTTTGGATTGTTCTAATGCTTTTCTGAGTAAAATAAAACCAGAGTATTCGCTACTGTAGTTCTCTGGGGCCCATTCATCGCCGTCCTCCATCAAATATTGAAGCGGGGAATCTGCAAATAGAGTAGCAGGTGTTACATTTTTTTCTGGATCAGGGTTTTTGCCAGAATAATCCATCGCTGCTGCATAAAGAATGGGTTTGAATGCAGAACCTGGTTGGCGGAAGGCTTGGAAAGGACGGATCTGTTGGTTGTCAGAACGAAATCCTGATCCACCAACTAACGCAGTAATATATCCTGTTTCTGGACGAATCGCAATGAGTGATCCTTCTACTGGAAGGAGATGGTCTTTTGTGGTTTGTGAAGTGTAGTTTTTATCAATCAAATCACCTAGAAAATCGTCTCCAGTTAACAAGTTTAAGGCATAAAATTCATCGCGTAAGTCTTCTTGGTAAGCGGAAGAAAACGTACGTTCTGTTCGGGAGATATGGAATTTAAAATCAGGAAGGTCATACAAATCAGCAATGAGAGAATACCCACTTCCATACAAATCATCAAAGGCATCGATATTTCGAAACGCTCTTTGGTTGGATTCCAAAGTTTGTCTTTGCAGGGCAGGGAGAAGGGCTTTTTCTGCTTCTTCTTGGTGGCGGATTTGGATGGTGGAATAAATTTTAAGTCCCCCATTGTACAAACGGCCAGAACCAATGGATCGGATTAAATTTTTGCGAATGTATTCTGTTACATATGGAAAACGGTTTAACCTGTCAGAAAAAGCAGAATCATTCGGAGAACGATTTAAATTGGTATAATATTCGTCGAGTGCGGCATATTCTTTTTCTGCGTCAGCAACAGACATCCTTCCATTTTCGACTAACTTACGAAATACAACTCGCACTTTGTTTAAACTGGATACAGGATTGACGATGGGACTAAACTGGGTGGGTCTTGTGGTAAGACTGGCAAGAATGGCAGCTTCCCCCCAAGTTACATCTTGGACTTCTTTTCGAAAGTAAAACCGAGAGGCTGCACCGACTCCAATGGTTCCGTGTCCCAGTGGAATTTCGTTTAAGTATACTTCCAAAATTTTATCTTTCGGATACACCAGTTCGAGTAAAATGGCAAGCCAAGCTTCACGAGCTTTTCTCGCGATGGAACGTTCTATCGATAAAAATTTAAGGCGTGCCACCTGTTGGGTGATGGTGGAGGCACCTTCTTTGACTCGGCCCGCCATAATGTTCACAACAAAAGCGCGAGCAATCCCTTTTAAATCAATTCCATTGTGTGAATAAAAAGAGTTATCCTCAGTTGATAAAAAACATTGGATGACCTTGTGGCGATTGTCTGCAGAAAGCGCATTCTCTTCTGGTTTTAATTGTTCTAATCGAACAGGAATTCTTGAGAATTTATAATATTCGGCAATGGGTTCGTATTCCCCTTTGTCATTTAATCCATATAAGGTGGAAGGGATATCATAAACAGCAGCTTCTTTTAGTTTAAAAAAATCTTTAATGGAACCTGTGAGTAAAAAAACATTCAAGGCTCCAAAGGCAAAAATTGCTATGGCGGTGTTTCTTAATCTTTTGTCTCCGGTCCAAATCCTTTCTGTAACAATTCGAAACCAAATGATAAAATACTTTTCAAAGAGCCCAACGGGTTCTTGTTTCATACATTTCCCTTAACTTTAAATCCAAATCAAACGAGTGGAGAAAATTCCTTCATATGGTCGATTCCGTGGTAACGGAGACCGGTATCCAAATTGTAACCACCGAGAGATTCCAGAATTTTCGATCTGCTTTCCGGAGAAAAACTATATTCGTAGGCTCTCGTTAAAATTTCTTTGCAAGCCTGGCTTGCTTGGTTCAAAAGTTCAATAAAAGAGTCGTTGAACTTACGTTTCGGGTCCGCTGGATAAAACCATTCCCGTTTTTCATCATTCATAATCTTGGGATTGATATTTTCTAGAGCTGGCAACATGAGAACACTGGCATTGTATTTATGAAAGGTCAGCGTATCCACTACACTGACAAGCCCGCGCATGAGTGTACTTCTCGAATCTAAGGTAGAGGTAAACCGGTAAAATCCCAAATAGGATTCGTTTAAGATATCACCGGGAATGATTTTTTTTTCGGAACCCAAATAGGAGGAAGCAAACTCCAAGGGAAAGGTTTCTTTGATGGATTGTAACCAAAAATTCCAAAGCACAGGATCCATTTTGTTTTTAATTCCTACCGTTCGGTGGCGGATATCGATGTATTGGGGGAAATCGTATTCCCTTGCACTCATTCCCCAACGATGATTGATGAGAAGGGTATCTAAACCAAACTCAACTTTCATGTGGTTGACTTGTGCCTGGTAAGAGATCTTCTTATCGTTGTTATAGTAATCCCCGGAGATGTAAAAAATATAAGGATGGGTTTGGATGTCGACTACGCAGTGGCAGATATACCCTAATGTGAACGCAAGAAAACGATCTCTATAGAGTCCCATTTCCGTATCGTGGACTTGGTCGAGAAAACTTAATACTAGTTCGGCAACTCGGTGGTGGTGGGCAAGGTCTCCGAAGAAAGCGGCCTTCTTTGTTCTTTTGGGTTGTAACACATGATAGAAGTAAAAGATATCGGGAGCCACGGCACCAAGGTTGGCATAAGAGGCAACATCGGGACGCGAAAGTAATGCAGCCATTCTACGTTGGGTTGCGTTTCCATGTTCCAAATGTTTTTTCACTTGGGAGAGTGCTTCAATATGTGTAATCTTTCCTGCCATTTTCTACTTTTTTGACTTTATGGAATGGAACCTATTGAAAGGTTTATCTTAAATCCTATGACATCAATCGAAAAACTAAAGTTTTTGAAAGAAGACCAAGTACGGTCTTTAGCAAATGAATTCGGCACGCCACTCTTTGTCTATTCCGAGAAAGAAATTGAACAAAAATGTGACGAGGCCTTGGCATTCCCGAATGCTTTCGGCTTACAAGTCCGTTATGCCATGAAGGCAAATCCCAATTCCAATATCCTTCAGATCATGAAAAAGAAAGGCATCCTAATTGATGCTTCCTCAGAACATGAAGTAGTGCGAGCCCTCCACTTTGGATTCAAACCAGAATCCATCATGCTTACCTCCCAAGAGTTTCCCAAAGCTTTTGCAGAACTCATTGGAAAAGGGGTAAAGTTCAATGCTTGTTCCCTTCGCCAACTCGAAGCCTTTGGAAAGACTTTCCCTGGAAAATCAGTTTCCATTCGTTTCAATCCTGGTCTTGGGTCGGGCCATACCAAAAAAACCGATGTAGGAGGAGTCACTTCTTCTTTTGGAATTTGGCATGAAAAACTCCCAGAAGTCAAAGCCATCGTAGAAAAATACAAAATCATAGTGGAAAAAGTCCACACTCATATTGGTTCGGGTAGTGACCCGGAAGTTTGGAAGGCGGTGGCCAAGTATACTTTGGAATATGCTGAGGCTTTCCCAACGGTCACGGTGGTGAGCCTTGGTGGTGGTTACAAAGTGGGGAGGATGGAAGATGAAAAATCCACCGACTTACAAAAGATTGGTGCCCCAGTAAAACCACAATTTGAAGAATTTGCTGCTAAACATGGAAGAAAACTCATATTAGAAATCGAACCGGGAACTTACCTAGTGGCACTTTGTGGGGCTCTTCTTACAACCGTGGATGACTTAGTGGACACAGGTCCAAAAGGTTTTCGTTTTATGAAACTCGATGCAGGTATGGATTCAAACACCAGACCTTCGTTATATGGAGCAAGGCACCCTCTTATCACAGTGAAAAAAGATGGGGGAGATCCTAAGTCAAATCAGGAATATGTAGTTGTGGGTCATTGTTGTGAATCCGGTGATGTTTTTACCCAAAAAGAAGGGGGAGAACCCGTGACAAGACTTATGGGAGAAGCCGAAGTAGGTGACCATGTTGTGATGGAAGCTGTTGGTGCTTACTGTGCGGGAATGTCGACAAAGAACTACAATAGTTTTCCTGAAACGGCAGAGGTTTTACTTCGCACAAACGGAGAGGCAAAACTGATTCGAAAAAAAGAGCCAGTTTTGGAAATCTTTCGAAACGAAATTCGTGTGGTGGAATGAACAATTTGTATGTTGTCCTACTTGCGGGTGGGACAGGAACACGGATGGGAACGGAAGTTCCCAAACAGTTTTTAAAAGTAAGAGGAGAGTCTCTCCTTAGGCATTCAGTCAAACGATTCCGAAAGTTTGGACTTATCAAATCCATCACTGTCGTTTCTCACCCCGATTGGATTCTAGAAACAGAAAAAGAGTTGGATGATTTATTGGAAGGGAATGATCGGATTGTCCCTGGTGGGGAAAGTCGCCATCTGTCTACGTTATGCGGACTCCAATCCATATCCTATGATACAAAGGATATTTTTTTCATCCATGACGTGGCAAGACCCAATTTCAAACAAAACGAACTGTATCAATTAGTGGAACAAACAAAAATTTTTGGTGGAGCCAGTATTGTGGCCAAGTCAACAGAGAGTTTGGTCCGAGTTCGAATCCATCGGAACTATACTGATGAACCTTTAAAAAGGGAAGAAGTATATTCCGTAAAAACTCCTCAGTCCGTTGCTGGGTTTATGCTCCAAGAACTATTGGCAGAAGGATTGGATCCTGATCTCAAAAAACATCCGACAGATCTTTGTACTTGGATGGGCAGCCGTAAGGTAGGGATTGTCGAAACTGATTTTCACAACATCAAAGTGACAAGCCCTGGAGATACAGAGCTTGCCGATTCTTTGTATTGGGAAGATTTACCGACTGTGGAATAATTTAAAACGTTGTTTCCAAATCCAAATGCGAAATAGGTTTTTATTTTCGATGGTATCAATTTGAATCCCGAATCCACTTGGTTTTCCATATTTGCCTTGTGGGTTGGACCAACGAACCACACCACCGACAGAAATTTCACCTGATCTTGTTTGGATTTTGACATTACAAATTTGATCTTGTTCTAAAACCGAACTAGTGCCTATGTACAGTCCTTCCAATGAAACATTGAGAAGGGTGCCTTGGCAGATTCGATTGTCTTTACTTGAAAAATTGACAGGATTGGAAACAGGATACCTCGGAGCAAAGACCCGCGCAAGAAAGGCTTCGTAGATTTGTTTTTCGTCTCTTTGGTTGATTGGAAAATAAAGTTGAACACCCGCAATTTCTGAACCATCATTTTCCTTGTCGATGCGAACAATTTTTGCTTGTACTGAAATGGAAACAGGTTCTCTATTTTCTTTTTCTAATTTTAAGAGCAGATTGATAGGATCTCCCACTTTTAAAAAATGATGTTTGGGAATGGGAATGAGGATTCCGTTTCGAGAAATATTGATGGTTTGTCCGTCACCTTCTCGTTCTCCATCAGAATTGGTCCAGTGAAAAGGAATAGGGTGTGTTTCTCTATATTTGATCCTCCACCCTCGGCGTTTTCCACTTAAGTACGGAGCCGCGATTTCTCTACGCAAAAAATAAAATACAATTCCGAGTAATCCCGTTGTGATCACCATATTCCAGATCACGTCCGATGTGTGGATGCGAATTCCTGCTAAAAAAATCTTTTTGCCAAGTGTGACAGAAAGAACCATCCAAACATTATAAGTGAGGATCAGGAAACTAAAACATAAGAACAGATAGTATCCAAATTTCTTTTTTGCGATGAGGCCATAAGCAATGATGGCACTGAAGGCGGACAAAACATACTGCCAAGGTTGGATTCTCGAAAGGATCATACTAAAATGTTCTAGATCCAAATCATATAAGGTTGCGATGGCGAAGAAATTAAGGAATGGGACTGCAAAAAAGCCGAGAGTCACCAATAGAACTGGGATGGGGTAGTTGAAGAACCGCAAAGTCACCCGCAAATCAAATTCGATTTTAGGGATTTAGTCAACTTATTTTTAAAAAGAAAGCTAGGGAGGTTTCGTGTCTCCCCTAGTTCTTTTTCTTAAGGACTGTCCAGATCTTGTGATTTGTCCTCATTGGTAATGACAGATTCTGTGGTAGACTTTTCCATCTGTAGGGAAGGCATTCCATTAATCAGAATATGCAATTCTTCTTGTCTTTCGGAAATCAAATCTTCTACAGATGTTAGGCGACTGATGATGCTATGCAAAATGACTGAAAGAAATCCAGGGCTTTCTTTTCCCATGGCTAAAAAGATATCTTTTGTGATGGTTCCGACTTTGGTATCTTCTGCGGAAGCGATTACAGTGGCAGCCCTGGGAGATGGAAAGACCAAGGCCATTTCTCCAAAGAATTCACCTGGATTGATATCACGAATATATTGGTTTTCCCCACTTGCTTTTCGTTTGAAAACTTGGAGTTTGCCGGCAAAAACAAAAAACATCTTTCCATTGCAGTCTTCCCCTTCAGAAAAAACCTTGGTCCCTTCGGAGAAGTGATCGATCCGCACTTCCGTAATGTACTTTCGTAAGTGGTCTACGTTCATTTTTCTTCATCCTTTTTGATTTCTTCTAATAATTTGTCGAGCTCTGTGAGTCTTGCTTCCGCTCTATGGAGTTTCTCTACTGTACTTTTTGTGAGCTGGAATAAAAAATGTGTATTGATGCGGGCTAATTTTTCGAATTGGTCATCTCGTAAAATTCCTACCCTTGCGTTGGTTGATACCACACTGATGGTCATGGCTCTTGGCCTTCTTGTGAGAAGCGAAAGTTCTCCAAAAAATTCTCCAGGCCCAATCCCTTTGATAATTTCTTGGCTTCCATCTGGCAGTCGTTTGGTGACGGCAAACATTCCACTCATGACACAATACATACTTCCATCATGGGGATCTCCTTCGCGAAAGATCACATCTCCCCGCAAATAGACTTGCGTAGAGATATTTTGCATAAATTCCAGAATGTTCATGGGAGTTGTCCTATTGGTTTCTGACATGAGAATAAAAATTCAAAACAAAGGCAAGTGAATCGCAAAATCTCACTAGACAGATTTCCCTAGTACAAAAACCTGCTTATACAACCACAATGCGGGCGTGGCGAAATTGGCAGACGCACCAGATTTAGGTTCTGGCGCCGAGAGGCGTGGGGGTTCAAGTCCCTCCGCCCGCATAACAACCTTTCCTAAAAATCAATCATAAGATTCAAATCAATACAATCCCGAGGGACTTGAACAGTTCCCTGAGGCTGAAATGAATGCGACCAAAGGTGAGCAATCATTTCAGAGAGCATGCCCGATTGGCATACAGACGAAGGGAGCCGTCCCTCAAAGCGTGGCAAACACACGAGGTGTTAGCAGCGTAAGAGACAAGTCCTAAAGCAGATCCTATACAATACTTTAGTTCCAATTCTTTCGATTTATAAGTGAAGTTACATTTATCTAACTCATTGATATAATAAAGATTTAACTATTCCCAAAGAAACTCTCCTGAGCAAACGAATCCTGTGCAGTATCTAGTTTGGTATTATTTTTCCCTACACCAGATGAATCATATGATAGGCTTTCTTTAAGAAGATAAGACCCCACGCCAGCGATTGCAGCGGAAATCCTTTTGCATTCGCAAAAGATTGAAGCGTAAAGCGCGGTCGCATAATCTTTTTATTTTTTGTCCACCAAACGATAGCGAGGCGTCAATGGATTGGTAATAAATTTTAATCCTTTCGCTTTTTATACGAAATCTTTATTTCCGAAAAGAATGGATCTCTTGGTAGACTAAGAAGTTTTCTAAATACAGCTGGCAACCAGAACGATATAAGTATCTTGTGCGGACATTCCAAAAATACAATCCGGGACTTAGAGATTGTAAATCGATTGTACATTCTGAATCGGTGCAATCAGAAGTTTTTTCGATGGTTTCAAAATTTTTATCCTTAGAAAAGTCAATGCTATAGTTTTGAAATTTACCTTTATTACTTTCATCATATGTGGATATACCATTCCCATTTTCTTTTGTCGGATTTGATGGGTTCGGACAGGGCTCAATTCCAATTTCATTTTCATTTGGAATTTCAACTGAGACGGGACTACTTTCATTGTTTTTTCCAATAAATCTGAATTTGAAGACAAATTCATTTGTGGTGATTTCTGTTTCCTTCGGTTCTAGTTGGATGATTTTGTTATGAGCAGAGCCAAGTAGAACAAAGATATCCTGAAGGTTTGATCTTCCATGTGGAAAGGAAGTGTTGAGTAGGGCAAGGCATGGCAATACTAAAATACAAAATTTCTTTAAGGTTGAGTTTTGAAAAAAGATGCGTGATCGATTGAAAATATAAAGGCTAAGAATCACAATGGGTAACAAAAACAAATCGGATTTGTCTGCTAAATTTAAGGATTCGTTTGAACCAATCAACGAATAGAATTGATTGTTCGATTCTTGGGCAAGGTTGATCCAAATGAAAATAAGATTTGTAAGAAGGACAGAAAACCAAAAGAGAATTGTTGGATTTATTTTTTTTGTCAATAGAGAGAAAATTCCAGTCAAGATGAGTGGTGTAAAAGTAAGTCCAATCACGTCAGAAATTTTTCCAGTGATCCAGCCGGGAAATAAAACTTTGAAAATGGAATCGTTTGCGATCCAAAGAAGAGAAAAGAAATAGAATAAAATATTTTGGCTGTAGTATTTTAACATTAAAAGTTTCCATAAAACGGTTTTTCGAATTCGAAAAATAATGCCACTTTGAACGTGCAGTTTAATTTCCGATTGGTGGCAATATGTATGATCATTTCTGAGACCGCCTGCGTAGTGTTTTTGGGGAATGCAGGGCAGGGGATTGCAAGAATACTTCGTAAACAAGCACTGACAGCTCTTTTTTCATAGTATATGCTTTTGTTATTGTAGTCTGGTCTTGGATCTTCGTCATTTCCTAGTTCTGAAAAGAAATAAGATTGGTATCCTTCGAACTGACAACTTAAGGTTTTGATTGCTGTGTATGCTGCGATTTTGTTTTCCGTTTCTTTTTTGGAGATGGTAAGGCTTGTGTTTGGGTTGTCAATCGGAAGTCTGCATGCAAAAAGACAAACTAACAAAAACATTGTGGTTTGGTTGGGTTTTGGTTGGTTCATTCTTCTTTTTTGCTATTGATTGGTTTTTTTTAATTTCAGTCGATGATTTATTTTTTAGGTAGATGACTCTTTTTTTTCACCTAACGGACTGCTCCGTTGTTTGTGGTTTAACGATGTTTTTCTTTTGTCGGAATCATTGACAGTGTCTTAGCATTTTTTTATATTATGATTAAATGCTGATTTTGAAAATAATCAAACGTATGCACTTTCAAGGTCCAAAGTTTTATTTGTTTGGAATCGTATTTGTGCTGTTAAACTTTGTGGCTGCAATTGGATGTAAGTCACCTGAGGATTCAGGTGTAGGATCAAGGTCTTGTTCGGAAGCTATGAAATTATTTCAGGCTTGTAAAATCTTAAATAATAATGAATCGGCTGCATGTAAAGTCCAGTGGGATGGAGTTGTTTTGTCTTGTGGGATGATGTAATGGTTTTTTTAGAGGAAATCCTTTAAGAAATAGAGAATACAATACCAATAGAAGAGATCTCAGTTTCTGGTTTATCCAGAGTGGTTGCTTTTGATAAGGTTTTCCTTCGTGGTATTATCGAATGAATGGATATGGGTGATCCAGAAATGAGATACTATTCTTTGGTTATTGATTCTGAGGGGAACCGGATGGGTTTACATTCCAAGAATTAGAGATTGTTTGGTTGGAGGCCTCCGTCAGCGATTGCAGCGTAAAGCGCAGTCGCTTGTTCAGATGGTTTTTTTCGTCCACCAAACTATGGCGAGGCTGCAAGGAGGACACGATTCAATCTACTTTTAACTATATAAACCCAAAATATTCTTTTGTTTTCGCAACCAAAGCCCATAGATAACCCTCTGCTTTTCTTCTCAACTCTGCAATTGTATTCCCCAAAGAAGTTCCCGCGGGTGGGCTCAGCGTTTGGCTTGTTACTCCACCGCCATTTAAGTTTTGGCTTGCGGGAACAGTCCCACGAATGCTGTGAAAAGTATACACTTGATTGGTGGTCAATGGTTCTGAGATGACGATGTCTTGGAGTCCATCCGCATTGGTATCTTGGAACTGAAGTCCTAAAGAAAAATTACGATTCGCGATTGATCCTGAAAATAAACTATCAGCCGCTCCTCCAGCACTTAGATTCATATTGCGAAATCCGGTGTTTGGATCATTTAACACTAAATAAACGTCACCAATTCCGGCACTAGCGCCAGTGGCTCCAATCACTAAATCAGGCAATCCATCACCATTGGTATCGCCGGAAGCTAGGTTTCCTCCAAAAGAACAATTATTGACATTACAGCTGGTTGTAGGTGGTCCGAGTAGTGTTGCCACTGGTGGATTTGGATACGGACTGATGGGATCACAAGTAGAGTGATATACAAATACAATTCCTTGGTTGGAATTGAAGGTGGGCGCTCCCACAGCAAGATCGATACAATTGTCGGAATTAAAATAATCCAAAAGAAATATGGTTCCAAACCGACACCCACCCCCTGCCGCACAGCCAGGTGCTGGATCTGAAGGTGGGTATAGAAATTGTTGTGGTTGGTTCGGCAAGGTTCCTTGGTTGGATACAAATACATAAATTCTTCCTGTTAAGGAAGAATACTGGTGTTCTCCGACAATTAAGTCTTGGAACCCATCTCCATTCACATCACCAACGGTTGCATAATTACCGAAATTGTCGATAATACCTTCGATTGTTAGATAAGAATAATCTGCCATAGTGATGTTTTGCGTTAATAATCCGTTTGGGCCTTTGCTATGGAAAATAAATAAATTATCATCCCAAGGCGAAGCAAGGATGGCATCATCATAACCATCATGGTTGACATCAGCACTGGCTATATTAGTTCCAAGCCTTCCGTCTCCACCATTAGCATCCAGGATTGCATCAGCGACTCCTCCTGTGTTTAAATTTTGTGAGGGGATGCCAGACGTTCCTTTACTTAAAAATTCATAGACCCTTCCTGCGGCACCATTATAAGCTTGTGCACTAATTAAGATATCTGCATATCCATCTCCATTATAATCACCAGATCCAATGCGACTTCCGAAATATGTATTTATAGTTTGTCCATCCGTTAGAGTAGTCATAGGTGTTGTCGTTAGTTGCTTCGTTAACGAATTAGTTCGATAAACATATCCATATCCTTGTGATCCTGCGCCTGGACTTGCCGACACAATCAAATCGGGATAACCATCTCCATCAGTATCATGGTTGGTTCCCATCCGGACTTGGATCGTATTGGATCTTTCATAAGGAATGTGTGCATAGATAGTATGAAGGCTACCATAAGTCCAAAAAGTTCCCGTAATGGCTTTTGCTGGTAGGCCATATCTCCAAGTTCCATTCATTACAGGCACTTGGGTCGGTGGTGCATTATCAATTCCAACATTTACAAAGTTGATACCAAGAGGTGCTGTTCCAACAACAAATCCAGTTTCAACAATCGAAAGGTTGGTTAAGTTAGAGATTGTGACAGAGGATTCAGGAAGGAGGAGTAAATACTGTGCAGGTGACCAACGCCTGAAAGGATCTTTATCAGGACAGAGGAAATTGGAAAGTTTCATCAAACATTCAATTGGTGGATGAGTGAGGGGATTTGCCCAACAATTAAGCAGAAAAAAAGAGATTCCGAGTGTCAATAGTCGCAAGTTCAGAAATTGATTGGCTGTTCTAAGTTTCATGACACAATACAACTAACATTGGATTGATGTTTCGGTTTAGGGAAAGGGAATGCAATAAATTATTGGAATTCTAAAAGAAAAATAAAGAGAACGCAGACACTTCTCCTTCTGGTTTTTTTAAAAATATCTTTTCTTTTTTTTTTCTTCCAACAAAATCCTCTCTATGAGTTTTTTTGAAAGTTTGAAAGCCGTCGCAGCTCAGGCAGTGGAGCTAGTACAAAACAATCCTCAAGTTGTATCTGGAATCCAAAAGATCATAGAAGAGAATGGTGGAGTTTCTGGTATTGTCCAAAAGTTCAAAGACAAAGGATTTGCAGAAGCCGCAACATCCTGGGTCGGAACTGGGGAAAATGTAAACATAGGCTCAGCCGAAGTGATGAAGGTTTTAGGGAGTGAGTCTGTACAGGAACTTGCGAAAAAAGTGGGTTTAGATTCAGATGCAACAGCAGGCCTCATTGGAAATTTATTGCCAATGGTAATTGATAAACTTTCTCCTGATGGAAAAGAGCCAAGTGGGGATATAACTTCTCAACTATCTTCTTTGGCATCCTTATTTACCAAATAATTTTGGTATAAGAAATATACCGCCTACGAAAAATTAGGTGGTATTCTTTCTAAAAGAAACTACATTTTTTCTTGCCAAAATTTCTCACCAAAGCCAATCTTTCCTTCATGAAGAATTTGTTTCTAATTTTTTTTACCTGCCTTTTTTTGTTTCAATGTAAAAAGTCTCCAACTATTGAAGTGGGTAAAAATGCTTTTATTTCTGCCACTGTCCTCAATGCGAGAAAAACACCTAAATTAGATGGAGATAAAGTTGGAAAACTAAAACTAGGTGATGAAGTAAGGGTTTTGGAACGATCCGAAAATGATATGGACATTGATGGACTTACGGCTTACTGGTATAAGGTTCAATCCAAGGAAATCACTGGTTGGGTCTTCGGTGGCTATCTTTCACACACCAAAGTAGAATCTCGCGATGCCATGATTGCGGCGGTTCAGGGAAATTTTGTTTTTTGTAAATTGCCAGAAAGAATGGAATGTACAGATACAATAGAATTTGATGGTGAGAGTTTCGTTTATAGAAAATTCAATTCGTATTCCGGTATCAACGAAAAGTTAGAAGGTGTGTTTGATGTATATGCAGACCACTTAGTTTTCGATACAAAATCTAGGTTGATTCGTCCTTCGGTTTTTATCCAATTTCCGCAAACGGAAGAAGAAAGAACTGCCTACAATAATGCTTATTTTGAATATTCTGATTCAGATATTCATTTGGTTTCTTTAAGCACATACCCAGTGGTTGGAAAAGAAAATATTTACTTTGCGGTTTGTGGTGACAATCTTTTGTTAATGTATGAGAAAAAGGAAAAAGAGGAAATTTGTAAAAGCGAATATGCATTTACAAAATCTTCTTATTCTTCTCCTTAAAAGATTCATTCCGTAACATCGTATTCGTTCGATGTGTATGCGGGTTTTTCCAATTCAAAATTCTTTTTTTAGATTCGGCAGGAAGTTGTTTTAAAAACTCCTGCCAGCGGTCTTCTTCCAAAACAGAATAAAATCCAGGTAAATATTGAATTTTGGTTTCTTGTGGAAGGTATTTTTTGTATTCAGATGCGGATACTCCATACGCGATTCTATAAATAGTTCTATTTTTGTGTTTTTCTTCTGGTAAAAAATGAAACGCATCTCCCGCCTTATTGTAACAAATAAAATAATCAAAACCTTGGTGAACGATGATAAGTGATTCTTTTGGAATTTGTAATAAGGGAAGGAGAATCGAATAGAGTTTATAGTCTTGGTTGTTAAAATCTTTTTCTCGGTTCATTGTGAACCATTGATAAAAAAATAAGAATAAACACAAAATTCCAATGGCAGATTTCGATTTGATTTTTGAAAGAGCTGGTAGTAGGAGAAGGTTTGCTGGAATAAAAACCAAAAGAAATAAACGAAATGGAAAACTAAATGCAGTATAACTAAAGATAGGCAGTGAAAGGAGAAAAAATAAAACAACAACCTTATCGTAAAATGCTTTTGATTCTTTGTCTAGATTTGGTCTAGTGATCCAATATAGCAAAGGTGAGAAAAAGAAAAGAATTTGTTCCCATAGAAATTCGGGAAAAATCTGCGAGTACTTATAAAACGGAGAAAGGAATTGGAAATCTAAATCTTCTAGTAAAACTGTTTTTAAGTCATTCCAGTGCAATACATTGGGGAATAATAGACTAACTCCAACCAAACTAAGAGGTAGTCCCAAAAGGATGAAGATACGATTGCGTTTGGAAAGGGGAACTTGTTTCCATACGAAAGGTAACAAAAGGAAAAAGGAAATTCCTGCTGTGATTTTATGGCTAAGGAAAACCAAAACAAAACACAGGGCCATTCGAAAATAGTTGATTCGTTTGGCTTTGTTCTCTTGTTTTTCTAAAATCCAAAGTTCTGTTAAAAATAAGATAAAAAAAACAATCCCACCTAGGTTTTTAATAAAGTTAAAACTAAAATGAGGGATAAAGGAAGAAGAGACAAGGATTAGTCCAAAAAGGATGGATAGGAAAAAATATTGCGTGAGTAAGATGGCCAATCTGTACCCTACTAAAAACAAAAACCCAACGAGTAAAGAAACAAAAACTTTGTTTGTGATGACGATGTTTGTTCCCAGTTTTGAAAATAAAACCAGTCCATATAGAATGGGAGAGGAATCGGGGCTAAAGAACCTTCCTTTGGTTACATAGGAATTGACTTGGGCTGCATAATAATATCCATCGGCCCCGTAAGCAAATGGAGAACTCAATTGCACTGCCAGTTGTAACGATACAATCAAAAGAAAAATAAATAAAACAAAACCTGGTTTTTTATATTTTGTAATCATCGGAGGAACAAAGAATGGGTTTGCCATTTGTTTCTGAATCTACAAAAACTTGGACATTCGAAAATCCATTTTTTTCTGTTTGTTTAAAATATAATTTTTTACGTTTGATGGGTAATGGCGACTGGATTTGAAACGTAAGTTCAGATTCGTTTAGATTCCAAGAAAAATGCAGAGGAAAAGGCAAAGTATTTTTGATACGTAAATCTTTTGTTGGGTATACAACGGATGCATCCGTTCCCAGAGGTGTAAACCTTGTTTCTTCATTGTATAAATCGCGGGAGTGGGGGAAACGTTCTAAAATTTCTAAACCAAGCTCTAAGGATAAATAATAAATAATTCCTGACAATTGACAAAGGCCACCTGCAATTTCTGAACCGACTTGTCCTCCTCGGATCACCCTTCCTTCTTTGAATCCTTTTTTGATAGTTGGTTCTCCCATTTCATACCAAAAAGAAAAAATTTTCCCTGGGTACAGAACACGGTTGTTCATTCGTGTAACGGCGATTTGAAGGTTATGGAGTTTTCCTTCTTTGAGCGGAGAAGAAAGTATAGGAAGTGTGAGTTTCGATTCTTCGGACCAAATGGCGATACTATTGTTATATGGTTTTAATCCAAATTGAAAAGGACCTCCTTGCAAAAAAATCCCAAACCACCTGAGGATCACTTTGATTTTTAGTTTTATGAGTGGAATCAAAGTTAGGTGTTATTCTTGGGAATCTAAAAATACTTCTGTAAAACTTCTATCTGGATTCATAATATAAGAACCTTTGTAGGAATGTGGAGGATGGTTTCCCCAATCTTTGGGAGAAAGAAGAGAAAAGTAAGAACCATTTTCTTTTTCATATAAATGAATGGTTTGCCCTGGTTTTTTTTCAAACTGGCAACGTGCTTTGTGAAGTTCAATGTCTTTTTCCGCACGTTTTAAAATGAGCTCGGCTTCTTCTTTTAGGCGACGGATTTGTCCAGCAATGACTTCCAATTTTCCATGCAAATGGAGTTGGACAGATTCTTCCGCCAATTCAATTTCTTTGGCCCGGTCGACAAGACTGATTTTAGGTGCAAGCCTACTGGTTCCATAGGTAAGACTATGATGGGGAGTTTCCTCTGTTTCCATTCTAAGGATTAGACAATCGTGAACTTATGAATTGGCAATTCATTTCTCTTGGGAGGTATGCAGTAGGGTAGAAAAAGGCTCTCCTAAGATTTTTAGGAAAGCCGAAGGCCAAGGTTTTTGACGATCTCTATTTTTATGATAACGGTTGGTAACTCACAACCATCGCCTTGGATTTGATATCTTTTGGCATAGAAGTTTTAGAGAGAACTTTGGAAAGAGATCCTTTGTCCTTGGATTTTCCCATTTGTACCACAAAGAATCCATTTTTTACAACAATAAAAGACTTAGCTGGCAACTTACCATGGTTATCTGCTTTTAGTTGTGATAAAAAAGTTTCAGCAGATTGTCTGCTAGTAAAAGCAGCCAGTTGGATGGTAAACTGTTTCCCATCTGTTTTATCGGCCTTTGAAACTTGCGAAGAAAGTTTTTGTGATTTGGATGGCTTAGAAGTGGGAGCCAAGTTTTTGAATCTTTCTTCTTTTGCACTAACCACTTGTTTTTCTCTACGTTTTGTCAAATCAACAATTTGTTGTTTTTTCTCTTCTTCTTCATCTTTAGCGGTAGAAGTTTCTACAAAGTAGGGATGGTTTCCAACATCAGCCATAGGAATTTCTTGTGAAGCGATTGTTTGTTCTCTGGATTTGGTTCCTTGGACAAGAGAAGATGCCGCATTGGTTCCAAGATTCGCATCGGTTCCGTTTGTTGCCGCTGGTGCAGGGATGTTCGTCTCTGTTACTTCCGACTTTGCCTGTGCTTCTTCTATCTTTTTTTGTACAGATTGGACTTCCTCTTGTTTTCCTCGTCCAACAGAAACCCCAAGGAAAAAAATAGAAAAGAAAAGTGCAAAAAGAAAGAGGGATAAAACACCAATTCTTTGTTTATCTAGGTTGATTACGTAAAATACTCTTTCTTTCATTTTTTTATCCTTTTTTTGATTTCTGAATCGATGATGACAATTTGTTCTTTTAACTTCTCCCTTTGATTATCGTTAGTTACGACAAAATCAGAGAGAGACTTTTTTTTCTCTAAATCCATTTGAGAGAGGTTTCTTTTTTGGAAATCTTCATAGTCCATACCGCCGCGGCTTTGGACTCTTTCCCATGCCACTTCTGGGCTTACTGCCACAGTCACTGTAAAATCACAGATAGTATGAGCATCGGTTTCGAATAGAAGGGGAACTTCCCAGGCAACAATACTTCCTTCCTTTCTAGAATTTAAAAATTCTAAGAAACTTTTGCGAACCAAAGGGTGGAGGAGATCATTCAGAGCTTGTAGTTTTGTTTTATCGGAGAAAGCAAGTTCCGCAATTTTGGAACGGATGGGTGCCCCGTTTGTATCTAAGATAACATCACCAAAAATTTGAACGAGTTCTCCGATCACGGGACTAGTTGGTTCTGTAAAAGAACGTGCGATGGCATCAGAACTTATCGTTTCTACCCCTAACTCACCAAACATAGCAAGGACAGTGGACTTTCCCGATCCAATGGATCCGGTAATTCCAATGAGAGTTTTATTGTTATGTTTTGGAGTCACGGGTTTATAACATAAAAAACCCGTGAAAGTACAAGTATTTTTTTATCCTAATTTAGAAAAAAATACTAAAGTATTTGGTAAGTTATTTTGCCTGTTGATTCAGGTTTAAAATCCAGTCTTGTACCAGTTTGGCGGACAATTTCGGATCTTCAATCATAGGAGCATGTCCCATATTTTCTAAAAGGACAGATTCAAAACGGGGTTTTAGTTTTTGTTTTAAAACATCCATCACCGTATAATGAATGACTTTGTCTTCCTTACCCCAGATGGCAAGAGTGGGTGATTGTATTTCGATTAGTTTTTTTTCTAAAAAATACCCTTCCTTTCTAATTTGTTTTAGGATGGAGGCATTCCATTCCCTGTTCGCAAAAGATTTGTTAGCAAAGTATGTTTTTAAAAAACCCGGAAGATAAGGTGGCTTGACAAAGGTAAAAGCAAGAAGCCTGTCAAAGTCTTCGGGACTTGTGACAAGTAGTGGGCTTGGTTTTCCAGACAACTCGATAGTTTGCATTTCGCTTGGAGTCGGACTTTTGATTCCGGCATTGTCGAAGAGGATTAGTGATTTTACTTTTTTTGGGTATTTGGCTGCAAAAATTCCTGCAATCCCGCCACCCATTGAATTTCCAGCGATATGAAGTTCTTTTAATCCTAGTATTTCTGTAAATTGGTAGAGCCTGTCCGCCTGTGCTTCTTGGGTATAGTTTAGGCCTTCTGGTTTGTCTGATTCCCCAAAACCAGGAAGGTCGGGCGCAATGACAGAAAATTCTTTTGGGAGGTGTCTAGAAAATCTGGTCCAATGGTCCTTGTCTCCGCCAAATCCATGTACAGCGAGAATGGTTTCTGTTGTTCCCGTTTTTTCTGTATACTTCCATTGTAATCCTTCTACCAAAACGGATTTGGTTTCCAGTTCGGATCTGTAACGCTCTAAACTAATTCCTGTTTTGTGAAGGGTGGCAGCACAATGTATTTGCAGGAATAAAAAAAGGATTAAGGTGGTAAATGGTTTCCAATGAACTTTCATAGTGTCCTCACAAAAAATATAAAGGATCGTTGACAGAGGGATCAGAAAAAATACCTTGGTCGTAACCGAAGGCCCTGTAGCTCAGTCGGTAGAGCAGAGGACTGAAAATCCTCGTGTCGGCAGTTCGATTCTGTCCGGGGCCACGGTTGCCTAATTTCCAACCTTTCTTTCTTCTCCCATCGTCCAAAGTCCCAAAAATTCGTTTTCCTCTACTTTTTTGCAGAGTTCCGGCTTATAGAGTTTTTTTACCGGTGGTTTGGGATAAATATGAATCTCATCATTGTCTGGGATAAAGGTGAGCATTCTTAAAATTGTATCTTGGCCTTCAATTTCATACATTGTGTAAGACATCCCTTTGGAAGGAATGATTTGAGAAGTTTCCAAATACTTGCGTGTGTTTTCTGACATAGTATAGACCTTGTTTTCGATTCCTCTTCTGGCAACCAAAAACTAAAAAAGTCATTGTTTTCGTTTTTTTAAGAATAACTTGGAGAATTGTATTAGTTTTTCTCGAATCTTCGGTGAAAGACCTACGGATACATTGATTCGAAAATGTTTGTCCCAATGTTTGGAAAGCCCAAAAAGAGATCCTGGAGCAATGGCCATTCCTATTTTTTTAGATTCACTTAGTAATTTGTCACCATCTAACGGTGATTTGATCCATAATACAAATCCTCCATCAGGTTTTTGGATTTCAAGTGTTTCGGCACTATGGAAGGATAAAAGTTTTATATACTCATCAGTGAGTTTTTGGTATTCCGAACGTAAAAATTTGAGATGCCTTTCATAAGTTTGTAATTTTAAAAATTGTAGGACTGCCATTTGGGTCGGGTTGTTTTCTGAAATTTTATAAGCTCTTGTTTGTTTACTCAATTCACGAATTCCCGTTTTGGATGCCACCCAACCCATCCGAAGTCCAGGAGCAATGGTTTTAGAAAACGAAGAACAAAGATAAGATTTGGGACCTTTGGGTTCTGTGGGAAAATAACTCACTAAAGGTTTGGGTCTTGTGCCTGAAAAATATAAATCTCCATAAATATCATCTTCTACTAAATGAATCCCATACAAATAAGAAATTTTTGCAAGGTTTTGTTTTGTTAAATCACTTAAAAGAATTCCGTTCGGATTATTGAAGTTAGCTGAAAATAAAAATACTTTTGGTTTGTGTCGTTTGATTAATTTTTCATATTCATCACAAGAGATCCCTTCTTCTTTTCTATAGGGAATTTCTACAACTTTTAGCTTGAGCACTTCTAAAATTTGAAATAATCCAACGTAAATGGGAGAAGGAACAATCACTGTATCACCCGGTTCTGTTGTACTCAGTAAGGAAAAGGTAATGGCTTCTGTACATCCACTCGTGATTTGGATTTGTTCTGTGTTTGTTCTATACCCGTGAATGGAAGTGCGTTTGCTAATCCATTCTCGTAAACCAGGGTTTCCTTGTAAGTCACCATAGGTAAAAATTTCTTTGTATCTAAGTGCTTTTTTAAAAGAAGAGGTAAGGGCACCGAGTGGAAGATAAAAATCAGAAGGAATGGCAGCACCAAAAGAGATCAGTTTGGGATCCATCACTGTGTTCATAATTTGTTGGATCCGATCATCCGCTTCCACGGCTGGATAAAATTCATTTTGTGGTCCAGAGATGACAGTGCGAATATTGGGATGTACAAAGTATCCTGACTGGGGAACCACAAAGATATAACCTTCTTCTTCTAGAATTCGATAGGCCTCCTTTGCAGTGGTGAGGCTACAGGACTTTAAACTTTGGATTTCTCTAAGGGAAGGAATCCTTTCTCCTTCGGAGTAATACCCCGACTTAATTTCAGTTTTAAGATTGGTGGCTAATTGTTTGTATTTTGTCATGAAACTGTATACTAATAGTTTGAGTTAACTGTATATGGACAGTTGCCTCTACTTTTGATATTCTAATACTATGAAAACGGAAATGCCAAGTATTTTTTCTGCTAAACGAACTTCTTTTGTTCGCACTTCGGTCATTCGTGAAATTTTAAAACTGACTGTTGAAAATTCGGATATTCTTTCTTTTGCAGGAGGACTTCCTAACCCTAACTTACTTCCGAAAGATGTTTTAAACACAGTGATGGAGTCTGTGGTAAAAGAAAATATTTCGACTGCGTTTCAATATGGTGATTCCTCTGGGTATCTCCCACTTCGAACAGTAATTTCAAATAAACTAACTGACGTTTATTGGTCAACGCCCGAATCCATCACCATCACTCACGGATCCCAACAAGGGCTTGATATTTTAGGAAAAATGTTTATGGATCCAGATACCAATGTTTTATTGGAAGACCCTGTGTATTTGGGAGCATTGCAGGCATTTTCTCCATACAATCCAAATTTTTTTAGTGTTCCCATCGAACCCGATGGACCCAATTTATATTGGTTGGAAGAAATTGTATCACAAAACAAAATTCATGTTTTTTATGTTAATCCATCCTACCAGAATCCTTCTACCTATACTTGGTCTTTGGAAAAAAGAAAACAAATTGCAAAAATCCTAGATGAAAAAGAAATCATTCTCATCGAAGATGAAGCATATCGGTATTTGGATTTTAATGGAATCGTTTATCCTTCTGTCAGTTCTTTTCGGAAACGAAGTGACCTAACATTTGTTCTTGGAAGTTTTTCTAAAATTTTATCTCCTGGGTTTCGGTTGGGTTGGACGGTAGTGCCAGAGCTATACCGATCTCTTTTTACTGCGATCAAACAAGGAAACGATTTGAATTCCAACCAATTTTCACAAGTGGTTGTTTCTAAACTTATGAATGTTTTGGATTGGAAAGGTCATCTGCATTCCATTCAAAAATTTTATTCCGATAAAAAAGAAACTTTGGTTTCTCTTTTGAAAGAAAATCTTCCAGAAGCTCGGTTTAGTATTCCCGAAGGAGGAATGTTCCTTTGGGTAGAATATCCGAAAGTTTCTTCCAAAGAACTTATGGAACGTTGTCTTACAAGCGGTGTGGCGATGGTACCTGGATCTGAGTTTTCTCCTGCAAGCCGTTCATCCTCGTATTTTCGAATGAACTTTAGTTTTTTGGAAAAAGAAGACTTGGAACTTGGAGTCAAACGAATCACTAAAGTGTATCGAGACATAAATACGTGACATGTGTTTAGTATTTTTTTCTTGACACTACTATTCGTTTGTTTACTTATTAAGTATGAAGCCTGCTGTCACAAAAGCTTTGTATCCTAAATTTTCTGTTTTGAGTTTGGAAGAAAAACTAGAGGTCCTGAAAGAAGATCCTACCTTTCGCCTACTGGTCGACCAGATCTATCAAAACTATAAGGAAAACAGGTCCACGGTCATTCTTTGATTTGCCTAGACTAAGGATTCTCGCTTCTATGGAAACAAAGTAGGTAATCATGAATTTAGAACTAAATCCCCAAGAAACAAAACACCTTTTGAATGCACTTGCTGTATTCGAATGGGTGAGTAATTCCCCCCATGAAGAAACAGATCCATCTGTGGACGAATTCATCCAATCCATCTTAAAAAAACTTTCTGCAGAAAAAGAAAGTCCCATCGTTTCAGAAAACGGACTTTATACCATCTCAGAAGAATATTTTCAGGAAGTATTTGAGTCTTATATCGAACCTTATAACGATGATATATTCTGGACAGATCTTTCTACAGAACTTGCCCAAAGAGATTTGGAACAAAAAGTATCTGCAAAAGATTTGGAAGCACTGAGCCCGGAAGATTATGAAAACAAGGTCGCCAAAGAAGCAGAAAAGTATGATACGGAATTTGAAAAAAACGGTGTGGATAATTTATTCTTAAAAAAATAAAGAAAGTTTGGGAAAAGGTTTTATGAAGTTTTTTCCCATTCGATAAGAACCATCGTTTGGTCATCCTCTTGTTCTTCTCTCCCTTGGAAGAGGAAAAGTTGGATGACAAGTTCGGCAAGCACTCTTTCCGATTCTTTCTGTGAGTAATCCACAAGAATCTTTTGGATTCGTTCCATTCCAAACTCTTCTCTAGTTTCATTTTTTTGTTCCAACATCCCGTCGGTAAAAAGTAAAATCCTATCTCCCATTGCCATTTGGAATTGTTTTTGTGTATAGGGTTGGTCTTTTTTGAGACCAATGATATTTCCTGTTCGATCTAAAATGATTTGTTCCCCCGAGGACTGAAAGATTTGGTTGGGGTGACCAGCTGACGAATAGTAGACGGTTTTTGTTTTCGTATCTATATCTAATAAAAATCCAGAAAAAACAATTTTAAGACCAGAGAACTTATTTTGAATCTTTTGATTGAGATGGTTCATTAAATCATCTGTTTTGGTGATGAAACGTTTGATGGCTTCATATTCGGATTTAATGGCCATCGTATACAATGCCGCTTGAATTCCGTGCCCTGTCGCATCGGCGACAAAAAAACGAACGGTTCCATTATCCAATTCAAAGATATCATAAAAATCTCCACCCACTTCTCCTTGTGGTTGGAAATAAAGATGGATCTTCAAATGTTCAAATTTGATTCCATCTTCTGGAAGGATCTTTTGTTGGATTTTTTTGGCAAGAAGGAGGTCTTTTTTGATTCGATTCAAAGAAGAGTTTAATTGAAACGTTCTTTCCGAAACAATTTGTTCCAAATTTTCTGTGACTGCTAGTAAGGATTCATTGCTAATCTTTAAACTTTCAGCAAGTTCCTCTGCACGGATAAAAGCATTGGCAATCCGACTCGAAAGAATCAGAGATTGGATAAAAATAAAACAGAGTAGGGCATAAGGTGTCAGACCAATCCCTCGGTTGTTTACACTGTGGCGCAAAATATCAAAGGCAACAGAAAATGCTAAAATAAGAAGTCCTAAAAAGAATAATTTGGAATTGGGCCTTTTGTTAAATACTGCCTTAAAGTTGATATGGATGACATAGCCGATTGTAAAAAATGCCAACACTTGGAATCCATACAATAAAATCGTAAACACAGATATCGGTAAAAATAACGTAAAAGAAAAAGCAATACTGGCAATGAGTACAGAACGTACATATTTTGGATTGGATTCTTTTGGAAATAGGGAATAGATAAAAAGTAGGAAGGTGGGAACAGCAAAATAAAAAGAGGCAAACTCGATTCGAAATGCAGTGGGCCAATGAAGGCTAGGAAAGAGTTCTAAAACATACCTTTCACCTGTAAAGGCGAGCCGAATCCCCAGTAAAAAACAAAAGACAGCAAAGTAAAATATAGAAGTTTCTTTTCTTTTGTAAAAGTACAATCCAAAATGATAAAGACCAATGAGAACAAGTGCTCCGAGCAAAAAAAGTTCACGTGCATTGGCGAGCATCTTCTCTCGGTCCAAAGCATTTTTATTTCCAAGGCTCGGAATGGCCCAAAACCCTCCGAAGTTGTTATCATAGTTGGCGATATGAAACACAAGTTCGATGACTTCATTGTCAGGGATAAGGGTATAATACTTGGATTTGATTCTTGGCGTATCATCAAATTGGTTGATCCCCGGTTTTCCCTGTCCGCCAATCAAAATCCCATTGGCAAAAAAACGATAGGAGGAAGCAACATCGGGGATATAAATTCTTAATTCTTGTCCTACGGTTTGTTTACTAATATAAATGAACGCGCGTAAGGTGACGTGCCCTGTCCTTGGTAACTCTTCCCCACCAAATTCCTCGTCTTGCCAAGAACTAGGGATGGCCAGATATCCTGTGAGTGGTTTTTCTCCATGAAAGGGGGGATAATGGAAATCACCATAATACAATTCCCATTCCCCTTGTAAGTCTACAATGGTATCTTCTTTGAAAGTAAGTTCCCTTAAATCGAGAACCCCTTGGCGGAACCGGTGTGGTTCTTCCTGTTCCGGATTCAGACAGGCTAGCTGCAAAACCAGGAGAGAAAAAACTCCCGTTAGTAGAATTAGTTTTCGCATAAACGGATTTTAGTTTTTTCTTTGTACAGGATAGAACTAATTTCGTCCAGAATATCCTATCACATCCATAAAAGCAGAAACAGAAAATACAGCCTTTCCTGGACCAGGTTCCCCGTATCCTGGAGGAGTGGGGAGGCCATAGTATTCAAAGGTTTCTTTCCAAGCCCGTAACAATTCACAAAAATACACAAGCGGTGGGCCTGCTTGTTGGCCAAGAGTTGTATATGGTTCTGGACACCATGCAGTGAATCTCGGAACAATTCCTTTCGACATAAAAAAGTCTAAACCTTGTTTTGTGGAAGTGATGGCTTCGGCGACCGTTTTAAATCCCCATGGTTCGGAAAGTTCCACTCCACCCACAAAGTTAGGAATTACATTTTCGGGACCAAAGACTTCTGCAGAATCCACAACCCTTCGAATCCAATTTTCATAACCAATCCAACTAGACTTTCCAGGACAGATTTTTTCAAAGAGAGCTTTGTCCCAAACTTCATAGTTCGGGTGATAAATTTGGATCCCTGCATCTTTAAACTTTTGGCAGTCTTCTTTTTCAAAGGCTTGTGCCACCAGTTTTCCCATCCAACGTTTTGGGAATCTTGCTTCGATTGCCTCTGGATACTGGAGGTAAAAATCAACTTCTGATTTTTTCTTGAGGTTGGTAAGGACGGATCCACCCGTAATGGTATACACCTTAGCAATTTGGTCTTCCGCATCCACCCAAGAAAGGACTTCTAAAATATCTTCCACATCCTTCACACCTGTGTAAGGTCGACCTGCCCCTTTTTGTTGGCGGTAGTTGTGGTTGATATCACAATAAGCACATTCTTCATCTTTTCCAAAGTATTGGCAGTTTCGAAATACGGTGAGATACAAAAGGTAACCCCATTCAATCACAGGTGCTACCTCTCCCGGTAATTTTCCCGATTTGGTTTTGTGTCTGTACCAAGAAGGGATAGGAGGATACTCAGCACTCCCAATTTCCGTTTCTTCTAAATACAAAGTAGGAATTCCTTCCTTTGATTTCATTTTATAAGGAGAGTTCGGGTTGTTTCTTGTGGAGATCACTGTTTTTAAAAGGCCGAAATGACCACCTGAAATTTTGATCTCTTCTGGTGCTTTGGTATCGGCTCCGTCTTTTAAGTCAGCAAGCGGGATATGGTCGAAGGAAAAGATAAAATAGTCTTTGGATTTATAAGGATCTTTCACTTGAAAGGATTCGGGTAAAAAGTGAATGCCCTGTCTTAGGATGTCTTGTTTGACAATGGCTTCCATTGGTAGGTCTTTGTACAACCTTTCCATTTCTTCCAGGAGTTTGATGGAGGAGGCGGGTCTTTGGTTCAGTGTAGAGGTTTCAGCCATAATGGGAGTTTTTTTCTTCCTGTATCTTAGACAAAGCGATTTTCAAAGGAAAACCCCTTCTTTTCCCTTGAAAATGCCCCGATTCAGGGAAAAATGCTGAATATTCGTTTACAAATCCGGTCACTAAATTATTTTTTTTCCGAACTAATGAAATTTTTTTCATTCTAGAAAAAAATACAAAAAAGCTGGGAATTTCTAAACCCTCAGTTTGTTGATTAGAGTAACGAAAGTTGAATTTCACTAAGGGACAGGACGATATGAAAGCATCGAAACTAACCATAATGGGCTTAGCACTTCTTTTCACTGGTCTTACAGTTTGTAAGAAACCAGATGCAGAAGTGTCTGAAGCACCAAAAAAACCAGCAGATTTATCTGCGGTAGTCGTATTTGCGGTCGGAGATTCAAAAATCCAACACGCAGACCAAACAGAAGAAAAAGCACAGCTTGGTGCCCTTCTGAAATCCGGGGATAACGTAGTCACAGGCGACAATGGAAAAGTAGACATCCAATTTGCGGATGGATCGAGCATTCGTATCTCTCCTAAGTCCGCGATTGACTTTGCGAAACTCTCCCAAGACAATTCTGGAACTACAGACACTCAAATTGCTCTGGTTTCAGGAAAGGTATTTGCGAAAGTCAACAAAGCTAAGAAAGAAGACAACTTTACTGTCGTAACACCAACTGCGATTGCGGGTGTGCGAGGAACGTCTTTTATCGTAGAAGCTGCAGAGGGAAAACCTGCGAAAGTAAAAGTAGTTGAAGGTGCGGTTGCATTTGCTCCACGTGTTCCTGCTCTAGAAAAACTTTCTACAGAAGAAATCTCTGGAAATGCTGACTTGAAAAAACTCCAAGAGTCTCTTGCAAAAGCAGAAGTCATCCTAGAGAAAGACCAAGCATCCACTCAATCTGCAAAATCTGCTGATCTTGCAAAGGCTGCTGACATCCAAACTTTGGACTTGAACAAAGCTTTCAAAACTTCTGAAAAAGAGAAGTTGGTTGTTGAAAATGCAAAACTCACTAAGAACGAAGAGCAAGAAATCAAAACCATCGTAACAGTTGATAAAAAAACTGCAGAAGAAATTGCAAAACTTAGCGAAACAGCTCAAACTGAAAAGTTAGATGAGTTGAAAAAACAAGAAATTGATGCTAAGAGACATGCAATCGAAGGTGAAGTTGCAAAACGCCAAGAAGAAGAGAAGAAAAAATTCGAAGATTCTTTGGCTAACCAACCTAAAGAATTTAAGTCTAAAAAAGACATCGTAAACTACTACGAAAGAATTGAAAAAATCGTTCTAGTAGACGGAAAAACAGTGATTGGAGCGATCATCAACCAAGAAAACGGACAGTTGATTGTTCACACTGAAAATGGTGTTAAGAGAATTGATATGGATAATGTAGAAGAAGTCATTTACGACCTTCAACAAAAATCTAAATTCTAAATAAACCAACCCTTACGTAGAAAAGAAGCCTGGAGAAAAATCTTCAGGCTTTTTTTATGTACTATTGTTTTTTTGTTATTTAAACGCTGATCAATTTTCTTTGGATTTGTATTCGTTCCAAAGAATACGGATGGCACTGATGAGTGGACTTGCTTCAATTAATAGTAAGTTGGATTCGTATTTCACAAGTAAGGTGCTATTTCCAAATCGATCCATTTCTCCCCATTCTACTTGTAAATCAGGCAAATGAGATAAGGCTTTTTGGATGAGGACTTTTACTTCAAAGTCAGTTAAGGTCTCTCCGATTTCGCTTAGGTCTTTTAATATGGAGAAAAAGAAAGTTTTGGCAAGTTCCTCCCTAAACGCCTCTAATTGTTCCTGGTCCATACTTTATGTTTCGGACCAATCAGTTTGCTTCGTCTGAAAAATATTCCTCTGCATGGTAGGAAGACCGAACGAGTGGGCCAGAGGCTACTGTTTTGAATCCAGTTCGGTAAGCAAATTCCTTCCAAAATTCAAAAGCTTCGGGTTTTATAAATTCTTGCACAGGGTAGTGGGTGGGGCCGGGTTGAAGGTATTGGCCAATGGTAAGCATGCGAACTCCATGTTGGAAAAGATCTTCCAAACATTGTTTTACGTCTTCTTCCCTTTCCCCAAGTCCTAAAATGAGTCCACTTTTTGTAAGGAAACCGTGTTTTGCAATGTGAGCTAAAACCTCAAGTGAACGTTTGTAGTTTTTCTGTGGTGTGATAGTGGGGAAAAGTCGCTCCACAGTTTCAATGTTGTGATTGATGATATTGGGTTTTGTCGCATAGAGAATTTGTAAGGATTCCTCTTTGGCTTTAAAATCGGGGATCAGCACTTCGATCGAACAAGTCGGACGATAGGTTTTGATTTTGGTTATGGTTTCTGCAAAGTGGCCTGCTCCCCCATCTTTGAGATCGTCACGGTTGACGGCAGTAAGCACCACATGTCGTAATTCCAGTTCTGCTACGGATCTTGCCACTCGTTCCGGTTCTTCTAAATCGAGGGGATTTGGTTTTCCAAAGGCAACATCACAGTATTGGCATCGCCTTGTACAAATATCCCCTGACAACATATAGGTCGCAGTCCTGCGGTTCCAGCAGTGGTTAAGGTTCGGGCAACTGGCGGATTCGCAAACTGTATGTAGTTTTTTGGATTCGACCTCTTCTCGCACTTTGGATAGGGCATCCCCTTCCGTGGGAAAACTCACTCTCACTTTCATCCAGGAAGGAAGGTCCACCCGGGGGCTGATATTTTTAGAGCGAGGTTTCTTTTTTAGCGGATTCATACCTTCTTTAGACTTTTTGAAATGAGGCCACTTTGTAAAATGGAAAATCATGAGGATCAACGCATTTCTAGCCAAATTAGGTCTCGGTTCCCGTAGGAAAGTAGAAGAGTTGGTTCTCTCCGGAAGAATCAAAGTCAATGGAAGTACCATCACAGACCTTTCGTTTCAGGTTTCTTTAGAGGATTCGGTGAGTTTTGATGGCAAAGCAGTGCAAATGGAAGAGGAGTCGACCAAACGACCCAAAATCATTGCTTTCAATAAACCTGCTGGTTACTTAACTTCCCACGAAGACAAATTCCACGAAAATACTATTTTTTCCCTTCTTCCGGAAGGTTTCCAAAAATACAATTATGCCGGTCGTTTGGATTTGGATTCTCGCGGACTTTTGCTTTTATCCATTGATGGAGATTTTATTCAAAAAGTCACACACCCAAGAAACAAAATAGATAAAGAGTATATCATCAGTTTAAAACAACCAGTGGCGTGGAAGGCCATTGCCGATGAGTTTATGTTAGGTGTAAGAGAAGGTGGTGATACTCTTCGGGCTCTGTCAGTAAAACCAGCAAATGTAGTCCCCGAAAAAACAGCCCCCGGTTTCACGAGTTACCTAAGTATCATCCTAAAAGAAGGGAAAAAACGCCAAATTCGCAGAATGTGCAAGGCAAAGGAAATGGTAGTTCTCGATCTCTATCGGATTCGGATCGGAAAATTGGATTTACGCGATTTTGTTCTGGATGAAGGGAAATATAAAGTTGTGACCGAAGAACAGGTTCTTGGAAAACCAACTGCTTAATTTAGTTGAAGAATCCAATCCGCTCTTAAAATTGTGAGGTTAGGGGATTTGTTTTTTTGAAATCAAAACCGTTTTTATTTTATCCTGTGGTTCTGTTTCTTTTTATCTTTCTTGTAGATAAAATTTTTCTTTTGCCTGTCTTCCATCATGATTTCCTTCAGGCCGGGAATTCGGTTTTTTATTACCAAAGAAAGGTTCTGGTCGATCGGTTACTCGCAGACAAGGAGGCACAAGAAAAAAACCTCGCACTTGTTTTTGGTGACTCTCGGTCCTATCCTTTTTCTGAATTAGGAATTCCAGATCCTTATAAGAAAACTTGGACTCTCTATAATTTCAGTAGCCCACAAGGAATTCCGATGAATTCCTATATCCAATTAAAAGAATTATTGGAAAAGGGTGTCACTCCTGAGTTTGTCATTCTTTCTCTCAGTCCAGAAGCTTTTGATGATAATAAAGGTTTTATCCTTTCCCCATTCCTTCGCATGGGTTGTAACAAAGAATGTTTGGATATCGTATGGAAAGACATCCCTCTCAAAGAAAAATGGACATATTTTTTGGATAAACTTTTTGTGATCCGAAGTATGGAGTTGAATTTATCTTTATTCAGTTCTCGCCTCAAACAGGGAAAATTAAAAGAATACAATCCTCGATACAACCAAGAGTTCCAACTCATCAACTTCAGTAAAGGTGAGTATCTAATGTATGGAGTTCAGTCCAATCCGATTGAAAAAATCAAAAAAGACACAGTTCGTATTGGAAGTTTGTATATGAGCACCTATACTTTGGGAGAATCCCAAAAACCTTATGTAGAAGCTTTTTTAGACCTCACTCGTAAAAATAAAATTAAAACTTTGGTTCTTTGGCCAAAGGTTTATAGCGACTATTATAAATATTATGAAAAGTTTCATATAAAAGAAGTTTGGTGGGAACCGATTGAATTGCTTACCACATCTTACGGTGCCCACACACTCAATTGGAACAAGGAAGGCACTTGTGATTTATTTAACGATGCCTCTCACCAATCCGCTTTTTGTTTTATCGACCAAATGAAAGATATTTGGGTAAGTTACGCTGAAAAGTAGATTTAAGAACATTCCTTATAAAATCAAAGCCCCCCTTCGAGTGGACCGTCCCAAACGGTCCCTTCGGTTTGCGATTTGGAGTTTGATTAGTAGTACTGTTTCCATCTGGTCCATCCTTGCGATTACAAACTTATCAGGACATTCTCTTCTGATTGGTTCGTTTGGAGCTACGGCGGTGTTACTTTTCGCTGTACCGGATGCACCTCTTTCCCAACCCCGAAATTTGATTGGTGGGCATTTGATCTCGGCTACCATTGCTGTGATCCTTGTGGCAACTCTCGGTACCAACTTTTTTACCATTGGAGTTTCTGTCGGACTTTCGATTTTTGTGATGTATTTAACGCACACCTTACACCCGCCAGGTGGTGCAACTGCAATGATTGGAGTTCTTGGAGGAGTGGGTGTGGATTTTATATTGTTTCCCGTTTTGATTGGGGTGATGATCCTACTCGTGAATGCACTCGTAGTGAATAATTTGGTCCACCACCGAAAGTATCCGGTGGTGTGGTTTTAAGTTTTTACCAGTTTAATTTTTTTGAATCTTCAACAAACTTCGCAAGACCACTATCAGTGAGTGGGTGTTTGAAAAGCATTTCAAATACAGAATACGGTAGGGTTACACAATCTGCTCCACGAAGTGCTACTTCTTTGAAATGGATGGGATGGCGAACCGATGCTGCAAGGATTTGTGTTTCGATTCCATAGTTGTCATAAATGTCTCGGATTTCAGAGATGAGTTCCAATCCATCATATCCAATATCATCCAAACGACCCACAAAAGGGGAGATGAAACTTGCTCCAGCTTTGGCTGCAAGTAAAGCTTGGTTGGCAGTGAAACATAAGGTTACATTGGTTTGGATTCCTTGGTCAGAGAACGCTTTTACTGCTTTGATTCCTTCTGGAATTAAGGGAACTTTTACGACAACGTTTTCTGCAATTTTAGAAAGTTCTAAACCTTCTTTGATCATTGTAGGAGCGTCAGTGGCGAGAACTTCTGCACTCACTGGTCCTTTTACAAAACTACAAATTTCTTTGATGACTTCCGTGAACTTACGGCCGGATTTTGCGATGATGGATGGGTTTGTGGTGATCCCATCTAGGAGACCAAGTTCATGGACTTTTTTGATTTCGTCTATGTTGGCTGTGTCTAAAAATAAATTCATTTTGCCTCGTCTGGATGGCCTGGTAGAACCAAGCCTCACGAGACAGGGTAACTACGGGATTAAATCCCGCAAGGTTTTTGTTTCTTGAACGCTGAAGAAATCGACATAATCCTTAGCGATCACCTCTTTGAGATTGGCAGAAAAATAATCAATCCTACGTGTATATGGAGCTTTTTTATAACCTTCTCTCCATACTACGGCAAATCCGCCACGAGGAGGGTTCTCACGTCTTTCGACCAGTTCCCAAATGGCAGCTCCAGAAACCTTATCATCCCCGATGGCTTCCTTCCTTGGTTTTCCATATTTTTTTTCCATCTTCTCTTTGATTTTTTCAGAGGGAACTAAATTGAAAGTCACACCAACAGAGAAGAGGATTCCATTTTCGCGAAATTCAGTTTGCCCATCAATGGAAGGATCGGATTCAGGCGCTCCTTCGCGTTTGGGACGAACTTCTTTTAATAATTCAGGAGTTTTATAAAAACGATAGAGATAGAAGATTCCATTTCGTTTGATGAGAAGGCTTTCCTCTTTTTTTTCATTTAAGAGTTCGATCTTTTCCTTCGATTCCGGATTGGTTGCCATGGACAAAAACTTTTCGCGAATAGATTCAAAGGTCATCCCCCAAGAAGCTTCCGCAAATCCATCCAAACTATTCGGAATTTCTGTTTGGGCAGAGAGAAGGCTAGGGAGGAGGAAAAGAAGGAAAATCAGATATTTCTTCATAGGATTCCTATCGGTCAAAATTTCAAAAAAGAGAACCTGTTTCTTACTTAAAATCATCCTGGAAGGGGTCATCTCCCAAACCAAAATCGTCTGCCTCATTGGTAAATGGTCCTTCCTCTTCTTCTTCCCAAACATTTTTTTCTTCCGGATTGGTAGTAGAATTTGAAGGTGCACCCCAGTCATCGTCTGACTCATAAGAATAGGAAGAGCTACTTTCCTCAAAACTCATACCGAAGATAGGTTCCCTGTTCCAAAGAAAAATAAGGACTGGAATTTGTAAAAAAACAAGGAGTAAGTAAAACAAAAAGAAAAGGTCGCGGTCGAGACCATAGTGTACGGCACCCGCAGCCAAATTTCCTAATGCCAGACCAGAAAGGGTGGGTTTGGCGAGTGCCAAAGTACGCTCTCCACGGTAAGCCTCCTTTAAGAAGGGAAAGGAAAAGAAAAGTGCCAAAAAGAAAATGGGCATATGAAAGATATGTTCAAATGGCCCAGGCCCCTTTTCACCAAGGACGGAACCCAGAAGAGACCAAAGCCAAACAAAAAGGGCACTTCCGAAAAATGCCCCAGACCCATAGATTAAATTTCCCCCTGATTCCAAAACATCCAGGCAGATGCGGAACACATCCCCACGAATCTCAGTTAGTTCTTCTCTGCGGTAATTGGTTTTTTTAGAAAAGAATAGAATCTTTACGTAATAAACAATTACCGCAGTCACCAAACAAAAGAAGGCGAGAAATAGGAGGAAAAGAAAAAATTCCATTAGTGACGGAAATGCCTCATTCCAGTGAAGACCATAATGAGTCCGTGTTCGTCAGCAGCTTGGATGACTTCTTCATCACGGATGGATCCACCTGGTTGGATGATGGCTTTTGCACCCACTTTGGCAATGGAATCAATTCCATCACGGAAGGGAAAAAATGCATCACTTCCCACATAAGAACCAACAACCGAGAGTCCTACTTTTTGGGCCTTCATGGCACCAAGCTCCACCGAGTCCACACGAGACATTTGTCCTGCACCAATTCCAAGCGTTGAGTTTTGGTCAGTGTAAACAATGGCATTGGATTTGATGAACTTCACACAGTTCCAAGCAAACATCAAACCTTCTAAATCATCTGCGGTTGGTTGTTTTTTCGAGACCACTTTTAGTTTGTCTTTTGTGATGAGATCATAATCACGATTTTGGATGAGAAGTCCGTGGTGGAGAGAACGTAAATCAAGTTCATCCAAGGCTTCATCAAATTTTGCAATAGGGATCAAACGAATGTTAGGTTTTTTCCCGAAAATTTCGAGTGCTTCTTCAGAAAAACTTTCAGCAATCACACCTTCTACAAAGTTTTTTGTGATTTCTTCTGCGGCATCTTTTTCCACGCGACCATGAATTCCAATGATTCCACCGAAAGCAGAAATTGGATCTGTTTTTCTCGCTAGTTCAAAGGACTCAAGGACGTTTTCCCCAAAAGCGATCCCACATGGGTTTAAATGTTTTACGATCGAAACTGCATTTTTGGGAAGAAGGCTTGCTACATGAAAAGCAGCGTCAAAATCCAACATATTATTGAAGGAGAGTTCTTTTCCTTGTAAGGCTTCAAACTGTGATTTGATAAATAGCGGTTCATAAAACGCGGCATCTTGGTGTGGATTTTCGCCGTATCTGAGTTTTTGTTTTTTGTTAAAAGCAAAAGTGATTTTATCAGGGTATTTGATATCTAACTTTTTATTAAAGAAAGTGGAGATCGCAGAATCATAAGATGCAGTTTCTGAGAAAACTTTGGCTGCATATTGAAAGGCGGTTTCCCGAGATACTTTTCCTTTGTTTGCCGTAAACTCTGCTTGGAAAGACTCGTAATCTTTTGGGTCAGTAAGAACCACAACGTTTTTATGATTTTTTGCCGCCGAACGAAGCATAGATGGTCCACCAATATCGATGTTTTCGATTGCATCTTCAAGGGTTACATCTGGTTTCATGACTGTTTTGACAAAAGGATAAAGGTTCACAATCACGAGTGTGATGGGAACAATTCCATTCGCTTCCATTTGTTTGACATGGTCTGGGTTTGTTGTGTCACCAAGAAGGCCACCATGGATTTTGGGATGGAGGGTTTTCACTCGGCCGTGGAGGATCTCTGGAAAACCAGTAAACTCATCTACCTTTTTCACAGGAATTCCCGCTTTGGAGAGGGCATCATAAGTTCCGCCTGTGGAAAGAATTTCCACTCCGTTTTTGGCGAGGAAGGAACAGATTTCTGTAATTCCGGCTTTGTCGGATACGGATACGAGTGCTCGTTTGATTTCGATCATTTTAGGATTTCTACCTTTCGTTCTTTGATTTTTAATTTATCTTCACAAAACAGTTGTATAGCGAGCGGAAGGATTTTATGTTCTTCCGCAAGGATTGCAAGGGATAGTTCTTTTTCATTCCATTCGGGGGCAATGGCAATCGCTTTTTGCAAAATGATGGGACCCGTATCCACACCTTCTTCCACAAAGTGAACCGTACAACCTGCAACCTTGACCCCGTAGTCCAGGGCTTGTTTTTGGGAATCGAGGCCTGGGAAAGCGGGTAGGAGACTTGGATGTACATTGATGATTTGGCTTTGGAACCGGCGCACAAATTCTGGTTTCAGAATTCGCATATAACCGCAGGCCACAATTAGATCTGGAGAGTAGGTTTCCACTTCCCCCAGCAGATCTTTATGGTAGTCGACCTTTTGGGGATAGCTGGTGTAGGGAATGACTTTTGTAGGGATTCCAAAGGATTTGGCAATCCCTAGAGCCTTTGCTTCCGGATTGTCTGTCACAAGGGCCACCAGGTCAAGCTTTAGCTTTTTTTTACGAATGTACTCGACAGAAGCGGTAAAATTGGACCCTCTTCCCGAGGCCAAAAAAACTACACGTTTTATTTTTCCCATGTGATATTCTAAGAATATTCACTTGGGTCATTAAGCAAGTATCCTTTTTGGTCGATGGGAATACTCAGGAGAAAAAAATGTCGCTTGCGAGAAAAACCGGTGCCTCTGCTTACAATGAATACAAAGCCAATGAGATATCTACCGTTAGCCAAATCAAACTAATCGTGATGCTTTTTGACGGAGCCATCCGATTCCTTGGTGTGGCCAAAGACAATATGACTCCCCGAAAGTATGATGTTGTGAACAACAATATCATCAAAACCCAAGACATCATTACGGAACTTTTGCTCTCTCTCAATATGGAAGAGGGGAAAGAAGTCGCAAATAATCTTCTGTCATTATATGTTTATTTGAAGAAAAGATTGTTAGAAGCCAATATGCGTAAGGATAAGGTGATCATTGAAGAGTGTATCAAAATCCTAATTGAGTTAAAAATCTCTTGGGAAGAGTTAGAAAAAAAAGACGCTCCAAATCCAAACACAGCTCCTGGCAACCGTCCTACGGGAATCTCCATCACTGGTTAATGAAAAACTTTATGATTTCTTCCAAACATTCCACAAAACAACTTCTTGAAAAAAAAATTCAGGCACTCGATTCTCTTATTTCTAATTTAAAAAGAGAAGAGGAACTACTTTCCTATCGTGATGCCGATTCCGCAGTGAAGATTGAATTTAAAAATGAAATCATTGTTAGAAAGTTAGAGGCAGTGGACCGGGAACTTTGGGAAAGGCAAGAGATGGAAGTTTATACGGAAGAAGAAATTGCCATTTCAGAAACTGTCTTTGCAAAGTTGGATGAAGCAAGAAACCTCCAACAAAAAGTGCAAGAATTGCTTGTTTTTGAAATGAATGAGAGTAAAAAAGAATATTGGGAATTCAGTATCAAACGGCGATTGAAATCGCATTTGATCCAGTCCTCCGGCCTCTCATGGACAAAAAATTACTGTTAAATGATTCCCTTCATTTTTTAGGCCTTAGTGATGGGTTTACCGAATCAGAACTCAAAGAATCCTACCATAAACTCGCCAAAAAATACCATCCAGATTCTGGTGAGTTTACCAGTGATGTGATGTTTTTGGAGTTAAACAAACATTACGAATCCTTAAAGGACCATCTCCTCATCCATCCAGAAGATGATTTTTCACTCTTGGTGAGTGGTGAGGTTCGTGGAGATTCGGAAGTTCCTCCAATAACAAAACCTTCCAAAGATCCCGTCTTTCATGAATATAAATTGGCCAAAGAAAAAGAAACAGAGGCCATTTTACGTTATTATGAAAAACGAAACCTCCATCCCATTGAACTTTCAGAAAGTTTGAATAAGGAACTTGTGCAGTTGCGTAAAGACTTAGAACCAGTCCTTTCTGTTTATGCAGAGATTTTAAAAAAACATCCATCTAGCCTTTGGGCAAATGATGCCAAAGATTCCTTAGATCGACTTCGTGTTTGGTGGAGTTAAAATAAAAAAGCCGGAGTAGAACCCCGGCTTTCCCTTTTAACTATCTTTTTAAAGATAGTTTAGAAATTACGGTGAAGGTGCTGCTGCCTCTCCACCCAATAATCCTAAAGAAATGTCTGGAATCCAACTGATGAGGATCAAACCAATCAGAAATAGTCCCACAATGGGTGCTACTGATTGGATGACTTTCCCTAACGGTTGTTTGAAGATTCCCGAAGCTACAAATAGGTTCACACCCACCGGTGGTGTCAGGTAACCAATTTCCAAGTTCACAATCATAATGATTCCGAAGTGAACTGGATTGATTCCGTAGTTGACGGCCATTGGTGCCAGTAGCGGTGCAAGAACCAGGATTGCACTCATGATATCCATAAACATTCCCACGATGAGTAACAAAACGTTTACTCCGATGAGGAAAGTCACAGGGCTTGAAATGAGTTCAGACATTGTTGCAACGAGATTTTGTGGAATTTCGTTTTCGATCATGAACTTGTTCAAACTGACTGCAAGGATTAGGATGAGGAATAGAATCCCTAACATCTCAGCACTTTCTGCCATAATTTTTGGAATTTTAGGGAAACTCAGTTCTTTATGAATGAACACTTCCACAAGGATTGCATAAAACACTGCGATGGCTGCTGATTCTGTTGCCGTGAAGAATCCAGAATAAATTCCTCCGAGAATGACCACAGGCATAAGAAGGGCAAGAACACCTTCTTTCCAAGCAGTACGAATTTCTGCCCAGTCCCATTTTCCTCGACCCACATTTCCCGCACGTAACACGGAGTAGATCATGAGGAGTGTCATGAGTAAAATTCCAGGACCAATCCCTGCAATGAAAAGATCAGTTACAGAAACTCCCACCATAATTGCATATACGATCATAGGAATACTTGGCGGAATGATGATCCCAAGTGTTCCTCCAGAAGCAAGTAGACCCATTGAAAACTGAGTAGGGTATCCGGCTTTTGTAAGAGAAGGATACATGAGTCCACCAATGGCAATGAGTGTCACCGGTGAAGATCCAGAAATGGCTGCAAAGATCCCACATGAAAATACACCTGCAATCGCAAGTCCTGCCGGAATGGGTGCAGTCATCGCTTGGGCAATCCGAATGAGCCTTCTTGCAATACTTCCATGGGTCATCAAATTTCCTGCGATGATGAAAAGAGGAATTGCTAGAAGAATTTCTTTATCACCTGCAAAGAACAAATCTCCAATGATACTATTGAGTTCTTGTAAAGATTCAAGAGGTGGATCTGGTAAAAAGTAATAACAATAAACCGTGATGGCACCCATCAGTACAATGAGTGGTTGTCTGAGTAAAATTAAAGCGAGTAAGAGTAGGAGTATTCCCCAAGAACCCATTAGTGATTCCCCCGTGAATTCGATTCGGAAAGTTCTTTTTCCGCAAGTTCCAAAGCCTCAGTGGCTTCATTGATATCAGAAGGAATGAGTGCCGGAAAAATTCCATAACAGAGATGTCTAAAACCCATAGAGAGAAATATGTAGGGAAATATCATTTGGACTTTCCATAGATGAATTTCTGTTACAGGATTTACTTCATCTAAGCTGATACTTTCTAGAACATAAATGACTGATAAGTAAGCTAGGAATAAAAAGAATAAGGCAATCACCCACTGTTCGATGATTTTTACGTAATGTAGAATCGCCTTTGGTAATACTTTATCTGCAATTTCTGGACGTAGGTGTGAACCCTTGGCACTGGCGAGTGCAGATCCGAAAAGACCACCCCATAACATAAAATAGAGGGAAAGTTTTTGTGCCCAAATGATTCCACCAAGGCCTAACCACTCTAAAAATCCTGCAGTCCCACCATGAATGGATTCTGCAATGTAAACACTCCAGTCGCCGACAAAACCGGCAACACTGGTATTGGGATAGGCTTCTGTGACATCCATTACCCAATTGAAAACTTTATCGATTACCTCTCGTTTGGAAACGTCAGCAATCATGAGAAGAGTGAGCAGAAGGAAACAAATTCCTCCCGCCCATTTCTCGCCGAAACTCAAAGTATTTAGAATTCGTTCGACGAATTTCATGTATCTATATCCTTCCTTAACTTATCCGCCGCAAGCTGCTTTTGCTTTTTGGATTTTGTCGAAGATCATTTTGGACTGACCTCCAATTTTACCTACTACTTGGCCAGAAACGGCATTTGCTGCTGCTTTAAATCCCGCCAAATCAGCGTTAGAAGGTTCATAAACTTGGACATCCGCTTTTTTCAAAGTGGCAATCATGTTCTTCTCAATGGAACGAACTGCTTGTCTTGCCCCTGGAGCAAGTTTGTTTCCTTCTCCCATAAGAGTTTTCTTTTGGTCATCGTTGAGAGTGTCCCAAAACTTTTTGGAATAAAGGATGGCTGCTGGTTGGTAGATATGGCGTGTTAAAGTGAAGTATTTAATCGCTGTTTGCCATTCTGCTGCCAAAGTAAAAAGAGGAGTGTTGTCAAATCCTTCTACCACACCTGTTTGTAGGGAAGGAAGAACTTCTGGGATGGCAATCGGAATTCCACTCACACCCAATTGTTTCCAATACGCAATATGAACTGGAGATTCTTGGATTCGGATTTTGATTCCTTTTAAGTCATCAGGAGATTTGACAGGAGCGGATTTTGTTCCAATAGATCGATATCCATTTTCAGCCCAAGTCACAAAGATGAGACCTTTTGCTTCAAAAAGTTTACGAAAGTCTTCTTGTAAGTGGTCGTCAAGAACACAGTCCGCCTGTGCATAAGAGTTAAAAAGGTATGGGATTTCTAATACGTTTAATTCTTTGACAGTGTTTGCAAGAGCCCCTGCTGTAAGACCAGCACCTTGCAGTTTCCCGCGAATCACTTGTTGGAGGATTTCATTTTCTCCACCCATTTGTCCACCAGGGTAAATTTTAAATTTAATTTGGCCTTGTGATTCCGACTCAATTTTCTTTTTGATTTTAGCAAGTTCGTTTGCCCACGGAGATCCTTCCGGTGCAACGGTTGCTAATTTAACGGTTGTTTGGGCAAATAAACCCCCACTGATGGTGAGGGTGATACTTACACAAACTAAATACTTTAATTGTCTTAAAAACATCTAGTTCTCCTAGTAAACTTGATTATAGTTCGTCGAGTAATTTCTTTGCTTTACGTTGTTCTACAATTTGATCCGCTTCAATTTCTGGAAGGGAAGCTGCTTTGCCTTTCAGAACAAAATCCAATTGTTTTTTGAATTTGTCTTCATTTCCTTTAAGGCTACTTTCAGCATACAAAACTCGGACCGCGAAGTAGTTCGGGTGTTTTGCAATTGCTTCTTCAAAAAGTTTGGCTGCGAGTTTTTTATCTCCTGTAGGAGATAGAGCATTACTTGCTGCATCATATCTAAGAGTTGCTGAGTAGAAATATTCTTTTCCCATGGATTTTTCGATTTCTTTCACTCGATTTACCATTGCAGAAAAGTTGGAACGGTTTGCTAGTAATGTGGTAAAACCTACCATTCGAGACCATTTTGCAAGGGATGCATATCTCCAGTAGAGAGCATCGATGTCTTGTGGGCCAAGAACATCCAAGGATTTTTCAATTGCCAGTTTTTCTTTGACTACCTTGTCTCTAAATTTTGGATTCAATGCAAGGGCTGCTTCACACCAAGTCACGGCAGCATCATAATATTGGATGGACTCTTCTTTCACTTTTTCGTCTACATCCGAATCACCTGTAAGTTTTAACCAAAGGTGTCCGTCACTTAATAGATAGTTTCCACGGCAGAGTAACACTTTTACGTCAGAGTATTGTGGGTTCTCAGCGGCAAATTTTTCTAAACCAACAAGGGCTAGTCTTAGGTCTTGTTCGTTTTGACGGTTCTTCCAAAGTTTTTCGAGGTCAGCTGGAAGTTTTGCTGGGGTTGTCGCTCGCTCTACATTTGAGTCAGAGATTTTGGTTTGTCTTGATTTTCCGCAAGCAACAACAGAAACGAGAACAAGAGTTGCGATTGCGATTTTTGACCAATGTTTTGTTTGGTACATTTTGTATCATCCTCCAAAGATTTTTTGGGACCAAAGATCCCTTTTTATTTGTATCCTCAAGTTCCTAGTTTGGGGCAAATTTTTAGAAATATTCTAAAAAAGCCCAAAGAATTCCCATGATTCCGGAAAAAAATACACGCATTTGACTTAAATGCAAGAAAGTTTTATTTTAAGGGACAATAAGAGCATTGGAAGACATGGAAACCTTATACGAACTGGTGCTATTCTGTAAATTCACAGAAAGACCCAGGGTCCGCATTGCAATGTAGGTTCCGGGAGTGAGGGTGGAAAAAATGCGACAGGAAACACCTGTGGTATTGGGATTTGTGGAAGGATCAATTTCGAAAGTATATTCGAGGGGTTGGACAATGGCTGCCTGGGCTAAAATGCAGGAATCCCCCATATTGAGGTCTGTTGGATTTTGGGCCAAGTTTTCCGTGGCACCGGAGTAAATCCGGTAACCTTGGAAGATAAACTCCGGGTTTTGGGCCCTTACCTTGATGGTAAAATTAGAATTTCCATTGTTTGTGATGGAAATTAAGGTTGGAGGGGCTTGTACTGAGGCCGTTGTGGAGTAATTTGTGCAAGCAGACACAATGAAACCAAAGAAAATAAGGATCGAAAAACGGAATAAAAAGAGAGCAGTGTTCATCTAGTTTTCGCCTCTGGATTCGCGGTGTTTCCTCCGCCACCAATAGAAGGCCAGTCCGGCAATGCTTATACCGACAAGAACCAAAATGATAGTTTGTCCATTGCGAACCCAGACCATCAATTCATCAAAATTATGGGCCCCGAAATACCCCAAATAGACCCAAATAGGAACCGAAATCAAGGCAGCAAACCCATCGGTTAGGAAAAAACGAATGAAACTAATTTGTTTAGAAGTGCCAGCAGTGAAAAAAATGGGCATTCGAAGTCCAGGCATAAAACGCCCAAAAAAAACAACCCAACGTCCATATTTTTTGAATTGTTCGCGGACTTTGTCAAATCTTTCGGGGTGAAGGACGGTTCTCAATACGGGAAGGGTGAGGGCCTTCTCTCCGTAATAACTACCGAGCCAAAAAACAAAGGCATCGCCCAGAAGGACTCCAGCCATCCCTACAAAGAACATGATATGTACATTGGCATAACCCAAACCGGAGATGACACCACCAGCAGTCAGGGAAATGTCTTCTGGAACCGGAAGTCCAAATCCACAAAGGATCAGAATTCCAAAAACGGCAAAATAACCGTATTGCATAAAAATGGAAACTAGAGTTTGTAGAAAGTCCATGAGGGATTTATACTGATTTTATGGTTTCGTTGAAAAAGGAAAGAGATTTATGAAGAAAGGGAGAAACTGGCTCCTAGAAGAAGAAGAAAAAATCCTCGCCCCTTATGCTGTTCGGAGTAAAAATCCGGGAGAAAGAGAGCACTTCGAACCGGAACATCCATACAGACTTCCCTTTCAAAGAGATAGAGATCGTATCATTCATTCACATGCATTCAAACGATTGGAGTACAAAACCCAAGTCTTTGTCTACTCGGAAGGGGATCATTTTCGAAATCGACTCACTCATACATTAGAAGTGGCTGGGATTTCTAAAACCATTTCAAAAGTTCTTGGTTTGAATGAAGATTTGAGTGAAACCATTGCCTTAGCACATGATTTAGGGCATTCTCCTTTTGGTCATGCGGGCCAAGAAGCACTTTCAGAACTTATGCGAGGGCAAGGTGGATTTGAGCACAACAAACAGTCGTTACGTGTGGTTCAAAAATTAGAACGTCGGTATCCTGAATTTCCTGGTCTTAACCTTTGTGGTGAAACTTTGCTTGGGATTATGAAACACGGAGGTGATTACGAATCCTCTGAACTACTCGATGTTCGGCGAGACTTAGGGCCTTCTCTGGAAGCGATGGTAGTGGATAGTTCCGATGAAATTACATACAGTGCACATGATTTAGAAGATGGATTAGAAAGTGGACTTTTGGAACTTGCCGATGTAAAGGAACTGGATATTTGGAAACGAATGGAAGAAGCACTTCCTAAAATCAGCTCTTTTGATATTGATTCTTTTTCAAGATCGGCTGGAAGGGTTTTACTCAACTTAATGGTATCGGATTTGATCGATCACATTGAAGAACAATTACAAAAGTTTTCGATTTCTTCAAGGGAGGATGTTTCCATCGCCTTCCAAACGCAAAAAAAATTGGTTCAATTTTCGCCGGAGTTCCAAAACGAATTTAAAGAACTCAAAGCATTTTTGTTTCGCAAACTTTACCGCCACCCAGAAGTATCCCGAATGAGCGAAAGGGGAAAGGAAACAATATTTTTGTTATTTAAACATTTTGAATCTCATCCTGAGTCCATCCCTGAATCATATCGAAACCGAGAAGAAGAAGAAGGAAGAGCACGAGTCATTTGTGACTACATTGCTGGGATGACGGATCGGTATGCCATTGAAAAGTTAAAACGAGAAGGGATTCTCTGGTTTCCTTACTAGTGGATTGGAATCATCGTATGTATTCTCAATTTATAATTTTTGGAGAAATTTGAATGTATCAATTATATGCACATCCCCGTTCGACTTATAGTATGCGTGTACATATCTATTTGCGATATAGAAATCTTCCCTATGAAACCATAACGATTGCTTTAGACAAATTAGAAAATAGGAAAAGGCCATTTTTGCAGATTAATCCTTATGGGAAAGTTCCCGTATTGAAAGATGAAGATTTTTTACTCGCAGAATCATCAGCTATCATTCGTTATCTGGAAGAGAAACATTCATTTGCGAATCCTTTTTTTTCGGAAGAATTGCGGTCCAGAGCACTTCTCAACCAAGCCATCAATCGTTGTGAGTCAGAGTTCTGTTTTCCAGGAAGTGTCATTTATTTTTCAAAAAAATTTGTTCCACAGGAAAAATGGGATACAAATCGGATGAAAGATTCTTCCAAACGAATCGGAAGGCATCTAGATATTTTAGAAGGGATTTTGGAAACAAACGAGTATCTTCACGAAAACCAATTTGGGTTTTTAGAGATTCTTTATGCTCCTTTTATCAAAAATATAGATATGATGGAAACAAAACTTCCAATCCCTGTGGAAAATTGGATCAAACGAGTGTTAGCAAATGAAACTATAAAGGAAGTTTTAGGAAACGAATAGAATTTTATTTTGTAAAGAGTGGGAGAGTTGTTTCCAGTTTTTGGCCCAATCATTGGATCCGTTTTGCCCCACAAGATTGGTCACAGCTAAATAGGCTGTTACAGTTACGGAAAATTTATTGGCAACTTTAGTAATTCCAAACAATTCTAGATTTTCAATTTCTAGATTTTTCCAAGATTCTTCTGGTGGATGTTTTAAATCGATTAGAGTGATGGTTGTGGGAGCATTGCATGCTGCGGTTTGTAAGGATTTGTCAGGTGTTATCTCGTAAAACTCGGGAGATTCCGGAATTTGTTTGGAAATTTTTAGGGTATGAGAAATTTCTTTCGAATACACTCTGTTTGGTGAAATGAAGGATCCGATTGTGATTCCACTCCATTCGTAAGCCCCGCAGGACCCAAAAAAAACTATATGATGGATGTTACTGTTTTTAGAAAGATAGTCTGAAAGTTGGACTGCCGCTTCTAAATTTCCAATTCCCATCACATCTAAATGAGGGAACTGTCCAGAAGCTTTTAAGAGATCTATTTCTCCAATAAAAGCTCCCGTAACAAGTGTTTGTTTAGGGTTAAACGGTAACAAGTCCCTCTGTTTCAGGATAACCATACATCAAGTTTAAATTTTGTAAGGCTTGGCCTGCTGCCCCTTTGACTAAGTTGTCGAGTGCGGAGACAATGACGAGAGTGTTTCCTTTGATACGAAATCCTAAATCTAAAAAGTTTGTATTTTGCACCTTTCTGATTTCGACTTCTTCTGGAGTTTGGTAGAACCTGATAAAAGGTTCTTTCTCTGTTGCTGCTTGGAATTTTTCTTTGACCTGCTCTACGCTGATTCCTTTTGGAAAGGTAATGTAAATGCTAGAAAGAATTCCTCGGTAAATAGGAAGTAGGTGGGGAGTAAAATGAATTTCTTTTTCATCCGATCCGACAAAACCATACTCTTCCATTTCTGGTTCATGTTGGTGGGTTAAAATTTTATAAGCTCGGAAATTTTCATACACATTGGTATAAGCAAATTTGATTTCTTCTGTTCTACCACCGGCACCGCTGACTCCCGATTTTGCATCTACAATCACTGGGCCTTGGATTTCCTTTCTGAGATTCCCAAGAAGGGCAATCGGTAGAATGGCAGAAGTCGCATAACAGCCAGGATTCGAAACAAAGTTTGCGTTTTTTAGTTTCTCTCTGAAGAGTTCCGGCAAACCAAAGACCACATGGTCCATCAACGCGAATTTTGTATGAGGAAATTGGTAAGCTTTTTCGAATTTACTTTGGTTGTGGAGACGGAAGGTTCCCGAAAGGTCGATAACCTTTCTTCCTTCTGCCAAAAACTCAGGAGCCTTTTCTAAAGAAACTTCGTTGGGAGTGGCAAGCACTATTCCCGCATCTTTAGGAACAGGTGCCTCATGTTTATGAAATTCTAAATTAGGCAAATGGCTTAAGTCAGGGAAAACTTCGCGGATGTGTTTTCCATTTACTTGGTTTGATGTGACATGCACCAACTCAAAACCTGGATGGTGGGCCAAAAGTTTAGTGAGTTCTTTTCCGGTAAGACCACCGGCACCAATGATTGCAATCTTTGTTTGTTTCATAGAGGGAACCAAGGTCAAGATTTGAGGATTGGTACGTGCTGTCAAATGGCTCTTTTTAGAATTGGCTTGATTTTATCAAAACATAGGATCTATTGATTTGTCCCTAGTTATGCTGACATCGGCCGCTCTCCTTTTGCAATTTTCGAATCAGATGAAGTCCAAGGGACTTTTGATCCTGATTTCCATTCGGACGGTGATTGGCTGGATTGGAGTGATAGCGGCTTTTTTGAATTTGGGAAAACCTCCTTTTTGGGTTGCTTGTTTTGTTGGGTTTTACTTTTTATCTTCTTCTTTTTTTGCTAAGTATAAAATACGCAACAAACTGGTTTCTGAATTAGGAAACCTATCAGTCATTAGTTTTTTGATCTTAGATTTTCTAATCATTCTTTCTGGGTTTTATTTAACCATTTTGAGTCATCCGAAAGAACTGGTTGCCACTCCCATCCAAAACGCAATTTTTTTCTCCATTTTCTTTTTATACCAACTCTACATTGGGTTTTTTCTACATCGAAAATTTTCTGCCATGATGGGACTGATTGTAACTCTTGGTTATATCGGTGGAATCATTTTAGCAACTCAAAATGGCGCAGAATTTTTTACAGGATATCGGCTAGTTCCTCAAACACCGAATCGAATTGTTTTGCCACTAGAAATATTAAAAGTAATTTTACTTTTGAGTATTACCATCTGTATCATTCGTCTTGTAACTTTTTTATTAGATATATTAGAAAATAATAATAAATCGTTGGTTGATGAATTAAACAAAAGAGAAACTTTGTTATTAAAAAATGATCGTTTGGTAACACTTGGGACTCTTGCTTCCAATGTGGCACATGAAATCAACAATCCTCTTGCAGGGATTAAATCGATGAGCGATTTTTTGTTTGAAGAGGAATTGTCTTTTTTGACAAGGAAGGAACCACTTTGGCGTGAAAAAGAAAAACAATTGTTTTGGAAATACCGAACAAGAACTGAAAAAAGAGAAGATTATGATTTGATCATGAATTTATTTTCTTTTTTACCAAAAGCAGATCTCATTTTTTTAGCAGATCGGTGCATCGACATCGGAGTTGACTATAGAAGTTTTGAAGGACTAAAAAAAGAAGACATTAAAGAATGGGACTTCGTATATTTATGGCTTAAATTTAAAACCATGGAAAAAGCGAATTTGTTGGTATCGAATGCCATCAGTAGAACTGAAAAAGTAATTTCTACCTTTCGTCAATTTTCTTTGCCATTTTTAGAAAAAGATAAAACCAAAGTTCCTGTGGGAGAAGGAATTCGAGACATCTTATTTTTATACCATCAATATTGGGAAACGAGTCGTCGTTTGGTAACAGAGATTGATGATCAGATAAAGATATTTGTGAGTGAACCCGCTATGAAACTCGTATGGTCCCATTTGTTATTCAATGCCATCCAAACAACAAGTTCCCAATCGGGAGAAGTCAAAGTAAGAGTCAGTTTGATAGCAGATTCGGAAGTAGAAGTTGCCATTACCGACAATGGTCCGGGAATTCCGGATTCTCTCCAAAACCAAATTTTCCAACCATTCTTTACAACAAAAGACCAGGGAGAGGGGATTGGACTTGGACTTTATGTTTCCAAAGAAATCATTAAAAATCAAAACGGAAGGATCCAATTTGAATCTCTACCTGGGAAAACAACTTTCTCTGTGATTTTACCAGTTGCAGAATGAAACACATAGATTAGAATTCTGGTCTATATGATTACAATAAAATCTTTAAATCTTCAGATTGCCACTTTGGTGGGAACTTTCGTTTTTGGTTTTAGTTGTCAAACGAAGACAATCGATTATGAAAACATAGCCATTGCCATTACGAATGAAGCCAAAACCAACTTGGTCCAAAAACTCACAACTGCGATTGCGGAAGGAGGGACAAAACAAGCTATCCCGTTTTGTAAAATGAATGCCATCGGATTTACAAACCAATTAGGCAAAAAACATGGAGTTGAGTTACGAAGGATCACAAACAAACCTAGAAATCCTTCCAATGCATTCAAATCAGAAGAAAAAGATATATTTTTAGAAATAGAAAAATTAAAAACAACGGAAGGTGTATTTCCAAAGAAAACCGTCACGTCGGATGCTTTTGTGACTGTGTACATCCCCATTCCTGTCGGAGGCCTCTGCATTCAATGCCATGGGGAACCAATCCAAGACATCAAAAAAGAGACCTTAGCCGTTTTGGAAAAAGAATACCCCGGTGATCTTGCAAAAGGATATCGACTGGGAGATTTGAGAGGACTTTTTTCTGTGAAATTTCCTAAGTAAACGAATTCAATAAAAGAAAAAATGAACCCAATTACCTTTATTGCCAATAAGCAAGAGTTATGTGAGCTTGTTTTAGAATTTGGTTTGCATGGATTTTTGGTATGGGACAGTGTTACGGGAATTGTTTATCCAAGTCCTGTGGCTTCCAAGTCAATGGGAATGTTGGAAGGCCAGTCGTTTCCTGCCGAATGCATTCTGACTCATTCAGGATTTCGTTTGGACACTGTCTTTGGGAAAAAGGAATCGGTCCTTGGTCGTATTTGTTTTGATCCTAATAATAGTGCTGGTTTTCCTTTCCGAATTTATCCCAAGGAATTTATTGAATCAGGGAAAAAATACATCCTTCTTGTATTGGATACAACCTTAGAAGGGGCAAATAATCCGAATCCATATATTTTACAATCAGCTGAATTATCACGAGATTTGTTTTCCTCTTCCTTTCAAAACTCAAGCATTGGAATGAAAATTGAAAATCCCCATGGTGAACTCATTGAGGTGAATCCAATCTTTTGTCAATGGCTAGGTTATCCTGCAGAAGAACTAAAAACAAAGTCAATTTCGGACATTACACACCCTGAAGATTTAGAATTAGAACTTTCTTATTTAGAGAAACTCAATCGCGGATCGATTCAAAGTTTTCAAATTAAAAAACGATATATCACCAAAGACAAACGATTGATTTGGGCCGTCTTAAATAAATCCATCATTCGGGATCATTTAGGAAACCCAGTTTACTATCTTTCTCAAATCTTAGATATCTCTGAGTCCTTACAGGCCGAAACAGATTTGCAGAATGTATCTCGGTTACTCGATCAAGTGGCTGGCCTTGCAAAAATTGGTGGCTGGGATTTGGATTTAAGAACCAACAAAGCGAGTTGGACTAACGTTACTAAAAAAATTCATGAAGTACCAGATGATTACAATCCTAGTGTAGAAGGTGGAATTCAATTTTTCCAGTCCGAAGAAAGTAATCGAAAAATTTCGGAAGCCGTCTCTTCTCTTTTAGCAGAAGGAAAAGAATATGATTTAGAACTAGAGATGGTGACCGCCAAAGGGAACCATACTTGGATTCGAACCATTGGACGTGCTGAATACGAGAATGGGAAAATCATCAAAATTTACGGAATCATCCAAGACATTAATGAAAGAAAAAAATGGGAAATGGCTCTTGCGGCCCAAACTGCAATTTTATGGTCTTTTGTGGAACATGCACCTGCTGCCGTTGCCATGTTAGACCAAGAAATGCGTTATGTGGCTCTTAGCCAAAGGTGGATAGAGGATTATAAAATCCCACTGACCAAGGAAGAAATTATTGGAAAAAGCCATTATGAAATTTTTCCAAATATTGGCCAGGAATGGAAAGACATCCATTCACGTGGTCTACGTGGTGAAATTTTAAAACGCGATGAAGATGTTTGGAGGCCACCAGGTTGGGGAAAAGACCAGGTGATCCAATGGGAGATTCGGCCCTGGAAACAATTAGGTGGTGGCATCGGTGGGATTTTGATGTTCACTCGAGATATCACAGAAGCTTACGAAACCAAACTAGAGTTAAAGGCCGCTAAAGAGTTTGCTGAAAAAGCTTATAGTGCCAAATCCGAATTTTTGGCAAACATGAGTCATGAAATTAGAACCCCTCTCAATGGGATTATTGGTTATTCTGATTTACTTGCGGAAACTTTGGAAAATTCATCTTATAATGAATATGCCCAAATAGTTAAACAGTCCGCAAATGCTTTGCTTAATATTGTAAATGATATTTTGGATTTTTCAAAAGCAGAAGCGGGGAAGTTACAACTGGCGGAAGAACCAAATAACTTAAAGAAAATGGTCTTGGAAGCAATCAAAATTGTAAATATCCAAGCCATGATGAAAGGTTTAGACATTCAGTTTCATATAGATGATAAAATTCCCCAAGTATTGATGTTTGATTCCAATCGTTTGCGACAAGTGATTTTGAACTTACTTGGCAATGCGATTAAGTTTACCGAAACCGGTTTTGTTGAATGTAATGTTAAAATAGTGGAAGAATCGAACTCCGATTTGGTGAAACTAAGAATTTCAGTAAAAGATACTGGGATAGGAATTGCTGAAGATAGCCAAGAAAAAATTTTTGATTCCTTTACTCAGGAAGATTTTTCTACAACACGAAAGTTTGGTGGAACAGGGCTTGGGCTCGCAATCTGCAAACAATTGTTAACTCTTATGCAGTCGGACCTAAAATTAAAAAGCAAACTCAACCAAGGAAGTGAATTTTATTTTGATATCACTCTCAGAATTCCACAATTTGATCCACAGCTAAGTGCACTCGAAATAGAATCGAAAGAGTTGAAACTGGGACAGGGAACTCAGTCTTCGGTTTCAGGGACTAACAAGATTCTTGTTGTGGAAGACAATCCAGTCAACCTTGGTTTGATGAAAAACTTTATCAAACGAATCCTCCCCGAAGTAAAAATTTTGGAAGCGCAAAATGGGGAAGAAGCAGTCCGAGTGTTTCAAGAAGAAACACCTTCACTCATTCTAATGGACATCCAAATGCCGGTGATGAATGGATACGATGCAACAAAAGAAATCAGAAAACTCCCCAAGGGAAAAACTTTACCGATCATTGCTGTGACAGCAGGGATCATTGCAGGTGAAAAAGACAAATGCCTTGAGGTTGGGATGAATGACTATATCAGTAAACCAGTCCAAAAGGAAAATTTGAAACGTATTGTAATGAAGTGGTTACACCGTTAAACCAATTCAAATCCTAAAAATACTGATAAATTTTTAAACATATTTCAGGATTTTGTATTTTTTTTCACCACCCAAATGGCAAAGGTTAGACGGAATTTAATTCCTTAGGTTTAAGACGAACGTTTCAAAATTCCATTTCCCCAATCAAAATCTGTTGTTTTTCCCGTGTCGGATAAAAAACTGACCAGTTAGTCAACTTTTTTGTCAGTATTTTAATTTTTGGGAAGTAACGAATGCAAAACATTGCTAAATTCATTACCGATAAAACACTTATCATTCAGTTTATATTAGTCCTTTTCGTTTTGATTGGACTTTCACGTTTACTCTCAATGCACAGGGAAGCTTTTCCGAATGTGGCACTCGATAAAATCGTTGTCGAGGCTCCTCTCCCTGGTGCCACCCCGGAAGAAATTGAACGTTTAGTTGCCATTCCGATTGAAAAAAAATTACGAGCAGTAGCCAAGATAGATAAAATTCGAAGTTATAACTTGGAAAACGTAAGTGTGATCATGATCTTCATCGTAGAGGGGACAAAGAATACTAAAAAAGTTTTAGATGATGTCAAGGATGCCGTTGATTCCGTTCGATTGCCGGATAACGCACAAAAACCCAAGGTACGAGAAATCACAACGGAAAAACAGGAAGTTATCAGTTTAGCACTTTCAGTAAAAGAAGAAACTAAAGATTCTACTTCCGACTACCGTAAGTTACGTGATACTGCAAAAGCCTTTGAAGATCGTTTTTTTCAAATTAAAGAAATTGCCGAGATTGAAAAAATTGGATATAGAAATCGTGAGTTTCTTGTGGAAGTAAATCCCAAAGCTCTCAATGCAAAAGAAGTTGGGTTAAATACCGTTCTAAATGCTTTGGGCTCACGAAATATAAATATCCCATCTGGTCGGTTGAAAGTGAATGGAACCGAATACCTACTTCGAACTCGTGGGGATTTTGAAGAAGCAAAGGATATGCTTTCTGTTCCGATGTTAGGAAACGAATTTGGATTTGCTACTGTTTTAAAAGATGTGGCAAAAGTTTTTGATGGATTTGAAGAAGAAAAAACTTACGAAAAGTTAAACGGTAAAAACAGTATCATCCTTCGTGTTTGGAAAACTGACCAAGCAGATATCATTACCACTGCTGAAACTGTAAAAACAGTTGTTTCTTCCATGGAAGGTGACTTTCCGGAAATTGAAACAAAAATCTATGATGATAAAAGTAAGGACGTTCGTCGCCAACTTGGTGATTTGATTTTAAATTTTGAGACAGGCCTTGTCCTTGTATTGTTGTCACTTATCTTTATCTTGGGTATGCGCTTAAGTATTATGATTAGTGTGGCAATTATCTTTATCTTTCTTATTGCCTTTATCTTTTTAAAACAATTTGGATTTACGATCAATACCATCACCATATTTGGAATGGTAATGGTTCTTGGTATGATGGTGGATAACTCCATCGTTGTGGCGGAAAATACGTATCGATTGATGCAAGAAGGATTGGATAGAAGGGATGCCATCTTACAAACCTTTAAAGATGTATTGGTTCCACTTCTAGTATCCTTTCTTGTGATTTCAGCTGCATTTTTTCCATTACTCTTTATGAGTGGGGTCATTGGAAAATTCATTTTGGGAATTCCTGCGGTGGTACTTGTTACACTGGCAAGTTCACTTCTTTTTGCTCTTGTATTTTTACCGAACTGGTTGAATCAATTTTTGCCAAAAAACTTTAAAGGCCAAATTAAAAAGGATGAATCCATAGAAGAAAAAGAAGGTATCTTTGGGTATGTGATTTCTGGATACAAACGAACGATGACTTTTGCATTAAAACATAGGGTTTTTGTTTTGTCCATATTTACCTTTATCTTTTTCTTCACATTGTTTCTTGCTGGAAGATTTTTACCTTTTGTGATGTTTCCTTCTGGAAGTGAAGAGGACATTGAAATTAAAATTTGGATGCCAATCGGAACAACTCTTCAAAAGAATTTGGAAACCATTGAAAAGATAGAACCTGTTGTTACGAAAATGGCTGGAAAAGATTTTGTACATTTACGAAGTCGAATTGGAATTCATGAAAATCCAATTACTGATCCAAAACCTGGGCAGGAAGTTCATAGATCGCACCTAACAATGAAACTTGTGACTGCAGCAGATAGAAAGGAATGGGAAGATGCGAGGGTCCTTGTTAAAAAGATTCGTGAATTTATTCAGGAAAATAAGGTTTCAGGGAATTTTCCAAAAGAAATGATTTATGATGTAAATGCAAAGATCAAAGGGCCTCCTGTTGGAAAACCTGTGAGTTTGGAAATCCGTGGTGCTGACTTTGCTGTCATTCAAGAGATTGCAGATTTATATATTAAAGAATTGAAACAAATGGATGGTGTTTCTGACATTCGAATCGATTTAGAATTAGGAAAGGAAGAATATCGTTTTTTTGTGAAAGATGAAATTGCTGGACGAACTGATGTCAGTGCTAGGGACATCGCAAGATCCGTTCGTACTGCATTTAACGGTGAAGTTGCTTCTACGATTAGCAAAGGAGAAGATAAAATCAATATCCTTGTTCGTTTTCCTGAAGCAGAAAGGCAATCAGTTTCAAGTTTGAATTTGGTGAAGGTTGAAAATAGGAACCGAAGACTGATTCCTTTGAACCAAGTTGCCTATTTTGAAAAGGATCGTGATTACTCCATGATCAACAGGCAAGACTTACAAAGAGTGGTGCGATTGGAAGCATCGGTTGATACGGATAAAACAACTTCTTTGTTTGTGAACAGACAACTTAAGAATTTAGTAAATGTTGATAAATATACAAAAGATAGTTACTCAGTTATCTTTGGTGGAGAACAGGAAGATGCCGGAAAGTCTTTTCGAGATTTAGGTATTTCAATGTTACTTGCCGTTGCTGTAATCTTTGGAATCTTTATTGTATATTTTAATTCCATTGGAACAACAACTGTCATCATTGGGTCCATTCCTTTCGGAATTGTCGGTGTACTTTTTGCACTAATGACACATGGAATGCCATTAAGTTTTATGAGTACTTTAGCAATTGTGGCTCTCAGTGGATCAATTGTTGCAAATACTCTAATTCTCATTACCTTTATTGAGGAACTCCGTTTGCAAGGTATGTCGATCGAGGACGCTATTATCAACGGTGGTGCCATCCGTTTGCGGCCAATCTTTTTAACAACAATCAGTACTGTGATTGGGCTTGTGCCAAGTGCTTACGGGATTCCTACTTTGGATCCTTTTGTGCAGCCACTTTCACTTGCGTTTGGATGGGGATTGTTTTTTGCCACAGGAGTGACATTGGTATTTGTTCCTGTTTTATACCGAATCAAAGAAGATTTTAAACATATCTTTTCAAAGATATCATTTGCTCGGCTTTTGGGAAAACGTTAGTTAGTTATGAAACAAAGGCATTTAGTCTGATAAAGATTCATTTGCCTTTGCATAATGTTCTGGTTTTAGTTGGGATTTGATCAGAAGAAGAGTGCTTGCGATCACGCCGGCATCATCTGTATATCCTAAGGCCAAAATTATATCTGGAATCGCATCAATTGGAGAAATAAAATATAACAAAGCAAATGCGATGGAAGCTTTGGCTGTTAGTGAAGTGTTCTCATCCAATAAACAATAATACATAGCGATGACATCTTTCACAAAAGGTATTTTTTTTCCTGTTTCTTTTATTTTTTTCCAGAAATTGGTTTTGATAAATTCGATTCTTTCGTTTTCTTTCATAGCGGCTTTATTCGACTGATTTTCCCATTTTTTCTTTTAGAAGATCTATGATTTTTTTGTTACCACTTAAAATTGCATAATCCAAAGCAGAAAAACCATAGTGATTTCTTGAAAAAAGGTTTGCATTGGATTCGATTAAAAGGGTAGCCATTTCTGTATGGTTCCGAATCACCGAATGCATAAGAGGTGTGATTCCAAAATGATCTTTTTCGTTTGGACTTACATGGAACTGCAATAACATTTTGACCGCTTCCACATGGCCTTCTTTCGCTGCAATGTTCATCGAATTTCTTCCATATCGATCTTTGGTTTCTGGATTTGCTTTTGCTTTTAGCAACATTTCGATTGCTTTGGTTTGATTTTTCTTTGAGGCATATAACAAAGCAGTCAAACCATCTTTATCCTTTGACTCTATATTTGCACCTGCGGAAACTAAAAGTTCAAGAAAATTGGTTTTATCTTTTTTTGCAGCATCAATCAAAGCAGTTAGGTCATCTTCATCTCTGGCATCCAGATCAATTTTTGCTTCAATTAAAGCTTTTGCTATTTCGAAATTATTTTTGTCAATAGCAATGGTAAGGGCATTCCAAGTGTATTTATCAAATAAATTTAAATTTGCCTTTTCTTCGATTAAGATTTTTGTAATTTCTAACTTTCCAAAGCTGCTGGCATGCATCAAAGCATTTCTTCCTTCTTTATCCTGATCATTTATTGATGCACCCGATTGAATTAAGATTTTTGTTATCTCTGCAAATCCATGGAAAGAAGCACAGATGAGTGGGGTAGTGCCTGAACTATTTCTTGTATTCGCGGATGCTCCTGAATGGAGTAGGCGGATTACAATTTCTTTACGTCCGAAACAACTGGCAATGAGGAGTGGAGTTTCACCAAATTTGTTTTCGGCATTTATATTAACACGATTTTCAATCAGAAGTTCAACCATTTGTAAGTTTCCTTCCGTAATTGCATCTTCGATGTATGATTTTCCGTTCGGATCTACCCAGTTGACATCTACGTTTTTTATATTTTTTCGGAATGTTCTTTGGTCATTTCTAAGGATTGCACCTTTAATCATTAAATTGGTGCAGGAGAATGTGAGAAGGGTTATGGCCGATAAAAGAAATACTTTCATTTTCCTTCTCCGTATTGTAATAAGAGTATTTTTACTTCTGATTGCCCGTATTCGGTTGCATAATCTTCTGCAGTTTGGCCTTGTTTGTCTTTTAAGTATACGTTGCTATTTTTTTCTAATAGAAGTTTGAAAATTTCATACCGACCAAAAATACTTGCATACATTAAAGCTGTCTTACCATTTACGTCTTGTTTGTTGGTATCTGGTTCCAGTGAAAGAAGTTGTTTCGTAATTTCTTTATATCCTTTTTGTGAAGACCACATCAAGGGAGTAATTCCAAAATTGTTGGTTATATTCGGGTCCGGTTTGTATTTGATGAGTAAGTTGACCATGGCAAGATTACCATTGAAGCTTGCTGATAGTAAGGGGGAGCCATTTGTTTTTGATTTTGTATTTACGTTCGCATTGGAGTCGAGGAGAATGCGAGCCACTTCTAAGTAACGATTTTTGACTGCCCAAGCTAAAGCGGTATACCCTTGGTCATCTTTTTTCTCAATTTCAGCATTTGCGGCCAGGAGTTGTTTCACAATATCGCTATAACCAAATTTTGCAGCAAGGATAAGGGCGGTTTCTCCACTGAAATTTGCATTTTCTGTTGGAGTCTTTTCATCAATATATTGTTTTACTGTTTTGATTTCACCATTGGAAGCTGCGATTCGCAAACTTCTCGAACTACATTGAACGAAGCCAAAACAAACAAAAAATAAAATGCTTAAGGAGGTTTTAAATTTCATATGATTACTCTGTAATATTATCTAAATAAATTTCAAAAAAATGAAGAGTTCGGTCTAGGAGTAAATCTTTGGAATCAATTTGTTCTTCTGTTGCAAAGGAATTCGATACATTGTTTTTTTTGAAAACGGAAGTAATATTTGAATTGGGATTTGTTTGATTTTCATTTGCATTTTTTTGAAATTTTACTGTGTTCCAATGGTCACTTTCATATTCTTTAAATGTGTTTGGATTTGAGATTTCTAGCAAAACGTCAGGGTTAATTCCTTTCCCTTGAATTTCATAACCGGATGGCAAAATGTATTTACCGATTGTTATTTCATATACATAACCATTGTATGGTTCAAATGAATAAAGTGATTGGAACGTTCCCTTCCCATAGGTTTTACTTCCAAAGATGATTGCATTTTCATTTTCCCTGAGACTGCCTGCAATTAATTCAGAAGCACCAATTGACTTTTCGTTTACCAGAACGGCAATTGGGATGTTGACTATTTTTTTTACACCTACAGATGGTCCAATTTGTTTGTCTTTTTGGTTTTCGATGATGGTAAATAAATTTGGTTTTGATGAAAATAAACTTAAAAAATCTTGTACAACATTGAGTGAACTTACCTTCGCATCTCTTAAATCCAGGACAATGCCAGCTATTTTTCTGTTTTTGTTCTCGAGTGAGTGCGAGATGATTTTTTTTGCTGCAGTTGCGGTTGTTAGATTGTGATCTAAATACCGAATGGTTTTCATTTTTAATACTAAGATGTTTTTGTTACCACGGTGGATTTTGTAGGAAATTTCTTTAAGAGCATTGATGACATCTTTTTTTTCTAAGAATGATAGTTCTTTAGATTTTGTGAGTCTTGTTAAATGGTCGGTTTCTTCTAAGTAACCTTGGATACTTTTTGCGATTAAATCTTCTTTGAATTTTTCTAATACTTCGGCATCAACTGTGGTTTCTTTTTTTATATTGTAAATTTGATTCAAAATTGTTTCAAACTCTTGGTGGTCAAGATTGAGTTCTGAAAAATAAATGGAGAGTTCCTTTCTTAAATTTTTATTGATATTGGTTTTTGATTTTTCTTCCTGTTTGTCGTTTTTTATCAAAACATATTTATCTGTTTCTGATCCAAGAATTTGTCCATTTGTTATGTTGGTTAGATCCTTTTTGTATTTTTCATAATACTTTCTTGGGTAAAAATCAATGCCGATTGTAGAGTAGGCAGCCATCACTGCTGAGCCGTATCCGGCAGAGGCATCAATTCGTTTTTTTTCGATATGTGATACACTCACTTGTTCTTTGATAAGGAGAAATTGGAATAAATTGAATTTCCCTTCATATAAATACTGAAATTTAGACTCGGCTTTTAAAGTTTGTTTTTGGGTACTTCGAGTGATTTTTGGTATAGTTTTTTTTTGTGTTTGGTTACAAGAAAGAAGGACAAAAATTAAAATAAAAAGATGAAACGAGTGCGCTCGTCTTTTTTTTATCGAGTGAGGGACCATTCGCTTTTTTAAAGTTATTTGGAAATTGAGAAAAATCATTTTTTTAGGGGTTATCGATTAAGGTAATAGAAAGAGGTTGTGTCTTGGTTTGGTCAAATTAAAAAATAACAAAATAGCCAACTGCTGTAGAAATTTGAAGTTTTGTTTTCGTTCCAATGGAACGTTTTTCTTCGGTTTTAGGTTGTTTGCATTGGAGACGAAAGACAGAATGAACAGAAGATTGAAATTTACGACAGTAGTTTTATTTTTTATATTCTTTGGAATTTATGGAGAACCAGCCAAATCAAAACAACCAGAGCTAATTCAAAAACCATCTGTACTTTATTATACGATCGATAAAGCTCAAATTCGAAAACTGGTTCTTGGTCTAGGTTACACAATCGTTTCTGATGACGAGAAGTTGATGATTTTGGCTTACCAGGATTCAAAAGTTGGTCTTATGTTTTCTAATGATACTTCAATGCAATTTTATTCTTCATTCAATTCTGATAAACCAAACAAAATTAATTTAGCAAATCGTTGGAATCAGAAAATGAGATATTCCCGTAGTTACTTAGATACTGATGGAAGACTTATTATCGAAAGCGATTTTGATTATAGTGGTGGAGTGAGTGAAGAAGCAATTCGTGAATTTTTGCAGAAATTTCAGATTCTCAACTCACAATTTACCACCTTGCTCATTCTTGCGGAATGAATTGGTGGATTTAAAATAATTCATAATCCGATAGATCATTGAAAATTGGAAGATTATTAAGTAAAAGAAATCACCTAATCCATCTAGAAAAATAATTTTCACTGAATGGTCTTTGGGAGAATATGGAAAGGTAATACGAAATTTTTATAAATTAAAACAATTGAGGTAAAGTATGTCCCGCCCTTTCAAAGTATTAGGTATCCAACAAGTCGCCATTGGTGGTGAATCAAAAGAAAAATTATCCAAGTTTTGGGTCGATGTGATGGGACTCACGAAAGTGTCTGATTATAAAAGTGAAAAAGAAAATGTGGATGAGGATATTTTGTCCATGGGAAATGGTCCTTTCAAAGTTGAGATTGATTTGATGCAACCCATTGACCCAAACAAAAGTCCAAAAGTGCACGACCCAAAACTCAATCATATTGGTCTTTGGATTGATAAATTGGAAGAATGTGTTGATTATTTGACAAAACAAGGAGTTCGGTTCACTCCTGGTGGGATTCGTAAAGGGGCAGCTGGATACAATGTTTGTTTCATCCACCCAAAGGGAAATGAAGAATTTCCACTCTGTAGCGAAGGAGTACTTGTTGAACTCGTCCAAGCTCCAGAAGATGTGATCAAGGCATTAGGTTAATTCATATAACTCTGGCAATTGTGAAGTGCAAACTTCAATGGGTTGCCAGAGAAAAAATAGAATCCAATTTAGTTTTGGATTTTTTTATGAGTCCATCTCCAATACAAATAAGCAAAGAGTGCAAGACTAGTTGTAATGATAAATTGTGTTAGGTGGACTACTGTCGCATACACAAGTCCTTCTCCTGGATCTCTTCCTAAAATAATAAATCCCGATATGATGGCAGCATGAAATACTCCGATTCCAGATGGAGCCGAGGGAATGGCAACACCCATCCCACCTAAAAACATAAAGAGTAGAGCTTCTGGAAAACTTAGAGGCATACCAATTAATAATCCGGCAAGTAAATAGGAAACAGCATAACCAAATACCCAAGTAGGAATTGAATAAAGGACTGGTTTCAGTAATTTATCGCCTTTTAGAAATGATGAAAATTCGACTAAATGATGGTCAAGTTTGTCTTCGTATAGCCCGTGTTTGCCGACAAAACCAAATAGTTTTTTGATAAAACTACGTAAGGGATCTAAAAAGTAACGAACAACAATAAGCCCAACAATCATTCCCAAAATGACAAGAGCGGAAATTAAAAGAAGGCTTAAGTTTTTGGATTGGCCAAGTCCCATATAAAAGAGGGCTGCGGCACCTATTACCACGACAGAACCCAAATCCATCACCTTTTCTAAAAAGATACGACTGAAAAGATGGGTCAGTGGAAGTTCAGTATCTCGTTTGTTCATAATGAGACGAACAAGATCTCCACCTCTTGCAGGAAGAACCATATTAAGGCCCACACCGATGATGGCGGTGGAAAATGCTTTCGCAAAACTAATCTTTTTTTCTAAAAGATAATACCAGCGAATCGAAAAGGGAACAAATGCCCAAAGATTGGATAAAAATAACAAAGGGAAAATCCACCAGTTGATTTTTCCTTCTAAACGTTCAAATTCAGCAAGGTCAAAGTTCTTGGAAAGAAAATAGACCGCAATGCCTGAAACTAAGATTCCAAATAATAATTTTCTCATATTCCCCTAATTAACCCGGTGGCCATTGCATATGACGACCACCTAACATGTGGAAGTGGATATGTTGAACGGTTTGTCCACCAAAATCTCCGCAGTTGTTTACTAAACGATATCCCTTTTCTGAAATTCCATTCTGTTGGGCCAGTTTGGGGATGGTTAGAAAAATTTCTTTTATGATATCTGGATTCAAATCTCCAATTTGGTTCATACTAGATATATGAACTTTCGGAATGATAAGTACATGGAAGGGCGCTTGAGGAGTGATATCGTGAAACACTAAAATGTTATCTGATTCATATTCTTTTTTGCTTGGGATTTCTCCACTTGCAATTTTACAGAAAAGACAATTTTCCATATTATACTTTCTCCTTTGAAAACACGAGCGATGCAGCACCTAAAGCTCCGGATAAACTTCCCCCGGCACCAATTTTGAGCCGATCGTTTAACACGGGAAAGATATTGGACCTAATTTCGGATTCCAACACTTTACCAAATAAATCATAGGATTTTGTGATTCCACCCACAAAGACCACTGCTTCTGGGTTAAGCAAATGAATTGCTCCACGAACCGCATGAGCCAGTGCCAAGGTTCCAAAATGTAAAATCTCCTGGGCAATTGGATTTTTTTCCCGAACCAGTCGGAAAAATGATTCTGCATTTTCCAATGTTTGGTTGGACTTTTCTGCATAACGGTTTAAAAAACCACGAGTAGAAAAATAACTTTCTACGCATCCATGAACCCCGCAGCCGCAAAGAGCACCACCGATGACAGATGTTGTATGGCCAATTTCAATTCCATTGCCTAGATAACCGGAATAAAGAATTCCTTTGTCTACAAAACCACCACCCACACCGGTTCCAAGAGTAATGATGAGTTGTGATTCTGTATTTTGATAAACACCGAAGTAGGCCTCACCAAGAGCAGCGCAGTTCGCATCATTTTCATACCAAACAGGTAGAGAAAATTCTTTTTTGAGTTCTTCTCCTATCGGTAAGTTTTTTAGGCCTTGCAGATTGGCACTGGATATCATAATCCCTTGTTCATTGTTTAAGGGGCCAGGAGATCCAACACCGATTCCAATTGCATCGGCTACTAGCGGACGAATGGTATCTTTTAAAATTTCTAAAAAACTTTGGTTGTCTAAATGCTCTGGTGTGGGGGAAACAAGGGATTTTAGTTCTTTTCCCGTTTCTTCAAAGAGGCTTACTTTGATGCTCCCTCCACCGATATCCACTCCGATGGCATTTCGCAAACTCATTCTCCCTTAATGACTTGGTCGAATTTCCCTTGTTTCATTTCATAAACAGTTTGGGCATCGAAGGCAAGTTTCATATCATGTGTGACAAGGATAATGGAATGATTTCGTTTGTTGTATTCATTTAATAGGAGTTGGACCAAATAACTATTTTCTGGATCCAAATCTCCAGAAGGTTCATCGGCAAATAGGATAGCTGGATCGTTGATGAGTGACCGAGCAATTGCCGCTTTTTGGATTTGTCCTCCCGACAAAGTACGAGGAAGGGAATTTTGTATGTCACCTAACTTTAAATGTTCGATCAAATAATCGCATTTACGAATATAGTCATCATTCGAAAATTTACGTGTAAAGAGAGCTGGCAAAAGGATGTTTTCCCTGATTGTAAGGTTTCCGACAAGTTCGGAAAATTGAAAAACGAGTCCTAGGTCACGAGCCCGGATTTCCGCCAGTTCTTGTTTTGATATTTGCGAAAGTTTGATTTGGTCATAAAGGATGTCACCTTCTGTCGGAGAAAGCATCCCAGTGAGCATCGAGAGCAAAGTAGTTTTGCCTGAACCGGATGGTCCAATGATGGCAACATAGTCACCTTGGTTCACATCGAAACTCACGGAACTGACTGCTTCTTCTTTGCCAAATCGTTTGGTCAAATTGTGAACACGGAGTAACATTATTTTTGTCTCCGAATTGATTTGTAAGGATCGATGAAAGAACTGATCCCGATGGTGGGAACAGAAACAAGAAGACCTAATGTGATAAAGAGAACCAAACAAGAAAAAACGGATTTGATTTCGTTAATGAACCCGAAGTCTGCTGGTGGATTTAAATAAGCAAGATTTATCAGGATCGCCATTAGGAAACTTGGTAAAAATAGGAAAAATAAGGACAAAGAGTGGAGCCAAATACAACCCAATCGGTTTCCTCCAATGGCCATCATCACTCCAATGTCACCAAGACCATGAAGGCAATGAAAGAAAAAGAGAGCCATCAGTGCAAAACTCGTGGAATAAAAAAGAATCTGCGGAGATTGGTCAAAGGAAACGATACTAGTAAGGGACACACCTCCATACAAATGGAAGTGTGTCCGAATAGTGAGTAAAAAGAATGTAAAAACTAGGGCACCGACGAGGCCATAGGCTGCCGAGTAGAGTCGATCCCGGAAGAGAAGTCGAAGAGCGAACGAAATGTAGGTGAGTTGTATCACTTCCAGGACAGAATTGACGTAAGACTCTTTTTTACCAACTAAAATAGGAAAATAGGAAGTAAGCGAATTTGGCATTTTTTATCTTTGTGGGAGCAGCTGTGATTATGCTCGGGTTTCTTTTGACCTTCATTGTAGGGCAAAGAAGGGATAGTTATGCCAAGGCTTTAAGTCTTGCCACTCTAGGGAATTTTCTAGACGCAAGGGCTCTCGTTCGGGAAAAGCTGGAAGAAGACCACCAAAACCCCTATGGCCACTATGTAATGGCAAAAATCTATGCCATGGAGAATGACCCCTTAAACGAAGCCAAACACCTCGAAATCATTAAAAAAAACAATCGGTATACAAAAGAAATCGATTCCGTAACGGTTTCAAACCGAATCGCAGAAATCTATTACACTAAAGATTTTTTTGAAGAGGCTTTTTTTCATTATTTAGATACCCTTCAGGCAGACCGTTCGAATCCCATTGCCTGCCTTCGGTTGGGGTTTATGGCCCTCGGACAAAAAGAATTTAAAATTGCAGACCATTTTTTCTCAAGGATCCCGGAAGAAAAAATCAATCTCTCCTCTTACTTCATTGCACGTGGTGTGATCTCCGGTGTGACAGGAGGGGGAAAGGAAAGGGAATACTTTGAAAAGGCATACAAATTAGAGAAGTCTCCTGTTTCTGGATTTTTATATGCCTTATCTTTATCGCGGGAGAACAAACATAAAGATGCTGTGAAAACGGCTGTGGCCATCAGCGAACAGATCGAAGATGAATTTGTACGTTTTACTCTCTTCCAGTTTTTAATGACAGAAGCCATCCTCATGCAAAACTTTCCAGAGGCATTAAAGTATGGGCGTTTGTGTTTGGAAATGGCAAGGCTCAATGCTTGGCCGAGTGAGATCATCGAAACAAGCATTCACTTTGCAATGATTACTGTGTATATGGGAAGGTTTGATGATGCGTCCGAATATTTGATTGAAGCGGAGGCAGAGCGGTTGGATGATCCCGACGTTGTGGCCCTTGCCAATTTAAAATTTAGGTTGGAGCGGGGAACAGGGACTGTTGAATCATTAACTCATGAATATGATCTATCGCGGGAACTCAATTTATTATCTGTAAACTTATTTCCTAACTCTAGATACTTTGAACTAAGTGGAATGCGTTCTTCCAAACCATTCAATATCAAAGGGATGGTGGATGATGCGGGTAAAAAACTAACATCCAAGTTGGATATGCTCGGTCTCGATAAGTTTGAAAAGTTCATTAGCCTTCCTGGAACCAATTTTAAAAACCAAGCCACTCGTATGGTCATGAGTATGGGGTATCGAGTCACAAAAGAAATGTCGAACCCTGAAGCAGACGGTGTGAATTTACTTGCCTCTTCCAAAGAAGATGTAAACAAAAGAGCACTTTTCCGTGTACGTAAATGGAAAGATGCAAAAGTTTCCGATGTTTTTTTACGTGAGATGACAAACCAAATGGAAGAGTTGGGTGCCACCAAAGGATATGTGATTGGTAATTTTGATGTCACGGAAGGAGGGAAAAAAATCATCGCAGCGAGTAATGGTGCCCTCGAGATGTACAGTGGGGATCTATTCGAGGACCTTCTCAACAAAACAATGTGATGAAATTTCAAAACCTACGTATTTCTTTTTTTGTTTTATTCTTATTTGTTTTCCATCATTGCCAAATCCAAACAAGTGGAAGCGAACCAAGTGATGGAAAATCCAATCCGCAAAAAGAAACCAAAGATCTAAATTCTTCTACAAATCCAGAAAAGAAAGAACTCATTTGTCCCATACCTTTAGTTTTAGGTAAAATTTATGGAACTTCCATTTCCAAATTTGACCAAACTGTCATTTTTTCCGAATTAAGAATTTTACTTTCTGATCTTTGTGAAAGGAAATTCCACCACCTCATCTCTCTCGTTCATCCTAGCAAAGGTTTGTATGTTGATGCCAAAGGGTATTGGTCTGTCGAGGAAGTGAAAAATGACCTAAACGATCCATACGGATATTTTCAGGTTTATTATTTTGACCAAGAGAAGTTGGATCAAAAAAAAGGAAGTTTCGGAAATTTGACTGTTCGTGATGTATTTTCTTTCGCCAAACAAGTAGTAGTTGATATTTTTGTAAGTTCTAGTGAAGAGGTGGAGGTTAAATTTCGGTTTGAGGAAAATCCAAAACTGGAACGATATTTAATTAATCCAAGTTTTATCAAAGTGGAGGGACATTGGTATCTCCTCCGAATGTTTTGAGTTATCTGGTTCCAGTAATCACTTGTTTTACTATCTCTGATGCGGTTGCGAGTGGATTTATTTTTTTGACATCGGACACTTGTTTTGTGGCTGTTTTTTCATCAAATCCAAGTTGGATGAGGGCAAGTGTTGCCAGATCTGTTTCTCTGTCTTCTGGATCTGTTTTTGCAGATTCATCACTTAAAAAGATTTCTAGTTTTTTTAGGTTTTGTTTGATTTCAAAAAGAATTTTTTCTGAGGTTTTACCTTTTACTTTTGGAATTTTTTCCAAAGTTTTTCTGTCATCTTCTTTGGCAATTTTGTACAAATCGTCTGCTTGAAAAAAAGATAAAATTTTTAAGGCAGTGAGTTCTCCAATTCCATGCAAAGATTTGATGAGTTGGAAAAGTTCCCTGTCTTTTCTTGTTGAAAATCCAAACAAACGTTCTCCTCTGTCTGTGATGGAATGAAAGATATGTAAAAAAATCTCTTCTTTCATTTTGTCCTTACATTCTAAATGTAAAGGAAAAGGAATATGGATTTCGTATCCGACACCTGCTACATCAAGGACCAGGTGATCCATTTCTAATTGAATTAATTTCCCACGTAAACTTGCAATCATCGTATCGGTTCCGCTTCCAAATTCTAGGAATCTATCTCTTTGGCGACAACTCTTTTGTTTTCTATCCTAGGTATAAGGGACATCTGTGTGATTGAGGTTCTCCTTTGTCTGGTTTTACAAAGAAAAGGAGGTTGAATTTTTGTATCCATCTTGTAAAACCAATGAGGTGAAACGAATCCGGTTATCAAAAAATCCTACTCTGGCACAGTATCTCACTTTGGCAGATTTATTTAAAAATTTACCGCATACGGTTCTTCGGGAAATGAAGGACCAAACAGTTCGGGAATATTTAGTAGGGGGCGAGATCTTATTCGAAGAAAACTCTGAAGGGAATGATTTATATATTTTGGCTGCAGGCAAACTTCGTTATGAAAAACGAGGTGCTGACGGGTCCATTCGTGACGTTGGTGAATTCAAACGACTTGATATCATTGGAGAACTAAGTTTGTTCACTGGAGAAAAACGTTCTGCCACAGTGAAAGCAATTCGCGATTCCGAACTGCTTCGAGTTCCAAGAGATGTGGCTTTGTCCATTTTACTCAAATACCCTGAGAGTCTTTTGCAAATCACAAAAATCATCGCCGAACGTTTGGCGAATGCAAAAAAAGAAAATCAGGAATTTGTTCCGCTTTCTCGAACCTTTTCTATTTTAACAGCTCTTCCAAAAAATTCCTTGGATGAAATCATTCATAAAATTGGTCTAGTATTCCTAAGGTACGGATCTTTTTGTGTTGTAGATGAAAAGGTATTTTTAGACCGAACAAGCGAATTGCAGTCGTTAGATGAAAAAGACAGAGAACCTTGGATCATCCGTTTTTTTTCTCAAATGGAAGCAGAATATGATTTTGTTTTTTACCTCTTAGAAGACAAAAAAGAATTCACTACTTGGTCGGAGAGAGCACTTCGTCAATCTGATTCTATTTTATTCATCAAAGAAGCAACGGCAGATCCAAACTGCATTCAGTTAGAATCTCTTCTCGATAAAAAACAAATCAAAGAAAGAAACCAAATTCTCGTCCTTCTCCAACCGAACGCAGTGGATGTGGTTCCAGGCACCATCAAACATTTACAAAAAAGAAAGTTCCAACGCCACTACCATGTGCATTTTGACCGCTTGGATACCTGGGAAAGATTGGGAAGGGGTTTACTTGGAAAATCCATTGGCCTAGCCCTGGGAGGTGGTGGTGCCAAAGGATTTGCTCATTTAGGTGTTTTGCGGGCGTTAGAAGAAAACAAAACTCCTATCGATATGGTTTCAGGAACTAGCGCTGGAGCTATTTTTTCTGCTCTCATTGCGATGGGCGAAACGAGTAAAGGCAGTGAAGAAAAAGCAAAGGCATTTTGGATCTCCAAAGACTTGTTAAATGAATATACAATTCCTGTTTTATCACTGACCACAGGTAAAAAATATACGGAAGCCATTCGGCAATTTTTTGGATCCATCCAAATCGAAGATTTATGGATTCCTTATTTTGCCATTGCAACTGATTTATCACATTCAGAAATTCATGTCTTTGACAAAGGAGATTTATGGAAGGCAATTCGAGCAAGCACCTCCATTCCCGGAGTGGTCCCTCCTTTTATTGATGAGGGAGTTGTGTATGTCGATGGAGGAGTGCTTGATAATGTTCCAGGAATTGCCCTGAAAGAACGAGGTGTGGGAAAGATCATTTCTGTAGATGTTTTTGGTGATATTTATCCTGACCAAGACCGGGAATTATCTTCTTATTTTGATAAAACAAATCCAGGGGTGATGACAAATCCTCTGACCCAAATGACTAACTTAATTAACTTTAATGAAATTTTAAGACCCAAGTTTCCACCCATTGGGGACATTATCATTCGATCTATCTTGGCTTCGAGTAGGGATCGGATCCGACAAACAGAAAAGATATCAGATTTGTTTTTGCAAATTCCAACGAATAACTTTGGACTTTTGGATTGGTTTGCTTATGAACGTCTCATTGAACTGGGATATGTATCTTCTGTTGATAAAATCATTAGGAGTCGGGAGAAATTTTTAAATCCTACTTTACAATCAATTCTTTAGGTTATCATAGAAAGTATGTCTTTGCATCGTTACTTTCCTTTGGTTTTTCTTCTTTGTTTTTTTACTTTTGGACAAAGACCTTCTCTTTGGGCACAAAACTTGGATTCCTTGGTGGAATCCGTTTATAATAAACAAGAATCCCTTCTGATTCGTAATGAAATACGCAAACGTTTAGGAGATCGTGCCAACGAACCTTCCATCAAAGAAATTGTAAAATCCTTACGAGTTTGGGCAGCATTTGAGTCAATGCCCGCTTCGGAATTTGCAGAGGAGGTCGAAAGGTTTGTCATTTTAAAAGATTATGGTTTGAATTGGGAAGAAACAGAAGAATTGATTCCTTACTTTATCACAGCCAAACCAAACAAAAAAGACATTCCTTACTTGGGTAAGTTTTTCAAAGAGATGGCCCTTTCCAAAGTTTCGGAAGAAACAGTTTTCGAAATCTTAAGACTTGCTAAATCTAAAGAATGGAGTGGTGCCTCCGTTCTTGTTGCAGGAAGATTGGTTGTATTATCACAAAAAAAAGAATCCAATTCTTTTCTCACACTCAAACGTTTGGAACCAGTTCTTCCGAAACAATTTGAAAATTTAAGTGAAGAGAAAAAATCAAAGTTTTTTAAAGACTGGCATTCACTTTCATTAGGAAAGATTGAGGAAACACACTGGGAGACCATCAAAACAGATACCATTCAATTGAGTTCCAAACAAATGGAAAAAGAAAACTTTCAAACTTCAGAAAGACGAACTGAAATTATATGGAATGAACAAGGAGAATGGGTCACAAAAGAACGTCCTAAACTTGATCCCAATCTTATTTTTTTAGAAGAACAAACAGTCACTTTGCCACAAGTAGGAAGCGGTGATAAGGATAAACGTAAGTTAGTGGATCCAGTGGGTCGCCAGTGGATTGGAACACCCTATCTTTACGGTGGGTATTCAAAACGAGGTGTTGACTGTTCTGGTTTGACCAAGTCGATTCTTACCGATCCAAAAATTGGAATGAATGAGAGGATGATCCCAAGGTCTGCCAGAGACCAAGCGCAGATTGGAAAGTCTGTTTCAAGGGATGGACAACAAATTGGAAATTTAGTATTTTTCTCCGCATCACCAAATACAAGTAAAATTACACATGTAGGAATGGTTTTGGACAATGATAATTTTATTCATGCATCGACTAGCAGAGGTGTGGTGATCCAATCCTTAAATGAAAAATGGTGGAAGGAGAGGTATGTGACAGGTCGAGATATTTTTACGGTAGGGAAATAGGATGGGAAAAAGAGCACTTGTATTGTCTGGAGGAGGGGCTAGAGGAGCCTACCAGGCAGGGGTTTTGCGGTATTTAGAAGAAATTCACTGGAAACCCGATATCATTTGTGGAACATCCGTTGGTGCTATCAATGCATGTGCCATTGGTTCTGGAATGAATTCTAGTCGATTGTCTGAATTATGGCTTCGGCTAAACCAAAAAAATATCATGCGTTATTCGATTTGGAATATGTTAAAAGGACTTTTCCGAAAAAAATACTATCCACTTGTGGAAACCTATCCCTTAAAAAAATTCATTCATGAAAATTTAGATTTCACAAAACTCAATGAATCCAAAACGAAAGTAATTATTTCTGCAGTTAATATTCTTAGTTCCGAGCTTAAGTTTTTTGAAAATCCTAACTTACAAATTGAACATATACTTGCCTCCTCTGCCATCCCGATGATTTTTCCATGGCAGATCATTGAGGGAGAACCTTATTGGGACGGAGGAGTGATGGCAAACACTCCCATCTTGCCCGCCCTCACACATGAAGCTTCCGAAATTGTTGTGGTCTTACTTTCACCAGTTGGTGGCATGCGAGTGATGGATGCACCCAAAACAAAAGACGAAGCTTTGGAAAGATTATTTGAATTGTATCTTCTTGGCTCTTACCGAAGTGTTGAACAGGGTTTAGAATATAGAAAATCAGTGATGAAGGGACTTACTCCCATTGAAAATTTTTTATTAGGTTTACGAACCGAATTTAAAAATGCAAAAATTTCAGTAATCGCACCAAAACAAATGTTAGGTTTGGTAAGCATTTTAAATTTTAAAAAAGATCAGGCGGAACTTTTGTTAAAACAAGGTTACGAAGATGCAAAAGATTTTTTTACGAAAAAAGCTTAATTCAAATTTGTGTTTTTGGAAAATTGAGATAGAAGGTGGATCCATTCCCAAGTTCACTTTCTAATTCAATGGACCCATTCATGGCTTCAATTTGGTGTTTGGAGAGGAATAGGCCCATTCCTTTTCCTTCTATGTCTTGGCGCAATCGAAAGTTCATATTGAATAATTTTTGGCCATGTCTTTTGGTGTCAATGCCTGGACCATTATCAGTAATTCCAATTCTTAAAAATTCTTTTGTATCCTGAAAAGAAATTCTAATTTTACAAACTTGGTTTGGGTTGGCATATTTAATTGCGTTGGTGAGGATATTGTTCACAATACTATCAAAATAAGCTTGGAATCCAAGAAGTTGGATTCCCTCTGGAACTTGGTTGGTAAATTCGATTTCTCGGTTGGCTCCATTCTTTAAGAGTAAAATTTGTGCATCGATACTTTCTTTTATCAAAATTTTTGATTTAGGAAGTTCTTTGGTATCCCTTTCAATATTCAGAAGTTCATTGAGATTTCGTATGATTTGATCCAATTGATAAGATGAAGATTCGATAAACCCAAGTAATTCTGGGTTGGAAGGATTTTCCTTTAGCAGTTCTGTCAAACTGATAAGATTGGCAATCGGTGCTCGTAAGTTATGCGATGTAATATATGTATATTCCTTCAATCTTTCATTTTGTTTTTTTGTAATCTGGACTAAAGATTCAAGTTCTCTGTTTTTGGTTAGAAGGAGGTTTTCTTTTTCAAAAAGAGAGTTTTGGATTAATTTTTGATCCTGGATGTTTTGGATGGCTCCATAAAATCCAATACAATGATCCTCTATGAATTTGGGAGTAGCAATGATACGAATCCAGAATTCATTTTCTGAACCTGCCTCGACTAAACATTCTAAATCGAAAGTTTCTTTTGTTTTGATGCAGTGGATTTCTTTTTCTTTTAATATTTTTATAAATTCTTTGGTGCCAAAAAAACTTAAATCAACAGAAAACAAATGGTTTGAAGTTTGGACTAAAATTTCGGTGGCAACTTTTGAGAGGGTAATTTGCCTATTGGTTAAATCATAATCAAAACTTCCTACTTTTGCTAGACGGTTTGTTCTAAGGAGTAACTCTTCCATTCTCTTTCTATCAGAGATGTCTCTCGTTTGTATCACAATTCCATCGTTAGTTGGAATTACCTGGTGAAAGTAATAACCTGGGGCAGCAAAGTTTCCTGGAATTTGGAACTCTTGTTCCATCGGAATTTTTGTTTTGACTACTTTTAAATATTCCTCAAAGAATCCATTCTTTCTGTTCACCGGAAATAGTTGGCAAATTCCCTTTCCTATCAATTCCTCTTTTTTCATCCCCAGTTGTTCTTCTGCTTTTTGATTTACATCGGAAATGATAAAATCTATTATTTCTCCTTCTTTGTTTTTTGATGTTTCTAAAAAGTAAATGGCTTCTAAAGCAGATTCCATTGCGGCGTGATATCTTTGGCTACTGACCAAATATTTTAATTCTGTTTCTTTTTCTGAAGTGATGTCTTTTGCTGCACCAATGATCGAAGTGACTTTTCCCGTTTCGTCTTTGATAGGACGAGTGTAATCGCGTAACCATTTGATTTTTCCTGATTTTGTGCGGAGACGGTATTCCACCACACCTGTTTCTCCTTTCAAAATCTTTGTCATACGTTCTGCAATATTTGTTAAGTCTTCTTTTAAAATGAGATTGAACCAACCACCTAACTTGGTTATTTCTTCAATGGAATAACCTGAAGTTGTCCTTAGTTCTTTTGAACTCCACTCAGCAACCACTTCGCCATTTTCAATTTTCGCTGTATAAATATAATCTGAGGTAAGTTCCGTCACTAATTGCAAACGATCTTCTAAAACCTGAGTTTCTGTAATGTCCCTGGATACACCAACAATTTCATTGATGTTTCCTTTTGCATCGAGGATAGGGTTTTTAACAGTTTCCAAAATTCTTGTGGTTCCGTTTGGTCCAACATTTGGTTCTCGTCTTACATAACTAGTGGTTCCAGTTTCAAAAACCTTTTTGTCTTCTTGGTGATATGCCTTTGTAAATTTTTCATCGTTATAGGTAACATCTTTGATGCCGATTAAGGTTTGTTTTGTGACCCCATAAAAATCGGCGCAGGCCTTGTTTACGTAAGTGACAGTAAAATTTTTGTCCTTACAAAAAACTAAGTCAGAAATTGAATCCAAAATTTGCGAAAAATAGATTTCTCTCTCTTTTGCATAACGTTCTAATTCTTTTGTTTTGGTTTGGTCCGAAAAACTAGCGAGTAAATGTGTAATTTTTCCTTGTTTGTCTTTGGAGCTATAAGCGGAGACAGATATTTCAAAAGTGGATCCATCTTTTCTTTTGGCTCGTAATTCTCCTGTCCATTGGGATTTGGTGAGGATTTCGGATAAAATGAGTTCTGATTTTTCTTTGTCATCGGTGAATGTGAGGGCATTTTTTCCGAGGATTTCGTCTATATTGTCATATCCCCAGAGAGAAAGAAATGCCTGGTTTACAAATTGAAGGTTCCCTTCTAAATCAGAAATGACAATTGCATTTACCGACTGCTCTAAAATGGTATTGATCAGTCTTTGGTCTGTCAGTTCCAATCCCATCTGCAGAAAGATAGGATGTGGATCGATAAGGACAAGTAAAATATAAATTAATTTCTTGAACTAACCATAATGTAAACAGAGTGAGCACTGTATTCGAAAGATTGTGATAGGGAATTAGGATCAATACGAGAATTTCCATATCCCACTTCTCTGATATAAGTGACGGATACTGATGATTTTGACGTCACCCATGAAAACCCTAAACTTAAACCTTTGTTTCTGGAATACTCGTTTCTTGGATTCGTTCCGGATCTTGCTACTTTATAAATGACACTTGCATCTCCGGAATTCATTTGCACTTGGTTTCCGTAAGTATTTTGAAGATACAGGTCAACCGCTGATTCTGTCCAAGAAATTGGTTTGGTATTTGGTTCGTTGGTATAAACTCCAGCTAACACAGAAAAGGTGTCTGCTAGATAGTATTCCATTCCCGCAGCGAAGTTGGTGGTGGACGCTCTTGTTAATTCTCTAATTTCTGTATCGTTGATTGTATAAGTGACTCGTCTTCCAAATGCACTAATTTCATCTTGGTTTCGTCTGGATTTGTAACCAGTTGAATAAATCATATCAAAAGAGGCCAAAAAACGAGAAGTAGGGAAGAAGGCAATTCCAAATCGTAACTCAGATGTTTGGGGGATTGACGTTGTGAGTTTTGGTTTTTGAGTGAGAACTCCGGCTTCGATGGACGAGGCACCATCTCCAGTTCCTTCAATGAAATCAATTGCAGAAGAACCTGGCCTTCTTGTGGAATCCGCATACACTTCGTTGTAAAGTCGATTTCCTCCCATCACAAAGATTCTTCGGTAACTTAGGCCCAAAGATACTTTTTGGATGGGTTGGTATTGGATTCCAAGAACCGGCATAATTCCTGAAGTCCTACGGTTATCTATGTAAGATCGCATTACATAACTTAAATCTGAAAACTGTTGGAATTGGGTTCTTGATACTTCTTTTGTATCATTCATATAATAGAGAGTGGCACCAATCGAGAGTTTGTCGGAAAGTAGGTAGGCGGCACTTGGGCCCACTAGGAGTTGGCTGTATTTTTCTTTTGTATAGTTTCTTGTTGAGTTGATAGACGGAGAAACAAGAGGATAGTTCACTTGGTCCACTCGGTTATAAGAGTAATTATAGGTATTCACAATGGAAAATGCAAATTTCCATCGATCAAAGTTTTTCAATAAACCTATGAAGTTTGGATCAAAACCTTGGTGGGTTTGGTTGTAAACCTGTCCCGGTGTATCGATATTGATATAACTTCTTTTTACATCTTTAAAATTACTGGCAGAGATGGAAATTCCATCATTATAAGTAAATCCAAGTCCAGCAGGATTATAATAGGCACCGGAAGGATCATCGGCGATGGCTGTAAAGGCTCCTCCAAGTCCCGCTGCCCGTTCTCCATAAAATCCTTGGATATTATGGAATGGTTCAGACCCAAAAACAAAACTTGGGAAAAGAATCAAAATACAAAGTGGGAGAATAGAATTTCTAAAGAGTTTGATTTTTAACATATTTGATATTTATTTTTATTTAAATTTGTACTACAGTATTTGCCACTAAAGTGTATTGTTCATTGCCACTTGCATCAATATAGTAGCGCCAAACATCCGCAGATGGAATTTGGTCTGCAGTTCCGTAGAAATCTACGTAATACACTGGGCCGCCACTATTGACATTGTTGAAGAACTCTCCCCATCCAATGTATTCGTCGGGATAAACATTCGGATTGATTCCATTAGGCATAATTACGTAAGCATCATATTCGACAAAACCTGCATCTACTCCGATATTGCCACCCGGTAATGCAATGGAAAAATCAACATATGCATCCCATTCGAATTGATAAGCATTGGCCCCAGTCTCATAAAATTGTCCATAAAGATCATTATCAAAGTAACCTAATTCTTCGTAATCATTGTTGGCTGGTGTAACTATATCGTAATAATCAACGGCAAAATACGCAGTATCTCCGTTGGCATCATAGGTTTCTTCTAGGTAATATTCTTCTTGGTTGGCATTGTCTACGTATTCGGTGGTTACATAACCGCCATAATCATTTGATTTCCCTTTGACGGATGTTGTAATTTTATCGCCGGAATTTGTATCATAAACATTGCTATAACTTAAGGTTACACAATTGTTTGCGTTGGCATTTGTATCTGTATCACATTCTTCGAAAGTGAATCTTGTGGTAGATTTATCTGTGCTACCAGAGCCACTTGTCACTTGTTTGATATTGAGGATGGCTTTGTCTTTTTTCCCATCCATTGTGATATATGTGATGGATGCTTCCACACTCAGTGATATTCCAAAGATTTTCAAAGACCGAGTGATCGAACTAAAAATTTTTGATTTGTTGGATTTAAATTTAATACTTTTTTGAAATCGATTGTTCGCCGGGCAGGGTTGGGGAGTTCCAATGGAATCGGCAAATGAATATTCAATCTCCATGTCATACTCGTTATTCGACAAGTTTCTGTAGACCATGGCAGGGCTAGGAACTGCTTGTCCAATAAAGGGCAGGATTCCTTCATTTTGTAAACTAACAAGTTCTCCTCGTGCTTCGTCAGCGCTTAGTCCGAGTCGTTCGATTCCAGATAAAAAATCATCTTCCATTGATTGAGTGATTCTGATGGTCGAGGCACCTCCAGGTACACAAACACCTGGACTTGCTTTCGCTATAGAGTATGCGCCACTGATAAGGACTAAATCTCTTTTGGAATCTCTTAAAATTTCTGAAACTATCGACGTGCCTTCTGTCAGAAAGGCTTGGCCTGTAAATCCATAATCAAATGTATCTTGGGCAATTCCTTTTGATGCTGAAATGGAACGAATTGATTTTGGCACCTTTCGTAGGGAAGCTCCAAGGCCTGACGATGGTTTACGAATGGATCTTGGAACTGCGACACTTAAATTGGAAGGTAATTCGGAATTGATATTGGAGTTTAGTAAGTTTCTAACAAGAAAGCGAGACACCAAAGCTTCCAAGGAATTACTTTCATCTTTTTCTTTTTTACAACCAATGAAAGTAAAAAAAAGAAGAAAGAATATTAGAAATAGATGATTCATTACGCGTTCATTTCATGAGTGGGAAAGGAAATGTCAATTCTAAAGTCTTCAAGTAAAAAAAGAGTTTCCAAAGGATTCAACCAAATTGATAATTTCTTGAATGAGAGCACTATCTCAAACCGTTTTGTTTCTTTTTTTAGCACAATCGCTTGTCGCGAAGGGCAATGTATACGTACAAAGCACAAAGGCCAAACTTCTTTCTCAACCCAAACTAAGTGCAGATGGTTCTGCTTTGGTTATGGGAGAAGTACTATCTCCTATCAGCGAACAAGGACTTTTTGTTCAAGTGCGGGCCCGTGACCAATTGGGTTGGGTATCAAAGTTATTTGTTTCTCCACTCCCTCCAGGAAACCAAATCAAATTGGGCATTACATCCAATTCATCGGAGGCAGTAGTTGCAAGGCAAAGAGCGTCTGACTTTACAAAGACGGCGGCAGCAAGGGGACTTTCTGAAACACAGAAGATGAGACTGCGGGGAGAAGGGGATCTTTATGATTTTGAATCTTTACGTTGGCTTGAATCAGTTCCATTTGAATCTCCTACACCGCAGTCTTTACCAATCGATCCAAAAGTTGAAAATACCAATGGGCTCGGGCATCTATTTTTTTCTTCTGAATTAGAAGTGGCAAAAGAAACAAAGGCTGAGGTCAAACTTGGACGTTCTCTTGCGGCAAGATTACTCAAAAAATATCCTTTAGTGCGGGATACGGAATTAACAGGATACTTAAATGGAGTGGTCCAAAGATTGGCAGTTGTTTCTTCTCGAAAAGATTTGAGTTTTCGAGTTGGAGTCATTGAATCCTCGCAAATCAATGCCTATGCCTGTCCAGGAGGTTTTATTTTTATCACCACTGCTAGTTTAAAAAAAATCCAATCAGAATCTGAACTTGCTGGAATCATTGCACATGAAATGGGACACATTGTACTCTTTCACAATGGAGAATTCAAACAATCGAATGTATTTTTGGATATTCTTTCTGGGCTTTTGTCTCCGCCCGGTGGTGAGGTTGTGAATGCCGCAACTAGCCAGGTTTTGGATGAATTAGAAAAACAATTCTTCGAAACCGGCAGAGATATGAAATTGGAATTGGAAGCAGATGAAGCAGCTGTTGGTTTAACAAGCCAGTCTGGTTACTCACCAGTTGGGTTATCCAATTATCTGAACACTTTGTCCAAGTCTGAAGGAACCGAATCTTTCAAAAAAACTCACCCAGATACCACGATTCGTATTGCAAAACTAGTATTTTATGAATCCACTATTGGGATTGAAAATGGACCGATTCCGAAAGATCGTTGGAGTGAATTTAAGTCCAAACTAAAACCATGAAACAAAAAAAAATCCTGTTGCCGTTATTTTTGATGGTCATTGTTCCTACAATCATCATCGCCTTGCTATCGTTACTCGGTATTTCGCAAATTTTAGACAGAAAATTATCTGATTTATTTTTTCATTTGCTTCCATCACACCATCGTTTTTCCAAAGATATTGTCATCATTGACATTGATGAACAAAGTATCGCCAAATACGCAGATCACCCGGAGTTAGGGCAGTGGCCATGGAAACGAAATATTTATCCGACACTCATTGGTTATACCAAACTCATCACTCCACCAAAAGTTACCATCATCGATATCCTATTTACAGAAAGGTCTGACTATGATGAAGCTTTGGTTGCTGCGAATTTAAACTTGGGGGAAATTTCGCATGCTGCCAATTTTCGTGATGGAGGAATTGTCATTCCAAGGTTAGGTGAAGAAACTTTGATACAAAAGTTCAATGTTCCATTGCCAGATGATTCCCCATTCCCTCGTTATGAAAATGCATCTTTTCCAATAGGACAAGTCGGCGAAACTTCACCTATGATCCATGTTGTGAATGTAATTCCCGATAACGATGGAATCCTTCGCCGGTTCACTCCTTTCATTCGGTGGAAGAATTATTTTTTCCCAACGCTCGCCTTACAAGCATTTGTTTCATTTGAACCGTATCAAACTGAATGGAAAAATGGCAAGTTTTCGATCCAAAAAGCTGATACAATCCGAGAAATTCCATTGGGAAAAGATGGTTTGGTCAGAGCCTATTTTTATACTGAGGAAGAACTCCGAAATATCCCTCGTTATTCTGCTGCCGGGATCATAGAATCATTAAACCAACTCAATACAAGTGAAGTAGAAGATCCTAACCAACTCCTTGTCCCTCCCTCCGTATTCGAAAATAAAATTGTTTTAATTGGAACCTCTGCCGCTTCCACTCATGATGATGTTGTCACTCCTTACGGACTTTTTCCTGGTGTAATCGGTCAGGCTGTTTTTGCTTCCAACCTAATCGAAGGACATATGTTAGGTGAACTACCGGAAGCTTTTGGCATTGGATTCACTTTGTTTGTACTGATGATTGGAGTTCTTGTTCTTTTTATCAACCAATGGCATTTGCTGAAAAATATTTATCCAATTTTTGCAATATCAGTTTTTTTTGGTTTATTTTACTTTTTGTATAGAGTGGATTTGGTTTTACCAATTTCTTCTTTTGTAATTGGATTTCCCGTATCATATTTGTTAGGTTTTGCTTATCTCACTTATACAGAAGGAAAAGAGAAAAGAAAGTTTAACAGCATCCTTCGTAATTTAGTCGATCCAGGTGTTGTCAGTGAAGCATTGGAAAACATGGATTCTTTAAAAAAAGGAGGGGAGTGGGAGATCACTGCCTTTTTTTCCGATGTTGCGGGCTTTTCTTCGATCAGTGAAGAGTTAAGTGCCAGTGACCTAGCAAGATTACTCAATGAATATCTTTCCGCAATGACAAACGTCTTAAAATCCAATTCGGGAACTTTGGATAAATACATTGGAGATGCAATCGTTGGAATATTCGGTGCACCCATTCAAAACAAAGAACACCCAAGGCTTGCTTGTAAAACGGCTCTAGAAATGGTTTCTGAATTAGAAATTCTCAGGTCCACTTGGAAACAAAAAATGGATTATACAGAAACAGCCAGAAATATGAGCTTTCGGATCGGACTGAACTGTGGACCAGCTAAGGTTGGTTTTATGGGAACAAATAGCCTTGCTTCTTATACGATGATGGGAGATACAGTAAACCTTAGTGCTCGTTTAGAAGCAGCTGCAAAAGATTATGGAGTTTCCATTTTGGTTTCGGAAAGTATCGAATCCCTCTGCAATCAAGAATTCCACTTTCGATTTTTGGACTGGATTCGTGTAAAAGGAAAAGAAACACCTGTAAAAATTTATAGTTTAGTTTGTTTTCTTTCGGATCTTTCGTCACAAGTTCTTGAAGCCGAAAAAAAATACGAAGAGGGTTTTCAGTTTTACCTAAATCGGAATTGGGAAATGGCGATTCGTTCTTTTGAACAAGTTTCCGAAATTTATGGTAAAAAAGATATTCCAAGCCAACTTCTAATGGAGCGTTGTCAGTCTTTATTTAAAAACCCGCCACCTGTCGACTGGAATGGTGTGTATACTCGAACTTCAAAATAAATATTTATTTTTACTTAAATATTATAAATAAAAAAATACAAAGAATAGAACTAGATTTGAAAAGGAAAAAACAAAATGGGGAAAAGGGAAATCACATCGATTTGTTGGAAATTGACATTGGGTTTAGAATTGTTAACTTCAATCTTAGCCGTGCCAATTGCTGTTTTGTTTATTGTTTCTGGTGGAGAGTATAACTTTGAGAAGGCGGTATATGTGGTCCTGGGTGCCTCGATTTCGCTTACAATTTCCTATATTGTTCCGACCATTCGTTTTTTTCGCCTGCGTAATTTAATTACCGAAACCATTTCGGATAATTTTTTAAAAAAGACAATCGAAGAAAAACAAGAAATAAAAATTCGCCTCCTGAAATTTCCGAGAAATAATTCTGGTTATTTTCTTGTGCAGTGGTCTCTTGGAATTCCTTTTGCAGCTCTTATCACTTTTCTTTTTTTTACTCCAACTCTCGTGGAACTAATTCCTTATGCAGTTTTGCCCGTCATCATTTATCCAGTATTAGGTGTTTCTCATTTTTTTCTTACTGAGTTAAGGCTTGCGCCTGTTTTATCACAACCTGTTTTAAAAGACTTACCTCTGCCGTTAAAAGAAATTCCTCAAATTGGTATTTTCCCGAGAGTATTTTTTACAATGTTTGCTGTTTTTAGTATGAGTGTGACTACCCTTGGATACTTACTTGGTACCCAAGTCACAGGAATCATTCGATTACAAAATACGGGTATTACAATTGGTTTACTTGCTTTGTTCATTTGTATTGCAATTTATATTTTAACATCTTTGTTTGTCCGGGCATTAAAGTTTAACACAGACCAAATGGTAAAACGTTATGAGGGTCTTGCTATAGGAGATCTGCGTAATACTGTTGCGATGATTTCTACTGATGAACTGGGTTTAGGAAGTTTGTCCCTAAATTCATTTATCGAAAGTATTCGAAAGATCACAGCAGGTGTCATCAGTGAAGCGGAGCGAGTGAGTAGGGATTCCAAAGTGATTGCATCCCAAACACAAGGGTTGGCTCAGGCAATGATGGAACAGGCATCCTCAACAGAACAGATGTCAGCTGGAGTCGAAGAAATGTCAGCAAGCATTCGCTCCACGGCTACAAGTGCAAAAACACAAAATGAAATCACTCGTGCTTCCCTCCAATCGTTAATTGAAATGGAATCTGTGTTAGTTGATGTTCATTCTTCTATGGAACGAACAGAAGCGGAAACTAAAAAAATGGAAGAAGAAATTCGTTCTGGCCAAAATGCTTTACACTCAACTTTATCCGCTATGGAAGATATTGAAACCAGTGTCGAACATACAGCCGATGTGATCCAAGTCATCAGTGATATTTCCGATAAAATTGGACTTTTATCTCTCAATGCATCCATTGAAGCGGCCCGAGCAGGTGAAGCTGGGCGTGGCTTCGCCGTAGTGGCCAGCGAAATTTCAAAACTTGGTGAACAAACACTGCAGAATACAAAACGAATTTTAGAAGCAGTAGAAAAAGCATACGAAGCTTCTAAGTCGGGAAGGTCCGCTGTGTCCAATACAGAAAAAACATTTTCGCAAATCGGCACGGCAGTGGAAACAACAGTGCAACTTATCAAGGTGTCTTCTGAAATGACCAAGAAACAAACGTTTATTGCAAAAGATGTAAAGGAAGGTTTTGGAAATTTAACACGTTCCGCACTGGAGATAGAACAAAATACAGAAGAACAGGCACGTACTTCATTTGAGTTGTCTCATAGCATTGCATCCATATCGGAAGGAACAGAATATCTGAATCAATTTGTTGGTGAAATTGACAAACTTTGTTCCACCCTTTCGGACCAAGCAAACAATCTAAAACGAGATATTGGTTTTTTCCAAATTTAATTTTTTAGACTGGGGCGCATCGCCTAACGGCGACCGCGCTTTACGCTCCAATCTTTTGCTTTGCAAAAGGATTTCCGCTGCAATCGCTTGCGCATTCTATTGATCAAATGAGCTTTTGATTTTACCTTGCAGATACAAAACAGCAGACCCACCAATGGAGACTCGTTCCTCTTGGAGTTCGATAAAAAATTTTGCTCCTCTACTTGATTTCTGTAAGGATCTAAATTTGTTCTTTTTTAATCTCTCGGCCATAAAGGGAGTCAGGCTACAGTGGGCTGAGCCTGTAGCAGGGTCTTCTGGTATTCCAAGTCCTGGTCCAAAAAATCGAAATTCATAATCTATTTTCTCCAAACCAGAATCATTGATCCAAACTGCTATATAACCTCTGTTTGTTTGTATTTTGGTTAGTTTTGAAAAATCTGGAACCAAACTTTCTATATCTGATTTTGTTTGATACACAAAGATGGTATCCTTTCCCTCCCAAATTTCATCTGGTTCTTTACCGAGGATAGAGTTTATTTCTTTGGGATCGATCGTTTTGCTTTTATGAAATTTTGGATAGGTTGGGAAATTGAGATAAATCAAATTTTCTTTGATCACTATGGGGAGTGGTCCCGATTTAGATAAAAACTGAAATTCATTTCGTTTTTCTTCATAATGATTTTTCAAAACATAAGCTGCTGCTAAAGTTGCATGCCCGCAAAGATCAACTTCGACAAGAGGTGTAAACCAACGGATTCGATAATCACTTCCTTCTTTGACAAGAAAGGAGGTTTCTGAAAGATTATTTTCCTTTGCTATGTTTTGCATCCACTTGTCTTCGGGCCACTCAGAGAGGACTAACACTGCTGCTGGATTTCCTGAAAACAAAGAATTCGTAAATGCATCTACAATCAATAGGTTTTGGTTCATGAATTGATTCTATCAGAAAGCCAAAATTAGGAAAGGATACAGTTGTACAATTTGAAAGTATACAGTTGTCGATTTGTTCGTTGAATATTAGGAAAATTTCCTATTGGGAAAGGCTAATGGCAGTTCTTTTGACAATATCACAAATGAAAGCATCTAAATCTGTTGCAGACTTTCGTAAGTGTGAATAAATTTCTTTTGTTGTTTCTTCTTGCATTCCCGATTCCAAAAGATTCACAAGGCCAAGGATATTCGAAAGAGGGCTTCTGATTTCATGTGATTGGATTCTTGCAATTTCTTTTAATTCGTAAATTTGTTTTTTGATTTTTTGGTCAGCCAATACTTTTTCTGTGATGTCCACAATGATTGCTGAAACGTAATTTGTTTGGTTGACAACAAAACTATTTAAACTCACTTCCACTAAAATTTCGGTTCCATCTTTTTTCACTGCTGTCGTCACCTGGTCTTTGCCGATTCGCATCGGCCTAGGTGATTGGAAATACCCTTCGATCATACGATCATGACCACCTCTGTGCTGAAAGGGTACGAGGAGTTCTACCGATTGGTTGATGAGTTCTTCTTTTGGATAACCAAAGGTATTTTCTGTTTCTAAGTTGCAGTGAATGATTTTTCCTTTTGAGTCGACAATGAGAATTGCATTTGGTGCTGATTCTATTAGATTGCGAAACTTCTGTTCACTTTCCGAAAGAGCTATTTCCATTTTCTTTTTAGAGTCGATATTCTTTGCACGTAGGCAGACTCCTAAAAGATTTTTGTCCTTATCATAAGTTGGAGTCATTTTGTATTCATACCAAATGGAAATTTGGTTGAGACTGGCGAGTCTTTCGATGGTAACACTTTCACCACGAACTGCTGTTTGGAAGAGATCAAAAAATACTTCTTTGTCGGAAGAGGTGACAAAGTTCCGATAGTCATCACCAATTTTTAGAATCTTTCCAGAGTATGCTTGGATGGTCATACCTAGATTTTGATTGAAGGCTAGTACGGAATAATTGGTTCCCATTAGTACAATGGCATCTGTGGAATTATCTAATACCATTTGTGCATAATTGACTGGATGAATGGAAATCATTTTTATTACAAAGTTTCAGTTCTGTCGGGAACGTAAATCAGAAAAAGGGTAGTTGAATCTTTTACAAGGGAATGGATATGATTCTAGAATGAATTGTTCATGATTCGGTTTTCTGAAAATCAGATGCTTTTGATTTTGTCTATGGATTGGTCTTATCCAAATTCTTTCTTATTAAAATTGATAAAAATATACCTTCATTTTTAAAAAAAAAATGATCGCCAAGCGAGAATTATGTGATGTTATTATGTTTGTGTTTGGAGATTACTTTAGTTTGTTTTTGATCCGAAGGGTTGTTTTTTATGATTCAAAGAATTTTAGATAAAGAATATGAATTCATTTAGAAAGATTTTTTTATTTTTCATTTGTTTTGTATTTTTAAACCAATGTATTTTGTTTCTAGAAAAGGAAGAAGTTGGGGAGGCAGAAAAACAATTATTAGGGGTATTTTTTCTTTTTGATTATTTTTCTCCATTTGGATTAAAACAACAACAATCCATAAAGTATTCTGAAACTGAAGCATTCTTATTTGGTGGGAACAGTCAAAAATCGTATGCAACATCCAATGTTTACAGATTAACAGAAAACCAAGTTTCTTTTCTGGGAGTTATGAATCATCAGAGAGTCCAACATGAAGTTGTCCTTTTGCAAAATGGAAAGGTTTTGATAGTTGGTGGTTATGACGGTCGGTTCATACTTTCTGATTCAGAAATATTTGATCCATCGAACCTTTCCTTCCAGATGACTTCACCAATGAATGTACCAAGAACATACCATACTGCCACAGTTTTAAATGATGGAAGAGTTTTAGTAACAGGTGGTTTCGGAAAACAATCTGAAAAATTGAAGTCTGCAGAAATTTTTCATTCAAATTCAAATTCTTTTGAATCAATTAGTGATATGAATGTATCTCGGAGAAGACATTCAGCAACCTTGTTGCAAAATGGAAAAGTATTAATTGTGGGTGGCGATGGGCTAAACACAACTTTGTTATCTGCAGAACTTTTCGATCCTACCACCAATACCTTTTCACTCGTGGGCCAATCAATGTCTATTGGGCGTTCCAATCATACTGCAAATTTATTGGAAAACAATCGGGTTTTGTTTACGGGAGGATATTCCTTTGATGCAAACGGTGTTTATTCCTATTCCAATTCTCTGGAAATTTATGATTATGGAACAGGGAACTTTACTGTCATCGGAAATATGGGTGAAACTCGCGGAGGGCATGGTTCTGTAAAAATAAACGCAAACGTAATCATTTGCGGCGGTGGCAGATTTGAAAACAGTTCTTACATAGAACCAATGGATTGTTATAAGGTCTCAAACTCAGGAGTGATTAACAAAGAATCTTACCAGTTACAAGTTCCAAGGGTATTATTTGTTTTTGAACAATTGGGAAATTCCATCATCGCTTGCGGTGGTGAAAATCAATCGGGGCAGATTCGAAGTTGTGAAGGAAAGACAAATGGTTCCTTTGTTTATTTGAATGGCCAACTATAGGGGGGTTTTTCGAAGCCATTGGAAAAAGGAAAGGTTGTTATGGGGCGGGCATTGTTAAATACAAGCAACTAATGATGGTATGGTGTTTTTAGGTAAGGAGCAAGGGGTGAATCGGATGATGTATGTGGAAGGGGATCCAATGAAATTTGATGATCCAAGTGGATAAAATAAATGGATACATATGTTTAATCGGATTGTTGGGCATTTTATAAGGTAAGAATTTTGGGGATAAGGGAGGAAGTTTTATCTCTTATAAAGTTAGGGATGGAGTCAATAACTATAAAATGTATAATAAACTTTTTGGGAAATTTGACAATTAGTATGGTCGTGTTGTAGGAAGAAATAAATATATTAATACTGCAAATTATCACTTAAATTTAGTTGTTGCAGCCTATAGTATGAGTGATGATTGCAAGAAACAATTTGGAAAAGCTGGCTGCGTAATAATTTTAAATTTGAATGGCATTCAAATGGAATCTTCGATGCTTAGATAAGAAACAAATTCTGGCCCATTTAAAGGGATGTGAGATTGGAAAATTAGACCTGACAATGAAAACAGTAGTAGAGTTGAAAACGATTCAGCAAAGGTAATATGTCTGAGTTATTTTCAAGGTCGAGCAAGCACTATTCCAACGGAACAAGTTTGTGCTGCAGGTAAGGTATGTGCATTCACTGCTTCATCATCAAAATCTTTTCCATCAGCAGCAAATAATGATGGATACTTCAAAAGATGAGTTAACTATTTTCAGCTTTTGTAAACGATCTATCTTTTACGGTAATAGATTTGTTATAAGGAAATTTAATGAAATTGACAAAAATGGTGAGATTATTGTATTTCACAATATTTATAACTGGTTGTACTAATAATAGCGAAGAGCAGTGTAAGGAGAATGCGAAGAATTCATTTAATGATTTTTGCATCAAAGGCCTATTACTAGCACCTTCTTTAGATCCTAAAGACCCAAGCTTTGATTTGCCTATGTCGCTATTCTTATAAAATAAGTCAGTGTAAAAACAAAAAAGGCATGGTTGATTTTTGAACCTACCAGGTATCATGCTCCTATTATTTTTCATGTTCAATAATTGTAATTCAATTGATCGATATCTACAGAATAGGACAAGAGATGCAGTCGATATTCCTGTTTTAGGCGTTGAAGAAAAAATATATGGTTTCTCTGCTTGGGTTTGGTGCTTTGGAGGAGGAATGCAGTATGCTAAAAATGGAATGGGTATTGGTATTAGAAGTGGAGTTGTCGGAAATTACAAAACTGGAGGAAAAGGAGGAAGTATTTATGTAGCTACATTTGAAAATTCAAATTTAGCTTTAAGTCAAGGAAATTCATTAATAGTATTGAATTCGAATTCTCATCTTCCTAAAGCAGATAAAATTAGATCTAATAAAAAAGCATTTTCAAAGTTTAATACTAATATAATCTTTCCGCTAGGAGCATCGAAATCATCCTCCGGTGAAATTCAATCCAAATGGTGCGATTCTCCAGTTTCTGTTGAGGTTTCCTTTGGAATCTATTATGAATTTCGACTTGGTATGAATTTTTCTGAAGCTTTCGACTTTTTGCTTGGGTTTACTACTATAGATATGCAAGTGGATGATGACATTGAATAATCGCGTCAAGAAATACTCTCAATTATTTGAACCCCATCAAAACTATAACAATTAACTAGTTAAGTTGATTACTAATAGAATGGAACTGGTGGGCCAATGCTACAAGAATGCGACCACCTCTGATAATAGGTTACTTTCTCTAAAAATCAATGGTAATAAACATTCTAACTGCGAGAAGGATACGGAGGGCTTGGTCCGAAGGACGGGAGCGAAAGCGGACCCCGAAGTAGCCTGGTCCCGACAAACACAGATAAATTGGTCGCCAACCGGTGGAAAAGAGAGAATTTCTAGTTTTGGTCTTCGGGACTCGCCCTCACGTTCTGTTCGATGTTTAGATCACAAAACTGTTCGATCCCCAGCTTTGTTCTGTTAGATGGATTTTGTTGTGATGATTGAACTGGTGCCCCAGGAGGGAATCGAACCCCCACTGTCGGTTCCGAAGACCGATGTTCTATCCGTTGAACTACCAGGGCATGGTGACGGGATGTAATGTCAGGATAGGGGGACCCTGTGTTCGGGCAAATGATTTTTTGGATGAGAAAGGCTCATCCGAATGATATAGATGGAGAGGAGAAGGGTCCAGCCAATCAGAAACAATCGCAGGAATAAAAATACATAGTAAATAGGTTTGGGTTCACCAGGAACGATAAAGATCGTTAGGTCATTGGCAGTAATGATTTGTGAGCCTGGGAATTTTTTGCGAATGGAATCAAAGGCTTTTCGAAAATCACCAAGACGTTCGGACGGATCCAAGTGAAAATCATTGGTATAACGTAAGGAACCTTCGTCACCAAAAGCATAGAAGTGGGATTCCCAACCCAAAAATCCAAATTCTGCGGGAAGAGAGCCGGGAGGGTTTTTGACAAAAAAATAAACTGTGCCACGATCGTAGGCAAAGGAAGGGATCTGTCCTTCGAGTCTGAGTTTGTCTTTTGTAAATCCATCTTCATAAAAATCCGACCAATCCCCCCATTGGTATACAGTTCCTGTTTCTTCTTTCCAAAGAAAACCTCCTAAACTGGGGAGACTTTCTAAGGAGGTTACAAACGAATCCAACTTTTTGGTTTTTTCTTTGGCATCAGTTTTTGTCATGGATTCAGAACGAAGTAGGTTTTTTAATTGGATGCGAAGTTCTCTCACCTCAGAAGCATTGGCTTCCAAAATTCTTTTGCGAATTTCTGTTTCCTCTTTGCGGAATGGGTTTGAAAAAACAACTTCAGAGAGAGAATAAATCAATTCAGTCAATGGTTCTTGTGAATCTCCCTTCGTTTGGGCAGAAATGGACCAGGCACCCATTGTGGCATAGACGAGGAAGATAAAAAAATAGATTCTCATCTCTTTACCTATCGGCCAATTTGGGAAGAATGATGAACTGTCCCATCTGCGAAGCCCATAAAAATGAAAGCCAAATCCTTTTTCAAAATGAAGATTGGATCCTAAGAAAAGCGGACCAAAACCTAGAAGGGTATTTGTATATGGAACATAGCAGACATCTGGAATCTTGGTTTGGATTGTCTTTGTCTGAGTTTGAAAACTATGGAAGGGCTCTTTACAAAGCCACAGAGATCTTAAAAAAACAGGAACCTGAAAAAATGTACATTGTGGCCATTGCGGAAAAAGTTCCTCACTTACACGTACATTTGATCCCTAGGTATGAAAACCAAGAGAAAGGAATCGATCATATCGCAAAAGCCACAGGCCCTGGATTTCCTCGGCCCATGTAAAAAAACGATTAAAAAAGAATAGGTTTTTTACAAATCTTACTTACAATCCTTGGTTGTGGTTTTAGAAAGACATCCAACCAACCAAGTTCCCAAATACTCGATTAGCGATCTGACCGATTTACAGGAACGTTTTTTTCTTTTACAAAGAGAGAGTGCCAAACAAAAAATCGCTCATATCTTTCTCATCGAAGGTTTTGCTTCCACAGGCAAAGGTTCGATTTTACAATCATTGACCATTCGTTTGGATCCAAGGAAGTTTAAAGTATACTCTCCTTATGTAGACCAATCTGAAGATAGAGGATATCCTTTTCTTTGGAATTTTTGGAGAGTGGTTCCCAGGTATGGGGAGTTTTTGTTTTATCTCAATACATACTACAGTCGTCTGGCTTATTTGCGTTCTGAAAAAAAAATAAACCTAGCCGAATATGATCACCGATTGTTATCCATTTTGAATACGGAAAGAATTCTTTCCAAAGATAAAATTATCGTTCACAAATTCTTTTTGCATATTTCTAAAAAAGATCAAAAGAAACGATTAGAAGATTCTAAAAAGAAAAAAAAGGAATGGGAATTGTCTCGGTTTGACAAAGACCAAGGGGAACATTACAACCGTTACTTCGATATTTTTGATTCTATTTTAAGTTCTTCTCGAACCATTGATTCTCCTTGGCAAATCATTTCCTGTGAAAAAAAAGACGACACAAAACTTCTCGTTTTTGAGGCAATCTTAGAACGTTTGGAAAGGATCTTAGAATTTGATTCAAGAAGCGCATTACAGTCTATCAATCACGGTATGGAGCTCATTCCATGAAATCAAATTCAATACAAAATCGTACCCTACACTTACAACAGTTAGATATGAAACAAAATCTATCACCTGACGAGTACCAAACGAAGATGAAAGTTTTGAAAAATAGAATTAGGGAACTCACTTTTCTTTCAAAGGCAAAAGACAGACCCATACTTTTTGTTTTCGAAGGTTGGGATGCGGCAGGAAAGGGAGGTTCGATCCGAAGGCTCACCCAAGAAATTGACCCGCGTTTATTTGAAGTACATAATATTTCTGCACCTAATGCAGAAGAGATCCAACACCACTACCTTTGGCGTTTTTGGAATCGAATTCCTAAAAAAGGACATGTTGGAATTTTTGATCGGTCCTATTATGGTCGAGTTCTTGTAGAACGAGTGGAAGGGTTTGCAACTGAATCGGAGTGGTCTCGGGCTTATGAAGAAATTTTACTCTTCGAGGAACAGCTGGTGAGTTTCGGAACCATCGTCATTAAATTTTGGTTACACATTGATTCGGAAGAACAATTACTGCGATTCGAATCTAGAAAAAACGATCCACTCAAACGTTGGAAACTCACTGACGAAGATTGGCGTAACCGTGACAAATGGTCCCTCTATGAAGAAGCAGCCAACCAAATGTTTGCCAAAACCGACGCACCCAATGCTCCTTGGTTTTTGGTTCCAGCCAATGATAAATACTTCGCACGTGTGTTAGTTTTGGATACAGTTGTTAGGCGATTGCAGGAAGAGTTGGATTGAGGAAATCAAAAGAATTAAAGTTTCTGCTTGTTTTGGAACTTTCGATTGGATGCTGATTTTGTTTGAATCAAGTTTTTTTGAAAAGCCAATCGGATCAAGTTATGGTTTTCAAGATGAATTATAAATTTCTCAATTTGCATACAATATTCAAGATTGTGCAGTTTGTGTGAAATAAGGTTTTTGTTGTGAATCGGATTTCCCTTCAGAAAACAGGTTCAATTTAAAAATCTAAAAAAGATTAGTAAGGTTTAGTTTTACTCATTTAATTTCCTTGACAATAGTTTACTAGGAAACTATTGTCAGTTATGCCCAAAAAGTTGGATCTAGAACCAAGCCACTTAAAATCCCACTTGGGATACCATTTACGGGTTGTTTCCAACGCAGTTTCTCATACTTTTGCTCGGAAACTTGCCAATTTGGATGTGACTGTTGCTGAATGGGTGATTTTGCGGGAAATGTATTCTTACAAAACCACCACTTCGCCGAGCACCATCGCAGAAATCACCGGACTCAGCCGGGGGGCTGTTTCCAAACTCATCGACAGACTTTTAAACAAAGGCCTTGTGATTCGCGAAGAAGCAAGTGGAGACAGGCGTTACCAAGAAATCAATCTCACCCCAAAGGCCAAAAAACTAGTTCCTAAACTTTCAGAAATTGCAGATGAAAACGATTCTAGTTTTTTCTCTTTATTATCTGTGGCAGAGAAAGACCAACTTCGAAAGACTCTCTTAAAACTTGCCGAATTACATAAACTGAATTTAAACCCAATCGAATGAGGAGATTTCAATGACCAACCTAACATCAAAATTAATAGAAGCGCAACAATTTGCGATGTCCATTCGTCCGAAAGTCGGCGGTTTTCCAGTACTTGCGGAAGTACTTCGCAGTGCAGGTGTAAGAAGTAACCGTTGGTCATTGCCGGCATGCCAAGCTGTCTACCAAATGAAAGAAGGTTCTGTGGTCCAACAAGGAACTCCTCTTGTCAGTGGCGTTTTTGAGATTGCGAAATTTGATCGGGACGCTCTGATCACTGCACTTCGCACTGACCAGGAAGGTCGAAGTAGTTTCCCTGAATTTCTAAAATCAGCTTGGGAGGCAGGTGTGATTGGATACGATGTTGATTTCGCAAGTCGTAAGGTAGTTTATTATGGTGTCAACGGTGAAAGTTATCTTGAAGAATATCCTGCGGTGACAGTCGAGAGATAATGATATAAAAAGATATGGAGCTTAGAACAATAATTGTCGGCGGGGAGTTGTCGTTTCTAGTTCCTTAAGAACAACTTGAGATTCATATATTTCATTTTCACCGATAAGGCTTTTGTTTGATTTGAAACGTATAGGTTCTGTCCTCAGAATGGATTAGCACTTGTGAATAAAAACCTAAATCCAAAGAGCGAAACTTAGAACGAAATATGGAAGCTTCTTCATCAAAAATTTCTTTGCGGCAATCAGATACAAGGGACTTCCATTTTTCTTTGGAAACAGAATGGTATAAAAAACCATTGGCATTGGGGGGAATGGTTCGATTTTCCCAAAAGATTTCTTCTTGGAAACACAAAACCCCTTGTTTTGTTTTGATTCGAAATTCTGATTTCCACTTGGGGTTTGGAAATTGGATTTGGTTTTTTGTATTATTTTCGATGAATAAAAAATAACCTTGGAACTTTTCATCCTCTTCACGGGAAAGACTTAAATACGTTGGGTAGCCGTCTACAACCTGTTTGTCGGACTGAGTTCTGTTTTGGAAACTTCCTGGATTTAAAGCTCGAAACCCTATGTAAAAAATCAAAACAACCAAAACCAAATCAATGAGAAGGACAATCTGTCTCCATCTTGTTTTTTTGTTTTTATCACCAATTTGTTTTAGGTATTCTCTAAATTCTTCCGGTGAACGAGAATGGTATCCTTTTCCCATTTACACTAACTCCACAAGAGACTTTAGAATTTGGTGGGCAGAAGGATAAGGTTCTTCCAACTGTTTGGAATGGTCCAAAAAGGAAAGTGCCAAGTGCACGGAGTCGGGAATGTCAAAATCCAAACTGAGATACCTTGCCAAAATTCCTGATAATAAATCTCCCGTTCCCATCGTGGCAAGTTTGGGATTGGGTGACTCCCAAATATAAGAGGAACCATCGGGGCAAACAAGAAGGCTTACAAAGGATTTGAGTAACACATATACATTGTTTTGTGGGCAAAAATCGATTAACGTATCGTAAGCGGCTTGGACAGAATTATGGGTTTTGCCAGTCATTCGATTCAGTTCTCCTACATGAGGAGTGAGTAGGATTTGATTCCCTTGGGGAAGTTTGGTTCCAAAACTAGGAATGGCTCCAGCATCCAAAATCAGTTTTTTATCATCAGGCAGAGTCCATCCTTCCAAATCTTTCGGAAACTTTGTGAGCCCGGGTCCTACAACCAGAGTTTTTGTTTTGATAAAAAAGGGATCACTTGTGATATCAGGAAAGGAAGAAGATTTTGTCATTTTGGAAAGATCGTCTTTTAAAACAAAGGAGCTGATTTGTGGAGAAGGGGAAAATATTTTACTAATCCCTCCACCGAGTCTTGAAAAGGCATTTTCAGAAAGTAAAATGGCACCTTCCATTCCGGTTTCTCCACCATAAAAAATGGCAGAACCAGCACTGTATTTATGGTCCTTGTTTTTTCTTTTTAGGGCTTGGACTGCCGATTCTGGGTTCGGTTCTAAATAATAACGATTCGAAAAAGTAACTTTGTTTAGGTGGGTTTTGATGGGAAACCCAATGGATTCGTAATATCTAGGAATGATAGAATCTTTTTCATAAATAAACCCTACGTTCTCCCATTTCCTTGTCCCAAGTTCTTCAATGGAATCCGCATAAACAAATACATTCGTTTCCCCTGGTTTTCCAAGAGAGTTTGGATCCCATCCACTCGCTGTATCAAGCGACAACCTGTAAAAAAATACCTCGGAGTCATTGATGGTTTCAATGAGTTCCACTAGTTCTTCGGAAAGTTTCCCTTGAAATCCTGTTCCCAGAAGGGCATCCACAAGAAGGACGGAATCTTCTTTTGCCTCTTCCCATTCGTTGTAAAAATCTTCTAAGGTACTCGTGGCACCAAGTGTTTTGGAAACCAATGCCTCATAGAACTTTCCCGCCTCTGATTTGTTTGGTGCTTTGGAAAAACAGCGAACGGGAAAACCTTCTTGGTAAAGGATATGGGCAAGGGCATACCCATCTCCACCATTTCCTCCAGTTCCACAAAGAATCCAAATGGATTCTGCTGTTTTCCATAAATCTTCATTGGCATGGAAAACCGAAAGGGCAGCCATTCCCATTAGGGTCTCTTCCTTAAACCCTAATTCTTTTGTTGTGAGTGAATCTAAACTTTTGGATTCTTTATTTGTGAATAATGGTTGGTGTTTCATTTAGATCCAACGATAGACTTCTAAAGCCCCTGCACGAATCCGAACCGAATAAATATTATCAAAAGCATCTGTATAGGTTTCTCGCCATTGCCCACGTGGACTAGAAAAGGGAATTCGTTTGTTATTGATATGGTTTCCTTCTTTGTCATGGACTTGGAGTCTTGCGGCATTTCCACCATCTTCTGTTTCCCAAATATAAAACTCACCGTTATTACGAATGGAAAATAAAATCTCAGATGGGTCTTGGATTTCTTTTAAAAATTCAGAACTTTTCGAATCAAATACAAACCGAAATATCCTTCGGAACTTAAACCGTTTGTCTTTTTTGGAATAATAACTAAAAGATCCGAGAACATACTCTCCTTCTGGGTGAGGGAGGAGTTTATCGAGGGTGATGTCATATTCTTTGGCATCGTTACTCGCAAACACATCAAGACCTGATTCTTTTAAGTTCCCTTTGAGTTCTCCTTCTTCAAAATAAGAAAGTCGCATTTCTTCTGCTATACGGTGGTAAACGAATAACTTTTCGCCTTCGCCGGGGAGAATGAATTCAATGTAACGGAAGGGTTCTGTATTTTTGCCCGATGCCCCTAACATAAATTTCACGACACCTTTTTGCGAAATTTGGACAAGAAAGGAAGGAAGTACTGTTGTTCCTTGGGTGGAAAAAGCTCCACTGTATGTTTTATACAAATTTTCTCCACCTGGGGGGAGTTCCATTCCTTTGGAAGAAATTCGATTTTGTACAATCAGGTCCCCATCTTCGTTCATTGCCACAATCCCAATCCCACCAAATCGGAACGGATAATGAGGGATTCCTGAATTGGGTTTGAAATCAGGGTTTCCAAGAGTGGCATCAAGCCTTCCATTTCTATCAAAAAGTTTGATTACGGCTTGTTTATTATCTGCCATTGCGCTAATATTGGAGGAGTTGGGGATGGTTAGAGGAACGTTGGTGAGTACTTGGTTCACCACAACACCTTCGAAACTCTCATTTGTTTGTCCCAATGGGATGCGGAATAGGATTTCTTCTTTTAAGTTTTCCACTCGGAAACGAAGGCAGGAAACGAAAAAAGAGAGGGTGAGGAAGAGATAAAGGGTTCGCATGGTGCAACATCCATTCCCTAATTTTTTATTTACAGGACAACTCGCTTTTCCTAGCTTGACAGTAGACATGTTAAATTTTAGCATGAGCTGGGTCTCTTATACAGATTCCTTTGGGAATCTTTTGGAAATGGTTTGGTATATACCGAGGAAAACATCAGAGAACTTATTTTACGTGTTCTCGCTCCACCTCTAGCGCTTTTTTCGCTCCAAGTACAGAATCGGAAAAACCACGCCCTCATTGAGATAGAACTGGATCATCTCACAGACAAAACTGGCTCCGCTAGTTTAGAAGACTGTGAGACTGTGTCTAGGAGACTCAAAGAGGAGCTGGATTTATGGGGAGAGGAATTTGATTTCACTCTCCAAGTCTCCTCCGCGGGAGCAGAACGTGTTTTGCGTCTGCCGGAGGATTTAAGTCGTTTCCAAGGACTTTTAGTAAAACTAGAAGTACCGCTGGAAGCAGGGAAATGGGACAAACGATTGTATCGTTTGGGACCGGTTTCGGGGGATTCTGTTGAGCTTACGCTTTACGATCGTAAAACTCGACACAAAAAGAACCAAAAATCGGTATTGATGCCCATCGCAGAAATACGAAAGGGAAATTTGTATTTAGAAATTTAAGACTATGGCGACAAAACAAGCAACGAAAGAAACTGGGCTATTCGAAGCCATCCAACAATTCTGTCAGGATAAATCTCTTGATAGAGAACTCGTACTCGGTGTCATCCGCGACTCCCTTCTCGCCGCCTATCGCAAAAAAGTCGGTTTAGAAGCTGAAACTGACGACCGTTGCCAAGTAGACTTTGGGTCGGACAACAAAAACGAAATCATCATCTCCGTCTTACGGGACGTGGTAGAAGAGAAAACAACAAACCCTCTAGAGATCTCTTTAGAAGAGGCAACTAAATTGGATCCTGCTGCCAAAGTGGGAACCCAACTACGAGTGTTTGAAAAACCACAAGACTTGTCACGAGTTCTCTCAAGCCAAGCCAAACAAATGGTTTTCCAACGCCTCCGCGATATGGAAAAGGATTTACTCTACCAAGAGTATAAATCCAAAGAAGGGGAACTCACTCACGGGTATTTCCAACGTTGGAAAAAAGACATCATGTCCATCGACCTTGGTAAGGTAGAAGGGATCATGCTGAAAAAGGACCAAAACCCTGGCGAAAAATACCGCCAAGGAGATCGTCTGAAAGCTATCATTTCTCGTGTGGAACTAAGACCTCGCGAACCAATGCCTGTCATCACACTCTCTCGTGCTTCGGGTGACTTTGTGAAAAAACTCTTCGAAATGGAAATTCCAGAAGTGTATGATGGCATCGTGGAAATCCGAGATGTTGCCCGCATTCCGTCTTACAGAACGAAGGTGGTTGTCACCACTAGTAAGTCTGACGTAGATCCTGTGGGAGCCTGCGTAGGGATGAAGGGTGTTCGGATCCAAGCCATCGTTCGTGAACTTGGAAACGAAAGGATCGACATTGTCCTTCACTCAGATGAACCAAGTGTATTTATCGCCAATGCCATTTCTCCTGCAAAACCAGTAGAAGTGCATGTGGATAGAAAAAGAGGAGATGCTCTTGTCATCGTACCCGATGAATCTCTTTCTCTTGCCATCGGAATCAATGGGTCCAATGTAAAATTGGTATCTCAACTTTCCGGTTTCAAAATCGACATCAAAACTGTATCCCAATACAATCAGGAACTGGCTTCGCCGGAAGCTCGTGAAAAACTGGATCGACTCTTCAATGCCCAACAAGAAGCAATGGAAGAATCGGAAGACCAATATAACGAAGGTGCAGACGAGGAAGAAGAGGATTCCGGATACACTCCGCTTTCCGAAGTTCCTGGTCTCACTCCAAGGATCGTTGGCCTTCTCGAAGCCGGCGGGATCAAAAACGTGGAAACCCTTCTCGAGTTCAGCCAAGAGGAACTTTCGAAAATTTCCGGAATCGGGAAAACGACAGCAGAACAAATTTTACGTCTGCTCCGTGAATCTATCGAATGGGTAGAAGAGGGTTAAGTTTTAAGGCATACTATGGAAGAGCAAAAATCGATAAAAGAAACCCTCCAGCAGGGAGCCAGTGGTGACAAAACCAAGAAGAAACTTGTCATCAAGAAAAAAGCGGCACCTGCAGATGAGAAAAAAGAATCCAGTGCGAGTCCTCAAAGCGCAGCACCTGAAGTAAAACCTTCTGCATCCGCTTCGGACAAAAAAAAGGATTTGAATGAACTCATTCGTGAGGAAGCCAAAAGACAGGGACTCGGATCCGGTCCACAAGCTCCTTCCCAAGCATCACCCATTGTGTCCCGGCCAGAAAGAAAACCGGAACCACAACCAGAACGAGAAAGACCTCCGATGGATCGTAAACCCGAGTCCATCCTTTCTGGTGATACTTCTTCTCCTAACTACCGTTCCGGTGGTGGCCAAGGCCAGGGAGGAGGAAACCAAGGTTATTTTAGAAAAGAAGATCGAAACCCTATTGTTTCAAGACCGACTACTCCTCGCCCGCAAAGGCAAGATGGACAAGGCGGCGGTGGCGGTGGTTACCAAGGAAATCGCGGACCTGGACAAGGTGGTGGCGGTTACCAAGGGAATCGTGGACCTGGACAAGGTGGCGGTGGTTACCAAGGGAATCGTGGGCCTGGACAAGGTGGCGGTTACCAAGGGAATCGCGGACCTGGACAAGGTGGCGGTGGTTACCAAGGGAATCGTGGCCCTGGACAGGGTGGTGGTTACCAAGGGAATCGTGGCCCCGGACAAGGTGGACCAGGTGGTGGTTACCAAGGAAATCGTGGAGCAAGACCAATTGGCCAAGGTGGACCTGGTGCGGGTAGACCTCCTGGCGATACTCCGTTCGGTGCACCGGGCGGAATTCCAGGTGCTGGCGCTGGCGGTGCCAGTGGCGCTAAAAAGAAAGTATTCGATAAAGAAAAGGGCGGTAGAGAAGAAAACGAAAACACTAAGTTTTTCAAACAATCTTTCCGCAAACAAAAGGCACAGGCTGCCGCTTTAGCAGCAGTTCCTAAAGAAATCTCCATTTTGGAAAACATCCAAGTGGGTGAAATTGCCAAAAAACTGAATTTAAAACCAGGTGAAGTCATCAGTAAACTCATGAAAATGGGGATGATGGTGACCATCAACAATGTGATCGATGCCGAAACGGCATCCATCCTCGCAGATGATTATGGTTGTAAGGTGAAAATTGTTTCCCTTTATGATGAAACTGTCATCGAAGAAGAGAAGGATGCTCCGGAAGACTACATCACACGTCCTCCAGTGGTGACTATCATGGGTCACGTTGACCATGGTAAAACAAAACTTCTTGATACCATTCGTTCGTCTCGAGTGGCAGAAGGGGAATCGGGTGGAATCACTCAGCACATTGGTGCCTACCAAGTAGAAACCAATCGTGGAAAAATTGCCTTCCTCGATACTCCGGGTCACGAAGCCTTCACTTCCATGAGAGCACGTGGTGCTTCCGTAACCGACATTGTTGTGTTAGTTGTTGCAGCCGACGACGGGGTGATGCCTCAAACGATTGAAGCCATCAACCACGCCAAAGAAGCAGAAGTTCCTATCATTGTTGCGGTAAACAAAATTGATCTACCAGCAGCGAACCCAGAAAAGGTGAGACAAGAACTTTCTAACTACGGCTTACAACCAGAAGAATGGGGTGGAACAACCATCTTCTGTGATATTTCTGCTAAAAATAATATTGGTATTGATAAACTACTCGAGATGCTTCTCATCCAAGCAGAACTTCTTGATCACAAAGCCAATCCAAAACGAAAAGCAAAAGGAACCATTGTCGAAGCAAAACTCGATCCGGGTCGTGGTGCTGTGGCAACCGTTCTCATCCAAAACGGAACTCTTCGTGTGGGAGATGCCTTTGTTGCGGGAGTTCATGCAGGTCGTGTGCGAGCTATGTATGACGATCTTGGTCATTCCATCCGTGAAGCGGGTCCATCCTTTCCTGCCCTTGTGACAGGTCTCGATGGGGTTCCAGATGCAGGGGCGCCATTTGATGTGGTGATTGATGACAAAGAAGCGAGAAGTATTTCTCATAGCCGTCAAGATTATGAGAGACTAGGCCAATCGAAAAATGCGGCCACTCGTGTCACACTCGACAACATGAGTGAGATCATCAAACAAGGTGCTCTCAAAGAACTCAAAGTCATCATCAAAGCGGACGTTCGTGGATCAACTGAGGCAGTTAAAGAAGCACTCGAAAAACTTTCGACTGCTGATGTTCGTCTCAATGTAATCCATGCAGGAACGGGAGCCATTGTTGATTCCGATATCATTTTGGCATCGGCTTCGAACGCCATCGTAATTGGTTTCCATACTCGTGCGAATCCAAAAACAGTTTCACTTGCAGAGAAAGAAAAAGTAGAAATCAAATACTACAGTATCATCTATGATGTGGTAAACGAAGTGAAAGCTTCCATGGAAGGAATGCTCGAACCTGAAAAAGTAGAAAACGTAATTGGTAAGGTAGAAATCCGAGACGTATTCAAAATTTCTAAAGTCGGTAACATCGCAGGTTGTATGGTGAAATCTGGTAAGGTCACAAAACAAGCTTATGTTCGGGTCATCTCGAGCGAGTCTGGTGAAATCACTTGGGAAGGGAAGATCAAAAACCTCAAACGTATGAAAGACGATGTGGCTGATGTTCTGACTGGATTTGAGTGTGGTATCTTACTTGATGGGTTCAATGACTTCTCAGTGGGTGATGAAATCGAAGCTTACGAGATCCGAGAGATTGCTCGTAAACTGTAAGGTAACGTAAATGAATCCCATTCGAATGAAAAAACTCGAATCGGAGATCATTCGCCTTATCTCCACAGCCATTTTGGAAGGCAAGGTAAAGGACCCTCGGGTCTTTTTACCGAGTTTCCATCGGATTGAGATCAGCGAAGATTTGCAATATGCAAAAGTGTATTTCACTGCTCTTTGTAATAACAACGAAAGAAAAAAACTCACACAGGGACTAGTTTCTTGTGCTGGTTTTCTTTCCTCTCTTGTGGGAAAAAATCTTCACCTTCACACCAACCCAAGATTTACATTTGTCTGGGACAATAACTACATCAAAAGTTTAGAAGTGAATCGTCTCATTGATGAATCCGCTCCCAAAACTTTATTTGAAGAACTTCATCCGGAGGAATCGGTAGAAGATACTGGTTCTGAAGAGGATTCAGAATCAAATCCAAATAGCAAGTAACATTGTATAGGTGGATATTCCTATGTCGAAACCTTATCGTTCTGGATTTTTATTTGTCTACAAACCACCTGGGATCACAAGTTCCGATTTAGTATTGAAAACCAAACGATTGTTAAGTCAAAAATCCGTGGGACATACAGGAACCTTGGACCGGTTTGCCGAAGGTTTACTCATTTTACCTTGTGGGGACTACACTGCCTTTTCCCAAGTATTTTTAGGAAAAGATAAATCTTATTTTGCTGAAGTGACTGTGGGTTTAAAAACCGATTCGGGAGATTCAGATGGGGTGGTGGAAGTGGATGAAAGGGAGACGATCCTACCTCGTTTTGAATCCGAATTTCCGATTAGTCGTCTAGAAGAGGAACTGAATCGACTCACCGCTCTCACCTCGCAAAAAGCACCGAAAATTTCTGCCCTGAAAGTGGGAGGAAAACGCCAGTCGGATTTAGTCCGGGAAGGTTCGGTGGTTGAAGAAAAAGAAAGGCAAATCTCGATCTACCAAGTGGCAGACATCCAAAAGACCAAATTAGGTTTTTCCTTTCGAATACATGTAAGTTCTGGAACCTACATTCGGAAAATCATCCTCGACCTTTCGGAGAAGTGGGGAATCCCACTGTCCCTACAAAGACTGGTCCGTGAATCCATTGGGGATTACGATTTGAAAGATGTGAAAACTCTGGACCAAATTTCCCCCCATGACCTCAGAAATTGGAAAGAAGTATTCCCACTTCCCACCCGCATTGTGGACGAGGCAGAGAAAAAAGCCGTCATCCACGGGGGATACATCTGGGACAAACTCCCGAAGCCCGTCGAAAACGGGTTTTACATTCTCGACGCAGACGAGGATACCATCCTTGCTTGGTGTGATTACCAAGGGAAACCGGACCACATTCCTTACCGGTACAGAAAAGTATTTTTTGACCCTGCTGCAAAAATTATGTTTTCTAAATGAGTCCGTATTAAAATCTGGACACCAGTATGATCACAAAAGAACAAAAACAGCAGATCATTGCTACATTCGGTAGCAAACCAAACGACACAGGTTCTGCAGAAGTACAAATCGCTCTTCTCGACTCTCGAATCAAAGACCTTACTGAGCATTTCAAAGCGAATAAGAAGGACTTTCACTCTCGCCGCGGTCTAATCGCAATGGTGAACCAGAGAAAGAGTTTGTTGGAATATTTGAAAAAGTCCAACGTAGAAAGTTATAAAAAGCTGATTGAAAAACTCGGCCTTAGGAAGTAATTCCTATGGCTACAGAGTTCACTGGTTCTTGGGGTAGAGACTCTATCACCATTGAGACCGGCAAGTGGGCGAAACAAGCTCACGGGTCGGTTGTATACAAAACCGGAAATTTGGTCTTGCTTGCGACTGTTTGTGCAGCTGACGAACCAAAAGAAGGACAAGATTTTTTCCCTCTCACTTGCGAATACACGGAGAAAGCTTACTCAGTAGGTCGTTTTCCAGGCGGTTACTTCAAACGAGAAGCAAAACCGGCAGAACATGAAGTTCTCCTTTCTAGAATTTTAGATCGTCCGATTCGCCCAATGTTCCCTGAAGGTTACTTCTCGGAAGTACAACTTCTCATACAAGTATTATCAGCAGACAAACAAGTTTCTGTCCAAGGCCATGCGATCAACGCAGCTTCGGCGGCACTTTCTGTATCATCGATTCCTTTTGCGGGTCCCATTGCTGGTGCTCGTATCGGTCGTATCGGTGGAGAGTTTATCTTAAACCCAACCAACGAAGAAATTACAAAATCCGATTTGGATTTGGTAGTTGCGGGAACAAAAGATGCCATCGTCATGATCGAAGGGGAAGCAAACGAAATCTCCAAAGAAGATATGATGGCAGCACTTCGTTTTGCCCAAGAACAGTTGAAAGTGGCTGTGGCAATGCAAGAAGAGTTGGCTAAGAAAAATGGAACTGTCAAAAAGGAAGTTGTTTTAAAAGCTCCTGACAAAGAACTCCATGCAAAAATTCGTGAGTTCGCATTCGACCGTTTGACTGTTGCTAACAAAAATGCAGACAAAGCAAAACGTAACGATGACATCAAAGCAATTAACAAAGAAACAGTAGAACATTTTAAAACTCTACTCGCTCCCGAAGACAAATCAAAAGATATCAAACATTTTTTACATGAATTAGAATACGAAGTGGTCCGCGAACTCGTGCTAGGCGAAGGAATTCGTTTTGACGGTCGTAAAACCAACGAAATTCGTCAAATTTCTTGTGAGATTGATGTGCTTCCTGGACCTCATGGTTCGGCAGTGTTTACCAGAGGACAAACCCAATCTCTTGGGGTCATGACTCTTGGAACCACTTCCGACAACCAAAGATACGAAACTTTGGAAGGTTCCAAAGAGAAGAACTTTATGTTGCACTACAATTTCCCAGCTTTCTCTGTGGGAGAGGTGCGACGTAACTCAGGTCCTGGCCGACGTGAAATTGGTCATGGAAACCTAGCAGAACGTGCGATTAAAAAAGTCCTGCCTACTCAAACAGACTTTCCTTATGTCATTCGACTTGTTTCTGAAATTTTAGAATCTAATGGATCGTCCTCAATGGCTTCAGTTTGTTCGGGAACCTTAGCACTAATGGCTGGTGGAGTTCCGATTTCTGGTCCTGTATCAGGAATTGCGATGGGTCTTTTCAGCGATGAAAAGGGTCGATTTGCGGTTCTTTCGGATATCGCCGGAATCGAAGATCATTTTGGAGATATGGATTTCAAACTCGCAGGAACCAAAAAAGGGATCACTGCTTTCCAAATGGATCTAAAAGTAAATGGACTTGGTTTGGAAGTTTTACAAAAAGCCATCGAACAAGCAGAAGTGGGTCGTGACCATATCCTTGGTGAGATGAATAAATCCATTTCTTCTGTGAAAGGTAATTTGAGCCAAAATGCACCGCGCATCACTCAAAAACAAATTCCAAAAGATCGAATTGGTGAACTCATCGGCCCAGGTGGTAAAATGATCCGTGCGATTATTGAACAATCTGGATCAGAAATTTCTGTGGATGACACAGGTAAAGTGACCATTGCTTCACCAAGTGAAGAGTCTAAAGCAAAAGCCATCGCCATGATTGATGGGATCTTTGAAGAAATCGAAGTAGGAAAAATCTACGATGGTGTCATCAAACGAATTGCAGACTTTGGTGCTTTTGTGGAAATCCTTCCAGGCAAAGAAGGACTCTGCCATATCTCTAAACTAGATGTGAAACGAGTGCAATCGGTTCGTGATATTGTTTCCGAAGGGGACAAAATTCAGGTAAAGGTGATTTCCGTTGATAAAATGGGAAAAATCGATCTTTCTCGTAAGGATGTCCTTTTAGACAACTAAACAGTCCCCAAACGACTGTTTGGGGGGAGTAAAACCAATGGCATCCGTCATCGAATGCAAACGAACCGTTTTACCCAACGGGTTAACGGTTCTCTTTCAACCTATGAAACACGCATCCTCAATGGGGGTGGGTGTTTTTTTGAAACAAGGCAGTCTTGCCGAAACTAATTCCGAACATGGATACTTTCACTTTTTAGAGCATATGCTCTTTAAGGATACGGAACGTAGAACGAGTAAAGAAATTGCTGAGTCGATTGAACGAGTCGGTGGAATTCTAAATGGTTCGACTGGTCGTGAATACACACAGTACTACGTGGTCGCAATCAAAGACCAAGCAGAACTTGCTTTTGATATTCTTTCCGATATGTTATTTCGTCCTCTCTTTCGCAAAGAAGACATCCATACAGAAAAGGGTGTCATTATGGAAGAAATGCGTTCTTACGAAGACGCTCCCGATGACTTTGTTTATGATTATTATTTTCGTAATATCTTTGGAAAGTCACCTTACGGCCGTGATATCATTGGGACTAAAATATCAGTCACTGGAGTGAGTGAAAAATCCATCCGCAGTTTTTTTGAAAAACATTATTTCCCTAAAAATATGGTGATTTCCGTTTCTGGAAATTTCACTTGGGAAAAAATTTTGGACCTAACTAATAAATATTTTTCTTTTGAAAATCCTGTAGGTAAAAATCCGACGGAGCTCATCATTCCAGCACCTAAAAAAAGTTATTCGAAGCATTTGGAGCGTCGTAAAATCGAACAGTTCCATATCATGCTTGGTGTGAATGGAAACAAAAGGGACTACCGAACAGTGACTGTCACCCAACTCATCTCGACAATCCTTGGTGGGGGAATGGCATCTCGTCTTTTCCAAAACATCAGAGAAAAAGAAGGGCTTTGTTATAGCATTTATAGTTTTCCTTCCTATTACAAAACAACGGGATTATTTTCCATCTCTTCTGCCACTTCCAAAGAAAAGGCAGCGCGTTGTGTGGAACTCATTCTAAAGGAATTGGAAAGTATTTCTAAAAATGGTTTTTCCAAATCAGAACTTGCCGATGCAAAATCTAACCAAATGGGATCGATTGCCATCGGATACGAACTTCCTGAAAACCGAATGAATAATATTGGTCTCCAGGAAATTTATTATGGTAAGTATTTTTCTTTGGAAGACCGAATGAAATCCATCAAGTCGGTGACCTTAGAGGAAATCAATGAAACCGCAAAACAATTGTTTGATCTAAAAAAAGTGCATTTGTCTTGTGTGGGAGATATGTCAGAATCTCAGTTTGCCAAAATCCCCGTACAGTTTGGTGGTTAGGTGAACAAGGCCGGAAAGAAGATAGAAAGAAGACTTTAAAAAACAAACTCTGCAAAGAAGATGCGAAGCAGATTGGAATCTTACGCAAGAACCTTCTAGCCTGGAACTAATAGACAGAAAACGACGCATACAAAGGACAAAATGAAATTACCTGAAATTCACATTCAGATTTTAAAAGAGGGAGCCGTCATCCCAGAATACAAAACCCAAGGGGCAGCGGGTATGGATTTGTCGGCCTGCCTTTCTGATAACCTCATCCTTCCCAAAGGCGAAGTGGTTTTTGTTCCGACAGGCCTTGCGATGGCCATTCCGGAAGGATATGAAGGCCAGATTCGACCAAGGAGTGGATTTTCTACCAAAAACCGGATTGTGATGCCGAATAGTCCCGGAACCATCGACTCTGATTATCGGGGAGAAATTCTCATCCCACTTTTAAACTTAAGTGGTACCGACTTTGTTTTGGAGCCCGGAACTCGGGTGGCTCAAATGGTGCTTCACTCGGTTGCCCAACTTCCCATCCAAGTTGTGGCAGAACTTTCCGCCACAGAAAGGGGAGCCGGTGGATTTGGGAGTACGGGAAAATAAGACATAATTAGAAAAAAAGACACTTAGCTTTTTTTGAACTCTACCGATAGGAAGCTGTAGAGGTGCCTTTTTATGATGCGATCCCTTTGGACCGGTGCTACCGGGATGATTGCCCAACAATTCCATATTGATACGGTGGCCAATAACCTTGCCAACGTAAACACCACTGGTTTTAAAAAGAATCGTGTGGACTTCGAAGATTTAGTGTACCAACACCAAGTGCTTGCGGGAACTCCAGCCACCTCTGTTTCCGAAATTCCTACTGGAGTGAATGTGGGTCATGGTGTGAAAGTCGCCGCCACACAGAAGTTATTCGAAATTGGATCTTTCCAAGCCACAGGAAATAAACTAGACCTTGCTCTAACCGGCGAGATGGCTTTTTTCAAAATCCAAATGCCCGATGGCACTTTCTCTTACTCAAGAGATGGATCTTTCAAAATTGATTCGAACCAACAAGTGGTGACCTCTAACGGTTACTTACTCGAACCACCGATCATCCTACCAGAAAATGCCATCCTCAATACCCTAATGGTTTCCGAAGAAGGGGAAGTGACCGTAAAAATCGGTAACGACATTCGACCAACCACCATTGGCCAATTGGAACTCTACCGGTTTGTAAACCCGGCAGGTCTCCAGGCTGTGGGGAAAAACTTGTTTCGTGAAACTGTGGCTTCTGGTCCTGAAATTCCAGGGATGCCTTCGCAAGAAGGATATGGAAGTGTTTTACAAGGGTTTTTAGAGATGAGTAACGTAAAGATCGTAGAAGAGATGGTGAATATGATTGTGGCACAAAGGGCCTATGAATCCAATTCCAAAACCATCCAAACCTCGGATAACATGCTTTCTACGGCGATCGGACTCAAACGTTAATGAAACCTTGGGTACTTTTTCTTTTTAGTTTAGGTTTCACTTTGCCCACCTTGGCAAGTGGGAAAGACTTTCGACTCTACTTAAAACCCAAAACCATTGTGGGTGCAGGGGAGATCCGTCTTTCTGATTTTACCAACTGGAAAGGAAACTGGAACCCAGTCATTTTTCAAAATTTACAATCACCCAAAGTTTTGACACCAGAACAATTGGTAGATGTTTTAAATTCTCGTTATAGTTCAGAAACAAAAGAAACAGGTGAATCTGTTTCCTTTGAAGTGATGGGAAAAGAGGGGATCTTACTTCCGAAAACCGCTACAGTTTCAAAAAAAGAATTGGAACGTTCTCTTTGGAAGGATCTGAAAGAATCCGTAGAACAGACGATTGGTGAAGAAGGAGATTTGTTTCGGTTGAGTTCTGAAAAAGATTCTATCCTTACGATCTCTGGAACGAAACTCGTTTGGCGAAATACGGGTCGCACCCTCCACGGGGGGAAAAGGCTTTTCCCATTGGATTATTATTTTGAAGGGAAGATGATCCATTCGGAATCGGTTCCTTTTTTGATTGAAGAAAAGAAAAAGGCTTACTTTACAACAAAAGAAATCCCAGCAAAAACTGTGCTCACAGAAGAAGATGTAGAACTTCGCTCTTTTTTTACCGCTGATCATAACCGCGAGTATGTGGAAGAAAGTCCTGTTGGGAAAACGGCTCTGAATGCTCTCTTGAGTGATGCGACCATTGAAAAAAAACAAGTGAGAACTTTACATACCATTGAAAGAGGACAAGAGGTTCAACTTGTGTATACAACTGGAAATCTATTCTTAAAAATCAAAACAAGGGCATTGGCATCGGGAAACAAAGGGGATGAAATCCCTGTTCTCAATCTAGCTTCCCAAAAAATCATAAAAGCTAGAGTCCAAAACGAAGGGATCTGCCTTCTGGAAGAAATTTAGGAGAATTCTGAATCATGTTGAAAGATAAACCTAAAAAGATACCAACGAATATTTTTTCTTTTTTATTTCTACTTGTTATTTTGTTATTCTTTACATCTGCTTCTACTTTGGTTGCGGATTCTTTATGGAAAGACAAGGATCCGTATTCGTATCCGAAAACCATCCAACCAGGGACAGTTGTTAAAGTGGTTTTAAAAAACGGGCTTCGAGTCGAATATGAATCCGAATACAAAGCTACTTTTGATAACGATATCAAAACGGTTCCCGATAAAAAGTTAGTTCCCGACCTTCCTGCTTATAACTCGAATTCCACATACATGCGTTCCAAAGTTGGTAAGTCCAAATCTCAAGGCAAAGTGGTAGGTGTCATGGCAGTCCTTGTTACAGGGATTGATCCAGGTACGGGGAATTTGGAACTTGAGGGAAGTAAGGTATTTAATTTATCGGAAGAAAGAATTAACCTTCGTTTGTCGGGAACTATTTCTCCTGAAGATTTAGATAAAAATCGATTCATTTCGAGTGATCTGATTGCCAACCTGAGAGTGGAATACCAAGGAACCTTAAATCCAAAAGAACTCACAAATCCTAATATCCAAATGAAACGGATCACAAATCCCGATGGAACCGTCACTGAAAAAGCAGAACTATCGGAGCCAGAAAAACAAGAAATCATTTTGAAAAATATCAAACGACTCTTAGGTGAAAGTGAGTAAATAGAATGTTATCCATGAATCAAAATCATACTTACCTAGAGTTTAAAAAAGAAACTTTCCGATTTTTTTCAAAACCATTGGTCGCAAGTGTCGTTTTCCTTTTAGGAACTCTCCCTATTTTTGCTGTAGAAACAAGACTAAAGGATCTCGTGCGAATTGATGCGGTTCGCGAAAACCAACTCACAGGGTTTGGCCTTGTGGTAGGTCTCAATGGTACTGGAGATACAAAAAATCCTCTGACTGAAGAGGCCTTACAAAATTACCTCGCAGGTCTTGGTGTGAATACCAAAAAGAATCTAAGGGATGCCAAAAACACAGCTTCTGTTCTCATCACAGCCAACGTTCCGGTCAACTTGAAAGAAGGGGATAAAATTGATGTTTTAGTTTCTTCTTTGGGGGATGCACGTTCTTTGGAAGGGGGAGTGCTTTTGCAATCTCCACTCAAAGCAGGGAATGGGGAAACCATTGCCGTTGCTTCCGGCATACTCGCGTTTGGTGGGAAAGAGAAAAAACGAGGTGGTGCTGATAAAAAATCAGGATCCAATACCGCGCTTGTTCCAATGGGTGCGATTTTGGAAAAATCGGTTCCCAATGCCCCTGTGACAAAATCAGTCAAACTCACACTTCTCGAAAAAGATTATACAACTATGGGTGCCATTGTGGATGCCATAACCGCCGAACTTGCTGTGGTTCCGGAAGTAGTCTCTCCTACAGAAGTCCTAGTTCCCCTTCCTCTAAAAACCTCTGGCCAAACTTCTCCCGGAGAAATGGCAACAGGAGAACCCAAACTGGATTTGGCCTTTCTTGCGAAGTTAGAAAATTTAACGATTAATTCTTCGCCTGTGGCCCGTGTGGTGATCAACGAAAGGACAGGGACGATCGTGATGGGAGCAAATATTGCCATTGATGAAGTGGCTATTTCCCAACAAGGTCTGACCATCCAAATTGCCAGTAGAGACAAGGCTCGGTATTTTTTTCCCATCCAAGAAGAAGGGAAAGGCGAATCTGTTTTTGTTCTCAAAGAAACCACCCAAGTTTCGGATGTGGTGGGAGCTCTCAACAAGGTGGGGGCTTCTACCCGGGACATTATTTCGATTCTTGAGGCTTTGAAGAAACAAGGGGCCTTAAAAGCGGAACTTGTGATTCAGTAATTGGAAAATCTGCCGATAGATTTAGAAGACATAATATGGACATTCACAAAATCCAAGACTACTCGAACCGCTTAAGCCGCTCCCAGGATGAATCCATTCTCACGCGGATGAAGTCCTATGCAGACGAAGTTGGAAAACCAAAAAAACAAGGTCTGTCTGATTTCCAGAACTTACTAGAAAACCATGAAGAAATTATAGGTAAGGTCAGTTCTTCTTCGCTCAAAGTCCCACAAAACATTCGCGAGGAGATAAAAGAAGATCCTTACAGAAAAAAACTTTATGATGCGTCCGTAGAATTTGAGTCTGTATTTGTGAAGATGATGTTAAAGGAAATGAAAAACACCATTCACAAAGAAAAACTCATTGATGGTGGTTACGCGGAAGAAATTTTTGAAGATATGTTATACGATGAGTATGCAAAGAACATTTCCCAAAACGAATCCATGGGACTTGCAGAAGAGATCTACAAACAGATGTCTGCATCCCTTCCGCCCGTGAAAAAAAATCCTTATTTCTAAACCCTTTAGTCGCTTTCGATACCACAGGGAGAATCGAAAGCGAACAATTCATTCAATTGATTTGGTTTTTCCTTAAATCAAATCTTTAAACGAGATTTTTTTAAGTTCTTCTTTTAGTTTCTCTTCCAACACACTTAGGCTTTCATTTAGTTTTGGCGAAATCTGTTTGAGTTCTTTCGGTGCCCCAATTTTAAAACTGGAAGTTTGTTCGTATAAGGCAACCAGATCAATCTGTTCTTTCAGTTTTACTGGAGCTACTCGTTTGTCTTCCGTTGTCTCTATTAGTTTGGCCTCGTTTAACTTTTCTAAAATGGTAGTTAAATCTTTTTCTGGCATGAGAAGCGCTTTCCGTATCCCAGAAAGTTTGATGAGTTCTCCCTGTTTGGATTGGTGGTCATAGGTGAGGGCCAATACCTGAATGGTTTTGTAAAATTCATAAGACAAATTACTATCAATGTCATCGAACGGATGTTTCGGAAGGATGTATCGGTCTGGGAATTGTAAAGTGGCAGTGACTTCCGCACCATACAGGATGATCAGTGAGATGGAGTAAATGGCAAGAAGTGCAATGGGGATTGCCGCTAGAGCCTTATACACAATCATCGTTTTTTCCGTGAATGAGGTTAGATAGATATTGATAAACCCCCAAAAGAAAATGATGAGAATGATTCCAGTCACCGCTGCACCAATAGAAGATGCTTTGATCGGAACTTTTGTATTAGGGATGATATTAAAAATTAACAAAAAGAAAAGCCAAAGAGCAAGGAGAGGTAGGAGAATTTGGAAAATGGAATAAAGAGAGAAGAACCTTTTTCCCCCTTGGTATTTTTTCCAAATGGTTTGGCCTTTCGCATCTTCCTCCACTCGAATGATTTTATTGAATTCTCCAACACCTACTAAACCTAACATACTTTCGCTTTGGGAGTTAGCTTCCGGTTCTGTTTCGATTTCCACTATTTCTTCTGCCTGGGATTCTGATCCCTCTGTAACAGCCTCCGCTGTTTCTTTCGTTTTTTTGGAAAGAAGGACCATATCCAAAATCATCCCGGCTTTTCCTTTATAAGCGGTGGACCAGTTTTCTCCCTCATCTTCTGACAAAAGAATATCACCAAGTGAAGTGAGGATATAAACATCATAATCTTGTTTTTTAGGAGAGGCAAATACCCAAATACGTTCGTAGGAATACTTTCTATGACTTAGGTCTGTCCAAGTATACCCTCCGTCCACGGTTTTGAATACAGCGCCACTATCGCCCACTAAAAACCCAACATTACGATTGAGAAATGCAATGTCATTTAAAGGTTTAGGCGAAATTTCCTGTGGGAAAAAAGTGATCCCTCCATCGCTCGTTTTCCAGAGCCTTCCTTCTCGGTCCAAAATGAATCCATCTTTGTCGGAAAAAAAACGAATCCGAATGGGAGTGATAGCAGGATCGGTGAATCTTTTGATTTCTTTTAAAGTTTTTCCGATTTCATAACGAAGGGTTCGTGTATCCTTTGTTAGGATAAATAAAGTATCATAATCAATGGCTCCAAAATCTGAGACGGTGATTCCTTTGAGTGAATGAAGTTTCCATGTGTTTCCTAAATCATTGGAATAAAGAAAACTTCCTTCTTCCGAGATGGAAAATAGGGCATTCCCGACACTACGAATCCGGAAAAAATTTTCTTTTGAGATCTCGGGTTTTTTACAGGTTCCTGTTTCTACAGTATCAAAATCAATACAAAGCATATTTTCGAAATCAATACTGGAATTTGGAATAAAGGATACGGGTTTATTTAGTTCTTTGATACTTCCAATATTTCCTTTTTCTCCTGCCACCCAAAGATCTCCATGTTTGGTGGAAACAATGGATTTGAGATGGGGAGGGCGAACGGAATCAGAAATTTTATCTGTGATATTTTTTCCGACAACAAAGAGAAGAGGACCAAAAGAAATTAAAAAGAAATAAAATACAAACTTATTGATAAAATTTCTGTGAAGGTCAATTTTCCAAATGATATGGAAGGCTTTTTCTAAAGACCGTAGTACTGCCGTTGCAGAAAAAATAAAAACAACAAATCCAACGGCTCCAATTTGAGAAGCGGTGGAAATGATATCTGTTAAAGTTTCGAGATATGGTGTGATATCAAACTGAATATTATTTCGGAGTAGGTAGGCATTGATTTCATCTACCATTTCCCCTTGCCTTGTTTGGATCCCCGAAGCAACAGTGATGAGAGCAAGTGCTACTGTGAGTGTTGGGATCAGAGTGACAATGGTTGTATAAGCAAGACTTGATCCAATGATGAGGCAATCATCTTTCATAAACCGGTGGATGGAGACAAGGAGAACTCGAATCCCTAAAATGAGTTTTCGTTTCCAACCTTTTTCTTCTGGAATCGTAGTGAGTCGTACAAGCAAAGGAGGTTGGGTGGTGTCATTCATTGGGTCTACCTATTTTTTAAAAGCGTACAAAACGTAACTGGAAGTGATGGGGAATCCGTTTCGTTTCCATTTTGACTTAAAATGGTAGAACGAAATGCGAAACCATTGGAAGTAATCTTTCCATTTGTGAAATGATCCTCTCGATTTTTGTAGTTTCGCATATAAGGGAAAATCCACTCCGAAGTACGATACAAAACGACTAAATCCAAGGTTCGTCAATATTTTTTTTAAGATGGTATCGGAGTAATAAAAAACATGGCCAGGCATATAATAGTGATAGTTTGAACCTTCTGATTTGGCTTGCCATCCATCAAAATTGGCAGTTTGCAATAGGAGAAGTCCTCCTGGTTTTAGAATCCGAGTGATTTCTTTAAAAAATAAATTTGGATTTTCTATATGTTCGATCACTTCTACCATCGTGATCACATGGAAGGATTCGTTTGGAAATTTTGCATCCAGTAAATCCCCTTGGAAAGTAGGAATTCCATTTTCATTCGCATAACGGGAAGCATACTCTGAAATTTCCACACCTTGCACAGAAAATCCTTCCATCTTTGCCGATTCTAAAAATCCCCCAAAGGAAGATCCAATGTCTAAAAAGTTTCCGAACTTTACGAACCTTTTGATATTGCGAATCCTTGCCTTCCAAACATACTGAAAGAATTTTTTATGATCCCTTTCATCGATGTATGTATACTCCGCTTTGCCTTGGTAGTAGTCTTTGGTATAAAGTTCTTTTTGGTTGGGGCGAGGATAGAGTGCTTGGAGTTTGCAGTGTTTGCATTCCACGATGGATAAACCTGCATATTTACCGGTTGTTGTGTAAAGTGGTTCCCAATCGTTAGTTTGGTCTAGAGGGCAAATTTCGGACAAAGTAGGGTTCGGATTCATTATTTTTCAGCAAGGAAAAACCAGTGACAAATACGCTCCTCTAGTTTTCCAAGTGGAGTTCTTTCCGAATAACCAATCGATGTTTTGGAAAAAATGGATAAAAAAGATTTTAAATCTTCAAGAGAATAGGTTTCCGCATAACCGCCGCTTAAGTCGGATAAATTCATTTTTCCTTGTGTTAGACCCAGATGGGTATCCCCATCCGCGCGGATCGAACCCAAAAGATACCCGCCAGCATCCAAGGATTCATATAAAGAGGAGAGGAGTTTTTTTGCCTCCTCTCTTTTGTTATAATGGAAAACTCCCCAACTTAAGATGAGCCCAAATTCATTAGGAGAAAATGGGAGGTCTGCGTCTGGAGTGTGGAGGAAACGAATCGGTGAATTACCTTCATTTAACAGATCAATGGTGGTTTTTGAATTGTCACAACCAGTGACAAAATAACCTTCATTTTGCAAAAGATAAGAATGCCTTCCAGAACCACAGCCAAAGTCTAGTGCATTTTTATTCTTTGGTTGGATCCTAGACAAAAGACGGACTAAATTTTCATCCGGAAAGGCCAATTTTGACTTAGGTCTTTCATAGTGTTCATCCCAGACATTTTTCATGAGTTGATTCTTTGAAAAATGGAATCTAACCAATCTTTGGTGGAAATGGATAGTTTGGTTGAGATACCAAACACTTGGGTTCTTTTGTGATTTCCTTCTAATTTATCGAGTGTCGCACCGCTCGGTACCAATTGTTTTTGGAAAAAGACAGATTCACCTGTGTTTGGTTCTAAGACGAAAGGTTCTCCCATCCTTTTTTGGCGTTCCGGGGGAAGGGTAAAGACTAATGCCGATTTGGTGATTCCGTCCTTCGCTTTTTTTAAAAAACCAGGCCTTGTTTTTTCACCAATGGTCACAGAAAGTAAATCATTAAAGTATTTATATCCGTAGTGTTCGGGGATAAGAACATCTGCCAAAAATTCTCCGCCTACTTCAGGAGCCGATTCGATCAGAAAACATTCTTTATTTTTGGTGATTTTGAATTCGGCAACAAAAGGTCCCGTTTTTAGTTTGGTTGCCGTGACAACTGCCTGGCAGATCATTTTGATTTCTCCTGCCATATCGATATGTTGGGAAGGTGCCACATGGGCCACCTCAATAAAGTTAGGTTTTCCAGTGGTAATTTTGTCTGTGAGAGAAATCAAATAAAATCGTCTGGCAATGACAAAACCAAGGACAGTAACTTCATCCCCAGAAATCAGAGGTTCCAAAAGATAGCCTTCACTTGCTTTCAAACGAGTGAATTTTTTAAACTCTGCTTCCGAATCGAATACAGTAATCCCTTTTTTCCCAGAACCTTCTTTCGGTTTGGCGATGAGTGGAAACTTTAGTTCCACCTTTTTTTCTTTGGCTTTGGGTTGTAAGTTAGTTTGTACGGAAGGGGGGAGGGGGATCCCAAATTTTCCCACCGAGTTTTTGAACCTTTCTTTGTCTAAAAACAAATTTACCGTATCGCGAGGATTTCCCCGGAGTTTTAATTTTTCTGCTAAATAAGAAACTGTATAAACTGCTTTTCCAAATGACCTGGAACCCACTCCCATTAGTTTGAAAGGAAGAGGGACACGACTCATGGCATGAAGGATTTTTCTATACTCATGAGTAGATTCTAATATGCGAATGTCTGATTCCACAAGACCCGGGGCCTCTGGATTTGTATCAACAGAGATTACTTTGAGTCCCCTGGCTTTTGCCGCTCGGATGAGTGGGATTTGGTTCTCTCCGGCTCCGATGGAAAGATAACTGCCGGTAAGCTGTTTCATCTATGAACCGCGAGACCCGCCTCTTCTTTGGACTCCTGTATTGCCACCACCTGAAGTTTGGTTTCTGCCAAAAGTAGGTTTGGAAACGGCTGGGCTTCCTTTCTTTTTCGCGGCTTCATTTTGGGATTTGGTCAGTTCTTCCTGGTTGACGAGGACGATGGCCTTACCTTCGATTTCTTTTCCGTTGAGAGCCGAAATTGCCTTGGTGGCATCAGCATCCGCCATATCTGCCGTTCCATATCCCAAGGATACCTTGGTGATTTTGTCCCGTTTGATTTGGAGGTGTTCCACTTTTCCATGAGCAGAAAGAAGTTTTTCTAAGGCTTCTTCGGTAAGCGACTGGGGTAGGTTTCCAATGGATAACTTCATGTCCTTCTTTTCTATGAATTTTTGTGAAAACTTCAACTCTTTTTTGACTATGTCGCATTTTCTCTTGGGGAATTGGCGGATCTTGTCGAAAGAAAATATAGGTAGGAACGTTATGTTACGAGGACTCTATACTGGTGCCAATGGGATGATTTCCCAACAAGTGAGAATGGATGTGATTGCCAACAATTTGGCCAATGTGGATAAAACTGCATTTAAAAAAGATACCACAGTCTTCAAAACCTTTCCCGAAATGTTACTCCATCGATACTCAGAAGATGGGATTGGAAAAACTCCTATGGGTTCCTTTGATACATCCCCAGTTGTCGGTAAACTAGGGTTTGGTGCCGAGGTAAATGAAGTGTACACTCGCTTCGAACAAGGGGCTGTGAAAAAAACTGATAATATTTTTGATTTGATGGTCCAAGACCAACCCGGAATGGAAAAACCTGCCTTCTTTTCCGTTCTTACCAACCGGGGAGAACGCCTCACTCGGAGTGGGAGTTTTGTTTTGGATAAAAATGGGTTTGTGGTGACTCCCCAAGGGTTTCCTCTTCTTGGAGAAAAAGGTCCCATCCAAGTGAACCAAGGAAATTTCCTTGTGAAAGAAAATGGGGAAATCTACATCAATGCCAAACTCGGAACCGCACCCAAAGACGGAACCAATTTTAGCGAAAACAGATTTGAAGATCCAGTTCTACTTGATAAATTAAAAATCCGCACGGTTGAAAACCCACGCCACTTAGACAAAGAAGGGGACTCGTTTTATTCCGACACTCCTGAATCCGGCGAACCTACTGCCTTTCCTGAACTTCTTGCCCCACAAGTCTTACAAGGTTACTTAGAAGCTTCGAATGTATCTGTCGTAACTGAGATGGTAGACATGATTGAAGTAAACCGCGCATACGAAGCAAACTCCAAAACCATGCAAACCCAAGACAGTTTACTTGGTCGTTTATTCGAAATTATGCGATAGGTTATATTATCGCATAATTTATTTGATTCGAACTATAGAGATATCCTTCCATCAAAGGTTGTTGTAAAAATTTAAATTACGTTTACAACAACCCCCTTTCGAATGTCCACTTGCTACATAAACCAAAGTCTCATTGAATTTTTCAAACCGGAACACTTTGTCCACTACCGGATGATTTGTTCCTTTGTCATTTCATATAAATTCACTATTTGTTAACGAATATTATTTAGCGTTACGCAACTTCTTTAAGATAGCACCTTCGAATAGTTTATATGCATAATGTTGCATCGTAAGGATAAAGGAGGCACCCGCGCCTACTGGAAAATTAAATTTTGGATCTTTTTCATGAATCACTTGAACGATGGTGCTTATCACTGGTTCAGGTGTTGGCGAATTACTGAATTCATTTTTAGAAAAAGCCGCAGTTTGTTTGCGTAAAACATCATAATCTTCAATTTGCAAATCAGAACGAACCGCATTATTACCAATATTTGTTTGGAAACTCATTGGTTCCACCATACTTACTTTAATGTTAAAGTCTCTAAGTTCAAAACGGAGAACCTTAAAGTAACCTTCAAGTGCATGTTTTGAAGCGGAGTAGTAGGAAACGGTTGGTAGTCCAATCAGTCCTAAAAATGATCCAACGGTTATGATTTTTCCAGATCTTTGTTTTCTAAAGTAGGGTAACAACTGATTGGTGATTTTCACAGTCCCCCAAAAATTAGTTTCAAATTGTTGTTTCCCTAAATCAATCGATGTCTCTTCAGCAAGACCTGCAACTAAATATCCCGCGTTATTGATTAAAACATCTAATTTTGGAATTTCATTAAACAATCGTTTTCCAAAGGATTCGATGGAGCTATCCGAGGTAATGTCCAATTCAATCATTTTAAAAGGCACTTGGGAGGAATGGTTTTTTGGATTTCGGCTTGTACCGACCACAGTATGACCGTCTTTATGGAGTTTATTTGCGATCAGAAGCCCGATTCCAGAAGAAGCGCCTGTAACGAGAATTGTCTGTTTCATATTTTATCCTTGCTTTTAATCATGTAAATTGAAATCCTATATACTAATCACTTGCAATTTACAAGTATAATGGACGAAAACTACTTTTAATTTGCAAGTGAAATTTTTGAAAAATTATGCCAACAAATCAAAAAAGATCAGATTGTCCCATTAGTTGTTCTCTTGATATCTGGGGGGATAAGTGGTCCCTTCTCATTATCAGAGACCTCATGAACCATAAAAAATGCACTTATGGTGATTTTTTGAAATCAGGAGAAGGCATTGCTACAAATATTCTTGCATCCAGGCTTCAGTTGCTCGAGGAAAATGATCTGATTGAAAAATTAGACCATCCTGATAGCAAAGCAAAAGTTCTGTATCAGTTAACGAATAAAGGAATCGATTTACTTCCTATCTTAGTGGAAATTCATCTATGGGCTGAAAAGTATTTTGATATTCCTAAAGATCTAAAAGATAGAATGAAAGCAGTAAAAAAAGATAAAGAAACAGTTGTGCGCGCTCTGATGAAAGACCTAAAAAAGGAACTGACGTCAACTACAGAGAAGGATTAGATAAATGAAATCTTTCTTAATGAATCATCAGATTTCCTTTCTGCCATAGGATTTTTTTTCTCGTGTGAATCCCCGAAAGACATTGTTTTAAATTTATATTAAGTTCTTTTTACTAGAGCTTCGATTCTATCGACTTTCGGGGACCGGGCTTCTCCGGGGTGCGCTAACGCTTCCGTCTGACATTCGTCAGACCAAGCCCTTCGTATCCCTTTCACAGAGGAATGGATGCACAAACTCCTAACTCCTTGTTCCCCCATCCACACGATATACCGATCCCGTAATGAAACTGGATTCTTCGGATGCTAAAAACGTTATGAGGTTTGCCACTTCCGATGGTTTGCCAAGCCTTCCCATGGGAATATTTTTTTCCATCGCATCCTTTCCTCTTTCTCCAGCTACATCTAGGATGGCAGTTTCTGTCCAACCGGGACAGACCGCATTGATCCGAACACCAAATCGTGCGACTTCTAAGGCACCTGTGGTTGTCAGTTCAATCACTCCCGCTTTGGCCACACAATAAGGTCCAAGCGAAGGAGAAGCACCAAGCCCTGCGATGGAGGCAACATTCACAATGGATCCACCGATACGGTCACCAAGCATCAGTTTTGTGGCATATTTTTGGCACCAGAATACACTGGTTAGATCCATTAAGATCAAACGGTTCCAAACCTCTGTTGTCACTTTATGCATAAAGGTAGGTTTATTGGCAATTCCTGCATTGTTCACCATAATATCCAATCTTTGGTTGCGAGATTTGAATGTTTCAACGACGGAAATGATTTCTTCTTCGATTGTTACATCACATTTGATAAATTCAGCTGACCCACCTAAACGTTCAATTTCCCCGGCAAGACGAGAGCCTTCTTCTACATTGATATCGGAAACAAGAACGTGAGCTCCTTTTTTTGCCAGTAACAAACAGGTTTCCCTCCCGATTCCGAGTGCACCACCAGTCACAATTGCATTTTTATTTTTTAAAATTAATTCCATAACCAAAACATATTTAGGTAAGCAGTAGAAGCAATAAAAATTATAAATCATTGTTAGATGAAGTGTTTAAATGTAGACCGAATGGTATATTAAATTGATTATAATCTTATACATAAAATTAAATGAATTGAAGATATGACTTTATTTTCAATAGAAATGTAGGCTGAAGAGGAAAACTCAAATCACAATCGCGGTTTTACTGACTTTTGTTTCCTAAAAAATAGAATTGGTGCAATTGGGAACTTAGCAGAATTAGAAAATTAATATATTTGAACAATATTTAGTAATAACGTTTGTTATGCGAATGTTTTGTTTTCGCTATTATTTGATATATAGTAAAAAATATGACAACTTGCTCCGAGGTTTCAGGTTATTTCTTTTTTCGTTAGTGATAGTACTGAAAATAAAACTTACATTTTAGAATCTATCTAATTTACCTGGTATCCAAAGAATCCTTAAATAAATGATAGGATTTAGATGGCGTGAGGAGACAGAAATGGGGATCGAATTTCTAAAACATTTTTTTATCTTAGATGCGGATCAATTGTTCTTTGTCGAAGGTACTTATAATTATTGGTTGGTTTCTCTTTCCATTTTCATTTCTATTTTTGCCTCTTGGATTTCTCTTTATATGCTCAGCCGTTTTTCAAACGTTGAGAACAAATTCTCTCGTTTGGCCATTCTATTTACATCTAGTTTATCGATGGGTGGAGCGGTTTGGTCCATGCACTTTATCGGGATGATGTCTTTTGACTTATGTACAAAAGTCACTTACCATAAATCAGTAACAATTCTTTCTATCCTTCCCAGTTTTTTTGCTTCATACTTCGCATTGCAAACGTTAAATAAAAAGAAGATAACCCGCAAAGAATTAGTTTCTGTAGGGATTTTAGTCGGAGCAGGGATTGGATTTATGCACTATATGGGAATGGCCGCAATGGAAATGCGGCCAAAGCTTATGTATGATCCGTATTTGTTTTTGGTTTCTCTTGTGGTTGCAATCTCTCTTGCGATTCTTTCTATTTTGATTCAGTTTCGTTTAAAAGAATCAAAGTTAAAAATAAAAACTAAATATTTAACATTGCTGAGTGGGATTGTGATGGGAAGCGCCATTTCTGGGATGCACTATACTGGAATGGCCGCTGCTCGATTTGTCTTAGAACCAGGTCAGGTTTTGGATCAAACAAATTCAGATCAGCTTTTTTTGGCAGCCCTTGTCGGATTTGGTAGTATTTTTGTGATTGGGTCTGCAGTTGTTACCATTGCTTTTATTAGTTATAAAGATCTTTTTCAGAACCTCTTAAAAAGTGAATCTAGGTTACGAGCGATTATTGAAACTGCTGCCGATGCCATTGTGATGATCAATACAAAAGGAATCATCCAAGAATTTAATATTACAGCCGAACAAATGTTTGGATGGAAAGCAAAAGAGATTATTGGCAAAAATGTAAAGATTTTGATGCCGGACCCTTTTCAAAGGGAACATGACAATTATCTTTCCAATTATTTAAAAACAGGGGAAGCCAAAATTATCGGTGTCGGTAGGGAAACCATTGCCATTCGAAAAGACGGAACCACATTTCCGATTCGTTTGGCCATTGGCCATACCAAACTCCCTCAAGATGATGTTTTTGTCGGATTGATCAGTGATATTTCGGAACGAATCATTATCGAAAACGCTTTAAAAGAAAATGAAGAACAACTAAAATCTTTCATTCAAAATATTCCAGGTGTTGTGTATCGGTGTTTTGCCGATGATCATTGGACTTCAATTTTTATGAGTGATGCCATCTTTACTTTATCTGGATATCCTGCAGAAGATTTTATAGAACCAAAACGGATCCGTACATTTTCCGAAATCATTCATCCTGAAGATAGAAGCCATGTAGCCAATCTCATTCAAAACGCCATTGATACCTCCGATACATTTGTTTTAAACTATCGAATCATTCAGAAGTCAGGAGACATTCGTTGGGTTCTTGAATACGGCGGACTTGTATTTGATGAAGAAAAAAAAGTCAAATATTTGGATGGTGTGATTTTAGACAACACCGATCGAAGGATGATTGAAGAAGCTCTCATTGAATCCAAAGAAAAAGCAGAGATGGCTGCCATTACCAAAACTACGTTTTTGGCAAATATGAGTCATGAAATTCGAACTCCGATGAATGCCATTATTGGATTTACTGAAGTCTTACTTGCCGGTGATTTGTTAGGAAATCAAAAAAACCATTTAGAAACTGTAAAAAATTCTGCTAAGTCATTATTGCGTCTGTTAAACGATGTTTTGAATTCAGCTAAATTAGATCGCGGTGCAGTAGAACTAGAAACAATCGATTTTTCTCTTTATTCGCTTGTTGACCAAGTTTGTTCTGCAATGGGAATGGAAGCTAGAAAGAAAGGTTTGGAATTTCAATCTCATCTCGATCCCAATCTGGAAGACTATTATAAAGGTGATAGTTTACGCATCCGTCAAATCTTAACAAACTTACTTGGCAATGCGGTTAAGTTTACAAAAGAAGGACTAATCCAACTGGAAATTACCAAAAAAGATTCAGAGGTGTTATTCCGCATTCAAGATTCAGGCATTGGGATTGCAGAGGATCGGATGGAAAAAATTTTTGATCCTTTCACCCAAGCAGATGTTTCCATGAGTCGAAAATTTGGTGGGACAGGACTTGGAACCACAATTTCAAAACAATTAGTCGAACTGATGAAAGGAAAAATTTGGGTCGAAAGTAAACTTGGTGTTGGGACTGATTTTTATTTTTCTCTTCCTTTGGAGAAGGGAGTCCCGGTTTTCGAGTTAAATGAAAAGATCCAATTGGATTTACCAAGTTCCAAAATCCTCATCGTTGATGATGTAAAACAAAACGTAGAACTCATCCAACTTCTGATGACTTCGAACGGTCATGAGGTGGAGATTGCAAGAAACGGAAAAGAAGCCTTGGATTTATTTTTAGTCAAACCATTTGATTTGATCTTAATGGACATCCAAATGCCAGAAATGGATGGATTGGAAGCCACAAGGCAAATTCGAACCTATGAGAAAAAAGGATCTTCTCGCATTCCGATCATTGCATTATCCGCAAGTGTATTTGATGAAGATAAGGTTTCGGCCAAAAATGCAGGTATGGATGGGTTTGTTTCCAAACCGATTGATCTCCAAGATTTGTTTTCAGAAATTGAAAAAGTTTTTGGGAACAAAGCAACTTTCAAAAATAATACAAGTTTAGATCCAAACGAAATAGATTTTTTTCAGACAAGGAGGGGGATCCGCCTCTTTGGTTCTTTGGAAAAATATGTTTCGATGTTAGATGGTTTTTTTTCTGATTTCCGAAGGGAGTTTGAGGATACAAATGAGTTCCCTAGTGAACTCGGTGACAAAAGAGCAATTCTACACCGAATCAAAGGTGTTTCATCAAATTTAGGAATCAATTCCATAGCTGAACACACACTTAATTTAGAAACAAAATTACAAAAGGAAACATTGACCAAGCTAGATTTTAAAAATTTTAAACTAATCTTTGAAGAGTCTTACCAAAAATTTGTAACTGAGTTTGCAAAAGAATTAAAAACAAAAAAAGTATCACCTCAAGTCATTCGAAAGATTCCTGTGGAATTGAAAGACCGGTTAGATTCAGCCATTGAAAAATTGATCGATTCTTTTTCTAAAGGTGCAGTCGACCAAACTGAATGGTCGTATTTATATAATACGTTAACGGATTCAATATTTTCTGATATCGTTTCAGAAATTGATTCTTTTATCCAAGAATTTGATTTTGAAAATACAATCCGAAATTTAAAAAATTTAAAACTTCGAATTATGGGAGAAGGTTAGAGTGGAAATAAATCATAAACCGAAGGTTTTGATCATTGATGATGAAGCGACAAACTTACAAATACTCAATGAAATTTTACAGAAAGACTACCAGCTTTTATTTGCCAAAGATGGAAACAAAGGAATTGAACTTACCATTTCTGAAGAACCTGAACTCATTTTGCTTGATGTGATGATGCCAGAGATGACTGGCCATGATGTATGCAAAATTCTAAAATCGAATGAAAAAACAAAATATATCCCTGTGATTTTTGTCACTGCACTGAGCGATATCGAAGATGAAGAAAAAGGATTTCAGTTAGGTGCTGTTGATTATATCACAAAACCAGTAAGCCCTCCCATTGTAAAAGCCCGGATCAAAAACCATCTTTCGCTTGTCAACGTAAATGAAGTAAAGACCACCCGCTTACAGATTGTTCAACGTTTGGGTATGGCATCTGAATATAAAGACAATGAAACGGGAATGCATGTGATTCGTATGAGTCATTATTCTCAAACCCTAGCTCTTGCTTTTGGTTACAGCTCTGAACAAGCAGAAGAAATTCTGAATGCAGCACCTATGCACGATGTTGGTAAAATTGGAATTCCTGATTTTATCATTCAAAAGCCGGGGAAACTAAGTCCAGAAGAATGGGAAATGATGAAACGCCATCCAGAGATAGGAGCTGAAATCATTGGAGATCATCATTCGAGTCTTTTGAAATTAGCTAGATCCATTGCCATTACTCATCACGAAAAGTTCGACGGAACAGGATATCCATACCAATTAAAAGGAGAAAATATTCCTTTGGAAGGGAGAATCATTGCAATCGCTGATGTATTTGATGCTTTAACGACAGTAAGGCCATATAAAAAAGCATGGGAAGTAGATGCGGCCATTGAGTTTCTCAAACAAGAATCAGGAAAACATTTTGATCCTGTTTTAGTACAAAAATTCATTACAGTTTTGCCAAAAATTCTAGAGATCAAAAACCAATGGCCCGAAGAAATGGAAATGCAGAAAAGTAAAGATTCGAAATGATGTAAAATGAAATGGATTATTATGACCATATCAAACAAGCGATTGAATTTATCGAAAAAAATCTAAGAGAAGATATTAGTGCAGAAGATGTATCCAAAAATACCTTTCAATCCAGATGGCATTTCCAACGGGTGTTTCGTTATGTGACTGGTTATTCTGTTTATACCTATATAAAAAAAAGACGTCTTACCGAGGCAGGGAATGATTTAATTTTAGGAAAAGATAAGATCATTGACATTGCATTAAAATATCATTATACAACTCCAGAATCTTTTCTTCGTGCCTTTCGATCCGAATATGGATTCAATCCATCAGAATATAGAAGTCAGTTAGAACATAAAAATTTTTCTAAATTGGAGGTGGATTTATTACGAGATGGGATTCGGATTGATGGATCAAAAATCAAAACACAGATAGTGACCAAAAACGAAATCACTTTTATTGGAAAAACATACCGAACCACCATGCAGAAATGCCAAAATGAAATCGATATTCCTAAATTCTGGGGAGAATTTATCGGCGGTGGTTTTATGGAACCAATCCCCAACCGAGTGAATCAATCTTTAATTGGTATTTACACAAACTGGGATTATGCGGAAAATTTTGATGTGATGATTGGGGCACAAGTCACAAAGGAGACAAAAATTCCTTCTGGATTTGTCGCATATACATTAAAACCAGCAAAGTATATGGTGTTTACTGTCCCCGGAAACCAAAACCAAGACATCCTGAATGGTTGGAAATATATCTACGGAACTTGGATGCCAAACACTGGGTATGAAAGAGAATTTAGCGATGATTTTGATTTGTTTGATGACCGGTTCCAATCAAATACAAATCCAGAATCAGAAATTTATATCCCTATTAAATAAATTCTTTTTTTCACTTAGTTTTTATAAAAAAGCACAAATAGTCAAGAACCCAAATCCAGTTTGCGTTAGGATCTATTTATGGAACAAACTTCAACTCACAAAATTCATTTAGGACCGATGGTCCTTGTCGGGATCACAGCACGAACCTCCAATGCGAAAGAAATGTCTGGAAAAGGAAAAATTGCCACCCTTTGGCAAAGGTTTTGGGAAGAGGGGATTCTTTCCCAAATTCCAAATCCTTTGGTTCCTTCCGAAATCGTTGTGGCTTATACAGAATTTGAAACAGACGAACACGGGGAATACACCATTTTAATTGGCACGAAGGTCAGCTCTCTGGATTCCCTTCCACCTCACTTAACAACCGTAAGTGTTTTTGAGTCTGATTATCTCCAAGTTCCCACGGAGTGGGGTCCAATTTCTGAAATTGGAATGAATACTTGGAAAAAAATTTGGTCAGAAGAAAAATACCGCAAAAATCGATCTTACAAAACCGATTTGGAAATCTACGGTACCAACGCGAAAGACCCCAACCATTCCCAGTTTGATATTTACTTAGGAATTCGTTAGTCTGCTTTCTTGATTGAACTAGTGTTAGTAGGCCTTAAATCCCGTTGGTCTTTCACCACGGGCGTAAGCAATGCTTGCTTTTTTTTCATCTTTGAGTAGTCTACTTTTTGCAATGAAACGTACCCACCAAGGAATGTTTCTGATCGGACTTCCTGTGGAGTGAGCTAAAAGATAAGCTTTTGAACATTTTTCAATCAACTCACAATTGTATATGGCTTTCTCTCGAGTGACACTCGTGATGACCACTGCCTCTTCATCCAAAAAGGCGTTGGCTCCTCCGAGGACAATGGAACTTGTTTCTACAGTTCCATCAATTCGTTTGGGAATGGGAGAGACCGGTGCTCCTAATTGGCGGCACTGTTCATCGAATACTAATGGGAGAGGATGGTCTAGTGTCTTTAGTAAAGAACTCCATTCTGGCTGAAACGAAGCGATGGCCCCAATATCAGATCTTAAAGAATATAAACTTGCATGGAAGCGAATTTGATTGAGAGTCGCTTCGTCCTTGGACTGGATTTTGATCGCTGCGGTTGGATTTTCAATGGGGAATTCGCCAATTTCCACTTTTGATTTTTTTCCTTCCCCTCTATGGATGAGAAGAAAACTTCCTTTGCCCGGAAGACGAAAGGATAGATCGGCTTTATGAGATTGTAATAAACCTTTTGTATCTAAGCGGTGCCATAAATGATTTAATTCTTCTGCATCAGTTTGTGTTTCAGATTTTGGATTTAGTTTTTTGGTAGTAGATGATTTCATTGTTTTTCCTTCGATCGAATTCACAAATTGATTTTAGAGAGCTTCGATTAACTGAGTTTTCATTTCTTGTGGCATCTGGGATAAATTTGGATTTTTTTCGATTCTTGTTTTTAGAAAACGTGCCGCTTCTTTTTCTAATAACTTTACACTTGCGATTGCTTGTTCCAATGTCAAAGCTCCGCAAACCAAACCATGATTACGCAAAAGATAAGCATTGGTCTCTTTGATAATTCTTTTTCGAAATGCTTTGACAAGAAAGGAAGTTCCAGACGGAGCATAGGATACAATTCGTACAAAATTTCCTATATTTTTTTTCCCTTCTTGGGATTCAATATCCATATCCAAACCAAGTAAAGATACTGCGCTTGCAAGTGGTTGGTGTGTGTGTAAACTCACTTGGATTTCTGGTCTCAGACTAAAAAAAGATGCATGAATTCCACTTTCCGTTGTTGGTTGTTTGGTGCCATCTACCATCTTGAGATCTTTGATTTGTAAAATACAAAGGTCTTCTGGTTTCATTGTATAATAATCTGTTGCTGAAGGAGTGACTGCCATCAGTTCCGAATCAATCCGTACTGCTAAATTTCCACCGACCCCTGCTAAAAAACCAAGATCAGCTAACTTGATACAGGCGGAAAGCATCGCCTTTCTTACGGTTTCAATTTTGGAATCTTTCATTGCTTTCGTCTCCTGCCTCGGGTGGAATGAATACCCGACTCTTGTCGATTAGAATTTCTAATGATTCGGGCGTTTGTCGACTAATTTTTCGTTTTAGTGCCATTTTTTACTTGAATTAGGATAAAAACTCGGCACTTGTCGGTAAGAATGCGAAAACAAACCAAAAATCTTTCGGAAAAGACAGAGGACCTTGGACGGCCAGCGATCCTTGTCCAAGCTTTGCGAGAGCTTTTGCGAACCGAATCACCGGAATCCATTACCTACGCAAAGGTTTGCGAAAGAGCTCGGATTCCACGTGCTTCTGCTTATCATTTTTTTCCCAACCTGGGAGCGCTCTATCTGGGACTGCGTTTGGTGCATTCGGAATTGGTCTCCGAACGACTGGCCAAAGTAGATACTTCCGTTTTTGGCTCTTGGCAAGACTATGTACATTTTTTAGCAAAAGAAGCAGCCGCAGTGGTTCGAGAAGACCCAGCCTTGGTTCGAGTTGTTTATGGAGTTCGAAACGAAGAAACCATGTACATTGGAAAGGCTTTGGATGATAAAATCGCAGCACTTGCTTTGTCTCAAGTGGCAGAACGATTTGTACTTCCTGATTGGCCGGAGGCAGCACGAAAGGTGGGGATTGCCGTTTCAATCATTGATTCCGTCTTTCGATTTTCGTATCGTGAAGGGGGGGAAATCACAGAAGAAATGGTGAGCGAAGCGGGAAGGGCGGCAGTTGCCTATTTACGATCCTACTTACCTGAATATCTAAAAGACCGGAAATAAATTCATTTTCCTTTCGCTCTTTGATTTTCCCAAATCCCAGAAAAAACAATCGACAATTGTTCGTTTTTTGTAAGATTACCTCTTACGTCTTTGGGCTAGGACCAATCTCAAAAAGATTTTGATGGGGACTTTTTGGTTCTTTCCTTTTGATCGTAAATGCCTTTTCGCATAGGAGAGTCCGAGATGATGGTAGGTCCATTCCATTCATTGGTTCGAAAATGGAATCATATTCTAATCCAATTCGTTTCTTTTGTTCTGGGACCAACCGATCGGTTTGTGATGAGGCATCGTATCTTAAATGGAACACTCTTTGCGGGCATCATTGCGATGGGAGTGGGACTTACCTCTGAATTCTTTCGTGAAGGATTTGAAATAGGTGGCCTTATTTCTCTTTGGGTTGCTTTTGGATTTGCTTGTCTTTTTTATTATTTAGCACGGTTTAAAAACAAATTTCAAATCCTCATCCTTCCCACTTTTATCATAAGTTCACTGACATCCTTTTTACAAATCAAATACAGTGGTGGGATTGTCAGTGCCAATGTGATGTTACTGGCTCCCATCCTTGTATTGAATATGCTCATCCTTGGAAAGAAGTTTGATTGGATGGCCATTGTATTTTTTGTCGGAGCCCTCTTTGGAGTGAATTACATCCAGACAGTTCATCCCGAATGGTTTTTTGATTATTCTTCAGAGAAGGCTCGCAGTGAAGACTTTCTCATCACAGGAGTTTCCATTTTATTTTTACTCGGACTGATGTTACGAACTCTCAATCGTTCCTATGAAGATGCCATAGGAGAAGTGAGTCGTTTGAAATACCAACAAGATGGAGATTATTATCTTACGTCACTTCTCACTCGTCCTCTTTCCGGGATTCGCATCCGTTCGAAAACGGTTCAGTTCCAAACCTATATCAAACAAAAGAAATCATTCCAATTCAAAAATAGAGAATATGAACTGGGAGGAGATATCTGTGTGGCAGACCAGATTGTTCTTCGTGGACGCAGTTATCTTGTTTTTGCCAATGGGGATGCAATGGGTAAATCAATGCAAGGAGCAGGGGGAGTCCTTGTGTTTGGGACTGCCTTTCGTGCTTTGGTAGAACGAACTCATAGAGAAGGAATCCTTTCTGGATATTATCCCGAACGATGGTTACACACTGCACTCAATGACTTAAATGATGTGTTTGAAGGTTTTGATGGTTCGATGTCCATGTCCCTTCTCCTTGGTTTAGTGGATGAAGAAAATGGATTTTTGTATTACCTGAATGCGGAACATCCTTTTCCGATTCGATTGAGAGATGGAAAGGCTAGTTTTTTATCGGAAGAAGCCACCAATTTTAAATTGGGAATGCAAAAGGACAAAGCAAGGATTGAAACTTGTTGGATTCGCCCAGGAGATACCATCATCATTGGATCCGATGGGCGTGATGATCTCAGTATGGGAAATACAACCGATACAAACCGAGTGATCAATATGGACCATACATCGATTTTGTTACATGCGGAAGCAAGTCTTGGGGATATTGAAACTTTGGGCAAAATTCTCCAAAAAATCGGAGAATTAACAGATGATCTTTCTTTACTGAGCATAAGGTTCCATCCCCAAACCCAATGGGATTCCAGGGAGAGAAATGCGAATTTAGAAGAGCCGATCCGGCTTCACAAAAAAAACCAGGACAAGGAAGCCCTCCCATTGCTCATCCGATATGCTGACCTCCATCCCTTTGACCCAGCCGTATGGAAATTATTGCACCGAGTGTATCGTAAACTGGAGAAACCGGCCGAAGCTGGTCGTGCCGCTGAGAATTTTTCTAATCTCCACCCATCAGGGCTTCAAATGATCTTTGATGGTGCCATCCAATATGCAAAAGCAAGTTTGATTGATGATGCCATTGACATGGCCGAAAGGATCTACAGTAGGAAACCGGAGGTAATCCCGGTCATTAAGATTCTCAGTCGGCTGTATCGAAAGTCAAAACGGCCAGACAAAGCAGAAGAATACCAAAAAGAAATCCTACGTTTACAAAATCACAGAAGTACTTGAGCCAAAGTTGGTGGTCCAACTCGTATCTTAGGGGTTAGGTGAATTTGTTTACAAACTTTAAGGTGATGTGATAGAAAATTTACAAACATTCTCTCAAAAATAGAATCATTTTTAAATAAATTAGTTTTGTGTGATGCTTCATCATAAAAATGAATTTACTTTTAATAATCCAAGCTTTGTTATCGTTTCCAGAAGGAAGATTTGATACTATCTTCATAAGGTTACATGTATGGAAGAAAACGAAACAATAGAAATACCACAAATCCAAGAAGAACCTGCTCCGGAAGTAGCAGTTGTGGTTAAAAAAGCAGCTCCTAAGAAGAAAAAAGCCGCAAAAAAGAAAGCAGCGAAGAAAAAAGCCAAAAAAGCGGCTCCTAAAAAGAAGAAGGCTGCTAAAAAGAAAAAAGCGGCAAAGAAAAAAACTAAGAAAGTTCTCTCGAAAAAGAGACCCGCGAAAAAGAAAACTGCTAAGAAAAGAGCAGCGAAGAAAAAAGTCGCAAGAAAGAAAAAAAGACGTTAATTCCCTTTGGGATAATAGATTGGATTCCTTTGGAATATCCTTTCTAAATTAGAACCTGTTCTATTATCCCTTAGTTCACCACGAAAAGAAACGCTCAAGGCCCCCCTTCCTTAACAAATAGAATCCAACCACTCCAACTCGTTTCCTTTTTTCTCTTGCCTTTCGAATCTTTGTCGTTATGATGCTGGCATGAAAAATCTCATTCCTCTTATCCTTTTATGGGCATTCGTCTCTTGTGCGAGTTTGCCCTACACAATCGAAGATCGTAAATTCGACAAAGCCAAACAAATGATTGAAGAAGGTGCTGAAGTAAACCAAACGTCTGATTGTTTTCATGCACTTACCATTGCTGCTATGGAAGGTGATGAAGGTCTAGTAAAACTTCTCCTAGACAAAGGTGCTAAAGTTGATAATCGCTCTAAAGAATGTGATTATACAGATCGAATTGGACCATTCCGAATGAAATTTCGTTGGGGTGCAAGAACAGCTCTCGACCGAGTGGCCAATGCTAAAATTGCAAAATTACTTTTGGCAAAAGGAGCCAATCCAAACATTGCAGGATACCGCGAATATACGTTTGCACCAGACTTTGACGCAGCCTTATGGAATGCCGTTCGTATCTCTGATTTGGAACTAGTAAAGGTTTTGGTGGAAGCTCGTGCGAACGTAAACGTTTACAATAGTTCTGGAAAAAATGCTATTTGGGAAATGGCCGAAGCTAGAAAATCCCAAGGAAAACCAGAATTTCTTTCTTACTTGCAATCCAAGGGAATGAAAAAACTCGAAATTACGGATGCAAAAGCCAAAACAACAGATGGCAAAATCCTCACTAAATACAAACACATTGCTACAGGTGCTATTACTGAAATGCCTGCAGATATCGCAAAAGGTGTGTATGAGAATCCTAAAAATTATTCAGCACTCACAATCAATGCAGCTGATGGGGCATACTACCATTATGCGGAATTTGTTTGGGCAGAAACGGGACAAAATTTGTATGAGTGGTATTTACTCCGCAGAAAAAGAACAGGTACTTTGAAATAATAAACGACTAACAAAGTATTGATAAGTTTGATTTCTACTTTTGGTTTCTGGTTGGGACTTAAAAGACCTCTTGCCAAATGAAATGATCAGTAGAAATCAAATTAAATCTTTTGGTATTTTTTGGCCTGTTTTTTGTTTTCTGGATCTAACTCAATGGCTTCTGGATGGAAGACAATATTCCAATACCGAACGATATAAGCCACAACACCTGCTGTGAGGACAAAAAGTAAAACATAAGCAGAGATCACAGGATGGAGTAAAAAAGAATAAGGGGCACCAAACTTTAAAAAGTAAGGTAATGACATATACCAAATCACGGAAACGGCTACAATTCCCACACCAAATTTTCCCCACCAGTTAGGTCGACCTTGTAATCCACGTTTTAAATACAAATACCCACCAAGCCAAACACCGAGGATCTCTCTAATAAAATATACAATGAGGATCCAACTAGGAAAATCAAAATGAATGGTAACCACAAAGAGTCCACCGAGAGTAACGAGTTTATCACAGACTGGATCTAAGTATCTACCGAGAGTGGTTTCTTGGTGGAGGAGACGAGCAAAGAGTCCGTCGAGGTAATCACTGACGACAGCAGCAAGTGCATAAAAGATCGATGCAGAAAAAGCGCGTAAGTTCGCAGGATCATGTGCATAGGCATATGTGCTTTGGAAAAAAAAGGGGAGTAACAACACCCGAAACACAGATAAAAAATTGGAAAGGGTAAAGATACGATCCTGGAAAAGGTCTTTGGCTTTTTTTTCTTCGATTTGCATAGAACCAATGCCAGATTCTAAAAATTCTAACGAAAGGCAAGAAAACAAATGAAAACTGTGTTGACTCTCGGAGTCGATTCTATACTTTGGTCTTTATTCCGATGGAGTTGTAGCTCAGTTGGTTAGAGTGCCTGCCTGTCACGCAGGATGTCGCGGGTTCGAGCCCCGTCAACTCCGCCATCGGATATCTTAGATTTTCCCTTCACTCAATATATTCTTCTTTTTCTTTCTTAAATAGAATCTGGTTTTCTTCTTCTAAAACTCTCGCCACTTGCACAATTTTACTTCTTGCTTCGTTTATCTCTCGTAAGGTGACTCGTGGTTTCATATCCAGGGCATCTAAAATATCTTCAGACCTGTTTTGGCTCATATTGTTTAGGAATTTTTTCCTGATTTCATCTCCGGCACCACGGATGGCAAGAGATATGGACGAGTCATCAGCCAAACGGTTGATAAGGATTCGCATTTCTTTATTATCCAAAGAAAGGATGTCTTCAAAGGTATAAAGTTTTTCACGGACTTGGTCGGCTACATCGGGTGAAGATTCTTCTAGTTCGGAAAGAATCGTTTCTTCGGCCCCTTTTTCCATAAAGTTCAAAATGTTCGCAAGGACGTGAGCCCCACCTGCTTCGGAGTATTCCTGTTTGTCCCTTTCTTCATATCGTTTTTTGAGGATCCTTGCGATATTTTGGATCACATCAGGATGGGTTTTGGAAGTGGTGGCAAGTCTTACAGCTATTTTTGCCTGTTCTGGTTTGGGAAAGAGTTTTAAAACATCAGCCGCTTTTTTGGGATCCAAATGTGATAAGGTCACGGCAATGATTTGTGGAGATTCAGTTCCGAGCATTCCTTGCAAAACTCCCGGCTCCACTTGGTTTAAAAATTCAAAATCGTTTTTAGTCTCTTCTTTGTGGATTTTTTTTAGGATCACATTGGCTTTTTCTGTTCCGACAGTCTGTTCCAAAAGGGATTTCGCAGTAGAGAGCCCACCGGATGTGGTTTCGTTTAAATCTTCTATGGTATTATGAAATTCTTTTAAGATGACCTCTCTTTCTTCTTTCGAGATGGAGCGGATTTTGGACATTTCCAGAATCACTGCTTCGAGCATGGTGTCATCGAGATGTTTCAGGACATCGGCAGCTCTTTCTTTGCCAAGGGATAAAAGGAGGAGGGCGGCTTTCCGTACGCCAGGAGTGGCGGATGTACTGTTCTCGGGCTTCATGTGACATAATTCTCCCAGTTTCCTGATACTGTCAAAAAAAACTTATCTAATGAGACAAAATTTTCTAAAGGTCTCATTAACTTCGTACGATACCCTTTGTAAGTTACAAAGATAAGGGAAACAAAACCAGATGGACAAAGCACACAAATTCAAAAACACACTCGAAAGATACATCCACTACCGAGGAATCGATATCGTTCTCCACTTGAAAGACGGACAAAGTATTGAACTCGATAAAAATCGCCAAATGATGGACGATGTAGTGATTGGAAATCTAGCGAATGGTGTGGTTCGTATCCCTATCGCAGACATCCAAAGCGCTGATTTTTTCGCAGCATAAACTACAACCACTTCCGAATGTTTTAGATCACACCGGCCATAAGGCTCGGTTGTTCTAAAAGACTCTTGAGAGTCCTTAAAAATTCGGCCCCCACCGCACCATCGATCACTCGGTGGTCGCAAGACAAAGTGAGAGACAAAACCCGGCCTGCTACCACGGAACCATTTTCCACAACCGGTTTGTCTTCCACAGAACCAACGGCCAAGATCCCACTTTCTGGTTCGTTGATGATGGCAGTGAACCGACTGATCCCATACATTCCTAGATTGGAAATGGTAAAAGTTCCACCTGAAAATTCTTCGGGTTTTAGTTTGCGTTCCCGGGCACGTTTTGCTAGTTCCTTCACTTCTTTCGAAATTTCTAAAATGGATTTCCCATCTGCTCCACGGATAACGGGCGTTAAAAGACCTCCATCGAGAGAAACAGCTATCCCTACATCCACTCGACCAAATTGTAAAATAGAATCTCCTTGGAAACTCGCATTGACTTTGGGATGAAGCCTTAGGGCTGCAGCAGTGGCTTTGACGATGATATCGTTTAAACTGACTTTGACTTGGAGTTCTGGATCCAAATGTTTTTGGAATTCGGAAAGTTCCAAACGAAAAGACTCCATTGCCTTTGCATTTACATCCACATTCAAATAGAAGTGGGGGAGATTTTGTTTGGATTCGGTCAGGCGTTTGGCTATGGTTTTTCGCATTCCATTCAAAGTCACAACTTCATCTGCGCGTGTTGCGGCTTTGCTCGCGTATTGAGTTGAACGAGACCCTTGGCTTAAAGTATCCAAAACATCTTTTTTAGTGATCCTTCCCTCAGGCCCTGTTCCGATCACTGTATGCAAATCAACTCCGTGTTCAATGGCAATCGATTTGGCCAGAGGAGAGGCAAGGACACGAAGTCCTCCTCGGTTTGTTGGATTTATCTCGCTAACCGCAGTAACCGAGTTCATCGAGGTTGGGTTCTGTTTTGTTTCAGATTCTTGGGAAGTGATTACCGGGGTCGTGGGTAACGAAACGGAAGGTTGGGTGGCTTGGGTTTCTTTTGGGAGTGCAGTTTCTGGCTTTGTTTGGTTAGGTGATGGTTTGGGAAGATCCGCTAACAGAGAAGATACATCTTCCCCTGGTTTCCCAATTACAGCCAAAGCCTGTCCCACTTTTAATTTGGCACCTTCTGAATGTAGGATTTTTAAGATCACTCCTGTTTCAAAGGCCTCCATTTCCATCACTGCTTTGTCTGTTTCTACTTCGGCGATGATGTCGCCAGGAGAGACGGAATCTCCTTCTTTTTTTAACCACTTCACAATGGTTCCTTCTTCCATCGTAGGGGAAAGTTGGGTCATTTCTTGAATTTTTGCCATTGTCGGTTCTCCTACTGTAACATCTCGCGGATGGTATCGGCAACTCTTGTTGCGTTTGGCAAACTCATTCTTTCTAAGTTGGCAGCATAAGACATGGGAACATCCATTTGTGTCACTCGTTCCACGGGGTGGTCCAAATAAGCGAAGGCATTTTTTTGGATGAGGTAAGCAATTTGGGCACCAAATCCTGCCACAGGCCATCCTTCTTCCACAACAAGTGCCCTGTTTGTTTTTTTGACAGATTCGTAAATTAGATTTTCATCTAACGGGCGTAAACTGCGTAGATCCACAATTTCGACAGAGATCCCTTCTTTTTCGAGAATGGCCGCTGCTTCTTCGGCAAACCCGAGAGCTCTAGACCAAGTCACAAGTGTGATGTCTGTACCTTTCCGTTTGATTTCGCCAAGGCCCAAAGGAATGGTGTATTCCTGTTCGGGGACTTCTCCTTTGGATCCGTATAACACTTCTGATTCAATAAAAATCGTAGGGTTATTGTCTCTGATGGAAGATTTGAGTAGGCCATAAGCATCCTTTGGAGTGGCAGGACAAACCACTTTGAGGCCTGGACAATGGGCATACCAAGATTCGAAAGCTTGGGAGTGTTGGGCACCAAGTCTTCCTCCCGCACCCCCGGCACCACGAAAGACAATCGGCATAGGGAACTGGCCCCCACTCATATAATTCATTTTTGCGGCTGAGTTGATGATTTGATCAATGGCAACAAGAGAGAAGTTCCAAGTCATAAATTCAATGATGGGGCGTAAGCCAACCATCGCCGAACCCACTCCAATCCCAGCAAATCCATTTTCAGAAATAGGAGTGTCAATCACTCTCTCTTCCCCAAATTTTTCTAGCATCCCTTGGGAAACTTTATAAGCCCCTTGGTAATGTCCCACTTCTTCTCCCATTAAATAGATGGATGGATCTTTTTCCATTTCTTCCACCATGGCACGGTTTAACGCTTCTCTGTAAGTTAGAATGGCCATTTATTTATCCTCCGAATACACATACTTGTGTAGTTGGGAAAGGGGAGGTTCTGGTGATGTCTCTGCGTATTGGTAAGCTTCATCCACTTGGGTTTGGATTTCCAAATCCATTTTGTCCAATTCTTCTGTTTTAATCCCACCTAATTCAAGTTCGTGTCTTGCTCGCATCAATGGGTCTTTCTTTTTATAAGCTTCTAATTCTTCTTTGGTTCTATACTTGGCAGGATCCGACATGGAATGGCCCCGAAACCGGTAAGTGGAAACTTCGATGAGAGTTGGTCCTTCACCACGGCGAGCTCTTTCTACAGCCACTTGGACATGGTCTCTGACCTTTCTCACTTCATCTCCTTCGATATGGTCGCGAGCAATGTCATAAGCATATGCCCTCACAGAAACATCTTTGACAGCAAGAGCCCTATATTCGGGAGTTCCCATCGCATAATGGTTGTTCTCGCATATGAAAACGACGGGAAGTTTCCAAATAGCAGCAAGGTTTAAACCCTCATGAAACGATCCAATATTGGCAGCACCTTCGCCAAAAAAACAAATGGTGACAGAATCTTCTTTTTTAAATTTAGAAGCAAAGGCAATCCCTGCGGCAAGTGAGATATGACCTCCCACAATTCCGTGCCCACCCATAAAGTGTGCGTTGCGATCAAAAAAGTGCATCGAACCGCCGTTACCTTTTGAGATCCCTGTTCCTTTTCCAAATAACTCAGCCATAAGAGGTTTGGGACTAAGTCCTCTAGCCAGTGCATGGCCGTGGTCTCTATAGGTGGAAACAATATAGTCTTTTGGGGTGAGGGCAGCGATCGAACCAACACCCACTGCCTCTTGGCCGATGTACAAATGTAAAAACCCACCAATTTTTCCTACGCTATAGGCTTTGGCAGCGGCTTCCTCAAACTTTCGTATAAGTACCATTTGTCTGTAGAACTCTTTCAACTCGCTCACAGATTGTGAGTCTTTTGGGATAGAAGAAACCAACGAGAACCTCCAAAACGACTAAAAAACTACACTATTTAGACGCAGAAGGAAAGCAAAAATCTTGCTCTCAGAAGGATCGTAAAAGACAGTTTCCTTAGGACCTTTATGAAAATTACGAACGCTGGAATCGAATTCTTAGAATTCAATGAATTTAAAAATTTTGCTGTTGATTATGATTTGTTAGGTTCTGTTTCTCTCAGTGAACCAGTCGTTGATAAAAACGGTAGTATCCTCATCAAAGAAAAAGTGGCGATCAAGGAAAACGTTTTAAAGAAACTAGAAGGTATGGAAGGAAACTACATCCCTTCGTTTAAGTTAGCAATGTCCAAAGATTTGATGCGGATGCTTCGAATGGTCCTTTCGAAAGCAATCCTCAGTCGAATTGAAGACAGATCCAATGAGTTTATTTTTCATTTGTATGAACAAAATGCTGAGAGAATGGCTAGTCTCAAAGGAATCATTCAAAATTCATTTTATTCCAAGTCACTTGCTTTATCTTTTTTTCGTGTTCTTCTCAATCACAAAGAGTTTTTTAATCATCTTGCTGACTTTGGCCTTCTGAGTTTAGGATCGGTGATCCAAAAACAATATGGGTTTAAGATGGTCAACCGGTTCAGTTTTTTAGCTGGTCTTTGCGCTGACATAGCTGTATCGAAGGAAGGATTGTACAAACAAAGTTTTTTCGGGTCTTCACTTTCTTCTGCAGTCAATCTTTCTTTGGAAATTGCAAGAAAACTGAACCTACCAGAAGAAGTCATCAGTGCGATTAACAACCATGGTTCCAATGGGTTTGAAATTCCTGGAGTGGTTCCTGCTACAGTAAACGTAGATGACCTTCGCAAACACCAATTGAATCAGGATCTTTTGGCTGGAAGTGGGATGGAAGATGATGCCAGCGATGATGAAGAAGAGGCGGGTGAGTATGCTGATGACACTGCTGAAGTCACATTAGATGCATTAAAAATTGCTCGTTACATCATGGAAAATTTAAAGGTATCCACTGAAAAGGAACATGTGTCTGAAAAATTGTTAGTGATGTTTACTTACAATGCAGAGAAAGGACTCTTTCGAAAAGACCTTGCCGATCCAATGACAAGCAGGTTTAAAGAATTTGACCAAGCCATCAAACGCATTCGAACCATTGCAGAAATTGAAAACAAATGTAAGTTCCAAACTTCCGCTTGGGCCTATCCGAAACCAAAAGCAGCACAAATTCTTTGCCGAGACAAAAATTACCAATGCCCTTGGATTGTGAATGGTTGGGATTTAAGAATCATTTCTCCCCAGGACCCTTTTGGTCATATTGGGACTTCTCTTGATGTGGGAACCTATCCGAAATGTGCTTTAGAGGAAGAACTGCATGCTAAGATCAAGTATACAGATAGTTAGAAAATAAAAAAACCAACCGAAACTTCGGTTGGTTCTCTTTTACAGAAAAAGATGATTAGAAACCTGCTGGTTTTTTAATGTCTTTTGTTGCGTCTTTGATCGCGCCTGTTGCTGCTTTTTTAGCTTCTGCTTCTGCAGTTTTCACTGCTGCATCTACTTTTTTCTCTACTTCTGTAGTTACTTTTTTCGCTGCATCTTCAACAGATTCGATTTTTTCTTCAACAACCGGCTCTTCTTTTTTGCAGAATGCAAGTCCAGAAGCCATAGTCACACCAAGAATTAAAACGAGTAGTTTTTTATTCATTGAAAGTTCTCTCCTAAAATCTTTTAATTCTGCCAAAACTACTAGAACATCATTTCCATTGAAAGAAATTTCTTTCAATGGTTTCGAAAATTATGACTTAGGAACAAATGTAAGAAATTCTTCTACTTCCTTTTTGCTACCAATAATGAGCGTTGTTCTTTCATGAAGGTCTTTCGGGGTCAGGTCAAGGATTCTCTCACCCTTAACAGTAACGGCCATTCCACCAGCTTGTTCTGCGATATACGCCATAGGAGCTGCTTCATACAACAAACGAAGTTTTCCATTCGGATACTTGGAAGATTTTGTATCATTCGGATAGAGGAAAATCCCTCCCTTCAAAAGGTTTCTATGGAAATCCGCAACAAGTGATCCAATATAACGAGCTGTTTTTGGTTTTTTTCCACCTTCGATGGATTTGATTTTTTGGAGATAGGCTTGTACTTCCGGAGACCAATAGGATGCGTTTCCTTCATTGGCAGAATAAATATCCCCAGACGCTGGCATTTGCATATTCGGATGGGAGAGTAAAAATTCACCCACACTTGGATCTAAGGTAAACCCAGAAACACCCTTTCCTGTAGAAAGGACAAGCATCGTGGAAGAACCATAAATGATATAACCTGCGCAGCGTTGTAAATGGCCTTGTTGTAATAAATCTTTTTCGTTTCCAGGTTCTTTGGAATTGGGTTCTAGTCTTTGGTGGATGGAGAAAATGGTTCCAATCGATACATTGGTGTCGATGTTAGAGGATCCATCCAAAGGATCGATCGCCATCGTGTACTTTCCAATATTGTAGCCTCCAGGAATGGGAATGATATGTTCGTGTTCTTCGCTGGCCAGAACACAAAGATGGCCACATATTTTAAGGGACTGGTTGAAGGCATTGTCCGCATATTGGTCCAGTTTCATTTGGGTCTCGCCTTGGACGTTTGTGTCGTCCGTGGCACCGAGAATATCATCTAAAAGCCCTGCTTTTCTGACCTCGCGACCAACAATTTTGGCTGCGTAGACTAAGTGGCTGAGAAGGGCCGTAAATTCTCCCGAGGCATGAGGGATTTTGAGTTGCTCTTCTAGAATGAATTGCGATAGAGAGATGAGTTTTTTTTGTTTCGGTGTTGCGTTCACAGGTTCCCCGAGTTGTTTTTACTCCATTTTGGGAGCATAACGCCAGGGGCAATCCTTTCTCCTTTTGATTGGTCAGGCCCGCGCCGATACTAAAACTAGATTCCGATGATAGATCCAACTCATGTAAGTCCATCCCCCTCCATGCAAATGACAGACTACCATTCCCGTAGGCTTGGCATTAGTTTTGCCAGTGTCGGCGCCCATTTGGGTTGGGTTTACCTTGCCGGTGAAATCGTTTATGAATTTGGTAGGACGGAAAAAGAGGAATGGCTCAGAAGTCTTGTTTCCGGTCAAATGACAACCCTCGTCCGGGAACTGGAATTTATGGAACCAAAATCCCTTGGGACTTTTTCAGAAGGGGGAAGGGATTTAAAGATCAATATCATTCGCCTTCCTGAAGGAGAAGTTCCTGTTTTTGCCCTTGTTGTCCAGGAAATCGAACCAGAACTTTCAAAACGAAATTGGGAAGATCTATCAAACCAAGTTTTGACTTTTTGTGCCACAGGGATTTCCCTTCGGGAAAAGAACCTTCTGGATTTTCCAACCATCATAGAGCCAATCCGAAAAAAAATAGATCGTTCTCTCACCAAGGATCTGCCTGCGGGAGTGATTGCATTTTTTCACCTCCAGGACCTCTCTCCCTTTTTTAAACCTTTGGGTGTGGTCAAAAGCCAAGAGATCTTACGGGAAGTGACCGCCACCCTGCACAAAGAAACAAAAGAAAACGAATTCAATTTCCAATTGAACCCAAGGTCCTATTTCCTTTTTTGTCCGGGAGAAACTCTCGATGGCGCCAATCATAGGTTTGGATCCCTTTATTTTCCTTCCAAACATTTGATTTTGGACTACAAACTCAAGATTTTCCCCATTGACCGGGAGATTTTAGCGGATGATTCTCGATTTTCTGCCATTTTCATCGAAAATTTCTGATTAGTTTTTCGGCTGAATTGACAAATCAGGGCGGTTTCCGATACCGTCAAAACTAGACCATTTTTACAAAAGGACAGTTGTTTGTCTATGACCCCACAAGTAGGGATTTATTTAAAAGAAGGGGAATCCATCGAGGCTGCGCTTCGTAGGTTCAAAAGAGATTGTGCGAATGCAGGTATCATGAGCGAAATCAAACGTCGTGAATACTTCGAAAAGCCGAGCGTTGTCAAAAAAAAGGCAGTCGAGGCAGCGAAACGCAAACGAGACAAAAAGAAAAGACTATTTGCTAAAAAAGATAAACTGTAATCTTTAAGCCGGTTATCCAATGACCCTGCAAGAGACGATTAGTACCGATCTAAAAACGGCATTAAAGGCCAAGGATGAAACAGTCCTCGGCACTTTGCGTCTCATCAAAGCAGAAATTCAATACGAATTAACCAAAACCGGTGCTTCCGAATTAACGGATACTGCAGTGATGCAGATTTTAAAATCCAATTTCAAACGTAGAAAGGACACAGCTGTCGAATATGACAAAGCCAATCGTCCCGATTTATCGAGCAAAGAAATTCAGGAAGCAGAAGTCATCTCACGTTATATTCCAAAAGAAGTCTCCGAAGAAGAAATCTCTCGAGCAGTGAACGAAGCCATTGCGGAATTGAATGCGAACGGAGCCCAGGATATGGGAAAGGTGATGGGTAAAGTAATGGCAAAATTTAAAGGGCAAAATATAGACGGCTCCAAGGTATCCTCTCTCGCAAAACAAGCACTTAGCGCCAGTTAATACTGTTATACTGTGAATCCTTACCAAAGTTTTAAAGAAAGAGTTCGCAGAGAAGTCTCCATTGATTCTTATATCAACCGGTTTGTTCCTTTGCGTCGTATGGGAAGAAACCTTGTTGGAATCTGCCCATTCCATAATGAAAAAACTCCGTCTTTCAACGTAAATGCAGAAGGTGGGTTCTACCACTGTTTTGGATGCAAAGCATCCGGTGATTTGTTTCGATTTGTGATGGACTACCAAAAGGTAGACTTCCTCAAATCTTTAGAAATCCTTTCTGATTATTCAGGAATTCCTCTTGTCGAAAGAACAAAAGAAGAGGAAGAATCAGAGCGAAAAAAAGAAGCCCTGTACCAAGTTTCCCAAAAAGCATTGGAATACTTTCAAAAGAATTTAAATAAGCAAAGCGGCGAAATTGCCCTTAAGTATTTGGAATCACGTGGGATGTATTCAGAAGATTTAAAAGTTTTTAAAATTGGATTTGGCCTTCCCGGTTTTGGAAATTTACGTTCAGAACTCTTTAAAACCGAGGCGGAAGTAAAACTTGGCGAACAGTTAGGACTACTCAAAAGACAGGACCAAAACAAAGATCCTTATGATTTTTTTCGTAACCGCATCATGTTTCCTGTGATTGATACCAGAGGGAGAGTGATTGCCTTTTCCGGTAGATTCCTCGGTGAATCAGAAGAAGCCAAGTACATCAATAGCCCGAACTCTTTGATTTATGATAAAAGTCGTACATTTTATAATTTAAATTTGAGCCAAGATAGCATTCGAAAAACAAGAGAAGCGGTCATTGTGGAAGGTGTGTTTGACGCCATTGGACTATTTCGAAAAGGAATTGAGTTTGTCGTCGCACCTCTCGGAACCGGATTTACAGAAGGCCATGTTCGTATCTTAAAGAATATGGCGGACAAAGTGTACTTAATGATGGATTCTGATAAAGCGGGAACCAAAGGTGCCTTTCGTGCTGTGAATCTTCTTTCGAAAGAAGGAGTTTCGGTAAAAGTCTGTCATATACCAGAAGGAAAGGATCCTTTTGATTATTCCCTTCACCATAACAAACAAGAAATCAGAGATTTATTGGAATCGGCAGCACCCGCTTCCCAATTTATGATTCGGGAGATCCTTGCAGGAGCTGGGCCTTCTTCTTTGGCAGAAGAAAAACAGGCAGGTGTCAAAAAACTTTTTGAATTCCTAAAACCCATGGAAAAGGAAACAGACAAACAAGTCTATTTAGAAGAGGGGGCACGCCAACTCGGACTTTCATTTTCTTCGCTTTTTCAGGATTTTCGGGGCAAGCCGGGTGTAACTTCGACCCCCTCTGCGGTCGATACTAAAAAAGAACGTGCTGTGGCCAAACCGGGAAAACCTTCCCCCATTTTGGTCTGTGAACGTAAGATGATCGCAATGCTCATTCAGAATTTGGAACTATTTAGTTTCGCTGATGATTTGTTATCACTGGAGTTTCGAGATGAAGTTTCTGCTTTTCTTTGGGACTATTTATATACGAAATATTTGCAGAATGAGAACCTAACAGCTGCAGAAATTCTTTCGAGGGAAGAGATTCCTTCGGAATACCTGGGAATGATTGCCGAACATTTTACGGCCGATGAATCGACAACACCAGGTTTATTTAAGGGGATGTTTCTTTACCATGCGGATTTGTTGGATGACGCAAGGATGGAAGAACTTGTCAAAGAGATGGCCAAACCTGATTTAACGATTGAAGAAAAGAACAATCTTTTATCAGAACTTTCACTTTTAAAAAGTGAAAAAAATAAGAGATCCGTGTATCTCCGAACGATCCAAACGTTAGAAGTATAAAGAGGATAGAGGTAGAATGGAAAATCTAGCAAGCCTACCAGAAGTACAAAAGATCATCTCGATCGGAAAAGCAAATCGAGAGGTATCTTATGATGAAATCAATGAAATACTTCCGGATAAAATCTTAAATTCCGAAAAAATTGATGATGTCTTTACTTTGTTACACGAGATGGGGATTGAAATTGTAGAAGAGTATTCCAAAAAGTCTTTGGAAGAATCTAGTTCCCTCACGACTACAAAAGAAGAAACTACTAAAGAAACAAAAGAGAAACCTGCACGTAAAAAAAGAGAGTCCAGTGTTTCCTCTAGTTCCGAAGATCCGATTCGTCTTTATTTAAAAGAAATTGGTAAAGTATCCCTGATCTCTGGAGAAACAGAAGTGTTTCTTGCCAAAAGGATTGAGAAGGGTGAAAAAATTATTGAAGAAACAATCCTTAGTTCTTCTATTCTTCGCCAAAATTTTGCAAAACTAATTCCAAAAATTAAGTCCAAAAAAATCAAAGTTTATGACTTGGTGAAAGTGGACAAAATGTACGCACTCAACCAAGAGCAAGCGGACAAATTAGAAAAAGTATTTTTTGAAAACATGGAACTCATCCAACAGGATGAAAAAGTTTTAAACGAATCCACAAACCGAATTCGTAAGTATTCTGAAAATTCTAAGAAGTTCAAAGAACTCAAAGAGAAAATCGATTTATCCACTGGTAAAATTGACGAAGCCATTCGTAAAATTGGAGTCTCTCAAAAAGAAATCCAAAAGATCTCCCAAAAGATCAAATCAATGGTATTTCGTGTTAAGGAAATCGAGAAACATTTCCTTAAAATCAAAGCCAAATACGGACATGATGTTCGTGAAATCAAAGCCCTCAACCGTTTCATCGAAAAAAATGAAAATCTAGATGAAATCGAAAAGATGATGGGTTGCGATATTGATGAAGTCAGAGAAGTCATCAAAGACATTCGCAACAATGAAAGAAAACTCCGTCGTATGGAACAGGAAGCCGGTTCTCCTGTTGGCGAAATCAAAGACTGGGGTGAAAAAATCATCAAAGGCGAAAGAGAAATTGCCCAAGCGAAACGTGAACTCGTTCGAGCAAACCTTCGTTTGGTAGTCTCCATTGCTAAACGTTACGCCAACCGTGGAATGCATTTCTTTGACCTGATCCAAGAAGGAAACATTGGTCTTATCCGGGCTGTTGATAAGTTCGAATACAAAAAAGGTTATAAATTTTCTACTTACGCCACTTGGTGGATTAGACAAGCCATCACTCGTGCGATCTCTGACCAAGCTCGTACCATCCGTGTTCCGGTTCATATGATCGAACAAGTGAACAAAGTGATCCGCGAAACTCGTCTTTTTGTCCAAGAGTTTGGTCGCGATCCATCCAATGATGAAATTGCAGAACGACTCGGCTGGCCAGTGCAAAAAGTGAAGGCTGTGAAAAACGTAGCTCGGGAACCAATCTCACTTGAGATTCCAGTGGGTTCGGAAGAGGATTCAGAACTCGGAGATTTTATCGAAGACAAGGAAGTGATCTCGCCACTCAATTCAGCAGCGTCTTCCATTCTTTCAGAACAAATCCGTCAGGTTCTCCAAACCTTACCGGCACGGGAACAAAAGGTCATTCGGATGCGATTTGGTTTGGATGATGGGTATGCGCAAACTCTCGAAGAGGTGGGATACCAATTTAAAGTGACTCGGGAAAGGATTCGTCAGATCGAAGCAAAAGCACTTCGTCGTCTTCGACACCCAAGCCGCTCGAAAAAACTCAAAGACTATATCGATTAAACAATTTTGTTTTTCGCTTGATTGGTCTTTAGAAGAGATTCATGGTTTGGAAATTCCATGGATCTCTTTTTTTTTCGTAAGACTCGCCCATCAGATGATCTTTCTTTTTTTGGTATGAATTTGATTCATCTTATTTTTCCAATTTTGTTGTTTTCCCTTTTATACAATTGCCAGGCTTCCGAAAAACAACTGGACTATGGACGCACTCAAAGTGTTGGGCAAATGAATCCTGAAGAACCTTGGCGATTCAGTCCGGAGTTTGCTTTGGATGTTAAAACTTCCACGGCATTTTGTGCGAATGCCAAAGAATTCGGTTCTGGATTTACACTTTACCTCAATTCGTATTCTCAGTTTTCCGCCTTGCGAATGCTAAATGGATTTCATAAATCTGCTAATGATCTAAAAACAAATGATGCAGTAAAAAAACTACGCCTCACTTCCTTTACGATGGAAACGAATGACCAAAAATCAAAAATGAAAATTGGTTCTACGTTGGATTTGGAAATTGGGAAACCCAAGTTCGGGAAATCAGGATTTCAAGTTTTGGATTTGGATTCCAAGTTCCAAGGGAATGTGATTCGTTTGGAAATTTTGGAAACCCATGGTTTGGGATCGACCGGACGAGTTTGTATTTCAGAACTTCAATTTGGAGAAATCCAAAAAGAAAGTTTTGTATCCTATCCTTGGGTTTCCTTTGACAAAATCAAACGAACCATTGAACAATTTGGGAAAGCAGAAAGGCATTATTCTGGATTCAAACAATTGGTTTTGGCCAATGAAAAGAGTACCATTTTATTTTATGACCAAGGAACCATCCTACCTGTTTTCTTTAAGGCCGACCAAACCTTTAGTTTTTCTGAGATGTATGGGGAAGGTGACCCTTTGGGTTTTTTACCTTCCATTGTGGGAACATATACCATCCTTCAATCTTCGGAAGAGGGACTAGAGTTAAACTTAAGTTATTATGATGCGGGTGGGATTGAACGAAATATATCTTGGATTTTCAAACGTGCTGAGGTGGGGGATGAAGATTATGAAAATTTCAAAACCAAACTGGGAACACGATTCTCTGAAGTCTTTAATCCAAAAACGCATTTTCTATTAGTTTTAAAAGAAAAGGAATCGGGTAGGACATTTTATCATTATGAACTTCCTAGACCAAAGTAGATGGGATGAATTACCATCCAATCTACTCGTGTCGTTATTTTTTGTTAAGCAATTGTTTTCTTTAAATCTTTGATATGACCCACGAGTTCGTTTAAAGAGGATTTTTTTTCTGTCTCTTTCCATCCAAGTTCTTTGGCAAGAGTGTTGGCAACTGGAACCGCTAACGACTCTGCCAATTTTAAATCCAGAAATACAACTCTCCATCTTCTCGAAAGGACATCAGTTACAGAAAGGGCAAATTCCTTTTTTACAAAATGTTTGATCTCTTCGACAAAGTATCCGGTTCCCTTTTTGATTTCTTTTGGATTTTTACCCAAAATCATCGGAACCTCTCCGCCAAATGCATCAACCAAACGAACTGCCGTTTCATAAGAAAGATCATACATGGTTTGGATTTTTGCCACCAAATGTTTGGAATACCCATCAGCACCTGGAAATGCAAAATTAGCAGTCACACAATTCATCTTTTCTGGAAGGTTTCCGACAGAGATGAGTTTATCTGTAAGGTCTTCCGCCATTTTTCGAAAGGTAGACCATTTCCCACCTGACATCGTGACAAGGCCAGAGTCAGAAACGAGAATGGCTTCTTCGCGTGAGATGGATTTAGTGTCTTTTTTATCTCCCGTAGAAATGAGAGGACGAAGGCCAGAAAATACAGATTCAATGTCTGCTTTGGTGAGTTTGGTATCTAGGTAGTCATTTCCCGTTTTTAATAAAAATTCCACTTCGGATTGTAGAGGCAGAGGTTCTTCCTCAATTTTTTGAATCGGAGTGTCTGTGGTTCCGAGAAGTACTTTTCCTTCCCAAGGAATGACAAAAACAACACGTCCGTCGGCCGTTTTCGGAATGATCATTGCCGTGCGACAAGGTAACTTTGCTTTGTCGAAGACAAGATGGATTCCTTGGCTGGGTGCTAAAACATTTTCCACTTTTGGATCATCTAGTTTGCGAAGCGAATCAATCCAAACTCCAGTGGTATTGGCAACGACCTTTGCCTTGATATTGATTTTCTTTTTTGTGATTAGGTCTTTGGCTGTCACACCTGTGATTTTTCCATTGGCATCTTTTAAAAAGGAAACCACTTCGATTCTTGAAAGAACATCGGCTCCATTTTCTTTCGCAGCTCTTACCGTTGTGACATTGAGTCTTGAATCATTGAACTGGGCATCAAAATAAGAAATTCCGCCTTTCAGTTTTTCTTTTTTGATAGAGGCAAAATAATCAATCGCAGTTGCTTTTGAGATCCTTTCATGTCCAGGAACTATGGACCTACCCGCAAGGATATCGTACATTGTGAGTCCGATAGAATAAAAAGGTTTTTCCCACCAAACATAGGTAGGCAAAACAAATTGAAGTGGTTTCACCAGATGAGGTGCATTGAAAAGAAGGCGTTTTCTTTCCGACAAAGCTTCGTAGATGAGTTTAAAATGGAATTGGGCAAGGTATCTTACTCCCCCGTGGATGAGTTTTGTGGATCGAGAACTAGTCCCTGCAGAAAAATCTTGTTTTTCTAAAAGGGCTACTTTGTAGCCACGTAAGGTAGCATCGAGTGCTGTCCCAGATCCAGTGGCTCCTCCACCCAATACTAAGACATCGTAGTCCGTTGTTTCTAATTGTTTTAGTGTTTGTTTTCTTTCATCTAAATGATTCATAAGGGTTTTTACGTACTTTGGTGGTTGCCTATAGAGATTCTACGGTTAGTATTGTCAAAAGTCACCATTTCGACCATCGAAAATTTTTGCATTTGTTATGAAAACTGAAAGAGAATTGAACCAAGAATTAGATACCATACGCCGAGGAACTGTTGAGATCATCAGTGAGGCTGAACTTTTAGAAAAGATCAAATCCAAACCTTCCCTTACCATCAAAGCGGGTTTTGATCCTACTGCTCCCGATTTGCATTTAGGCCATTTTGTTTTACTAAGAAAACTCAAACATTTCCAAGACCTAGGCCATGAAGTTTGTTTTATGCTCGGTGATTTTACCGCAATGATTGGTGATCCCACTGGAAAATCAGAAACAAGAAAACGTCTTTCGAAAGAAGAGGTATTGGAAAATTCCAAAACTTACCAAAACCAAGTTTTTAAAATTTTAGATCCAAATAAAACCAAAATCCTATACAACTCGCATTGGTGTTCGGAAATGAAGTTTGAAGATGTTTTAGTTTTAACATCTAAATATACAGTTTCTCGAATGTTGGAAAGAGACGATTTTACCAAACGTCATAAAGCGGGAACTCCCATCTCTATGATTGAGTTTTTATACCCACTTGTACAAGGGTATGATTCGGTTGCCATGAAAGCAGATGTGGAACTGGGTGGAACGGATCAAAAATTTAATATGTTAGTCGGTCGCGACTTACAAAGAGAATACGGACAAAAACCTCAATCTGTCATTACCTTACCACTACTTGTGGGACTTGATGGTGTGAAAAAAATGTCTAAGTCTCTCGGAAACTATGTGGGAGTTACAGAGAAACCCATCGACATGTATGGAAAAATCATGTCGATCTCGGATGATCTGATGTGGAATTATTTTGAACTTTTGACTGACCTTCCCAATTCTGAAATGGAAAAACGAAAGGAAGGAATACGTTCCAAATCTCTCCATCCGAAAGAAGTCAAAACGGAACTGGCTCTTCTTGTGATGGACCAACTCCATCCAGAAGAAGAAAATAGGAAAGCAGTGGAAGAGTGGACAGCCATCCACAATACAAAAAACAGAGCCCTCCCTGATGAGATTCCCACAGAAACATTAGATGCCTCATATTTTTCGGAAAAACCACCGCTTCTCGTTTATGTTCTTTCACAATTGAAATTCATTCCTAGTGTTTCAGAAGGGCGCCGGCTCGTGCAAGCAGGTGGTTTGTATTTGGATGAGGAAAAAATCACTGACCAAGGCCTCACTTTGGAGCCGGGAAAGGAATACCTCATCCGCCAGGGAAAGAAAGGAAAATTTTTAAAGATAAAGACCTAAGGAATCTGGGCCTGTTTTAGAACGACAGGTCAAAATCCGATATTAGAAGATAAGGAAAACCAAATACCCGCATGTCCCTCGATCCGACAAACGAAGAAAAGGAAATTCAAGATATCGTTCATGAACTTTCCCAGGACATCGAGAAAGACCGGCTGTTTGCCAAAAAACTCAGAAAGTTTGCCCTGATTTCTGCTCTGGCTTTTGTCGGAATCACTGTCCTTGTTCTTTGTGGGTATTTGCTTTATTTGAGTCTGAGTGTTACCAAACTCGAAACAGAAGTAAAAGAAAAAGAAAAGAATCTCAGGGAACTGGAACAATCTCTTTTTTCTCTTATGTACCAAGAGCAACTTCGTGAAGAATATGCTCTGGCAGGGGATACCGAACCCGATACAGAACTTGCCAAACAAGTAGAAGAGAACATTCAGTTTCTAAAAGAAGTCAGTCAAAATTCCAAAGGTCGAAATATTTTACGGGGAAATGAATCCCAAAAAGAAATTGCTCTTACCTTTGATTTAGCAACAGGAGAGGAACTTCCTGTTTTATACAATTATATCAAAGATCATAAAATCAAAGTGACTCTCTTTCTTTCTAATGAAAGACCTTCTGATATCAATGGATCCTTTTTTATCCGTCAAAATTTAGATTTTATTAAAAAAATGGCAAAAACTGGATCGGTGGAATTTGGGAACCACACTTGGTCCCATTTTAATTACCAAAGGTCTGTGACGGAAACCTCATTAAAGAAACGATTGGTCCTTGAGTATTTGTCTAAATCGGTTTTGGATCTTCCTCGTATGGCAGAAGAGCTAAAACGTGTGGAAGATACCTTCCATTCTCTCACCAAACAAGAGTTAAAAAAATATTATCGACTTCCCTACGGTGCCCTTAGCCAATTGATTTTGGATGCCCATGCGAGTCTTGGTTATACCGATCATATCATGTGGTCCAATAACTCCAAGGGATCTCTTGATTTACCGGATTATATCAGCAAACAGTTCTTATATAAAAAAACGTCCAAAGGCAAAAAAGAAGTAGTTCGTAATCCTCATTACAAAACGGGAGAGGAAACTTTAACTTTTTTAGACAATTGGGAAAAAGCCGATGCGAACGGAATGAACGGTGCTATCATCCTGATGCATTTGGGTGGTCCAAGAAAATTTGACAAATTGATTTATATCCTTCCTGCCTTCATTGAGCGCATGAAGGAAAAAGGATATAGGTTTGTGACTCTTTCAGAAGTTTTAAACGATAAGAAGGATTGAATTTTAAATTCAATTTATATCTTTCTAAAAAAGACGTTTAGTCCCTAAATTTTTACATTTCCAAAATAGATTCTTTTTAAGACTATACTTTCTGGTTTACTGCGCTTTGGTTCAAAGATGTCACAGTAAACCAGTGAAAAAAACTTTATCCTATGCGAATCCTTTTTTTCTGGATTGTCTTGATTTGAATTTTGCTACAGCCCAATCCTTAAACATATAAAGGTTAAGGTAAAATACCGGAACCATAATGAGAGTGATAAAAGTAGCAAAAGCAAGTCCCCACCCAAATGCCAATGCCATCGGAACAAGGAAAGGGTCCTTTCCTCCAATTCCATAAGCGGTCGGGAGAAGACCTAGAACAGTTGTGACTGTTGTGAGCATAACAGCTCTTAGACGAATACTCCCGGCTTCCACTAACAACTCAAATGTGGATTTACTTGGGTCTTCCAGTCGTAATTGGTTGGCACAATCCACAAGGACGATGGAGTCGTTGACGACCACCCCCGCAAGTCCAATGATTCCAAGGAAAGCAAGGAAAGAGAATGGTTGTCCGTGAATTAAAAATGCAAAAATCACCCCAATGACGGCAAATGGAATGGCACTCATCACAATCAGTGGTTGGGCAAGCGAACGGAAAAGCGAGGCAAGGATCATATAAATGATAATAAGGCCTACAAGGAAAGCTCTTCCGAGGGAAGCCATCGATTCTTCGGTATCTTTGTTTTCTCCTGAAAAACGTACAGAATAACCAGGATATTTCGCAATAATTCCTTCAGTAAGTTTTTTGGCCTCTATGTTGACTTGTCTAGAGGTAGAAACTGTTTCATCAATATTAGAAGTTACAGTTAGCAATCGTTTGCCGTCTAAGTGGTTGATCGAGGCCCGCCCTGGGTTTCTATCATAACTTGTCAGCCTGGAAACCGGGATTAAGTTCCCTGTTAGGTTATTGACATAAACTTTGTTTAGGTGGGTTAGAGAAGAACGGTATTCTTCTGGAAATCGAACCCGAACATCCACTTCTTCATCAGCCCGTTTGATTTTTGTGGACACCGTCCCTTGTAAGGCAGTATTGATGGCAAGAGATACTGATTGAACACTGACTCCCGCAAAAGAAGCTAGTGTTTCATCTACGGAAACTCTAATTTCATCTTTTCCTTCGTTAAAATCATCTCCAATGTCTGTGACTCCATTGATTTTGGCAAGAGCTGCTTTGTATTCTGCACCAATTTTGAGTAAGGTGGCAAAGTCATCTCCTTTGATTTCAATGGCGACTGGTTTTCCCACAGGTGGACCACCGGCTAGTTTTTCAAATTCTAGGTTCACCAGTTTTCCTTTTAAGGGAAGAAAGGCTTTTGGAATCTCAGAAGTAGGGATGGGTTCCTCTTCTTTTTTACCAAGATTCTCTTTTGCTAACTTTTCTTCTAAAAGTTTGAGGGCATTCTCATTTAACATGAATTTGGTGTTTTGGCGGACCACTTCGATGATTTTTTCAGTGGATCTTTCCCGGTTGTCATCAGGGGTTAAATACACCATCACTTGTGCATAATTTTTTCCCCGTTTGGTGAAAGGATCGTTAGGGTCTTTTTGGATGATCCCCACTCGCGAAATATAGTTTTCTACTTCTCCTTCCGGAAGTTTCCCTACAGCATCTTCAATGACACGAATGAATCTATCTGTTTCTTCAAGTTTTAGTCCAGTTTCGGCAGTCACACGGACTTGGAAGGTTTCAATGGCCCCAGGGAAAAGTTTGAATTTTCCAAATTTTATTTGGATGGCAAGTGAAAACACAAATAGGCCCATAAGGAGTCCTACCATCTTCCAGCGGTTTTTTAGAGCAAAACTGAGGAGAGGTAAATAGGTTCTTTCTTTGAATTTCACAAACCAGTGGGATTCTTCTTTGACTTCTCCCTTCATATCGCTTGCTTTACTTACATCGTATAAGTGAGAAGGCAACATAAAGAAGGCTTCAAAAAGGGAACTACATAAAGACAAAATCACAACGAGAGGAATGGAATGGATGAACTTACCAAAAATTCCCGTCATAAATAACATGGGTCCGAAGGCGGCAATTGTTGTTGTGACTGTGGCAGTTACAGGTGCAAGAACTTCGCTTGTCCCACGCATTGCTGCTTCAAAAGGTTCTTCTCCCATTTCCAAATGACGGTAAACGTTTTCACAAATGATAATGGCATCATCCACCAAAATCCCCACAACAATGATAAGTCCCATCATTGAGATTAAATTTAATGTTAATCCCATATAATTCATGGCAACAAAAGTCATCGCAATGGAGATCGGAATTCCAAGTGCTGTCATGAGAGCCATCCGCCATCCGAGAAACACAAATAAAGAAGCGGTCACAAGAAATAATCCAGATACGGCGTTAGAAGTTAAAACACCTAATCTTCTGCGAATGTATTTTGATAGGTCATTGACAAAGGCATGTTTGACGGTTCCGCCTGTAGACTTTATAAATTCTTCTACAACTTGTTTGGAATCGTCTACAACTGTGATGGCATCTGCTTTTTCTCTTTTGATCACTGTAAGAGCAATCGCAATATCACCATTGGATTTATCCAAATATTCAGAGTCTTCAAAACCTTCAGTCACACGAGCGACATCTCGAATTCGGACCGAACGTCCGGCATCGTTTGAACGAACAAAAACATTTTCAATTTCTTCGGCTGTATCAAATTCACCCACAGTGCGAACAATAATTTCTCTTGTTCTTTCGTTGATATTCCCACCAGGAAAATTGATGTTTCGTAATCGAAGGGCATTGAGTACATGAGTGGAGGAAAGAGAAAGAGCTCTTAGTTTGTCCGGATCTAAGTCCACTTTCATTTCCCGTTCTCGCCAACCTCGTTTGGTGATTCTTGCAACGGATGGGAGGTCTTTTAGTTTTTCTTCTAAGATTTTTGCCTGGTCTCTGAGCTCTTTTGCATTTAATAGAGGTTTGCCGTCTTTTGATGTCGAAGATAAGTGAATTTCTATGACAGGCTGTCTTGCTGTTGTGATTTCTGTCACAATGGGATCATCCACATCTTCTGGTAGATCTTGGATTCGGTCAATGGCTGACTTTAAATCATCGACTACCATTTGTGTGTTTTTTGTATTTGGATCAATTGTAATGATGATACCGGATCTATTTTCCAAAGAAGCAGAGCGGAATTCTTTGATTCCATCCACTTCTTTGATTGCATCTTCTAAAGGTTTGGTGACTAATTTTTCTACATCGGCAGGTGCAGCACCAGGATAAACCGTAGTGACACTGACAATATCAAAGTTGATATTGGGAAACGCTTCCCGATTCATTGTCGCAGCTGTAAATCCACCGACAAGAATGATCAAAAAGGTAAGAAGGTTTACGAATAAACTTTTGGAAAGAAAATACTGAACGATGGATGTGCCCATAAAACTCCTTTAGGAGAAAGAAACTAATTAATCTAACAATTTACCTGCAGTATCAATGTCTTCGTTATAACCGAATAACTTTGTACTTTTGAGGCGATCCACATATAGAACTCCGAACAAATGGTCGCACTCATGTTGTAATACGATGGAACGGTAACCACTAATGATTTCTTCATGTTCCTCAAAGTTTTCATCTCGCCACTTCATTCGAATTTTATCCGGTCTTTCTACGTACCCACGCATTCCAGGAACAGATAAACAACCTTCCCAAAAACCTTCACCTGGAGGTGAGAGTGGGGTGATCTCTGGATTTAAAATGATTTGGTTCGGAACTTCTGGAGTTCCAGGATACCTTCCATTGTCATCCTCCTGGCCTACTACAACCAACTTTTTCATGACACCAATTTGGGGTGCAGCAAGGCCTACACCTTCTGCATGACGCATGGTTTCAAACATATCTCGAATCAGTTTTTTAAAATCCTTGGTTTGGATTTCGGATTCAGTTACGTCTTCGCTCGTTTGACGGAGTAAGGGATTGCCAATCTTGAGGATTTTTCTAACAGCCATAATCTAATATGGAATAGATTGAAAAAGGTCACTGATTGATCAAGTGATCTCCTATCCAAATGAAAAAGAATTTGACAGGGGAGGCTTTGAACTGTGAAATTCCGGGAGGGATTTTGGAGACGAGGGGAATCGAACCCCCGACCTTTTGAATGCCATTCAAACGCTCTCCCAACTGAGCTACGTCCCCTTGTGCTAATCCAAGGTGGGTGACTGCGTTTGTCTGTCAACAGAATCCTAAAATGGCTAAGGAACCAAGATGTTATGGGACAAGATACGGTAGAAGAACTGACTAAAAAACTGAAAATCCAATCGGATATCATCAAAGGCTATGAAAAAGTTCTTAGACTAAACGAACAAGAATTAGCCAATGCCGATGAAATCATCCGTATGTACGAACAAATCATCGATTACTCTCGGATGGAACTTAGGGAAGCAAAGGAAACGGTGCAAGCCAGTTCGATGGTTTCCAATCTCAGTCGGGACGAACTCATGTCAGCCTTCGACAAAATTAAGTCTTTGGAAGATGCCAATCGAAAATTAAGAGAAGAATCTTTAAAATTTAACAAAGATTAAACAATTGAAACCAAGCTCTCTTCCGCCGATCATCCGAAAAAACGAAGAAGGCGGGTTTTATCTTTCCTCTTCTTCCGAACTGGATGACCTGTATTATTTTATTCTGGGTCAAGCGAAACGACTCGTCTCGGCGAAATCAGCAGCATTTTATTTTAAAAACCAACGTGGAAACCTCAGCCGGTTTGGATTGGTAAATGATAAATCCACCGCAGGTTCTATTGCCAAACATGTTTTCAAAACCCGTAAAAGTATTCTTATTAAAAAGGGTTCTCACTTAAAGGATTCGGACGGTCCCGTGTCTGAGTCGTATATCGCCTGTTATGTGGGCGATGAAATTGGAGATTTGGCACTTGGGGTGTTGGTACTTGAGGGAATAAAACATTTTCAAAATTTTTCCGAACAAGATTTGGACTTAATCAACTATTTTAGCGCAAACTTAAACGCACTTTTAAAAGACACTGTTCTTTCGGAAACTGAACCAGAATTTTTTAATTCTCTTACAACTTCCATTCTTCTTCTCATCGACAACGCCAATATTCATAACAATAACAATCGCCTTCAGTATTTTTTAGAAGAGATCATTCGTGTTGCTGTTCTAATTAATACTAGTGTCGATTTGGAACATGTTCTTGTGATGGTGATGGAATCCGCAAAATTAGTATTTCGAACGGAAGCTAGCTCCTTGTTGTTGTTAGATGATAAAAAAGAATACCTGGTTTTTCATACGGTCACTGGTGAAAAAAGAGAAGAAGTATCAAAAATCAAAGTGCCTGTGGGCCAAGGGATTGCCGGAACTGTTGCAATTACCAAACAACCCATGATCATCAATGATGCACAAAATGACAACCGTGTCTTTCGGGATGTAGACAAAGCTTCTAATTTTATTACTAGAAATATTCTGGCAAGTCCTCTGATCGTCGGAGATGAAGTGATTGGTGTCATCGAAGCCATTAACACCATTGACAGAAATAATTTTAGCCAGGATGATATTGATACATTTTTGTCTTTTTCCAGTGCATGTGCCGTGGCCATCCAAAAAACAAGGCTTCTCGATAATCTCAATGTCACAAACCTCGAACTCAAACAAAAATTAAGCACACTTGAATCCATTTTCGATTTGGGGCAAGCCGTCCTTGAATCCCATGATGAACTGGGGCTAATGTCTAAAACATTGAGTATTCTCACCAAAGAATTGTCATGCGAAGATGCGGGAATGGTGATCATCGAGGAAAAAAATAAAAACCGAATCCAGGTCTATGCAAGACAACTCGGGATTGTTCGGGAATCTTTTTTTCTAATGCAAGAAAGCCGGCTTTTTTTAAGCCTCATGGAATCAGGAAATCCTCGAATGGCTGTGGTTTCTTCACAACTAGAGGAATCCTTTTTAGAATTAGAATTTTATACCTTAAAGAAAAATTTTCTCATTCTGCCAATTGCCCCAAGAGGGGGGAACTTACGTGCGGCACTGTATGTCAGTGGAAAACAATCGGCTCATTCCTTTAACGAAACAGACCTTCGTATGTTAAAAACTCTGTCTTCGCCACTCGCAAAAGCTTATGAAAACTTACGCCTCAGCCAAGAAATCATTACCAAGAAGTCGATAGAAAAAGAAATCGAAATCACAAGGAAAATCCAAAACAATATTTTGCCAAATTCGTTGTTACAATCCCCGCTTTTTGATCTGGGGGTGATGTCTGTTGCCGCCAAAGAAGTGTCAGGTGATTTTTATGATTTCCATTCTTTCGGGGAAGATCAGTTTTCGTTTTTAGTGGCAGATGTATCTGGAAAAAGTTTGCCAGCCGCCATATTTATGGCTATGTCTAGTTCCATCATTCGTACACTTTCCAGAACCACTGACCTTTCTCCTTCTGAACTTTTATTTCGTGCCAACCAATTGATTTATGAAGATTCTCAATCGGGAATGTTTGTGACTTTATTTCTAGTCAACTACCAAAGGCGAACAAGAACCCTCAAATTTGCGTCCGCAGGACACAATGACCAAATTTGGATTCGTACTGATGGAAGTTTTGAACTTCTAAAAGGAAAAGGAGCTCCCCTTGGAGTGGTTCCCCATACCAATTACCAGGGTGGCGAAATCCAAATTGAACCTGGCGACATTTTGGTTTTTTATACAGATGGAGCCATTGAGGAAAAAAATCCAGACGAGGAAGAGTATGGCCTCGACAGATTTGTTGAATTTATCATCGAAAGAAGGTTAGGGTCCTCTCAAAGTATCGTAGAGGCCGTGTATGATGATATCCGAAAGTTTTCTCGTTCCGATGAACAGTATGATGACTTTACTGTGATGATCTTAAAATTTGCAGAAGTGACTAGCTTTGAAATTTCGAAAGTTTTTCCCGCCCATCCAGATGAAATCCCTCACTTAAGAGATTTTATTTCTGAACATTTAGAGGGGAAAATCACAAAACCTTTTGCTTTCGACGATATTCTGATATCTTTGGATGAAGCAGCGACCAATATAGTCATGCATAGTTACAAGAATACGGAACTAACTCACCCTAGTTTCGAATGTAAGTTGGAACTCCTTGGCGACAATCTAAAAGTTGTACTCATTGACGAAGGAAAACCCTTCGATAGAAAAAAAGTTCCTAAACCTTCCGTGGAAGCCAATTTAAAAGGCGAACGGAAGGGAGGATTCGGCGTTTATCTGATGGAGACTCTGATGGACAAAGTGTCCTACGACTTCAACGGGAAACAAAATATAACCTATTTGGAGAAAACTATTGTATGAGCGAAGAAAAAATTGGAATCCATTCGGAAGCGGTTGGGGACAAGGTAGTTGTTCATGTCCAAGGCAATTTGGACGTACACAACACACATAAAATTGAAAAGGATTTGATGGCTCTCGTAAGTGCCGCAAGAAAACCAGTTGTTTTCAATTTGAGTGATGTTCCCTTTATCTCTTCTGCCGGACTTCGGTTGCTCGTCACAACACTTCGCCTTTGCCAGGAACAAAAAATCAGCATTTCTATCTGTGGATTGCAACCCGCAGTTGAGAAAGTTTTCGATATCATTGGAATGCAGCAGCTATTTACAATTTATCCTGATTTAGACTCTGCTCTGAAGTAAAAATCACTTTTCTAAGTGATCCTAAACAAAACATTGGAAAAAAACTTATGGAAACCAAGCAGTATTCCCTAAACAACCCGTTCAAAGAATCCAAGGCTCCGGAAACCCAAACCGGAATTTATGATGATGCTCTCAAACTTGGAAAGGAACTCATTGAGAAACCGATCCTAGGGGGCGGAGAAGATAGAATCCGCGTCCAACACTCCAAAAACCGTATGACGGTTTGGGAGAGAATCAAAGTCCTTACTGACGAAGAACCTAATATCACCTACCAAAACTGGGGACCGAATTTAGACGGTGCCTCTATTGTGACTGGAATTTTAAATATCAAAGGCCGTGATGTGGCAGTCTACGGACACGACTTCACCCTTCGTGCTGGTTCTATGGATGCAACGAATGGAAGTAAACTCGCTCGCCTCATCCAAATGGCAGGGACCCACGGAATCCCTCTCATCGGGATGAACGACTCGGCAGGTGCTTATGTTCCTGCGGGAGTGGGTGGACTCGACGGTTATTCGGAAGCCTTTACCGCACTTCGCAAAATCAGCGGTGTGGTTCCTTCCGTTATGCTTATGTTTGGTTTCAATGCTGGTGGTGGAGCCTACCTCCCTCGCCAAGGATCGTTTATGATCCAATGTGATGGAACCTTCTTTGGTCTCACGGGACCTGGGGTGGTAAAGTCCGTTCTTGGGGAAGACATTTCTGCCGAAGACCTGGGAGGCCCAAAAGTACATGGCCAGTCAGGTGTGGTCGATTTAGTCACAGGCGATGAATTAGGATCGCTGCGAACAGCCATCCGACTTCTCTCTTATTTACCAGACAATAACCACAGTTTTGCGCCGTTCTATCCGACTTCGGATCCAGTAGACAGGTTCATTTACGAAGAAGACATTCTTTTTAGAAAAACTTTCAATTCCCCAACAGGAATGAACACTCCTTTTGATATCACACTTTATTTACAACAAATCTGTGACCATGGTGAGTTCTTTGAATTACAACCACAAAGAGCAAGAAACATTGTAACTGCTTTTGGTCGTATCGGTGGTCATGTGGTGGGTTTTCTTGCCAATAACTCTGCAGTATCTTCTGGTCAGATTGATATCGGGGCATCTCGCAAAGGAACTCGTTTTGTAAGATTCTGTAACTTATACAATATCCCTATGGTATTTGTAGAAGATACAACTGGATTTTTACCTGGACGCGACCAAGAACACAATGGGATTGTTCTCGAAGGAAGAAAACTCCTCGATTCTATTATTGATCTTAGAACTCCAAGACTCACTCTTATCATTCGTAATGCATTTGGTGGAGCGTATGCAACATTTAACTCCTATTTTACGGGAGCTTCGATGGTATTCGCACTTCCGACAGCAAGGATTGCGGTGATGGGCCCTGCCGGAAAAGAGTATGTTTACAAAGATGAAATCACAAGTATCCAAAAAGATTTTTTGGCCAATGTGAAAAAAGGAATGAGTGAAAAAGAAGCAGCCGCCACTCGCGATGCCAAACTTTTCGAAATCGGACAACGATACGAAAAAGAACTTATGAATCCAAAAGAAGCACTTTCTCTTGGTTCTGTTTCCTCCATCATTTTACCTGGTTATACAAGAAACGTACTATCGAAAAACTTGAATTTCCTAATGTCCAAATACAAACCGGCGGAAATGTCCGGTCCTCAAAGGGAGTTTGAATAATTTCCATGTTAGATAAGAATTTAAAACGCATTCAGTTCCAAGAATCCGAATCGGCATGGATTCGTTCCTTTACTGTGGAATCGATCAAATGTCTGATTGTTTGCCGTGGCCCTGTTCGTAAGGAAACCATGGATGTATTTGATGCCATTGGGGTGAAGGAATACGGAATTTTACTTTCCGAAAAAGATTCCATCGTTTATCCCAAGGCCCTTGCTCCGGAACTTCGTAACTTTCGATTCCCAGAAAATATCCATAGAGTTCCTGATTATATGGGAGCGGGTAAAGAAGAGAAAGAACAACGCATTCGCCAAATCATCGGAATCACCAAAGACAATGGATACACTCATATCTTTGCAGGTTACGGATTTATGGCAGAGGATGCTGAATTCATCGAAGCCATTGAAAAAGCTGGGATCACATTTATGGGTCCAAGCTCCCATGTGGCAAAAGGTGCTGGTGCCAAAGACGAAGCAAAAAAACTCGCAAGAAGTCTGAATGTATCGGTAACTCCTGGTGTTGATAATATCACTGCCCTTGCTTTACTTCGTAAAACGGGGAATTCCAAAGATGGACTTCTGAAAGTTGCAAAAGAAAATAACTTAAATTTTTCTTTTAATGATTCCAAAGCATTGGAAGACAATGCGGAAGACTTACTCCAACTTTCTTACGAAAAAACCATAGACATCACTTCTATTCCTGACTTACAAAAAGAGTCTTCCATTCTTTGTGAAGATATTTGGAAAAAGTATCCAGGCAAACGAATTCGATTTAAATACATCGGTGGTGGTGGTGGAAAAGGCCAACGTGTCATCAGTGAAAAATCAGAAATTGATGCTGCTGTTATGGAAATCCTTGCGGAATCTAAAGTTACTGCCGTTGGTTCCAACAGAAACTTCCTCATTGAGCTCAACATTGAAAACACACGCCATAACGAAATCCAGCTCATCGGTAACGGAGAGTGGTCTTTGTCTCTTGGTGGTCGTGATTGTTCTTTGCAGATGCACGAACAAAAACTGTTGGAAATTTCGCAAACAGTTGAGTTACTCCAAAAAGAAGCGGATCTTGTTCGATCTTCTAACGCCAAAAAAGCAGCCATCCTCGACAAAGATGTTCAGACTTTAAAAGATATGGAACACCAAGCAGAAGTGTTTGGAAAGGCAATTCGTTTAAATTCTGTTTCTACGTTTGAATGTATTGTGGAAGGTAATAGTTTCTTCTTTATGGAAGTAAACACAAGGATTCAGGTGGAACACCGTGTGACTGAGATGGTGTACAAAATGAAGTTCACCAATCCAAATGATCCGAATGATTTTTTCTACATTGATTCTCTTGTGGAAGCGATGGCGGTTCTTTCCATCCACGGTCCAAGAGTTCCAAAACCAGAACGAATTGTCAGAAACGTATCCGGCGCAGAAGTTCGGATCAATGCGACAAACCGCGCTCTCCAACCACACGCTGGAGGGATCATCCAAAACTGGTCGAATGCTCTTCCTGAAGAAATTCGTGATGACCAAGGGATTTGTACTCGTAACCCTGATACAGGTGCCTTTGTTCATTACAACCTTGCTGGAGCTTATGATTCGAATGTGGCTCTTCTTGTTTCTTATGGAAATAGCAGAACGGAAAACTTAGAAATTTTAGGTAATATTCTTCGTAAAACAGAGCTTAGGGGACAAAACCTCGAAACGAACTTACTCGTTCACTATGGACTCATCCAGTGGATTTTGGGTAAGGACGCGATGTTCAAACCATCCACTGCGTTTATGATTTCCTACTTGGCTGGAATCGGTTCTTTACAATCCATCATCAACGATTTGGATTTGGAATATCTTTGGTCAGAAAAAACCAAGGCTGCCGATGCAGATCTCAAGAAAATTCTAAACAAAAAGATGACCCTTGTGATTCGTCCTTTGGAACGTCTCCTTGCAAACCCACACTTACTCGGTGGATTCCTCGGATACTTTGATGGAAAACTTTGGACTCGCAGTGGTAACAACATCACTTTCAATGAAAACCCGATCCAATTTTTGGATTCTTTGTATTACTATTTGAATTTGGATACAACGGAAGAAAAACCAAGTTCTGAAAAGATTTGGGATCACGACGCTGCGTTACTAAACGAAGCAAAAGCTTTTTATTCCGAACTATCCAAACGAACAGGGCTTAGCTCTTGGAAGGATTTATCGGAAGCACTTGCAAAAGGTAAAAATCCATCTAAGTCGCTTTCTGAGGAACTTTGGAATGCTTCGGTGGCAAGCCATAACGGTTTCCAAGCTGGTCTTGATACACTGTTATTACTTCCGAAAATCGGAATCAAATCTAACTTTTTTGGTTTGGATGTGAATGCGGATTTGGATGGGGTGGTTCCTGATGAATTCAAAGCTAAAGATACTAGAGATGCGTTTATCAAAACACTGAACCCTCCACCAAAAATGTCGGGGGATGAAATTGTAGCGCCTATGGGTGGAATGTTCTACTCAAAAGAAGCACCGAATCTACCTATGCTCATAAGTGAAGGGGATCATTTCCAAGCGGGCCAACCTCTATTTATCATCGAAGTAATGAAGATGTTTAATAAGATTTTGGCACCTGTCAGTGGAACCATTGTGAAAAATCTAATGGTGGATTCAGACGGAAAGATTGTGACAAAAGCTCAACCCATCTTTAAAATCAAACCAGATGAAATTCTAAAGGAAGAATCTCCCGAAGAAATTCGTTCTAGAAAAGTCAAGGTAACAAAAGAATTGGGTCTCGGTTAACTAACCGTAACCCACAATTGTTTTGTAAATTTCAGTGAGGGGGAGGATGTGATTCACTCCTCCTCTTTTGATTGCCTCTTTCGGCATTCCAAATACTACCGACGTTTCTTCATTTTGGGCAATCGTATCAGCCCCAGCCTCTTTCATTTCCAAAAGTCCTGAAGCCCCATCATCACCCATTCCAGTCATAATGATTCCTTTGGAATTTTGTCCCGCTTGTCTTGCAACAGATCGAAATAACACATCCACAGAAGGTTTGTGTCGATTTACCAAAGGACCATCTGCCACATCCACAAAATACTGGGCTCCAGATCGCCGAACTGTCATATGGCGGTTCCCTGGCGCGATGAGCGCAAGGCCTCTCACAACTCGGTCTCCATCTTTTGCTTCTCTCACACTAATTTCACAAATGGAATCCAATCGTTTGGCAAAAGTTTCAGTGAACTTTTCAGGCATGTGTTGAACAATCACGATCCCTGGTGTTTTGTCTCTTGCTAGTTTGGTGAGAACTTCTTCTAGGGCAATGGTCCCTCCGGTGGAAGTTCCAATGGCGACAATTTTTTCTGTGGCTTGAAGTTGAGAGATATCTTGTTTTTTTTCCGTTTTGATTGAAAATTCTTTTCTTTCTTTTGGATTGGGTAGGGCTTTTAAAGATACGGATGCAGCTGCAATCACTGCATCGGTCAGTTCAATTGTGGATTCATGTAAAAAATCTTTTAAGCCAATTTTGGGTTTAGTGATGATTTCGCATGCACCTAAGCTCATGGCAATCAATGCTGTGTCGGAACCTTCTGTCGTTAAAGTGGAACAAATCACAACAGGAGTGGGCCGTTCTGTCATAATTTTTTTCAAGAAAGACAGTCCGTCCATCCTTGGCATTTCGATATCTAAAACAATCACGTCGGGCCAATGACCGTTCATTTTGTCCATAGCAAAAATCGGATCGGAGGCACTACCCAGAAATTCGAAGGTTGGATCCGATTTGAATATTTCAGTTAACACTTGTCTTACGACAGCTGAATCATCGACTACAAACACCTTGATTTTTTTCATATTTTTATTTTTTCTCTACCCAAACTTCGCCATCCCAGACTGTAAAATATATTTTTCTGGATAAAGTTCCACCGGTATCTTCGGAGATGATTTTAATTTCATTTTCCTTTAAGATCTTTTTTGCAAATTCAGCATTTCGTGATCCTACGTTTGAAGTGGAATTGTCCTTCAGTATTTCCTTTTCTTCATTTAAAAACATATTGGATCCTCCAAAGATTTTTGCATAAAATTCGTTAGGTTTTGTGTGATGTTTTTTTATTTCTGTCAAAAAAAACAAAATAGCATCGGTTCCATATTTATGAGTTTTTTCAAGATGTTGATCCGTTTGGGTTGGAAGCAGGTAATGACACATTCCTCCGATGTGTTTATCAGGATGCCACAAGACAATGGAAACACAAGAACCAAGTAAGGTTCTCACTCTAAATTCGGGTCCTCCGAAGAAAATTTCTCCAGGGTTTAGAAACCGGTCAGTTACTACATTTGGTGAATCCATCACACAACATTGGACGATGATTCTTGGATGGATTGTAACTCCGAAAGCTCCAGAATTTGGTTTACTTTTAGGATAATGACAAATTTACTCTCTAATTTTCCTAGGCCTTGTATAAAATCCAAACGGATTTTTGAACCAAAACTAGGTGGTTCTTCAATAGACTCTGGTGTGATATCAACCACTTCGTTGACTGCATCCACTAGTAAACCAACATCAATGATTTCATTTTCCACTTTGATTTCAGTAATGATGATACAAGTTTTACGGTTGGTTTCGGTTTTCCTTCTGTAAAATCTCATATTGAGATCTATCACTGGAACCACATTCCCCCTTAGGTTAATGACACCAGGTATATACTCTGGCATCATCGGTACATGGGTCACTGATTCGAACTCAATGATCTCTTTGATATATAAAATTCCTAGCCCAAAGAGTTCTTCCGAAATTAAAAAAGTTAGGTATTGAAGTTCCTGCATATCGATATCCTACCTTAATCTTTTAATATTTTTGGAACTTGTTGTTATCATCTGACGAATCCACCTTTCTTGGGTTTGGTGTTTGTAGTCGAGTGGCAGTTTTGGCCGCTAGTTTTGAGTGTTTTGAATCTAAGGCGGATTGTAGTGTCGAATGTTTTCCCAATTTGAAAAAACTTATAGAAGAAAGTAATTTTTCTGATTGGGCTTGTAATTCCTCAGCAATGGCTGCTAGTTCTTCCGATGCACTTGCTGACTGTTGGGAAACCTGGTCTAGTTGGCCCATTGCCTTATTTACTTCATTCACTCCGGAAGATTGTTCCTGACTTGCTGCTGTAATTTCTTGCACAAGGTCTGCTGTTTTATTGATAGCGGGAACAATTTCTTCAATGAGTTTTCCTGCAGACTCCGCAATTTGTACGGAACTTCCTGCTAAACTTCCAATTTCGTTAGCAGATTTCTGTGAACGTTCTGCCAATTTTCTCACTTCAGAGGCGACGACAGCAAATCCTTTTCCATGTTCTCCTGCTCTTGCTGCTTCAATTGCAGCATTTAATGCAAGTAAGTTGGTTTGGTATGCAATGTCTTCAATAATGGAAATTTTGTCAGCGATCTCTTTCATTGCCGAAACAGTATTTCTGACTGCTTCTCCACCTTGTTTTGCGTCTCTAGCAGATTTTGTTGCAATGGTATCTGTCTGTTTTGCATTTTCAGCATTTTGGTCAATAGAGGCACCCATCTCTTCCAAGGAAGCCGATGTTTCTTCTACAGAGGCTGCTTGTTCACTTGCACCTTGGGAGAGTGTACTCGCTGTAGAAGCCACTTCGTCTGCAGCGTTGACAAGTGCATCAGTGTTTGTTCTTACATCGTTGATGATATCAACTAATTTTTTAGATGTATTATTGAAAGAATCTCTAAGTTTAGCAAATCCTCCCTCGTATTCGCTAGTGATCAATTGTGTGAGATCACCTTTTTCTAATGCAGAGAGTCCAACAACAAGATCATCTACAATACGTGAAGTTTCGATTGCTAGATTTTTTTGTTCTGTGATGTCGGTGGCAAATTTGATGACCTTATATGGTTTTCCATTCAAATCGAGGATCGGGTTGTAAGTGGCTTGCAACCACACAATTTTTCCATCTTTACCTATCCTACGGTATTCAGCTGTTTGGTATTCACTTCTATTGAGGGCTGCCCAAAACTGTCTGTATTCCTCTGAGTTGACCATGGAAGATTCCACAAACATTCTGTGGTGTTTGCCAACAATTTCTTGCAATCCATAACCCATTGTTTTTAAAAAGATATCATTTGCAGTGATGATTGTTCCGTCCATATTGAATTCAATCGTCGCTTGTGCTTTGTTAATTGCTTCGATTTGGCCAATAAATTCCCTTACTAGTTTTTTGTTTTCTGTGATATCAGTGGCAAATTTGATGACTTTGTATGGTCGACCGTTAGCATCAAGAATTGGTGTGTAAGTGGCTTGTAGCCAAACTTCTTTTCCATTTTTCCCAATACGTTTGAATTCAGATGATTGGTATTCCCCTCGATTGAGAGCAGCCCAAAATTGGCGATAGGCTTCTGAATTTGCTTCTTGTGACTCAAGGAAAATTCTATGGTGTTGGCCTTTGATTTCATTTAGACTGTAATCCATTAAATTGAGGAACTTTTCATTTGCTGTTGTAACTGTTCCATCCATACTGAATTCAATGGTTGCTTGTGATCTTTCAATGGCTTTCGAATTCGCATTGGCTTCCGTAACATCCGCCCATTCCACTACACTGCCCAAACGTTCGCCAGAATTTGTAATGATAGGGTTAGCAATTAAATTAAACTCTCTGTTTCCTATTTTAATGCTAGTTTTGTGTTCGGATGTGAAGGTTCCAAGAAGTCTGCGCTGGTGGCTTGGGTCTTTATGGTAACTATCAATATTACTTCCCATTAGATCTTTGAGTGAAAAATTTCTAATTTGGGTCTTGATGTCTGCTTCCGATTTATCAAACATACCGCGAATTGATTTGTTCATGTAGACAACTTTTAAGTCTAAGTCAGCAATCATTACGTTTGTAGAGACACAATCTAAGGCTGTTTTGATTTGAATTGCATCTCTTAGTGGTTTTCCAACCTGTTTGAGTAGTAAGAATAGTAAGCTAGCAGTGATGAGAAGAAAGACAATTCCTGAAATATAAACCGGGAATAGTTTTTCCTTTGGAGTCACCATACCTTTTGAAATTTCAGAAATACTTTCTTTTGTGAGTTGGGAATTCCATTTGGAGATAGAACTAGAGTAGGGTTTCCAATATTCCGAAAGATTTGATTTTAAATTTTCTTTTTTTGTAGGATCCTCTGGTTCGTTTACATAGGATTTTATAATGTTTAAATAATCATCTTTTTGCGATATAGTTGTCTTTATGATTGTTGATTCTTCTGTAGACGCCTGGAGAGAGACAATTTGTTCCCAAGCTGAATTCAGTTTTTCTAAGTCATATTTAATTTTGGCAACATAGGTTTTGTCTACTTCTTGCGACTGGAGGACGGTGAAGAGATCGGATTGGATCGATTGACTTAGGTTCCAAATGGAAGTTAGGTTTTCTGTTTTTTGCAGATGAATCCGTGTTGTTTCTTCCGAATGACTTACATCAGTCAGTATTCCCCAAGAATAAGCAGAAGTCCAAATTACAAAAATTAGACCTGTAAGAAAAAAGCCTATTAGCTTAGTGCTTATCTTTATGTTTTTCATATCATCCTCTTCATTTATATAATCTTTCGTTTTCGACGGCAATGGTTCTTTCAAATAAGGAAGGGATATCAATGATTAGTGCCACGTTCCCATCACCGAGAATGCTTGACCCACTAACACCTTTTACATGGCGAAATACTGAGCCCATTGGTTTAATGACCGTTTGGTATTCGCCCAGAAGTCGTTCTACAACGATTCCTGCTTTTTTTTCTCCATTCCTTACAATAACAATATTTTCTCTGGAATTTTCTCCACTCGATTCACATGGGTAATAATCTTTCAGACGAAGAAATGGAATTAAATTTCCTCGAAGCGCAAAGAATTGATTGGAATCAACCTTGTTATCATCTGTAAAATGTAAACATTCTAATACCATATCCATCGGTATGATGAATTGGTTTTTACCAACCTCTACTAAAAACCCATCGATGATGGCAAGTGTGAGTGGGAGTCGAATGATAAATCGACTTCCTTGGTTCGGTGTGGATTTGACGGTTATCGAACCTCGGAGGGATTCAATATTTTGTAAAACTACATCAAGTCCCACACCTCTCCCGGAAACATTGGTGATTTGAGAGGCTGTTGATAGTCCAGGATGAAAAAGAAGTTTAAAAATTTCCTCTTCCGAATCAGGTAGCGGCCCAGACACGAGGCCTTTATCAATTCCCTTTTGCCAAACTTTTTCTTTTTGAATTCCGTTTCCGTCATCAGTGATTTCTATCACAACACTTCCTGCTTCATGGAAGGCATTTAGTTTGATGGTACCTTGCTTTGGTTTTCCTTTTTTTTCCCTTTCTTTGGAAGTTTCTAATCCGTGGTCACAAGCGTTTCTAACTAAGTGTGTGAGTGGGTCACCTAACTTATCAACAATATTCCGGTCGAGTTCCGTATCATTTCCTTCTGTGATAAGTTTGATATCCTTTCCAAGTTCTTTCCCTAAATCGCGAACAGTCCTTGTGTATTTTTGGAAGGTGTCTCCAATTGGGACCATTCTTAGTTTTAAAGAAATTTCTCTCACTTCGTTTAGAAGACGCATCGCAAGCATAGACGATTCTTGTAAGTTGGAATCTTCCATGGAACCAATGAGTTGGTTCATATTTGCACAGGAAACTACAAGTTCTCCCACACGATTGATCAATTTATCAATTCGTTTTGAATCTACCTTGATGGTTGCTGATTTATTTTGGTCTTGTTTTTGATTTGTGATTGTTTTGTCTTCGTGTAATTCATCTGAAGATAAGTGGGGAGGAGGGGAAGAATGATTTTCTTCTGAGTTCGTACTGATCCCTGTTTTTCTTTTTTTTAGTTCTTCAAAATAATTTACAAGACTAGCGTCTGTTAGTATTTGAATTTCTCTCCAAATGTTCCCAAGTAAAATTTCTTCTTCTGGGAGTTGGAAGGATAGGTCTGCTAGATCTTCAATATTCGCATCAGGAGGGAGAATGTGTAAAAAAGAGTCGGCTTCGATAAAGTTAAAAACTTTTCTTACTGCATCCAAACCAGCGTCAGATTCCAAGTGGATTTCAAAGCCCAAATAACAAGATTCTGGATCAAAATCCATAGTGTTTGGGATGGTTTCTGCAATGGTTTTCACCGATTGAATTTTCCCGATTTTTTTTAAATATCCAATAAAGGAGATAGGATCTAATCCTTGCGAAAAAACGTTACGGTTTGGTCGAAATGAAATCAGATATCCAGGGATTGAATCCTTATGGTTTTGGATTGTTTGAGTTTGGTTTTCTGCAGAAAGCAAATAGTTCGTTTTTTTATCTAAACCAATTTCATTTTCTTTCTGGATCTGCTTTTTTTCGGAAGTAACAATTTCAGAACCTTGGAAGGGTTTCATTAAATCTAAAATTGAATTTCCCTGCATGATTTTTGACTCAGGGATTTTGCCTTTGGTTTCTTCTGCGACTAAATAGGAAAGGTGGTCTTTTGCTTTGAGTAGAATTTCTGTTAATTCAGCTTGGAACTTGATTTCATGAGAACGCAATCGATCCAGTAAGTTTTCCACAACATGGGTAAACTTCACAGTGGATTCAAATCCAAACATTCCTGCTGTCCCTTTGATAGTATGAACAGCTCGAAAGATGGCATTCAAATCTTCATCACTAGGGGCAGAAGTTTCTGTACGTAAGAGAATTGCCTCCATATCCCGAAGGAATTCGTCGGATTCAACTAAATAGGCATCTATAACCTCAGTTAAATCCATTAGTTGTTTTTCCTCGTACCATATCTAAATTCTACTTCGTTCGAGTGCTCTTTTTTTACCTTCACTCGATCACCAAAAAAACTAACGAGTCCCAAAAGGTCTAAAACTTTCAAAACAGGTAGTGAGTGGTTTTCTAATTTTAAGGAAAAGTGATTTTTTTGACTTAAAGTTTTAAGATACATCAAGAACTGAATCCCTGCTGAGTCCACTCGTTGGATTCCACTTAAGTCTAACAAATATACTTGTCCTTTTCCACTTGTCCAAACCTCTGATAGTTTTTTCCAATCCTTAACAAAGGGTACGGTTAAATACCCTTCCCAAGTGATATCAAAGCCTATGTTTGTTTTTTTTAGGTTTTGGACAGGTTCCATTTTACGTTACTAGTTTGGAGATTGTATCCAACAATTCTTCTGGAGAAAATGGTTTCGTTAACCATGCTTTTGCACCAGCATCTATCCCTTGTTGTTTTTTTTCTGGTTGGGATTCTGTTGTTAACATGATGATGGGTGTGAATTTGTATTTAGGATTCTCTTTCACTTTTTTGATAAAACTTATCCCATCCATGTTTGGCATATTCATATCTGAAACGATCAAATCCACTTCGTTGCCTTCTAATTGTTTTAAACCCTCTAATCCATCACCTGCTTCAATGAGATCGAAGTTTGCATTCTTTAGATGTACAGAGATAATCTTTCTGAATACTGCAGAGTCATCGATGATCAATATCTTCCTATTCATGGTTCTTTCCTTATTTTTCGTTTTGGATTGGTAAAAATACTTCTGCAATGATGCAGTCTGCTTTGACTTCCGTAGTATGGTCGATGGCATTTCGTATGAAAAACATCCCATTGTGTCTATGTAGGATAAAATCAACCATCGTTAACCCCAATCCCAAACTGAATTTTTCTTTTGAATAAAAACTTTCAACGGGTGGGTGGATTCTGAAAAAAGGTTCGATCAGTTTTTTTTCAGACTGAGCCAGTTGTTTGGCATATTCATCATCGATGATGTTGTTTTTAGCAGAGAGGCAAAAGTAACCATCCACAAAGGTAACAAAAACATCAAAATGAGATTTTCTTTTAGAATATTTAAGCCCATTGGTAAATATTTCATGAATGGCAACTTTCATTGATTCTAAATCAAGGTCAAGGAAAACAGATTGTTTTACAACTGGTAAGTTTACCTTTAATTCACGTTCGATAATTTCATCTCGAAATGATTCAACAAGAGAAGGAAGTAAACCGAGTAGGTCTTCACTTTTTGTTCTAACCAAATTTGTATTGTTTTGGATTAGGTCTACTGCCAAATCTAATCCACTCATCATAGCAATATTGTGTTCGTGATTTTCATACAAAAGATCCCAAAACTCTTTGTTGATTGAGTAATCTTTGCCAAGATCCACTTTCATTTGTTGGATGGAATCTATGATCGTTGAAATGGCTCCAAGGCCTGAACCTTGCATCAAAGTAGTTTTTAAATTTAAAATCGAATGGAGTTCCGAATTTACTTCATTGGTTTTTCTATGTGATTCTTTGTAATTAAGCCATTCCAATTGGCTCTTTAATTCTTTTGATTCTTCATCAACGAGAAGTGATTCCATTCGCTTTAAGTAGACGTATTCTAATGCTTTTTCTAAACGATCTGCAACAATTTCGACATGGAGAGGCTTTAAAAGATAATCATACACGCCCATTTTCATGATTTCTATGATTTCATCGATTTGGTCGATGGCAGTTTGAATCATAAAAACGGCATTTGGTTCTAATTTTTTTTGTTCACGGATGAATGATTTTCCATCCAAAACGGGCATCATTAAATCCACCAAATATAGACTATATGGACGTTTTGCAGCCATCTCAAGGGCTATCTTCCCATCTTCGGCTACATCTGCATCCATACCAATCCGCTTACAGATGGCTTCTAGTAGGACTTGGTTTTCTTTTTTATCCTCAATGATCAGGATTGGTTCTTTGGGACGCCTTAGGTGTTCCTTTACCCGAGCCTGGGAGGATTGACTTTGGTTTACGTTCGATTCCACCATATAGATTATCGGAAATCCTACGGGAGAATTCTATAGGGTTCAATTCCTTTATTTTATTATTTCGGGTAACTTGAGTTTAAAAATGGAACCTTGCCCTAATTGGGATTTAAGTTCTAGTGAACCTCCTAGCCGGTTCGCCAAACCTTGAGAAATCGAAAGACCGAGCCCCGTTCCTTCGATTTTTCCGTCGTCGTTTAACCGGGTGAAGGTATGAAAAATACGGTTTTGATCCTCTTCTGAAATCCCTGGCCCAAAATCACGGACAGAAATCTCTAAATTTCCCTCCGCCCATTCACAATCCAATTCGATATAGGGATGATTTGCGTATTTGATAGCGTTTGAAAGGAGGTTGAGTAGAATTTGTTGGATTTTTCCACCGTCAGAGTGGATCACCTTTGATTGTAAAGGTGGACGAAATCGAATTTCCATTCCCTTTGCGTTGGCTTGTGGTTGGATTAAATCCAATGTTTGGCGACATATGTCTTCTGGTTTAAACGATGTTAATTGGATTTGAATTTGTCCCGATTCGATTTTCATCAAATTTAGGATTTCGTTGATCATATTTAGGAGTCTCGTTCCACCGGTATAAATATAGTTTAAGTATTCCTTTCCGGTTTCATCTGAATCAGGTAACTGAATCAGTTTCGAAAATCCGATGATGGAATTTAAGGGTGTTCTTAGTTCGTGACTCATATGGGCTAAAAATTCAGTTTTAGCTCGGTAGGCGTGTTCCAATTCTTCTTTCGTTTTGGTAAGGGCAACGGTCCTTTCTAAAACTAAAGATTCTAATGTTGATTTGTAGCGATTCAGTTCTGTAAGATCCAAATCCCGTTGGACAAAAAGTCCCATCCAACGACTAACCGTTTGGTAAATCAAAAGATTTTCATGTTCGATGGGCGAATTCTGTTTGTATTTGAAAAAACCCATAACTCCCAAAAAGCGATTTTCAAAACGAACAGGAATGAGTAGTATTGTTTCGGCTTTGGTTTGTTCGAAGAACCATTTTTCTCTTGGTAAGGCTTTGTTTGGGTCTAAATAAATGGTTTTTCCTTTTTTTAGTTTATGAACCCAACGACCAAGACCCAAATCATACCAATCTTCCGTTTGGCATTTTTCTGGCAATAAAGGGTATTTGGTGGTCTTTCGTTCGTTGGCCCAAGTTTTAAAAAAGTCTTTTTTTCCTACCGTTTCATATTTAAGAAAAAAAACAGAATCCATTTCAGTAAAGTATAACAACTGATAGATTGCTTGTGGTAAGCCTTCTCGAATGGAAGGTTGTTGGATGAGTATTTGAATTGAGGAGGCTACCCCTAATTCAAACCGAAGTCTCCAGGCAATTTCTTCTTCTTGTCTTTGTTTGGTGGTAATATCTTTTATAAAGAATTTTGTGTATTCTTTGTTTTTTTTTCCTTCTGGAAATTGAAACTTACCAAAGGAAGCTTCCAGAATGGTTCCGTTTGTGATATAAATGAGTTCTGTGGAAAAGTCTGAGTTCTCAATTTTTTTGCAAAGAAAGGTGTTTAAATCAAATTCTGGTTCTAATGATGCAAATATTTGATTTTTAATTAGGATCTCAGATTTTTTAGACGACCTATCAATGGAAAGAATGGCGGTTCCCGAGTCATTCCCCTCTAAAGAGGCCTTTAGCAATGACCAAGGATCCAGATCCATACTAATACTGTTTGAGTAGTTCTTTCGGTAATCTAAAACTCATGGTATCTTCTCTGCTTTCCGGAAAAAGAGATACCTTGGCATCGGGAAAATGTTTTAAAATCTCTCCTACAATTTCATCCACAAGGATTTGGGGGCTTGAGGCACCAGCGGTGATACCAAGGGTTTTTATTCCTGAATTTTTAATATGATCGGGGTTTACATCTTCTTTCCGTGAGATTTGGAAACTGGCAGGTCTTGTTTTTTTGGCCAATTGGCATAATCTAACAGAATTAGAAGAATTTTCTGCACCGATCACAAGCATTGCATCTACTGATTCTAACATTGACCTGACTGCTTCCTGGCGTTCTGTTGTCGCATAACAGATATCATCCTTTTGAGGATGTTCTACGTAAGGAAATACTTCTTCAATTTTTTTGACAATATTTTTTGTATCAGCCACGGAAAGGGTGGTTTGCATGAGATAGGTGAGTGGTTTGTCTTTTGCGATTTTGTTCCGTAAATTTTCCACATCTTCTGGAGATTCCACAAGAAACATCTGTGCCTCTCCCATCGTTCCAATTGCCTCATCATGGCCTCTATGACCAATATAGATGATTTGGTGAGAATCTTTGATATTTCGTGCTTTTTTATGGACCCGAGTGACAAGGGGGCAGGTGGCATCTCCAATTTTCATTTTTCGTTCTGTGGCTTCTTTTACAACTTCCGGGGAAACTCCATGGGCAGAAAATACAACAGTGGCACCATCGGGAACTTCTTTCAGTTCGTCGATGAATTGGATGCCTTTTTTCTTCATTTCTTCGACAACTCGTTGGTTGTGGACGATTTCCTTGCGAACATAAAGAGGGGCTTCTGGGTTCTCCTGGAATGCAGTTTCCACATAGGAAATGGCATACTTCACTCCCGCACAAAATCCCCGGGGGTTCGCTAAATATATTGTCTCTAACACTGAATTAGGCCTGCCTTTTCTTTCAATCCAACTCCATAGAATTTCCAGGACATATTTTAGAAAAGGGGAAGTTCTATTTTTATTCAATTTTTATTTCATTTTCCCTATTATCCTCCCTCCCAGAATGACCGATCCTTATCTTGAAAAGGCCAAGGATGGCCTCTTCGAAAATTCATCAATTTCTCGGACTCAAGGTGAAAACCTTAAGTGGCGAGGGAACGGATTCAAGGAGGAACCCGGATGATTATCAACCACAACGTAAGTGCGATCTTTGCACACAGAACTTTGAAGTCTAACGACGCGAACCTGAGCAAAGATATCGAAAAGTTGTCTTCTGGTATGCGTATTAACAAAGCCGGAGATGACGCATCTGGACTTGCAGTATCTGAGAAAATGAGAACTCAGATTGCTGGTCTTCGACGTGCAGAACAGAATACTGAAGATGGTATGTCCCTAATTCAAACGGCGGAAGGATATCTTCAAGAAACACACGAAATCGTTCAACGTGTTCGTGTACTCGCGGTGCAAGCTGCGAACGGTATCTACTCGGAAGAAGATAGACAACAGATCCAAGTCGAGGTTTCACAGCTAGTGGACGAGATCGATCGTATTGCTTCTCAAGCAGAATTCAACAAAATGAAACTGCTTACAGGAGCATTTGCTCGTCTCAACCCAACTGCTAGTATGTGGTTCCATATTGGAGCTAACATGCACCAAAGAGAGCGCGTGTACATTGAAACAATGAACACTGCGGCATTGGGATTAAGAAACCCTACGGTTCTTACTTTCATCTCTCTTTCGACTGCAGGTAAAGCAAACTCCGTAATCGGACTTTGTGATGATGCCCTAAGAGTTATCTCTAAACAAAGAGCTGACCTTGGTGCTTATTACAACCGTATGGAGCATGCTGCGAAAGGACTTATGAATGCTTATGAAAACACACAAGCATCTGAGTCTCGTATCCGTGATACTGACATGGCTGAACAAATGACCAGTTTCACAAGATACCAAATCTTAACTCAGGCTGCTACATCAATGCTTGCGCAAGCAAACATGAAGTCTCAGTCAGTGATGAGATTGCTCCAGTAATAGGATAAGAGAAACCAAAGGTAGGGCAGGGTGGTTGGGGCCCCGCCTCTGGTTTCTCGATTTTCTTAAGGTTCTTTTTTTAAATTTTCATATCTCTCCCTTTTCAAAACCTTCCCTAATATAAACATTTTATCTTTTTTACTCCTTGAACCAATTTCATGTAGTTTTTTTATATTTTATATTTTATATTTAAATTCATTCTCTAAAAAAACAGATTATGTATTTTAGAAGATATGGGTGAGTCCTCTTTGATGAAATTAGATATTGAAACAGCATACAATGCGATCCATTCGATAGTATTTAAAACTCCATTGCAATTCCATGCCAAATTATCAGAAAGTTTTGGTGCTAAAATTTTTATCAAACGAGAGGACCTGCAATTGGTTCGATCCTATAAAATTAGAGGAGCATACAACCTAATCCAAAGTTTAACCTTAGAGGAAAGAGAGCGGGGTGTCGTTTGTGCAAGTGCTGGTAATCATGCGCAAGGTGTAGCCTATTCCTGCAAAATTTTAAATTTGCGTGGTGTGATTTATATGCCTGCCATCACACCCAAACAGAAAATCAATCAAGTTAAAATGTTTGGTGGCAATGAGATCGAAATTGTATTGGTGGGTGATACATTTGATGAATGTCAAACCTTTGCATTAGAATATGCTAAAACTCATCATATGGTCTTTGTTCCTCCTTTTGACCATATAAAAATTATGGAAGGACAAGGTACTGTTGCTAAAGAAATTTTAGAAGAAGAGTCTGAAATTGATTATGTTTTTGTTCCCATTGGCGGAGGCGGATTATGCGCTGGAGTGGGTAGTTATTTTAAAGAAAAATCTCCACATACAAAAATCATAGGAGTGGAACCATTTGGTGCGCCTTCCATGACGGAAGCTCTCAAACAAGGGAAACCAGTTTTACTTGATAAAATTGACAAATTTGTCGATGGAGCGGCAGTAAAAAAAGTAGGGGATCTAACGTTTCCCATTTGCAAAGATATTCTTTCTGATCTATTACTCGTCAAGGAAGGGAAAGTTTGTTCTACTCTTTTGAAATTATACAATGAAGATGCTATAGTGGCAGAACCGGCAGGAGCTTTGAGTATTTCTGCATTGGACCAGTATGCCGATCAGATTCGTGGAAAAAAAGTAGTTTGTATCTTAAGCGGTGGAAATAACGACATTGATCGAATGCAGGAAATCAAAGAAAGGTCACTGCTTTACGAAGGTTTAAAACATTATTTTATTGTTCGTTTTGCCCAAAGACCTGGCGCCTTAAAACAATTTGTAAATGAGATACTTGGTCCAAACGATGACATTGTCCGATTTGAATTCATTCAAAAGAATAATAAAGAATCTGGTCCTGCCCTGATTGGAATTGAGTTAAAGTCTAGGGATGATTTTCAATCATTGTTAGAAAGAATGGATGCGTTCCATTTGAATTTCACTTTGGTCAACCAAGACGAGAATTTATTTGAATATTTAATTTAATAAATAGTTCAATTGGTTCCGTTATGTGGATTTTTTTTCCAGTCACTTTATCATCATTTTCTAGAACCATCGGATGGAATTTCCTGTTTTGTTTTGGTTATTTTTTCAGGAAATCCCTAAAGGATTTTAGTTTTGATTCGATATCTATATTGATTGAAGGATCGTCGTACAGCTAAAAGCCCGGAGTGATTGCCGGGCTTTCGCATTATTATGAACTTTTCTTTGTAAAAATTTTAGGTTTTCTGTTTTGAATTTCCTTTTAGGAAAGATTATGATAAACAGGCGTTATTGGGTGGCGGGTGGATTACCCCACCCAGTTCGATTAGGGCGGGGAAAGTATACCTTCCGAGTCCAACCAAACCTATTGATTTCCCTTAAAAAATGCAATTTATTTCCAAAAAACTTTTATTGAATTCATCTTACTCGTATACAATTTAGGATGTATTGGATAAGTTTTTGGACCATCGACATTCAACACTTCGCATACTATCTTTTATCTATCTATTCTTTCCTTTTTTTTACATTAATTGTAAACTTGAATGGAATAATCCGAGTGACCCCAGGACCGATTCGTTTTGGCAAACGCGTTTAGTCAATGAATGGATAGTGGCTCACCCACGCCCGTTTACTCTCAAAGGATCCGTATCCGGCTTAAATACTTCTTCAGTAATCATTCGATCACCTTCTGATGGAAGTTATATTACTGTTTCAGCAAATGGTAATTTTGAAATGTCGGTTTTTGCTTCACCAAAATACATCCAACTTGATTTTCCGATACAACCAAATGATGTTCATTGTATGGTTTGGGATATGGGAACCTGGACAGGAGATGGTTTTATTAATACTAAGATTACCTGTCCATTTGTTAGGACAGTCGTGAATGGAAAAATACTACTGTGGGATAGGTGTACTTTTGGATCTACTTGGAATCCAGATGGAACAAGCATTGGCGTTGGCAAAGGTGATTGTTCCGTTGGATCTCCGCAACCACTTAGTTTTTGTACAGCAACTGATGGATATGATTCATCGACAAATCCAAATGCATGTAATGGTGGGAGTAATACGCAACTTGTGAATATGGGAGCAGTCTATCAAACTTGTGTCTCACGTAATCTGCAAAGTGCATACGCACGAAAAAATTGGAGACTTCCATTTTACCAGGAAATGTTTTCGGTCATTCGTTGCAGTGCAACCAACACCGGAGTCATTACCGGAGAAGATGGGTGTAGTACAGTTGGGGATGCTACTAAATACTCAGGTGCCACGGCCGATCCAGTTCTATTTCCCAATGCACAAGCTGCAAGGTACTGGAGTCCTCAAACCTTTCCGGCCTTAGGTGACCAACAAACCTATATGGTCGATTTCAATATTGGCAACCAATCTTATGAATTTAAAGATGCAACGGGTTTTGTTCGGTGTGTGTCCGAATTATAATTTGGAAATTCATTTTTTGAATTCAATCTCTCTTTTGTAGGGTCAGATTTCACTTAAGGCAAATGTGAAAACGATTTATGCTCTGATCACAAATAAGGCTAATGTCGCAAACAAGTTTGGAAACAGTTTAATCTGTCTTGTCCGATTAAAAAAAGCTCTGTGTAATACTTTGATCCTTTCGAAATCGCAAAAATCTTCAAAATCTTTTCCAGATAGATAATGTAAGTTAGGTGTGTCATACCAGTGGAACGGCATAAGTTCTGTTACGGGTGTTTTCCCGCTGAGAAGGATGGAAGAGCGAATTTGCCAATGAGAAAAGTTCGGAAATACAATGATCACTTGTTTGCCGATTCGCAAACATTCTTTAATGATTTCACCAGGATTTAACGTCTGTTGTATAGTTTGGTTGAGGATGACAAAATCAAAACTATGGTCCAAATGGTGTTTGAGTCCATCGTCAATATCTCCATGATGGACATATAAACTTTTTTTTACGCATTGGATGATACATTTATCATCTTTTTCAATTCCCTGGACACGAACTCCCTTGTTTTTGAGGATTAACATAAGTTCACCATACCCGCAACCAAGATCCAAAACCCTTTCGCCTGGTTTGATCAGGTTCGCAATGTAGGAGATATCAGGTCTGTTTTTTAAATCCAAACCTAGGGCTTCATTCGTATGGATGTTCAAAGGAATACTCCTTCGTCCGTAGAACTTAAAAAATCTCTTAGGATCGAGTCTTGTTGTTCACTTGGTAATAAAAAACTATCATGCCCTGCTGGATTGTTGAGTTCTACAAAACTAACAGGAACTGCATTTACTTCCAAAGATTTTACTATCTCTTCCGATTGATACGGTGGATACAGCCAATCAGAAGTATATGCTACTACCAAAAATCGACATCTCACTTTCGCAAGAACCTTGGTCAGTTCTTTTCCTGTTCCTAAACTAAAATGATCGAGTGCTTTGGTAACATAAATGTATGAGTTCGCATCAAACCGATCCACGAAGGATTCTCCTTGGTAAATCAGATAACTTCCGACCGCAAAGTCTGTGGATTGGATATTTCCTTTGGGTGGTTTACGACCAAATTTTTCTCGCATCATCTCATCACTAAGGTAAGTGATATGTCCCATCATTCGGGCAAGAGCCAGTCCCTTGGAAGGCCTATTTTCTTGGGTGTACAAACCTTGGTTCCAATTGGGATCAGAAAGGATTGCCTGTCTTCCCACTTCATTAAAAGCAATTTGTTGTGCAGAATGTTCGGAAGAAGATGCCATCACAATACAATTTTTAAGTCGATCCGGGTAAGCAACTGACCACTGTAAGGCTTGCATTCCACCCATTGAACCACCAGCAACGGCAAATAATTTATGAATTCCAAAATGGCTGATTAATTTTTCTTGTGCATTTACCATATCCCCTATGGAGACAAAAGGGAAAGTGGATTGGAAGGGTTTTCCATTTTTACCATTAACGGTGAGGGGACCACTTGATCCCTTACAACCTCCGATCACATTGGAAGAAATGATAAAGTAACGATTGGTATCAAAGGCTTTGCCCGGACCAATATAATAATCCCACCAACCAGGACGTTTGTCTCCATCGTGGAATCCGGCTGCATGTGCATCCCCAGATAGTGCATGGCAAACTAGGATGGCATTGTCTTTTTTTTCATTGAGTGTGCCATACGTTTCGTAGGCAATTTCGAGAGGAGTGATGGTTTCACCCCCCTCTAAAGTCAAAGAGTCAAATTGAATACTCTGAGTGTATACGACACCTACGGATCCGTGGGAAAACTCGTTCTGTTCGGAGGTAGGCATAGTCTTAATCAGATATTTTTTAATGCCTCTTCCAAGTCTACCAGAATGTCATCAATGTTTTCAAGACCGACACTCAAACGAACAAAACCTGGAGTGACACCTGCAGAAATTTGTTCAGGACCAGTCAACTGTTGGTGAGTTGTGGATGCTGGGTGTATGGCAAGAGACTTCGCATCACCAATGTTAGCAAGAAGGCTAAAAAGTTCGAGTCCATCAATGAATTTTTTGGCTTTTTCCACTCCGCCTTTGATTTCAAATCCTACGATCGCACCAAAAAGACCACGTTCATGATATTTTTTTGCTGTGGCATAGTTTTTGTCCGTAGGAAGGCCTGGGTAGTTGACCCATTCAATCTTAGGGTGTTTTGATAAAAATTCTGCAACTTTGAGAGCATTGCTTGAGTGGCGTTCCATACGAAGCGGAAGTGTTTCCACACCTTGTAAAATTTGCCAAGCATTGAAAGGAGAAATGGCTGGGCCAAGATCGCGGAGGCCTTGGACTCGAGCTTTTAAAATAAACGCAATGTTCACGCCGCCAAACGGTTCAAACTTGCCAAAGACTTCCCAAAATTTTAATCCGTGGTAAGAAGGATCTGGTTCTGTAAAATTTTTAAATTTTCCGTTCCCCCAATTGAAACTTCCACCATCGATGATGATTCCTCCAATAGAAGTTCCATGTCCGCCTAAAAATTTAGTGAGAGAGTGCACAACAATGTCAGCACCGTGTTTCAATGGGTTCACCAAAAATGGAGAAGGCATCGTGTTATCAATCACAAGTGGAACACCTACTTCTTTTGCGACTTTACTCACTGCTGCAATGTCTAAGGTATCTAACTTTGGATTTCCTAAAGTTTCTGCATAATATGCTCTTGTTTTATCATTCGATGCTTTACGAAAATTTTCAGGATCTGATTGGTCTACAAAGTGAACTTTGATTCCGAGTTTTGGAAATGTATAATGGAGAAGGTTGTATGTTCCACCATATAAAGAGGAAGACGCAACAATTTCTTGTCCTGCTTCTACGATGTTGAGGAGTGCCAACATTTCAGCACTTTGTCCAGAGGCAGTTGCAAGAGCTGCGACTCCACCTTCCAAAGCAGCCACACGTTTTTCTAAAACATCTGTGGTTGGATTCATGAGCCTTGTATAGATATTTCCAAACTCTTGTAGGCCAAAGAGCCTTGCTGCATGGTCCGTATCTTTGAATACATAGGAAGTGGTTTGGTACAAAGGCACGGCTCTCGATGTTGTGGTCGGATCCGGTTCTTGTCCTCCGTGGAGTGCAATGGTTTCTGGTTTAAAATTACGTGGCATAGATTCCCCCGATGGTCCTACCATCCTTGTCTTTACTCTCCTATTTGTCAAGAAAAAATCCAATAAAGCAGAGTCTTGGTTCGTTTTATTGGATCGGTTTCGAAGAGATTATTTCTTATTTTCAGGCCAAAATCTTACGATAATCATCGTATTGTGATGAAGTTTCTTCTGACCCAAGTATTATTTCTGCTTTTCCTTCCTAGTTTTCTTCTATTGGAAGCGCAGGTTTGGGTTCCTACGGGCACAGAATCGAGGAGAGCTTCCGCCTTACAATTCGACGCTGGTGGATCTAGTTTCCAAAAAGACTACTATGGGTATTTTTCTCCCAATTTTACCTACAACCATGGAAACAATTTCGGGTATTCCTTTTCTCTTCCCATCAATGCTCTTGCGGTTGATAAAGAACCACTCCAGCTCGATAGTAAAGCGGGAAAAATTCGAGAGATGGATTACAATAGCAAAAACGATTATTCCCGTGTTTTAAATTATATATCATACGGAACCTACAACCAACAAATTCCAGGTAAGGTAACATATTCAGCTTACACAGGTAAGATGGTCGATGGTTATATTGGTCATGGAACCATAGTCAATAAATACCAAAGTTCTTCTCGGTTTGATTCTTATAATCCTGGAGTGATGGCAGATCTAAATACAGATTATGTTGGTGTTCAGTATTTTGCAAATTCAGTTGTTAATTTTGAAGTGAATGCAGCAAGAGTTTATATCAAACCGCTGGCTATTGGAAAATCTATACTTTCCTTATTTGATAAATCTTCTGATTTGGTATACCTCATGAACTTACGAGGAAATGTCTTGGATGAATCGGGACGTTTGAGCGTAGAGGAAGAAGCTGGTTCCGAAGAATCCAAAGCCAAAAAAACTGAAGAAACTAGAAAAAAGGAAATTCGCCCTTATAATAAAGATTCTCGGATGGAGCTTGTGGATAATGATCCATGGTACAACCGTTTGACGATTGGTTATACCAGAGCCTGGGACCGGGCTGCACCTGTTCAAATGTCTTATAATACCAACGGATCTCCTGTAACAGAAAAGAATTTGGACAATCCCAAAACAACTCAGGTCACGAGAGCTTCTGTTGAGGGGATGGATATTGAATACCGACTTTTAAACCTTCCTTTCGTGGAATTCACACCTTATTTGGATATTAATAAAATCAAAGGATTAGATGGGGCACAAGGAACTCATTACGGAAGTATCTTTCGTTTAGGAACAAAAGATCTTAATATCATACTAAAACCTGAGTTTCGTCAGATGACGGCAAACTATGCTCCTATGTATTTTGATAGTTTTTACGAAGTGGAACGGTTTCAAAAATTTCCAATTTCTGCACCCCTTCGTCCAAAATATGATTATTTAGAAAACCAGTCCAATGCCAAAGTCACTGGTTATTATCATACAATTTATGTTAACTTTTATCACCTTGGATTCGAGTTTGCAGTAGAAGATTATGGTTTAAAAGGCAATAAACGTGTGTTTGCTGCTGCTTATATTCCTTTAGGATCGTCTTTTTTAATGTCATTTTATTACACCAAAAAGGGATATGAGTCACAAGGAAAGGCATTTGATTTAGACAATAACACGCAGGCGGCAGCCGAAATTTCAAAATCCTTTGGTCCCATCGTATTAAGATTACAAAATTATCGAAAGTATTATTTAGATAGTAGTGAAAAGTCTTTTATTAGCATCGATGAAATTCGATTTTTAGTTTCTGGTGGAATTAGTTTCTAATAAACAATTGGTGTAAAAGAGCTGAGAAAGCAAACTCTGTTCTCAAATTGATATTTCCAAGACTAACTCGAGTAAAACTAGATTCTTTAAAAAACAAGAGATCATCAGGTTTCCATCCAGATTCTGGTCCAAAAACAAAAAGAATCTCTTCAAACGATTTTTGATTTTGGCTTAAACTTTCCGCAAAATTTTCTCCTTCGCGATCCAAAATAAGTACCTTTCCCTTCCATGATTTTAAAAAAGGTTTCCAGGTTTCTGATTGGGCCAAATGTAAATCCGGCAGTTTGTAATTTCCTGTTTGGCTTAAACCCGTTTCTAAATAAGAAACTGTATCCTTGGTATAAACAGGAGAGGTCCAATATTCTTTGTTTTTAGATTCTGTTGCATAAAAGGATACAGAGGTTACACCGTAAGCTCCGCTTAGGTGTAATATTTTTTTCCCAGTTTGAGGCCTTGGAAGGGAAAAGAAGGTATGGATTGAAAGTGGTTTTAAAGTGTTTGGAAGAGAATTAAATTTCTCTAAAGTTGTCGAAAATTCGTTAGTTGATTGGATTTTAAAAAGAAAATTACCGGAAAAAGGAATGACCACTTGAATTGTTTCATTCACATCTTTTTTTAAAATGTTTCGGATATGGGAATGCCTTTCATCCGTTAGTGTGACTAGGTGGTTTTGAATTAATTCCTTTTCGTAAACAAGAATCCAATTCAAAATTCAAATCTCAAAACTAGGTTTTGTTTCTGGTTGTGATTCTTCTCTAGGATCCACAGGGTTTGGTTCTGGATCCAATTCCATCTTGGGGTTTTGGAATTGTTCTTCTATGATTGGATCAGGTTTTTGTGATTCAGAAACAGTAGACCATTTCCAAAAATACAAAAGTAGAATTACAAATAGGAGAATCGGGATCAAACGAAATTCTCTTTTTTTCGGCCCTTGTTTTGACTTTAAATAATCAATGGGAGCATAAAGCAAATCAAGGATTAGGTCTTTGTAACTTTGTAATGAAGGTTTGAATTGAAAAGAGGGGATCTGCTCCGATGCAGAAAAATCGTCAGCTGATTCTAAATCGGGAACAAAAGTAAAACGATGAGAACAAACGGGACATTGTACCAAAATGGTTCCCTGTGTAGCAGGGAACCGTAACATCGTGGAACAATTCGGACATTGTTTAACGAGATTCAATTAAGAACCTGTTGTTCTTAGTATTTTAAAGAACTCTTCAATGCTTCAACGTTCTTCTTGTAATGCTTATTAGAATCGCGATCGTTATAATCGAAAAGTTTTGTAAACAATTTGTCGAAGTAGTCCAAGTTCTTGAAGTAGAATTGTTTTTTGAAATTATTTCGAATCGGGTTTGTTTTTGTATTCTCTACATTTGATAGAATGTATTTACCAACACCTTTTTCCGAAGGAGTTTCTGGAGTTCCCCAAACAGGATAGTCATCATGTTGGTAGAAGAGCTCAATTTTATCGTTGTGCGCAGGTGTACCATTTGGTGCAACATCAGCAATTACAGAGATAATTTTGTCTTCTAAAACAAAGTTGTTTTGGTAAATATATGTTCTAACTTTTGTAATGTTACGTGGTTGTTCTTTTCTTGGATCTGGATCAGCGTTGTTTGCACCTTCAAAAAAGAGTTCCATCTTTTTGAATTTTGCACCTAAGTTTTTTCCAGAACGTCCATCTTCACTTCCCACAAAGTCAAACACTTCTAAATGCAAACAAGTGTTATCTTGTGCTTCTTGTTTGTCAGTTGCTTCACATCTTTCTCCGTCAGCACTTGGTTTTCCTTTGTAAAGGACAGTGCGGTGAGGAAGAGTTCTCACTTTCATTTTAAATAAAACTGTGTGCAAACGAAGGCGTTTGTTCACTTCAGAAATATTATCATCTAGTTCTTTTTCTGTCTCAGTGATGGACTTACCGGATTGGGTAGGGTCAATTCCTGCAGAAGTAGAACCTGTTTCCGAGCTACCAGTTTGAGCGAAAACCCCAAAGTTGAGCAAAAGGATGGGGAGAATTAATTTTATTTTCATGTCCGAATCTTCCTAAAAGGTTAATTTGAAGGATACCAAAGAACGACCAATGGTCGTAAACAACTATCCTGTAAAAATTATCGGTAAATCACCAGGAAGATTGAAGCCGAAACTCTTACTTTTTAGCGTTTCCAACCAAAATCTGGGAAGGAGTCCAAATAAAAAGAAATTTCGGGAGCGGACAAAAAGTCCTCTTTTTCCCAGTTTTGGGTGATCCAACGGCGTTCGACGTAATCGCAATAATCCTTAAGGTTCCGTCCTGAGGCTCCATCCAAAACCTCTGCCAATTTTTGGCGTTCATTTGGTTTCAGTTGTTTGGCATAACCTTCCAAAATTTTACTGCGTTCTTCTTTGTTTGGCAAAGGAAAGTAGATCTTTCGGTCAAACCTTGACAAAAGGGCCGAATCGAGGTCGGTTTTTCGGTTGGTGGCACCAATGGTAATCGTGCCGCTCCTCTCGGCAAATCCATCTAGTTTGCGTAGGAGGACACTCAATAGGTTCCTTGTGGCTTCAAACAACCCGTCTTCTCTAGATGTGGCAAGGGAATCAATTTCATCTAAAAAGAGCATACATTTGGGAAATAAGGCTGCCGCATCAAAAACCATGGCCAAGTTCTGGGAAGATTCCCCATAGTATTTACTTAAGATCGATTCGATGGGCACATAGACCATCGGAACCCCGCAAAGGTGGGAAACAATTTTTGCCATGCTTGTTTTTCCCACTCCTGGTTCACCTTCAAAGAGAACTGCTCGAGGGAGATTCTGGCTTGGTTTTTTACGGGTAAGTTTGGTGATTTCAAAAAATGGTTCCGGTTTCAAAACAGGAAAGACCAAACTCTCTAAAATTTGTGCCTTCACTCCATCGTAACCAAAAACAGAATCAAACCCCAAATCGTTTCCTTTGGCTTTTTCTAAGTGAGGGTCATACACTTCGGCCCCTAGTTGGTGGAGGAGGATCCTTGGGTCTCTTGTTTCTGTTCCATCTGCCTTTAAAAATTGGAAGAGACTGACACAGGTTTGGATTTCTTTGGTGGAAAAATCTCCATGTTTGGAACATTCCAGTTTTAAATCCGATTTGAAAGAAAATCGAATCCGAAATTTACCCGAAAGGTTCTTTTGTGGTTCAAAGAGATTTTCGTTTAGTGTTTGGATGCTGATATATCCTTCTTCAAAATTATAAATGCGAAAGTTTTCAATATAATTTCTGATAATTCCCAAACAGTCCAAAATACGGTCTTTACTCGCATTTTCTGTGCGAAACCGAAACAAGGTTTCTTCTTTTTCCTGAACAAACTGGTAGTTGGCATTTTTTAGTTCCGATGCAAAGAGTTCTTTCGCTTTAAAATAATCCAGATGGGACTGAGAATTGGACATAAGGAACAAAATACGGAACTTTCCCTTTTTTTTCAAGGAAGGATTTTGATTTCCACCGACGAATAGATTGGAGAGGTTGCAAAGATATGGGTGAAGGTTCACTATCACAAGAAGACATAGACGCTCTACTCGGCGGATTTAGTGGAGGAGGAAATGCTCCTGCTGCTGGCGGTTCCGGCGGAGGTGGCGGTGGTCTTGATGATTTGGATGCTCTCGTCGGAGGTGGTGGTGGAGATGACAACGGTCCATCTTTTGCCGACATTGCCGCAGCCTTAGGCCCAAGTGCCACTCCCAGTCCAACAAGGTCTGCTACCAAATCACAAGGTAGTCCAGGAAATAATACTGCCAATCTTAACTTACTTTTAGATGTTACCCTTCAACTCACGATTGAACTAGGACGAACCACGATGTTCATCAAGGATGTTTTACAACTGACCGAAGGTACTGTGGTTGAGTTAGACAAAAACATTGGAGAAGAACTAGATATCTTAGCCAACGGCAAATTGGTTGGGCGCGGAAAACTCATCATCCTGGATGATTATTACGGAGTTCAAATCACTCAAATTGTAGATCCAATGGAAAGACTGGGTGGACCAGCTTTTTTATAATCCAATCAACATTCGCCAAGTGACTTGGTGAGTCGGTATCTCGATGGACTTTGTATCTCCTTATTCATTGATAAAGATTACCAATCCTTCCGAAGAATTACAAACGGAACTTTGGGACCTCCTCCATACATATAGTGTTTCCAAGTTAGGTGACCCAAACCTTGAAAAAAAAGAATTTTTTGCCATCCTTGTTAAAGAGGAAGAGACTCTTGTTGCAGCCTCTCTTTGTTATTTGTTCTTTAAAGGTCTAAACCTCCAACTCCTTTGGGTGGCTGAAGAAAAACGAGGAATGGATTTAGGAACTAAATTACTAAATCAAATTGAAAAGGAGGCCAAAACTCTTGGGGCCACGCTTGTGTTTGGATATTCATTCGGTTTCCAAGCTCCGAAGTTTTATTTAAAACTGGGATACGAAGAAGTAGGGATGATTCCCAATTACCCGGAAGGGCAAAATTGTTATTTCCTCTGCAAAAAATTGACATCCGATTCTCCTTGACAACGTTTCCATTCTTACCAATCTGTTCTCTATGTTAACTCTAGCCATTGTGTAGACCGCCAAAACGGTGAACTTGTTTTGGATACCCCGCCTAAATTCAATTAGGAGGCGGCTATCTTCGCACAGGCGGTCTATTCCTCTCATCCACTGTTTTGGTTCCTCTTTTTGTTTTGCCGCAAAAACTGGATATGGTACGTGAATCCGAACGATCAAAATTTCAAAAGTTCTCAAAGAAAAAACGTTTTGATGATGAAGACGAAGACTTTTCGTCTCTAAAACCGAAAATCAAATCTCATCGATTCCGTTCTGATGTAGATGAATTTCGTTGTGTCGAATGCAAACAAATGGTTTTTCCTCCTGGGTTTGGAACAGACCAAAGAAACCATTGTCCGAATTGTTTGACGAGTTTGCATCTGGACAATTCTCCTGGTGACCGTGCTGCCACATGTGGAAGTAAGATGGAAGCCATTTCCATTTGGGTGAGAAAAGGGGAATGGGTGATTTTACACCGATGTAAGGGATGTGGAGTGATCCATGCCAATCGGATTGGGCCAGATGATAACGAGGCACTTCTTGTTTCGCTTGCTGCCCAAGCAATGGCAAAACCAAGTTTTCGATTGTTTAGAGAAAATCCGGTGGACGGTCCACCGGATGACAAATGTTAAACTATTGTTATGGCATTTAAGGATTGTCCTACTATGCTTTTGGTTTTTTCCCTTCTGTTAGGTTGGCAATGAGGGTTGGTAAATTCATCACATCCGCAGGGATGAGGATTTCCGTATTCTCTTTGGCAACATTGAGGAAGTTATGGATAAATGCCTTTGTGATTTGGAGTTTGATCGCAGAGGCACCACCTTGTTCAGAGATGGAACCTGCAATGGCTTCAATCCCTTTTGCTGTTGCTACAGCAAGGGCTTCAATCTCTGTTGCTTTTCCTTCGGCTGAGTTAATCCTTCTTTGTTTTTCCCCTTCCGATTTGTTCACTGCTTCTTCTTTAAAACCGAGGGAGCGGTTGATTCTCGAATCTCTTTCCCCTTCGGAAAGAAGCACTTGCGAACGTTTAGCGATTTGTGCTTTCTTTTCTTTTTCCATCGCATCAAGAACCGATTTTGGTGGAACAATATTCAAAATTTCATAACGATTGACTTTGATTCCCCAAGGTTCCGATGCTTGGTCAATGGCTGCTACAATCGTAGAATTGATTAGGTCTTTTTCTCCAATCGTTTTGTCTAGTTCCATTGTTCCAATCACTGAACGCATTGTGGTTTGTGCAAGTTGGATGGCTGCAAATTGGAAATCTTCGATTCCATAAGAGGCACGAACTGGATCGATGATTTTTAGATAAATCACTCCATCCACCTTCACCTGTACGTTGTCATGTGTGATACAAATTTGTGGTTGTACGTCAATTGATTGTTCTTTGAGAGTATGGTAATACGCATCTCGATCAATGAAAGGGATGAGGATATGAAATCCTGCTCGTAAACTCCTAGAATATTTTCCCAGTCGTTCCACAATGAGAACATCCTGAGCTGGGATGATGCGGATGCAGCGAAAGATTTTATAAACCAAATAAATGGCAATAATAGACCAAAAGGCTAAGTATACAAATTCCATACTATTCTCCTACCTGAGGGATTTTGGTTGTGATTTTGGAAAGGCCTTCAAACACTCCACCAATGTTTGCTAAAGTTTCTGGAACCACTGTGGTTTTGGAAGTTTTCAAAATTTGACCGAGAGCATCCAAGTATTCTTGGGTGATTTGTAAACTGACAGCTTCTTTTCCACCTTTTTTACTAATGGCTTCGGAGATGAGTTGTAATCCTTTTGCAGTGGCATTGGAAATGAGAGTGATCTCTTGCGCGCGTCCATCCGCTTCATTCACCAATCGGATTTTTTCCCCTTCGGAAATATTAATCGATTCTTGTCTTTCTCCAACAGAATGATTCACCCGAGCTTCCTTTTCTCCTTGGGAGATGGTGATCTCTGCTCGCCTTTCTCTTTCGGATTTCATTTGGTTTTCCATCTCGAGAAGGATTTGTTTGGGTGGAGTGATATTTCGAATTTCGTACCTTGTGACTTTGATTCCCCAAGGATCAGTGGCTCTATCAATATTGGAAACCACTCGTCCATTGATTTCATCTCTTTCTGAAAGTAAGTTATCAAAAATTAATTTTCCAATTTCAGAACGAAGTGTGGTTTGTGCAAGTTGGGTTGTTGCCAACATAAAGTTATCGATTCCGTAAGATGCTTTTTCTCCATCGATGACTTTTAAATACAATACCCCATCCACTTCTACGGATACGTTATCCCTTGTAATACAAACTTGTGGATCAATATCGATGGTTTGTTCTTTTAGATTTTGGCGATAACGAATTTGGTCTACAAACGGAATCATAAAATAAAATCCCGATTTCAAAACCCCATTTAATACACCTAATCTTTCTTTAACATAAACACTTTGTTCTGGAACAATGATAATTGTCTTTTTGATGATATAAACAATGACCAAAAATACAACAATGACGGTCGCGCCCATAGTTTCTCCTTTGTGACGTTTGACCATACGAGATGAGGAAAAAGAGAAAAGGGTTTTTTGAATCTCTGTAAAAAAAAATGAAATCTTTTGTTTATGAATCCACTCGTTCTACGGTAAAAGTCAGATTTTCCCGAGATAAAATTCGAACATAGTTTCCTTTGGTTATTTTGGAATCGTTAGAAACAGCATCCCAAAGGGTACCTTGGAACCTTATTTTTCCTCCGTGCCTTTGCACTAAAATATCAGTTTCTACAGGCACAATTTGGTTTAAAAAATCATCTTTGACAAAAGGATCTACAGAAGATTCTGATTTAAAAAAACGTCGGACGGCAGACCCACCCAGAAGGATAGAAACCAAACTCGAAACCACCCAAACAACCACTTGGGAATAAAACTCCATTGGTACGAGACGAGCCAGAATCCCAGTAAAAATGGCTCCAATTCCTAAAAACATCACAAAGGTTCCCGGCAAAAGGAATTCCGAAAACAAAAGTGTGAGCCCAAGAAAAATCCAGACATAAGGTGAGTTTGTGAAAATAAAATCCAAAAGAAACCTCTAAAGAATAGGAACAATGGATTCTAAGCAAAGGCAAGAAAAATAATACTTTGATTTCGGAGGAAGGGTTAGAACCTGTCTTGTGTGAAACGAATTTTTTTCATCTTAGTCGGAGTTTTACTCGTCCTCCAATTTTTTCCCATCGATCGCTCCAATCCTCCCGTCAAAGCAGAGATCCAAACCAGTGCAGAGACCAAAGAAATCTTGAAGCGTAGTTGTTATGATTGCCATTCGAACGAAACAATTTGGCCAGCGTATTCCTATATTTTTCCCGCATCCTTACTCATTTCCCACCATGTGGAAGAAGGAAGAGACGAATTAAATTTTTCCGAGTTTGGACTTCTAACGCAAAAAAAACAAAACAAAAAGATCTATGAAATTTGGGAACAAGTTGAGGAAGGTGAGATGCCTCCCAAAGACTATCTATTGTTACACCCAAGTGCTAGGTTATCTGACAAAGATAAAGAAATCTTAAAACAATGGTCGGATCGTTTTAGTGAGGATTCGGAATGAAAGAGAAAAAATTATGGGGTGGTCGTTTTGACGCACCACCTTCATCTCTGATGATTCGCATTGGTGAGTCGATTAGTTTTGATAAAGAACTGTATGCGCACGATATTGAAGGTTCCATATCCCATTCTCGAATGTTAAAACGTATTGGAATCCTTACCGAATCGGAACAAAGAAAAATTGAAACCGGTCTTGGGCAGATCAAAAAAGAAATCGATTCTGGAAAGTTTGAATTCAAAATCGAAAACGAAGACATTCATATGTCTATCGAATCTCGCCTAACGGAGCTTTTGGGAGATTTAGGAAAAAAACTACATACAGGTAGAAGTCGAAATGATCAGGTCTCCCAGGATGTTCGTTTGTATATCAAGGCGGAAGTGGAATCCATTTTAGTTTTACTTTTGGATTTACTTGGTGCTTGGATCGGAAAAGCAGAAGCCCATACTAAAACCATCATCCCTGGATACACCCACTTACAAATTGCCCAACCCATTCGAGCTTCTCATTATTTTTTATCTCATTTTTGGGCCAATGTTCGGGACTTCGAAGATTTTTTAGGCGCTTACGAAAGAGCGGATGAACTAGTATTAGGTTCTGGTGCTCTTGCAGGTGTCAATTATGCCACTGACCGAGACTTTATGAGAAAAGATTTGTCTCTTTCTCGGATTTCTGAAAATTCAATGGATGCCGTAAGCCAAAGAGATCATATTTTTAAATTTCTTTTTGCAGCTTCTCAATTTATGATCCATGTCTCTCGTTTCTGTGAAGAGATCATTTTATACACTTCCCAAGAGTTTAGTTATTTTAAATTGCCTGACCACTTGACTACTGGTTCTTCCATTATGCCACAAAAGAAAAATCCAGATGTGGCCGAACTCATTCGGGGGAAGGCGGGACGAGTGATCGGAAGTTTGACTCATTTGTTTGTAATGCTAAAAGGTACTCCTTTATCGTATAACAGAGACTTTCAAGAAGACAAACTCCCGTTATTTGATACAGTCAAACAGGTCAAACTGAGTATCGAAGGGGTACGTGATATGGTTATTGGGGTCCAAGTGTTTCCTGAAAATGCTACCCGTAGCCTTCGTTCTGGATTTTCTACAGCAACAGACCTTGCCGACTGGCTTGTCAGTGCCAAAGGAATTCCATTCCGTTCTGCCCATGAAATTGTGGGAGAGTTGGTCAAACACTGCTCGTCCAAAGGGTATGATTTGTTTACGATTCCTAGTGGAGAGAGGGGCCAAATCCATGCGGTACTCACAGATCCTGGGTATGAAGCGGCCATTTCTCTAGAAACTTCTTGTGATAAAAAAGATGTGATGGGAGGAACCTCACTTCTTCGTCAAAAAGAACAAATCAAACGAGCCAAGGCAAAGGTAAACGAATTGACCAAAAAGCTAAAATCGATAGAATCCAAAGGTAAAAAATAAATATGAAATCCAGTGTAATGAACAAACTCTCTTATTTTGCCTTTTTCTTTTTGGCTTTAACCCAAACCGTTTTCTGTAGTGACCAAACATTTAAAAAAATCACTTATGAACCTGTATCTTATTCACCTTCCAAAGTGATTGTCAAACGCCAAGATGCCACCTCGGTCAAGTTACCGGAAAAACCTGCCATTTATGCTGTGTTGGCAACTACTTCTGGCGATTTGGTTTTAGAACTTTATGATACTGCCGCCCCCAAAACGGTTCAGAACTTTATCGACTTGGCCCAAGGCGAAAAAGATTTCAAAACCGACAAAGGCACTGAAAGAAGGCCTTATTATGACGGATTGAAATTCCACCGAGTCATCGAAAACTTTATGGCCCAAGGTGGTTGCCCAAGAGGAGACGGAACAGGTGGACCTGGATTTCAGATAGAAGATGAAATCAACGGAAAGGCACTTGGACTTGATAAAGTCAAAATCAAAGACGCACCACAATACCAATCCCAACTCCAACGAGCTGTCCTAGCGGAATTTAAAATCCAATCGAGAGCTGAGTTTGAAGAGAAACGAACAGAAGTAGAAAAAGCTTACCAAGAAGCAATGGAATTACCAGTATTAGAAGTTTTACACCGTGTAGGATACCGATACAACGAAGTTCTGCCAAGCAAAAGAGCTGTTCGAGGGGCCTTGGCCATGGCGAATGCAGGTCCCAATACCAATGGATCCCAGTTTTTTATCAACCAAGTGGACACTCCGCATCTCGATGGACTCCATACAGTATTTGGATTTTTAGTTTCTGGATACGATGTACTTGACCGAATCATTGAAAAAGGAAATCTACAGACAACCATCCGTAAGGTTGTCATCATCGACAAACGCCAATGAACTACTTAGAAGGCATCGAAGTCATTCAAAAATACACATCCGGTTCCTCGGTGGAACCGGTGTTAAAATTCATTATGACCATTCCGCATAATGAAGAAGCTTTTGCGAATGCACTCGATGAAATCGGGGGAATCAATCGTTACCCCGATACCTTTGTCGGTCTCCTTAGTTTTATCAGTTTTATTTTGGGTCAAAAATCAAAAATGGCCCAACTTTATGAAACGGCCTTGGAACGGTATGAATCCTTAAACCAGGTCACTTCCAAACGTCGCCCCACCGAAGAAGAATCTAAGATCAAACGAACGTTAACTGATTTTATCCTAAAAATTGAAAAGGTATTCGAAATCCAAGATCTTACGGATGAAAGTTTGGTGAAGGAACTAAATCGTTTTGTTTCCGAAGCCAACCTGTATGGGGTCACCGAAAACGAGATCAAAAACCTAAAAGTTTCCTCCAAAACAGTGGCCCTTGTGGAACCCCATTTGGACAAACAAAGAGAAAACTACTACCAATACAAAAAATTGAGTTCTATCATGACAAGACTCATCCGCATTGCTGACTACATTTTGGCTGAGGCTAAAATGGGTACCGGTTAGTCGCTTTTTATGTCCTAAAAATTCTTTCGAAAATTCCAAATCTTGCCGAAATCTTAAACTGTATGCGGTCTCTCCGAAACTTCGTGATTTTAGGAATTCTTTTGGTAGATTCTCTTTATGCATTTCCTGACAGGGATGCCAGGGGGGAACGAATTGATAATTTTGTCTCTCTCCAGTCTAAAATCAGCTTGTCCTTAACGAAAAGAAGTTACCAAGCCGGAGAAAGAGTTCCGCTCACTTTTACCGTGACGAATACGGGAAAAGAAGTGGTTCGTATCTTTCCTTCCTTTGATTTTCGTTATTCTTTCCAAATCATTGTGAAAGATGAAAATGATAGAATCCTCACTCCCATCGAAGATCCCGAGTTTCCAGATCCGGTTCTCAAACGAAGAACCACCATTGTCAATTTGGTGGGCGATGAAAATAAAGAAGTGAGCCTTCACAGAAACGAATCCTTTTCCAAAACCATTTATTTGGATGAACATTATAGTTTTTTACCTGACCAAAAATTCTATGTAACTGGTTACTTTTATCCCAATTATACTGAAGATAAATCAGCCTTCCTTCGTTCCGGGAATACTTTGGGATTTCTATTTCAAAATCCCAAAGCAGAAAGAAGGGAAACCGTCACCCGCCAAATTACGGAAAACGGTGGTCTTTCTCCAGAAGAGACCATTTTCCTGTTTCTTGGAGCGGAGATGAAAAAACGATGGGAATACCATTTTAAGTGGATCGATTTTTCCGAATATATTTTGGCTTATGATCGATTCAGCAGTGCCTATACCGAAGCTGGACTTGGGGAACGCGAAACGATCATCGAAGACTTTAAAGAGTATTTGACGGAGACACCCTCCGGTGTTTTAAAATACTTTAAGGTCATGAACGTGGACTATCCATCAAAACGAGATGCCCGTGTTCAAGTTTATGTAGAAAGAATGATGGGTCGGTTCAAAACAAGGTACGAATATATATACACCTTGCGACAAGAAGAAGGAAGCCGAGTTGGATTTTGGCAGATTAAAAACTTACTCGTAAAGGTAAAAAAATGACGGAAATCCTTTCCCAAGACGAAATTGATGCCCTGTTAAATGCCATCTCCTCAGGAGAAGTTTCCGAGGATGAATACTCTTCGGTTGGGGAACAAAAGAAAGTCAAAATCTACGACTTCAAACGTCCGGATAAATTTTCAAAAGACCAAATTCGTACACTCCAGATGATGCACGAGACCTTTGCCCGTTTGGCAACAACTGGTCTGTCTGCGCAGCTTCGTGCTCTCGTTGTGGTGCACGTGGCTTCCGTGGACCAGTTGACTTACGAAGAATTCATTCGTTCCATTCCAAATCCAACAACCCTTGCCGTCATCAATATGGACCCCCTTCGTGGATCGGCGATTTTAGAAATCGATCCATCCATTTCCTTTACAATCATCGATCGTCTGTTTGGTGGTAAGGGGGAATCTTCCAAGGTCAACCGAGAACTTTCCGATATCGAGTTATCGGTAATGGAAGGGATCATTGTTAGGATTCTTGGAAACTTAAGAGAGTCCTGGTCCACGGTAATTGACCTGCGCCCAAGACTTGGAAACATCGAAACAAACCCACAATTCGCACAGGTAGTTCCTCCGAATGACATGGTGGTATTAATTACCCTCGAAACCAAAGTGGGGGAGGTGGAAGGGATGACGAACCTTTGTATTCCCTACATCACGATTGAACCCATCATCAATAAACTTTCTGCCCAGTATTGGTATTCTTCGATTCGTAAAGGGGAAGTGGATGAAAACCGTGCCGTCATCCAAGAGCGACTCGACCAAGTCAAAATTCCTCTGATTTCCGAAGTGGGAAGTGTGGATATTTCTCTGAATGATCTCATGAACTTACATGTAGGAGATGTGATCAAACTAGAAAACACTCCAATCAAAACCGACCTTATGGTAAAAGTAGGGGATCGCAGTAAGTTCAAGGCCACACCGGGTCGCGTGGGAAACCGTCTTGCCATCCAAATTGGTGATAGCATCGAGGACATTCCGGACGAACTTCTTGGATCCACAAGATCGGAACAAGAATACTAGTTCTTCGCTAAACGACCTTTATGCGAACGGACCAATCATGGGATATTTTTTTCCAATGCTAACTCGTTTCCTCTTTTCGTTAGCCATTTTTTGTTTCTTCTCCGGAAGTATTTCGTTAGATGCCAGATCCAAAAAAACTATGGAGAAACAAATTAAGAAACCAGTCAAGGTTCGCCAAACAATTGTTCTGTCTATTGATGGATTTCCTGCTTACTACTGGTCGGATCCAAAGTATCGTTCTTATTTCCCCCATTTAGCTGAACTATTTCAGAAATACGGTGTTTCCGAAATCACTACAGTCAATCCTACTGTGACTTATCCGGCTCATACCTCAATGGTAACCGGAAAAGATCCCGCCGAACATGGAATTTATAACAATACTTTGTCTGATCCTTTTGAGAAGAATGATGGGGGATGGATGTGGTATACAGAAGACATCCAAGTTCCCACCCTTTGGGATTTGGCCAAAGAAAATCACAAAAAAACTGCCAATGTTTTTTGGCCTGTTACCGTTGGTGCCAATATCGATTGGAACCTCCCTCAATATTGGCGAAAAAAAAATCCAGAAGATGATAAACTCCTCCGAGTGCTTTCTACAAAGGATTTGCACAAAGAGGCCGAACTTGCCGTTGGATTTCCGTTAAACGATGTATCCAAAGATGAAGTGAAACTAAATACTGCCACTTGGCTTTTTCAGAAAAAAATGCCGGATTTGATGTTTGTTTATACCACGGATTTGGATACAAACCATCACGGATTCGGTCCTGGGTCTGAAAAGGCTTTGTCTCGGTTGGTTGAACTAGACCAAGTTATCTTTTCTTTTTTACAATCCGTCAGAGCCTTTACTCCGAAAGGGCCTGCGATTGTGATGGTTTCTGATCATGGATTTTTTTCAGCCGATGTTGTTTGTGCCCCCAATGTGATCCTAAAACAAAAAGGGTATATTCTGGATGAGGCAGGTACTTACCAACTAACTTTTAAGAGTTCTGGTGGGACTGCCATCCTTTTGCCTGGAACCAATGCCAATGTTTCTACCGAAGAAATAAATTCCATTGTTTCAGAAGTTTTAACTGCCTGTCCTGGAGCGGAATGGGTTCCAACAGCTACCAATGAAAAGTTAGGTGAAATGACAAACTCATCTACTGAATCCGAAGAAAATCCTATACTCCAAAAAAAAATCCATCCGAAAACTTTGGGAATTTTTCGTACGAACGGACCAATGTTTTTTAGTGGTACGAGAAAAGGGGACGTGTTTACCAAATCACAAATCAAAATACACGGACACGGATATTGGAATACAAACCCCGAGATGAAAACCATTGGCTTTGTTTATGATCCAGCTGGAAAAAAACATGACTTTCAATCGGTGAAAGATGTGTATGGAATTGTAAAAGACATCTTAAATCTGAAAGAAAAGAAAACCAATGGGCCTCGTGTGCCACCCTTGCACACAAAGCCTGATCCAAATTGAAATCGATTTGAATCGATTCCGATGAAAGGGTTCTTCTTATTTTTTTAGTAAACTAAGAATGGCCTCTCCCACCGCTTTTGCTGATTGCGGGTTTTGTCCTGTGACAAGTCTTTCGTCCACTTCTACATGACTACTCCAAGGTGCTGATTTGGAATACTTCCCACCCGCTGCAATCAGTTTGTTTTCCAAAAGAAAGGGAACGACACCTTCTAGTTTCACAATCTCTTCTTCTTCGTTGGAAAATCCATTCACTCGTTTGCCAGCAATGAGGTTTTTACCATTGGACAAAGTGACATTCACAAGTGCCGATGGGCCGTGGCAAACTGCTCCGACAATTCCTCCCGATTCATAAATGGATCTTGTAAGGTTTTGGAGTTCTTTGTTTTCAGGAAAGTCCCACATAGTTCCATGCCCACCGGCAAAATAGATGGCAGAGTAGTCACTGATTTGAATCTCTTTTGGTGTTTTTGTATGGATGCGCTTTTTTTGGTAAACTGGATGGTTCCAGAATTCTTTGTTTGCCGGGTCTTCTAAATCAAACCCATCGACAGGTGGTTCGCCTCCTTTGGGACTAACCAAATCCATTTCCACTCCGGCATCATGTAAAACCTTCCACGGATGAGAAACCTCTCCTAAATGATAACCAGTGGAACCAGCATTTCCTTTTTCTCCGTGGCTTGTTAATACAAATAAAACTTTTTTCATACGATCCTCACTTCGTTTGCAGTTTTTAAATACTGCGATAGGAAAATTTTTTCCCTCTCGTTTTTTTAGACAATGAAAACTAGATATTAGAATAATGATGGTGCTGATAATTTGATATTAAAAAATTAATACCAATATGAACCCCATCGAATTGTACCAAAGTTTTTATTGTATTTACCGGGAGCGGAATTTAACAAAAGCAGGGAAAATTCTTGGACTTTCCCAACCGGCTCTCAGTTTGCATTTACAATCATTGGAACGACACAGAAAGGAAGTTCTGTTTCGCCGCACTTCCAGAGATTTAATTCCAACTGATGCCGCCAAACGGTTGTATGTTCAGATTGCAGGTCCGATGGAAGAACTAGAGCGAATCGAAAAGACAACCAAACCAAAAGAAAAAATAGAAAGACTTCGCATTGGTTCTGCCAAAGAAATTTTTTTAGAAAAAGTTTTGCCGAATCTTGCCAAGATGGAAACGAGTTTTTATGTCCGCTATGGGCATCCGCAGGAACTAATGGAGGCGTTAAGAAAACAAGAGATTGATTTTGTGATCAGTAACCAGAAGTTAAACCTTCCAGGTCTGCATTATCAAGAACTGTATAAGGAAACCTTTGGATTGGTTGTATCTAAATCCATTCGTTTGGATTCCCATTTTCCCTTTCGCGGAGAAACCGAACCAAAAATCGAAATGATAAAATCATGGATGGAAAACCAACATTGGATTGTGTATAGCGAAGACTTTGCCATTGTTAGGCGGTTCTGGAAGGTAAACTTTGACTCCAGACCAAAAATCAAAGAATACTCAGTGATACCAAACCTTCATGATATTAAGACAGCTATCGAGATCGGGAAAGGGATTTCTGTTTTACCGACTTATTTGCTTGGAAAAAAAACTTCTCTGTATATAAATGAAAAGAACTGTCAGGGTTTTGAAAACCAACTTTATCTTGTGAGTCGAGAGATGAAACCTCAGTCTTTGGAGGGAATTTACCAAAGACTCAAAAGTTGGTTGGAGGAGGAGTCGATTTGACTAATGTTTTTTCCAGTGGATGCATTCCCCTGGGCATTCATCCATTTCCTTTTGCACTTTTTTTTCGTCTTCGTCTGGGATCATCGCATCATTGATGGATTCACCTCCGATATGAGTTTGGGAAACATCATCCTCATCCATCATAAAGTATTTCGGCATATTATCAGCACATTGGTTGCAAGAAGTACAATTGTCTTTGTCTACATAAGCTTTTCTCATGTTTGGTCCTCTGTTTTGAGTTTATAATATAAAATGATCGATACAAAAAAAATAGTGACTGCGTTTGCGAGAATGATGGGAAAATCAGATTTTAAAATTCCGTAAATAAACCATAAGAGCACACCTAAAAAAAACATAATGTACATGTTTCGACTGATGTCTCTGGTTTGTTTGGTCATCACCACACGGAGCACTTGGGGAAGAAAGGATACTGTCGTTAAAAAGGCAGCGATATAACCTATTAGATTTTCCATTTAGGCTTTGTACTCTCGTTTCACTATGGTTTTGACACCACCCCGAACATTATAATCCCCCACCACCTTGACATACATGGGATTCACAGCCAAAACAAAGTCTTCGAGGATTTTGTTCACAACGTTTTCATGGAAAATTCCTACATTACGGTAAGACATCATGTATTCTTTCAGTGATTTGAGTTCTACGCATTTATCCCTTGGGATATAATCGATATAGATGGTTCCGAAGTCGGGAAGGCCTGTTTTGGGGCAAACAGCGGTAAATTCGGGGATGGTGAATTCGATATTGTATTCTTTGCCAGCATATACATTGGCAAACCATTCGATTTCCGGGGTTTTCCAGGACGGGATATGGTCTTGTTTGTCCTCGTAAGAAGATTCTGATTTTTTTTCCGACATTTGTTTACCCCGACAATTGCAAAATTATTTTGGAATCATCCCATGAAAAGTGATAAAAAAATTGCAGTCGTCGATTTCGGCGGTCAATACGCTCACCTCATTGCTTCCCGAATTCGTAGGCTCGGAGCCTATACGGAAATTCTTTCCAATGAAGAACCTCTCTCTGTTTACGAGTCCTATGCTGGAATCATTCTATCAGGTGGCCCTAGTAGTGTTTATGAAGCTGGAGCTCCGCTTTTACCAGATGGATTTTTCAAAACATCAGTTCCCATTTTAGGAATCTGTTATGGCCACCAATTGTTAATGAAGGCTCTCGGTGGAGAGGTGGTTTCTTCTAATTCAAAAGAATATGGCCCCGCCATCTTAGAAATTCAAAATCCAAATTCATTTCTTTCTAAGTCACTTTCTCCCAAAACAAAAGTTTGGATGAGCCATGGGGATGAAGTGGTTCGTATGCCGGACGGATTTCAGATAGTAGCATCATCAGATAATTGTCGTTATGCGTTTGTTTCTAATGAGTCTAAAAAACAATTTGGCATTCAGTTTCATCCAGAGGTGACACACTCTGAGGAAGGGGAAGTTTTACTTCGGAACTTTGTGAATCTTTGTAATGCTGGGTCCAGTTGGAGTATCTCACAGTTTCTAGAAGAACAAATCTCTGAACTTCAAAAGAAAGTCCCTGTTGGTAAAAATGTATTTTTACTCGTTTCCGGGGGTGTGGATTCTTCCGTTGCCTATTTACTTCTAGCGAAAGCTCTTGGGAAAGACCGAGTGAAGGGGCTCCTTGTGGACACAGGTTTTATGCGTAAAAACGAAGTGAAGGATCTTATGGACAACCTCCACCACGTCGGATTTGACCTTACCATTTGGGATGAAAGTGAGATTTTTTATCAACACCTCAAATCTGAATTTGAACCAGAAAGAAAACGTCGTATTGTGGGAGATCTTTTTTTAGAAGCACAAAGTAAGGCGACTGATTCTCTCGGATTGGATTCGGAACATTGGCTTCTTGGCCAAGGAACCATTTATCCGGATACCATTGAATCTGGGGGAACCAAACATTCGCATAAAATCAAAACCCACCACAACCGTGTTCCTCAAATTGAAAAACTCATCGAAGAAGGTAAAATCATCGAACCCATCGCTGATTTGTATAAAGATGAAGTGAGAGAACTGGGTAGACTTCTTGGACTTCCTGAACGATGGATTGAAAGGCATCCTTTTCCGGGACCAGGACTTGTGGTGCGAATGATTGCAAGCCCAGAAACAAAACCACCGGTCATCGATTTTTCTGATTTGGCTCTTTCTAAGAAAAATGCAGAAGTCAAAATTTTACCAATTCTTTCCGTAGGGGTCCAAGGTGACCAAAGAAGTTATGCCCACTGTGCAGTGTTAAATGACTTTTCTACCAATTGGAATGAGTTAGATGAATGTGCTGTCGAAATCACTAATTTTAAAAAAGAAATCAATCGAGTGGTTTTTGCACCAGGGATCAGTCAATTTAATGGATCTTTTCATTATACCAAACTGAAATTAGATAAAGAACATTCGGATATTTTGAGAGAAGCCGATGCCATTGTGAACAGAATCCTTTATGAGGAGTCTATCCATACATCTATCTGGCAAATGCCTGTGGTTCTTGTTCCTGTCGGTTTACGCGCAAATTCTTATGGGGTAGTGTTACGTCCAGTCGAATCAACAGAAGCCATGACCGCCAACTTTTATGCGATGGATCGAAAGATTTTAGAACGAATCACCAAGGAATTGTTAGCTTTGCCTCAAATTTCTTTGGTGTTGTATGATCTCACTCACAAACCACCGGGAACGATTGAATGGGAGTGAAATTAGTAGTTTTTTAAATTTTTTCTTTAAACAATGGTTTAAGGAAGAATGATCCAGAGAAGGGCCATTCCGCCAATTGCAAGTTCAGGTAACCTTCTTTGGATAAAACTTTGGTTCTCCGGATTCTCTTTTGGTTCCTCAGGGTTTTTGGATTCGGTCTTTGTCTCTTCCTTGGTTTCTTTGGAAGCAAATAGAGACCCAAAGAATCCAGGTTTTTCTTCTTTTGCCTCTTCCCAAACAACAGGAAGAGTTACTACTTCGACAGCCGATTTTTTAAACGCTTGTTTGGTGCCGTCTTTAGATTCTACTAAAACATAATTGGCAGTCGGAGAAGATGTTTTTACGTTCTCCATTACCTCTTTGTTTGCTTTTACTGTCACTGTGTCCGCATACGAATTTTGGGCGAGGAGCAATAAAATGGATACAGTGAGAAAGTTCATTCGGTTCATAATTACAGCCCATCTGCTTTCGGACCTTAGGCAATTTGATTTTTGAGCGAAATGTTACAATCCGATGAAAAGTGAATTCAGTTTCCATTTGACACCAGGCCTTCCCATTTTAGCCTATCCAAAGTCACGATTGGCGTCGTGGCCAAGTGGTAAGGCATGGCTCTGCAAAAGCTTGACCGCCGGTTCGAATCCGGCCGACGCCTATCACTGAAAATTCGCCTGGATGGTGGAACTGGTAGACACACAGGACTTAAAATCCTGTGGGAGTAATCCCGTGCGGGTTCGATTCCCGCTCCAGGTATGAATCGAACGATTGCGAGTCAAAAAAAACGTAGCGACCCCGCGAAGGCTTTATAGAAGCCGGAGGCGAAGTTGGCCGTAAGGCCAAGGGTGGATGAGCGTATACGTTTTTTCCGAAGGCAGGATGCCTTTCGGTGACGAGCAAGACGGGCTGAGATCGAAAGGCCAGGAAGGCCGAAGATCGAAGCGATTCCCGCGAACGTACCTAATCAAACCAAACTACAATCGACATCTCTTACTTCTTAACAACTTTATGCTCTTCCCGCGCTAACTAGTCGCAATTCCCAGAAATTTCAATTCGGGGAAGGAATGGATTTTCCCCTTTCCAAGAAAATAAAAACCCAAAATCAACAAATTCAATCCCGCTTCCAAGAGATTCTAAATACTCTTTCGGATGCACTTGGATTTTTTGGATTTGTTTTGAATTGGAAAATATTTCCTTTTGTACAATTCTTTCTGCTTGGACTTTATACTCTTTGTCCTGGTCAAAGCTCTCCCGTTTGCGAATTTCAAGGATGAGTGTTTCCGGTAGATGACCGTCAGGAATTTCTTCCCAATGGATAAAAAACTGAATGGCAGAAACTCGTACCTTCGGGTTCGTATCAAAATTCATTTCGTGGTCCAAACAACCGGCCAGTTTAAAATAAAATTCCCTGGTTCCCGTCGGAAGTAAGATTGGGACCTTCGAGTTGACGGAAGATTGGGCAATGGGAGATGGAAAGTTATGTTCTGTGCGAGTCCTATGAAAAAAAAGATCCTTGGCAGGCGTTTTTGTCAAATAGAGTGCCCCTAAACTAGAAATCAAAATCCAAAAAAACAGAATTCCATACACTTTCATTTGGCCCTTTTGTATAAAATCCTTCTTTCCTTCTTTTTTTCCAATCGAAGTCGAAGGAAGTAATATCAAAAGACCAAGAAAGGGAAGTATTACTTCATCATCTAACAGAAAACATTGGAAACTTCCTGCGAAAATGACGCTGAAAAAACCTAAATAAAAAAGATTACTTTTGCCGACTTGTAATATTTTTTTTGTGATCCCATATAAAAAACTAAGATAAGCTACGACTGAAGTGAGACCGCCTAAAATCCAAAAATGCAGAAAATCAAAATGGGCGTGCGATTTGGGTGTGATCGATAAATCATAATAGAGTTCCGGTAACTCTTTCACCAAAGGAGTTGCTTGGGTGATAAATTCTTTTGGATAATTTCCTGATCCAATTCCCAAATGATAATTTTCCTTTAAAATTGCAAAATTCATTTTATGAATCCAAACTCGTTGGTTCTCTAACGATCGTTTAGCGAATAAATCGTCAATGGCTCTTTGGAAAAGCCAATTGTTTTGGTAGAGAATCAAAAGGATCCCGGCTATTCCCAAAATCCCAAAACTAAGTGCTGGTAGGTATTTTTTGATTTGTAGTTTTTTTTGTGAGGAAAGAAGTAAGATTCCAAAAAGGAGTCCAAACCAAATGGAACGACTTTGGTTGAGGAAAAGTAAAAAGAATCCAACCAAACTCAATGTTAAGGATCCAACTCGGTAAAATATGGAGTTTGTTTTTTTTCTCGCAATTTGGAAGGATCGAAAGGTTCTCTCCAAAATGGAAGGGAGATAGATGGCAAGTAAACCTCCGTAAGTGAGGTGGGTACTTTGGAACCCAATCGGCAAATAAAGAGAAAGTTTTTCCCAAATGACAACAAGAAGGTGGGGGAGTCTCCTACCTTCCGTGTATTGGAATCCATCCATTACAAAAGGTGCCAGACGATACGGTGATACCAAGGAGAGAATTCCTGAAAGGAGGAGAAAGAAGGCTCCGATTCTTACCGCATGTTTTAACTTAGTCTTTTCTCGATAAGAGAGCCTTGTCTGGTGCAACAATAAAAAGGCCATCCAAACATCTCCAAATTCGGAGCGGAAAATGGTTTGTTTCCAGTTGGTTTGGTCCCAATCGAATACAGGGGTAAAAAGAAAACTAAGGTAAAGGAGAATCCAAAAAAGGATCTGAGGTCCGAATTTAGGAAATTCTCTTTTTTGTATGCAGTCCAAGAACAAAAAGAATAAGGAGGCACCTGCCAAAATTTGACAAAGGCTAATCGAAAAGGGAGAAAGACCGAAAAAAAGGTATAGAAAAACAACGGAAATCTTATGAAATGTTTCTTTCCCAATCATATTTGGTTCAAAGAATAGGTTTTAACTCCTATGGAAGGCAAGAGAAAAAGAAAATTGTCGGTGGCCATCATCACCTTCAATGAAGAAAAAAATATCGGAGATTGTATCCGTTCCGTCGAGACCGTTGCCGACGAAATCATTGTTTTGGACTCCATAAGTACTGATCGTACAAAAGAAATCGCGACTTCTTTTTCCAAAGTAAAATTTTATGAATCTCCGTTTCCGGGCCATGTGGAGCAAAAAAACAAAGCCATTGGTTTTTGTTCTCATGATTGGATTTTGTCATTGGATGCCGATGAACGGGCAAATGAAACATTGGTTCGATCCATCCAGGCATTTTTGGAATCAGAGTCGATCCATGCCAATGGATTTAAAATTGCAAGATTAACCTACCACTTGGGACGCTGGATTCGTTATAGCGGTTGGTATCCCCTTCGCCGGTATCGTTTATTTCAAAAAAATTCGGCCACTTGGGTGGGAGAAAACCCGCATGATTTTATCGAACTAAAACCAGGCTCTGTTGGAAAAATAATGAAAGGAGATATCCTTCATTATAGTTTTACAGATTTTAGTCACCAAATCACAACCATCAATCAATTCTCTAGTATCGTTGCTTATACTCGTTATGCGAAAGGAGAACGATTTTCTCTTACGAAAACCATTCTGAAACCTTTTGGTAAATTTTTAGAAATTTATATTTTTAAATTTGGTTTTTTAGATGGGATTCCAGGGCTTTGGATTGCGATTGCCTCTTCCTTTTCAACTTTTCTGAAATATGCTAAGTTGTATGAACTAGACAGAAAACAAATAGAACGCCCTTCCAATATTAGAAAAGAATATGGCAAAAACTAAAAAACCATCCAAACCTGGTTTATTCTCCTGGTTCTTACGTTTTTTCAGTACGAAGGGGAAGGCAGAAGACCAAGACCCGTCAAAGAGAAAAAAAGAACCAAAAACATTTTCTATGGAATGGGCAGTCGCCATTGATAATTGGAAAAAGAAACTCCGCACTAAACAGGTGAGTTCCGGTGTGGTGATTGAATCCCCCAAGTTTCGCTTAACAAAAACAAACGAAAAACTATTTCGTGCAGAAGGATTGGATTATTCTTTGATTCTAGTCACAGGAAACCATTTGTATAAAAATAAAGAAGAAAAATGGTCTGGTGTTTTGTTTGTGGATGAAGGGGAGTTGAATCAAAATCTTTCGAAGGATCTCTCTGGACTCGATGGATTACTCTCATCACTTTCCATTCCGAAAACTGATTTATTTTTAGATTCAAATGCTCCGAAAGAAGATTGGAGAGTTGTCCTTTCCTTCGAACGATTTTGGAAAGAACAATTGGTTTTGCATATGAAACCAAATGCAATGGCACTTGCGATGCTTGCCATAGGTGAAGAATGTCGGATTTTTTTTGAGTCCGTGGCTACGGAAAGACAAAAGAAACTCGTACGAGACGAACTATTCTATCTGAATCTTGGAAATACAGACCAAAATAATCCTTATTCTAAAGCCAAAAACTTATTTGGATTCGGGTCTGCGCTGATCGAGTTCGGAAATGCTGTGAATGCCATCAAAGAAAGAAGGGATAAAGAACAAAACCATGGATCATAAATCGCTCATCCAAACACAAATCGAAGATTCAATTGCAGTAAAACAAAGTTTATTGCCGGTACTTTTGCCGTCCGTTGAAGCTGCGGGAAAACTTCTGACAGAATCACTGAGACAAAATGGATTATTGTATTTTTGTGGAAATGGCGGATCAAGTTGTGATGCCTCTCATATTGCCGCAGAACTTGTGGTTCGTTATAAGTCAGGCAATGAAAGAAAAGCCATTCCCGCATTAGCTTTAAATAGTGACCAAGCAGTTCTTACCGCTTGTTCGAATGATTATGGTTATGAATATGTTTTCCAAAGGCAAGTCCAAGCATTTGGAAAACCGTCAGATGTATTTGTAGGACTCACCACTTCTGGAAATTCGCAAAACATCATTTTGGCGGTAGAGGAAGCAAAAAAAATTGGTATGAAGGTTGTTCTATTTTTAGGTGGCGATGGTGGAAAACTAAAAGGAAAGGCCGATGTAGAAATCATTGTCCCATCTAAGGTTACTGCTCGAATCCAAGAATGCCATATTCTGATTGGCCATATCCTTTGTAGTATCATAGAAAAGGAACTCTTTGGACTCGACTGAATTTCCTGCTGTCCAAATCAAAAATGCCACCATTACCACTAAGGATGGGAAAAAGATTTGGAATGGAATTTCTTTGGAAATTCCCAAAGGCATTGTCTATGGAGTGATTGGCGAGTCGGGGTCAGGAAAATCAACATTAGGATTTTCGCTTTTTGGTATGGTTCCGGAAGGTTGCCAGTTGACATATCAAACATTTTCTGTGTTAGGTGACGATGTAAGTCATCTTAATTTGGGTTCTAAGTTGTTTATGGTGCCGCAAAATCCTAATTGGGCCTTTCATCCTTTCCGAACCATTGAAGCACAAATCAAAGATTTTTTTAAATTATCAAAATTGACTGCGATCCATTTCGAATCGTTGTTTCAAATTTGGGATCGTTTGTCCATTCCCAGAAATCACTGGAAAAAATATGCAAAGACTTTATCTGGAGGAGAGAAACAAAGGATTCTCCTTTCCCTTGCTTTTTTACGTACGCCAGAGATTCTCGTTTTAGATGAGCCAACCACGGGTCTCGATGCTTTTTCCGAAAAAATTGTTCTAGAAACTGTCCAAAACCTTGCAAAAATGGGGATGACAGTTGTTTTTATTACACATGAGCTTCGGATCGTCGAAAGTCTGACCTCTCAAGTTACGATAATGAAACAAGGGGAAGTTGTTGAAACCATTCCGGTTTTTAACCACAACTTGGAGCCAAAAACAGAATATGGAAAACAACTTAAGGAAGCATCTTTACTCTTTCAGTAATTGGTTTTTCCTCTCTATTCTTTTTCCAGTAGTTCTAACTGCGAACCCTGGGTTCAAACTCCGATCGATCGACGTTCGCTCCTATCCAGAAGTAAAAATTCGATTCCATTCCAATGGAATTTTGGATCCAAATGGATTCGTTCTTTCTGAACAATTGGAATCAAATAGAAGGTTTACTGAATCCTTTCGCTTCGAAAAGACAGATTCAAAAAATCCCATTCACTTATACCTTTCCATTCCCAGTTACACGGATGCAGAGGACAGACGTTGGATCATCCAATTGGCAAACCAATTGGTAAAAATTTCGGAACAAAGTGGTGGTTCTACTCAGTTACAAATTCAGTCTGATACAAATAAACATTCCTTCGAAAGAATTCGTTCAAATGTTTTAGATATATCTTTTCCTTTTCCGAAAGAACCTGCTCCCGTTTATCCCATTCGGAACTGGGAAAATTTTTTAGAATCGATAAAGGGAAACCAATCTTCCGAAGATCATATTCTTGTTTTTGTCAGTTTTGCTTCGGAATGGCAAGATCGTTTTGAAATTCCAGAACTTGCTAAACGCATCCGTGAAAAAAATTTGCAACTCATCGTCCTTGCTCCCAGTTCATTGGAGGCAACCAAACTTGCAAGTTATGCGAATGGAAAACATTATTCAATTACTAAATCGGACAGTTATGCGGATCTTTTTTCTTATTTGAGAGGTTTGGGGCAACCGGATTTTGAATTGGTATATGAATCACCTTGGAAACTTTCTCAATGGAAGACAAATTTAGTTTTTGGTAATTTGGTTTCTGTTGACCAAGGCATTCGATTCGAATTTCAGTATGAACTTTCGTTGTTTCGCTCTTTGTATCTAAAACTTTCTGACCCTTTATTCTTTTTTCCCGTTAGTTTATTTCTCATTTTCCTTTGTTTGGCGGCTTTATATTATTTACGAGGGTTTGAAGAAACAAATCAGAAAGAGAACCAAAATGCACCTCCTGCGCACAATTCTCTTGTTCCTGAATTTTCTGAACGCAAAGAAGAACTACAAGTATATGATCGGATGTATGGGGAAACTTTGGAAAGGGCAGCTCGTGACAGAGAAATTGCCGTTGCCATTGCAGAGAAAGAAACACTTCCAGGAACTGCGTACTCTTATGCTGTTTTGATGCGAAGGGAAGGAAATCAAAATACAGATCAATTCCAACTTCAGTTTGATGAAGTGACCATTGGAAGTTGGGAATCCAATCATTTGGTAATTTCAGATCCCACCGTAGCAGGGCTTCATGCAAAAATAAAAAATAGGAAGGGGAAGTATATATTGTTTGATTGTGTATCGGAGACCGGTGTATACTTGAACGGTAAGAAGTTACTTCGTCCCAAAGTTCTCCATAATTTGGACGAAATCCAAATTGGAAAAACAATCCTGTCATTTCGAGGAAGGTGAAGATATGTTGCAACTAGTGAAAAAGAAAGTGTTTCTTATTCTTTTGATTCTCTTTTTATTTTTGGTTCAATGTTCTGGCGAATCTTCCAAAAATGATGCAACAACTTCCCTTCTACTTGCAAAAGAATCAGGGGCCAATGGATGTACTGTCGCCGGTCTTGGAACCCAAATCAAAGCAGGTTATACAGGAATCACAACTACTTCACAGGCTGTTTCTTTTGCGCTCGTTGGGGATACATATTATGCAGTCATGCAAATCGCTGGTGCTCAAATTGGTACAAGAGTCGTACTTTCTCGTTATGCGAAAGTTTCCATTTATGTATCCACAAGCTGCCCTTTGGATTTATCTTCTGCTACACTGGCAAAAGAAGGAACTGAATATTCGAAAGTGGATTCCCCTGCAACAGTCATTACTTTTACAAAGGCTGGTAGTTATTTAATTTACTTATACCAAAAAGAAAGTGGAACTGCAAATCCTTTGACAGTGTTAACGGATGGAACTCCAGTACAAACCATCTCTGATTCTGATTTGTCCGATCTATTGAATGGCGGCTCCACTAAAACTTTTAAGTTTGCATGTGATTTAGGTTCAGGTGTCTGCCAAAATTATTATGGATATTTAACAAGTTGCCTCTCTGGAACCAAACAGTCTGCCAAATGTACAGAAACCAGTGTCGTTGGTTCTTGCAAAGTGACTCAGTCTGGAGTTGGTTATATCATCGGTGTTTATACTGCACCCAAAACGGGTGGAGGTGGGGGAACTGCCGCAACTCATTGTAGCGGACTTTCTGGAACCTATGTAGACGGAGCGACTGTCCAAACCCCTTAGAACCCCTCTATTTTTTCAAATTCCCTGGACAGACTACCCCATGTCCGAGTTATGACTGGAAGTGGGGGAGTCTAGTTATGAAAACCATGTTTGAGAAGATTTGGAATGACCATTTGGTCCACGAGGAAGATGGAACCTGTCTTATTTATATTGATAGACACCTTGTCCATGAGGTGACAAGCCCGCAGGCTTTTGAAAGTTTAAAATTAACCAACAGAAAAGTGCGAAGGCCAGATGCGACTTTTGCCACTATGGATCACAACGTTTCCACACGAACACGTGATTGGAAATCAGTGGATCCAATCTCAGTCCTTCAAATGCAAACACTGATGGACAACTGCAAAGAAAACGGAATTACATTATTTGATATCAATCACCCTGACAACGGAATTGTCCATGTGGTGGCTCCGGAATTAGGTCTGACTCATCCAGGAATGACCATTGTTTGTGGAGATTCGCATACCGCCACACATGGTGCTTTTGGTGCCCTTGCTTTTGGGATTGGAACTTCCGAAGTAGAACATGTTTTGGCCACACAGACTCTCGTTCAAAAGAAACCAAAAACTTTAGAGATTCGAGTGGATGGAAAACTCTCTCCTCTTGTTTCTGCCAAAGACATAGTTCTTGCGACCATCGATAAAATCGGAACGGATGGGGCGACGGGTTACGTGATTGAGTTTACTGGCGATGCGATTCGTTCCCTTAGTATGGAAGGCCGTATGACCATTTGTAATATGGCAATTGAAGCAGGAGCTCGTGCGGGACTCATTTCTCCTGATGATACGACTATCAACTATATCAAAGGAAGAGACTTTGCTCCTAAAGGAGATTCTTTTGATATAGCAGCTGCTAAGTGGAGAGCTTATGCAACGGATGCTGGTGCCAAGTTTGATAAAACTGTAGTTTTAAATGCGAATGAAATTGCACCTATGGTTTCTTGGGGAACATCTCCTGGCCAAGTGATTCCTGTGACTGCAACGGTTCCTGCGCCCACAGACTTTAATGATCCAATTCAGAAAAAATCAGCAGAATCCGCTCTTGCTTATATGGATTTAAAACCCGGCCAAAAATTATCTGATGTTAAAGTGAATAAGGTTTTTATTGGTTCCTGCACCAACTCTAGAATCGAAGACCTACGTGTTGTTGCTGAAACTGTCAAAGGGAAAAAAGTAAACAAAGAAGTGGAAGCCATCATTGTTCCTGGATCTGGACGTGTGAAACGACAGGCAGAACAAGAAGGTCTTGATAAAATCTTTTTAGAAGCTGGTTTTCAATGGCGTAACCCTGGTTGTTCCATGTGCCTTGCGATGAACGATGACGTTCTTTCGCCTGGTGACCGTTGTGCTTCTACTTCTAACAGAAATTTTGAAGGAAGACAAGGAAAAGGCGGACGAACACATTTGGTTGGTCCTGCAATGGCAGCAGCTGTGGCAGTGGAAGGACATTTCGTAGACATTCGGGAGTGGAAATAAGATGAAAGCATTTACAAAGTTAAAAGGAATCGCTGCCCTTTTGGATAAGGCAAACGTAGACACAGACCAAATCATTCCGAAACAATTCCTTCGTAAAATTGAAAGATCAGGGTTTGGGCAACATCTATTCCATGACTGGAGATTTTTAGATGACGCCGGAAAAAAACCAAATCCGGAATTTGTTCTGAATGCTGAAAGATACAAAGGTGCCAATATCCTTGTGACGAGAGATAACTTTGGTTGCGGGTCTTCCCGAGAACATGCTCCTTGGGCTTTAGAAGACTATGGATTCCGTTCGATCATCTCACCATCTTATGCAGATATTTTTTACAATAACTGTTTTAAAAATGGAATGTTGCCCATTGTTTTATCTGAAAGCCAAGTCGAAGAGATCTTCCAAACAATAGATAAAAAACCAGGTGCGAACTTAGAAATTGATTTAGAAAACCAAGTGGTGGTGACGGAAGAGGGAAAAAAATACCCATTTGAAGTCGATGCATTCCGTAAACATTGCCTACTCAACGGACTTGATGATATCGGACTCACTCTCCAAAAGGCAGATTTTATTCAAAAATTTGAGGAAAAGAACCAAAAAGAAGTTCCCTGGTTGTATGCAAAAACCGTATAATCGCACTATGAAACGGTTTTCAATTTTACTAGGATTTTTATTTCTAACGGGTAGTGTTTTGGCAGATGAGCTTCTCATTCAAGACACCAAACAAGGGTTAGGGAGAGAGGCAATTCGCGGAACAACTGTGGTTGTTCATTACACAGGAAAGTTAACGAACGGAAAAGTTTTTGATTCTTCTGTGGATCGTGGTGAACCTTTTAGTTTCCAGCTTGGCCAAGGACAAGTCATCCAAGGTTGGGAACGTGGTATTGTGGGAATGAAAGAAGGTGGAAAACGTAAACTCACCATCCCTCCACAATATGGGTATGGTGCTCGTGCTATCGGTCCGATTCCTGCGAATTCCACTTTGATTTTTGATGTAGAGCTGATTAAAGTAAAATAATGATAGATCCAATTTCCAAAGGCATCGATGACCTAGGCAATAGCCTTTTGCAGGCACTGAATAACGTACAAGGTATCTTTGGAAAGGAACTTTCCGTTGCCAAACCCATTCATGATAATATCCTCCAGCTGATTGGTAACACTCCTCTCATTCGGTTGAATCGAATTGGATCAGAATATTCTGGAGTTCAGTTTTACCTAAAAGCCGAATTTTTAAATCCAACGGGTTCTGCCAAAGATCGTACTGCCATTGCGATGTACATTGATGCGGAAAGAAGAGGAAAACTAAAAAAGGGGATGAGCGTGGTTCTTGTTGGTGCTGGTTCTTCCTCCATTAGTTTCACTTGGATTGGCAAGGTAAAAGGGTATCCGGTGTATTGTTTGGTTCCCCTTCATACGGCACCAGAACGAATCCAACTACTCCGAAGTTATGGGGCAGAAGTGACAGTCACCGGCGAAGGAGACTTGAGTCGTTTGTATGACCTAGCGGAAGAAAAGGTCAAAAAACTAGGTGGATGGATTCCTGATGAAGCATCCAATCCAGCAAATCCTAATTTTCATTTCAAAACCACTGGGCCAGAAATTTGGCGCGACTTACAAGGGAAAGTGGGGGCGGTGATTTCTGCTCCTGGGTCTGGCGGGGCCATTACAGGAATCGGTAGGTATTTAAAATCCCAAGACCGCCGTGTTAAGGTCATCATTGCGGGAAAACAAAATTCGCCGTTTATGGAATATGGCAAAACAGATAATCCAAAAGAAAGGGAAAGAATCCAACTTCCTGCTGTTTATGATCCCAAACTCATCGATCACTACTTTCATGTCACCCAAGACGAGGCCCTACATTTGCAAGCCGACCTTTACGAAAAAGAAGGAATCTTTGCAGGACTCACAACTGGAACCGTGATCACAGGTGCTCTTAGGTTTTCGGAGTCTCTTTCTGAATCAGAAAAGAATGAAAAAAATCCTTATAACATAGTGATACTTTCTCCGGATAGAGATTAAGTTTTTTCGCTAAACAACTGTTTGATTTCCTCTAGGGAACTTTTTGCAACAGTTTCCCCTAGTTGGATAAACTCTGCACTTCGCCAGAATTCAAACCAATTGGAATTGGGTAAAATTGGGTTGAGATACACATCAGCTTCCTGAGCACTATACTTTCCAATACGGTATTGCAAAGAATACAAACTATTGACGATGATATCCAATACATTCAAATTCAAAAGTTTGTTTGTTTTCATTTCATCTTTTGAACTAGGCATGGAATTGATTGCTATGATCTTCTGAACTCCTTCATGGGTTAAGGCAGAAACTGGAAGTGGGTTGACGATCCCTCCATCCACATAGGTTTTTCCATTTTCTTGGGGTTGGGGTACAAATACCCCAGGGATCGAAATACTCGACATCACTGCATCCAAAACTTTACCTTCGGAAAGAACAATTTCTTGGCGTGTGGAAATATCGCAACTGATGAGTCTGAGTTTGATGGGTAAGTCTTCGAAATAAAGATCCCCTAAATATTTTTCAAGAAGGTTTCGAACGTGTTTTCCGTGAAGAAGCCCTTGGCCCGGAAAAGACAAATCTACCAATTTGAACATTTTGAAAATACTATCAATCTCACCTAGCAGTGGTAAGATACCTTTGTAACCAAGGCCACTGGCAAAGAAAGCTCCAATGATCGCACCAATACTGGTTCCTGCTATCATATCTGGAATGATCCCTTCTTCCTCCAACACTTTCATGATTCCCACTTGTGCAAGACCCAAGGCAGCACCTCCACCAAGGGCCACTCCCATTTCTACACCGGATAGTTCTCTTGCTTTTCTACGGATAAAAATTTCCCATTTCCCATGGTCGAGAATGTCTTTGATATTTGTTTCATGGTAAAGGATTTCGTTTTCTTTTGATTCTTTTGTAATGGAATCACAGAGGTTTATTTTTTTATCCAAAGATACAAAGTTTTCAATATGGTCTGCTTCATCAATTAACAGACGTTTTAGCTCTTCATCTGTTTCTGGAAAAACTTCTAAAAAGATAAAGGAATGGCTCGCATAATGTTTTCCAAGTGTTTCTTTGATTGAATCTGAATCCTTAAATTTATATGATTTTACATAAGGGTTGTCTGCTTGGCCATTTTGTTGGAAATGGAGGACAACCGATTTTTTTCCAGATTCTGCTTCAATGGTTTTTACGAGTTCTTTTGCGATTCGTTCCTTGGCAATTGGATCAGAATGAACGAGACAAACCACTGAGTTACGAAAGTATTCTCTTCCCCCAAGAAGTTCACTTCGTAACGATTTTGTTAACATTTTTGAAAATGTAATCGAAAGATAGGGGATTTTTTGGATTAACTTTTGGAAACCTGATTGGGAAAGAACAAGAAATCTGGATTCACTAACAGTAACGGCTGTATGGTTGTGCTTTTCGCCAGTCAGTAGGGATTGGATTCCAAAATACTCTCCTTTTTTGAGGTATTGGACTTCTTCCTCTCTTTTCCCTTCACCTTTTTTAGGGAGAAATAGTTTGATCCCTCCCGAAAGAATCAAGAATAAACTTCGATCGGAATCCCCTGCCGTAAAAAGGGTCTCTTCTCTTTCTGCCTCAACGATATGAACGGATTCTGCCACCCAAACCTTTTCTTTTCGTGAAAGGCCACGGAACAGGGGGAGACTAGAAACTAGGTGAATTTTTCCTTCTAAATCTTTCATACAGTGTCTTTTCCACCAGAGTTCCAGATGGGAAAGAGAGAGAAATTTCGTTTTTTACCCAATTCTAAAAAATTTCATTGACTATATTTTTGTTAAGTAGTAACTGTATGTATAGCAAACAGGAGTCTATATGATTACACATTTGAAAATTAAAGATTTTGCCCTCTTCGAATCCCTGGAACTTTCTCTTGCGGATGGTCTTTCTGTCTTCACTGGAGAATCTGGTGCCGGAAAATCATTAATTTTCGATGCATTGGCTTCTTTGTTTGGTGGCCGCTGTTCTACTGCCAATATCCGGCAAGGAAAGGACAGGTATTCTTTGCAGGCCGTTCTTTCTTTGACCGGACAGAACTTAGCAAAAGACTATTTGATGGAGCAAGGTTTCCGTTATACGGGAGATGAGATCGTCATCACAAAGGAACTCATGAAGGATGGAAAAGCACGAGTAAAAATCGGAGAGAGCCTCGCATCCACTACTCATTTACGAGAACTAGGAAAAACCATGGCAGAGATTCATTCCCAAAATGAACAACTCTTCTTATTGGAAAAATCAAACCAATTGGAGTTTCTTGATCGTTTTGGTAATTTGGAATCTCTTAAATTCAAATTTAAATCTGCATTACAACAATATCGCCACTGGAAACAAAAACTGACTGATTTCGAAGAAACAAGACGTTCCATGATCAAACGAAAAGAAATATTGGAATACGAAATCGAAGAGATTGAATCCATTTCTCCCAAAGAAGGTGAGGATGAAAGTTTGACAACTGAAGAATCTCTGTTGGCAAATGGTGAAAAACTTGCAGAAAACTACCGTTTGGTGTTAGAGGAATTGACTGAAAAGGAAAATTCGATTTTAAAAGTATTTCCAACTCTCATTCATGCCATTCAAAAAATTTCCATCTTAATTCCTGAAAAAAAGGAAATGTTAGAAGAATGGGAAGAGGTTTATGACAGATTAAAATCTCTTAAGTCTGTCATTCGTGAGGAAGAAGAAGAGTTATTTTTTAGTCCTGAAAGATTGGATATGGTGCAGTCCAGACTCCAAGATATTAAAAAATTGAAGAAAAAATACAATGTGAGTTTGGCCGAAATCAATCTTCTTTTAGAAGAAAAAAAAGCAGAACTCGAACGTTGGAATGAACAAGCGGGAGATGAGGATTTTTTACGAATCAAAAAGGACCAGTGCTTAGCTGAGATGAAGGAACTTGGTTTTCAATTGTCGAAGTTACGTCGTAATGTCATCTCTCAGTTTGAAGAGGAAGTCCAAAAGGAAATGGTGGATTTAGGACTGGAAGGTGGAAAACTCCAAGTAGTCCTTCGTTGGGAAGAAAATCCTGATGGGGAAGTGGAAGAGGGTTCCAAGTCTTATTTCCTTTCTGAGTCAGGCCTTGACCAAATTGAGTTCTACTTTAGCGCCAATCCTGGAGAAAAACCAAGACCTCTCCGAAAAGTGGCTTCGGGGGGAGAATTGTCTCGGGTGATGCTTGCCCTTCGCAGTGTTCTCGGAAAACAGGCACCTTCTCCCCAGATGTTGGTTCTTGACGAGATCGACACAGGACTTGGTGGGGAAGCAGCGGAAGCAATGGCGGTAAAGCTTAAAAAACTAGCAAGGAACTCACAAATTCTTCTGATTACGCATACACAACAGGTTGCCGCTTCAGGGGACCACCAAATCAAGATCGAAAAACGTCAAGAAGGTGGTCGGACGGTCTCTTCTGCTTCCGTTTTGGACTTTGAAGAACGAAAACGAGAATTGGCTCGCATGATCGGTGGCAAACAAGTGACATCGGCAGTGCTAAAAGCGGCTACAGATCTTTTGATGAAAAAAGCAGGTTAGCCGTCTAAAAATAGTATTTGGCGAAAAAGGGAAGACTGAAAACTCTATTCGTAATCCTTCAATGGGGTCTCATTCATGTTTTTTCCTTTCGCTAAATCAGATTCAATCATTTCCTCGGTTCCACCACAAACCATTCCCATTTTAATCATCTTTGTTTCAATTGTTGGTTTCACTATCATCGTGGAACGACTTGTTTACTACTGGAGATTAAAAGCGATCCCTCAAGACCATTTCCGCCGTGTTCGGGAATTGGCTCGTGAACAAAAATGGGATGAAGCAAAGGATGTTTTGGGCCAAGACGTTCAATCTCCGGCAGCTGTACTTTTGCGTATGGCATTTGATCTGAAACGTCGAGGTGTAGAGTTCTGGGAAGAGGACATCCGCCAAGAAGGTTTCCGCCAAATTTATTTGATGGAACGGTATTTAACAGGTCTTGGAACCATTGCGACCATTGCTCCATTACTAGGAGTTCTTGGAACGGTCATTGGAATTGTTCGTTCCTTTGCGGAAGGAGCAGGAACCCAAGGTGCGGAAGTTGGTATTTCCGAAGCTTTGATTACAACTGCGATGGGACTTGGGATTGCGATTCCTGCATACATTTTTTACAATCTTTTCTCTCGAATGAAAGAGGAAAGAATCACAGAAATGGAAAACGTAACTGATTTGGTGTTACCTCACCTAAACAAACGATAAAACTAAATGAAATTTCGCAAAACGCAAAAATCATTTAATAACATTGAACTTGCACCGCTAATCGATGTTATTTCCTTTATAGTGATTTACTTTTTGATGAATGCAACTTTAGAAAAAAACACTGCATTGAAGGTGGAATTACCTCGTTCATCCAGTGTCGCTAAAGAAAAACAAAAAGATGAACTTGTCATCACTGTAGACAAACAAGGGAAAATTTATTTGGACCAAAGTTCAGAACCAGTTCCGCTTGAGGGACTGACTGAAAAAATTAATGGATTTCTTGGTCCTGAAAAAGAAAGAGACCCTAAAAAAAATAAAGTCATTATTCGTGGAGATGGTGGTGCATCATATCAGGTTGTGGTTAAGGTAATCGATGCAGTGAATGCTGCGGGTGTTAGTCGCTTTAACCTTGCTATGGTAAAAGGCACATCTAAGTGATTCTTTGAATATTCGAAAGAAAATAAAGTATTTTAGTCTTTTTGTTTTATCTCTCCTTTTATTAGTTTCGGCAGAGTGGGTTTCCCTTTGGTCAAACCGCTCTGTCTTTATCGATAAAGTCATCACCAAGATTGAGTTTAAGGGAAATATCAATACTTCTTCTGATGATATTTTGGATTTAATGGACATGCGCCCTGGGATGCAATTGTCTCAAGGTATTTTGAACGCAGATATGCGTGCTCTTTTTGTTTCCGGGTTCTTTTATCATATTGATATCCAAGGTGAAGCTGACGGAGAGGGAGTTAAAATCCTTGTGGTTGTAAAAGAACGACCTCGGGTGAAAGACATTGACTTTATTGGGGCCGATGAGGTTTTCCCTTCCGATTTACGTGATAAAATCCCGTTGAAAGAAAACGAAGTGATCACTCCGAAAAAAGTGACTCTTTCCAAAGAAGTAATTTTAAAAAAGTACCGAGATGAAGGTTTCTTTTTAGCATATGTACGTTTTGAAACAGAACCGGTAAATCCAGAAACTAACACTGTAAAAGTGAAATTCATTATTGATGAAGGTGAAGAAATCCCCGTCAGTAAAATTAATATTTTTGGGAATAGCGAAATCGATACCTACGATATCCAAGGCATCATGGATTTGAAAGAAAGTGGGATTATTGAATCGGGTGTATTTAAAGAATCCGCTTTTGAATCTGATAAACAGAAAATTTCTGCTTATTTAAAATCAAAAGGTTATGTTGATGCAGAACTTAGTAACGAAGGAACCAACTGGGAAATTCGTTGGGAAAATCCACAGAAAAAAGACAAACGTGTGGTAATTGTTAATTTTAAGATTATAGAAGGAGAACAATACTTCTATAATGGGTATTCCACTAGTCATGATATGACCATTGCTCCCAATGGAATGCCACAATTTTTAAACAAAGAAAATAACCCGATCGGAACACCAAAAGAAGAGTGGGCTCCCGTATACCCTGTTAAGTTCTTAGAGGACCAATTTGAATTTGCCCCAGCTGATGTGGGCGAAGTTTTTGATGAAACAAAGTTCCAAAAAGATAGAGCTTCCATTAACGAAGCTTATTCGGCAAAAGGATATTTGTTTGCGCAGGTAATTCCGCGTAGAAAGGTCATTGAGTTGAGTGATGGATCTTTATCCCGATACGAAAACTGTGATAAACGTGGGAGCTCAGATGCGAGTTCTGATTGTACAGAAGAATACAACCGACTGAATGTTGCGAAATTAAGAAAGATTTATGAAAATGAGCCAAAGTTACGCGGTAAAAAATTCATCCATGTCGATTTTACAATTCGTGAGAACAATTTAGCTTTTATTGAAAACATCATTATCAAAGGAAATAAAAAAACACAGGATCGAGTGATTCGTAGAGAACTTCTTTTTAAACCTGGTGACCTTTTTAATTCCACACTTGTAAATCGTTCCAGAGAACGTATTTTTAACTTAGGTTATTTTAAAGAAGTAAACTTTAACATGAGACCTGGTTCAGATGAAACCAAAATGAACCTCATCATTGAACTTGTGGAACAGCCCACAGGAACAGTATCAATGGGGGGTGGTTACGGAACCATTACAGGATTTTCCATCTTTACTCAGTTAGGTGAAAATAACTTAAATGGTTCTGGGCAACAGATCACTGGTCGGGTTGAGTTTGGTCCAATTCGTCGTTATTTACAAATTTCCTGGACTGAACCTTGGTTTATGGACAAACCTTGGTCACTTACTCTTTCTGCTTTTTATTCTTCCCGAACTTTGTATGTGGGAGCGACTTCCATTACAGAAAACAACAACCAAGGGATTAAGGAAGTTGCATCTTATGAACGTTCTGGTGTGGGAGTTAGTGCGGGACTTGGTCACAGGTTTCTAATTAACTGGACTCACTTCCATCGTTATTCGCCTTCCTTTTTTGCATCCACTAGACCAACCTCACTTGTATCTGATCAAGTTTTAGCGGAAGTGGATCGTGGTTGGCAATTTCGATCTCAGTTAACAAACGGTATTGCTTACGATAGTCGTGATAACGTTTTTAACTCCACACAAGGTTTTAACTTAATTTTTTCAGTTGATAATGTTGGTCAATTCCTCGGGGGAGAAAGCCATTTCGATCAGTTCAGTCCAATTTTGGAATACTACCATACTTGGTTCGATTATACATTTTTTGGACTCATTCGCAAAAACGCCCTTAGGCGCTGGCGGGTGGTCCAACAATTTAGAACATCATCTGTATTTACATTTGAACGAACTCCGAAGTATAAAAATCAAGATAAGGAACGAATCCCTTATATACAGGTCCAAGACAGGTTGTTCCTTGGTGGGTATGAATCACTTCGTGGTTGGTTTTTTGATGATAAATACTATCCTGATGAATGGAAGGATGGTGCTTCCAGCAGGGTATTGTTTACTTCTGAAATGCGATTCCCTATCGAACCTTCGTTATTATGGTTTGTTGTTTTCTTCGATGCTGGTGCGATGTATGAACAAATTAACCGTGCAGTTGGAGAAAGAAAAGAGTTCTTCAAAAATTATGATTCATTAGTGCAAGCACAACGTTCGAAAGAACCTGTTGAAACTTACTTGTATGAACATTATAATTCATATGGACAAAAACTGCCGGATTCACCGCTAGTAGTGAATGATCCTGGTAATTTGGTTCTTTCTAGTAAAAACCTTTCCATGTCAAACTTCCGTTTTTCATGGGGATTTGGACTAAGGATTCAAATTCCCGTATTGCCACTTCGTTTGTATTTTGCGCAGAGGATTCGTTATACTGGTGTAGAAGACCGTCCTTTTGGTCTTTATCCGGACAATAATAGTTTTCAATTCGTTTTTGGTATTGGAGATATGCGATTCTAAGTGGAGTTAGTTGGGCTTAATTCCGAACAGAAAATAGCTGTTGAAACAGTTGATGGACCACTCCTGATTCTCGCGGGAGCAGGTTCAGGTAAAACTCGAGTCATTACCTATCGAATCGCTAACCTCATTCTCAATCATAAGGTTTATCCGAATCAAATCCTTGCCGTAACTTTTACGAACAAAGCTGCTGAGGAAATGCGCAGTCGTTGCCGGAGTCTACTACCGGAGGGGAATGCTGAACCTTTGGTTCGTACTTTTCATTCCCTTTGTTTGTATTTGTTACGTAGGGAAGGAAAAGCTTTGGGGCTTGGAAATAATTTTACTGTTTACGACAGTGATATGCAAGAGTCTCTCATTAAAGAAATTTTAAAATCCAAAGATATGGACACAAAGGAGTTTCGCCCTTCTAGTCTTGCGAATGCCTTTTCCTCGGCAAAAGATTCTTTTATGACAGCAGAAGAATATGCCAAAAAAAAGGCGGATGATTCTTATACAAAAACAATTGCTTCGGTCTTTTTAGAATATGAAAAACGAAAAGATTTGCGGAATGCTTTGGATTTTGGTGATTTGATTTTAAAAACAGTTATTTTGTTTCGTGATTTCCCTGTCATTTTGGAAAAATACCAAAGGTTATGGAAATACATTATGGTGGATGAATACCAAGATACAAATAAAATTCAGTATCATTTGGTGCAGTCCCTTTCCTCTTTTCACAAAAACCTTTGTGTGGTAGGAGATGATGACCAATCCATTTATTCTTGGCGTGGTGCAGATATTTCTAATATTCTTAATTTTAAAAAAGATTATCCAGAAGCTGTTGTTGTTAAGTTAGAAGAAAACTACCGTTCTACAAAAACTATTATTGAAACGGCTGCAGCTTTAATTGCAAATAATAAACAACGAACAAATAAAACTTTAAGAACAGAGAATCCTACGGGAGATAAAATCAAACTCACTTCTTATCAGAATGAGATTGAAGAAGCAGAAGGAATTGTTCAAAAAATCCAGGCAAATGCGAGGCGGGGACAAAAGTATTCGAACTTTGCCGTGTTCTACCGAACCAATTCGCAATCTCGTTATTTTGAAGAAGCATTGAGAAAAAAAGCTATTCCCTATAAAATTTTTGGTGGGTTTCGTTTTTTTGACAGAAAAGAAGTAAAGGATTTGATTGCTTATCTTTCCGTGGTAGTCAATCCAGTCGATTCCACTTCTCTTCTTCGTATCATTAACTCGCCACCGCGAGGGATTGGTGATACAACTGTGAATCGTTTGTTATCCTATTCTGTGAATGAAGGTCTGTCTTTATTTGAATGTTTGGGAAAAACTGTGCCTGATATCAAAAAAGGAACTTTGCAGAAATTGTCTTCCTTATATAGGATGTTTGATTCTTCGATGGAAGATCTTGGAAAAAAAACTCCTTCTGAAATTGCTTATGATGTTTTGGAACATTCTGGGTATCGCGAATTTTTAGAGAATGAAGGTACGGAAGATTCTTTTTCCAGGTTGTCAAACTTAAATGAGTTTGTGAATGCATTAAAGGAATTTGAAGAAAATAATCCAGAAGCAACACTTGAAGAATATCTTGGGAATATATCTTTGATTACCAGTGAAGATAACACTAAAGAATTACCTGACTATGTCATTCTAATGACTGTCCATAATGCAAAAGGTCTAGAATTTCAACATGTATTTATGGCAGGAATGGAAGCGGGAACTTTTCCGCATTTTTTATCCATTGACTCTGCAGATGGTTTGGAAGAAGAGAGAAGGCTTGCTTATGTGGCGATCACTCGCGCACGTAAAAATTTAGAAATTAGTTTTTCGCGGTTCACTCGAAAGTTCGGTGAAATAGAAGCAAGGTTGCCTTCCCAATTTTTAGAAGAACTTCCGAGCCAATTCATTGAGGGAGAATTCACTGAAAATCGTTTTGGTGTCAGGAGACCCGAGTTTTCACCGAGGGCAGAAAGGTTTCAGAAATCAGAAGAAAAATTTGAAACAGTACTAGCAAAGTCTGGCGATGGGGATTTCCAGGTTGGAACCAAAGTGCGGCATAAAGTATACGGAGATGGTCGTATTTTAACCATCTCGGGATCGGGGGACAATCGAAAGGTGGAAGTTCGATTTGGATCTCATTTGGATAAAAAATTCTTATTGGCATACACACCATTAGAGATAATTTCATGAACTAGAAGAGGAATGGCTATGAATCGATTTTGGACTTTAAGTATAATTGTATTGTTTCCTTTGACATTAGTAAATGCACAGCAGAACTCTGGTTTGGCGGAAGAATTTACTAAGTTAGAAGATTACCTTCGGAATCCAAAACTAACAGAAGAACAGAAAAAAAAGAATTTCGAATCCAATATGGTAAGTTCAGTTCGAAGTACTCTTTCTAAACGTCTAGCAAATCCCAAAAAAGATTTAAAGGATCTAAAATTTCAGGATTTACAAACGGAACGACCAGAAGGAACAAATACTTTTTTTGTTAAGTATAAAAACTATTATTTTCAATACCAATTTCCAGTAGATCCAGAGACATATGTTACTTCTCCATCGGAAGAGATCGTATTGGAAAAACCGGAAGGTTTGGATTTAGGTTCAAACGCCCATAAAGAAGAAAAAAAGAATTAGATTACTGATCAGGGCGGAATGGAAGAAAAAGATTTTCAGGAAGTTTGGCGGTGGGTATTATCAGTTGGAGATTCTATTCTTTCCATTTATAAATCAGACTTCCAAATTCGCGACAAAGGTGGCAATGACCCAGTCACCGAGGCTGATTTGTTTGCAAGTGAGTTTCTTTTTGAAAGAATCTCTTCACGTTTTCCGAACCATGGTTTTTTATCAGAAGAAAAAACAGATACAAATAGACGTTTGGACAAGGAATGGGTTTGGATTTTAGATCCTATTGATGGGACTCGTGAATTTGTAAAAAAAAATGACCAGTTTGCTTTGAGTTTGGGTCTTGTTCGTAATGGTGAAGCAGTTTGGGGAGTGGTTTTTAATCCGGCTACTGGAGAATTTTTTTCCAAAATCAGAAATACTTTTTTTGCGAAATTACAACCTCCATTTTCTACAGAAGAAAATTTCAGAACCCTTGTGGTGGAAAGTGGTTCCGTATTGCACCAGTTAGAGGAATCAAAACCTGTTCCCAATAAACCCGTTTTACTAGTGTCTTTATCGGAAATGAAAGAAGGACTGTTCTCCGATTCTTTTTGGCAGGAAGATTTTGAGATTCGATCCATGGGAAGCATCGCTTATAAATTGGGACTTTTGTCTGCAGGATTTATTGACCTAATTGTTTCCTTAAAACCCAAAAACGAATGGGACATTTGTGGGGGCATTGCTCTTTTGGATGAAGAGAATTTCACTTCTTTTCCTTTGAAGGACAAAGGATATCTTTTTAACCAGTCCAATACCTTATCTTATGGTTTGGTTGCTGGTAAAAAAACTGCTGTCCAATATTTAGAATCCAAAATAGATATCCACCAATTATCCCTCAAGGTAAAGGAACGATGGTAAAAACCAAACGAATTGGCCTTGATGCGAGGCCTCTTTCCACTCGAGTTTCTGGAGTGGGAAGATTGATTGCGGAAACACTAAAAGCTTTTCCACACAAAGAAGAATACGACTTCTTTTTGTTTTCGCATTTACCCATTCACGAAGACCACAAAGCTGTGTTGTCATTGCCTAATATCACTTGGGTGAATGGTGGTGGCTTTTTAAAATGGAAAGGTGGTTTGTATTACAATCTATACATTCCGTTTTATTTATTGAAACATCGTTTGGATCTTTTTTGGGGATCACAACAAGTTTTACCACCTTTTTTACCAAGTTCATTGAAAGCAGTTCTTACATATTGTGATTTGGTTTTGTATTTGTATCCAGAAACTATGCGTTGGATCGCAAAAGTCCAACAAAGATTGTTTCAGAGATACTCTGTTAGGCGATCAAGTTTTATTCTCTCGATTTCGAAACAAACAAGCACTGATATGTGTCGCAAATTTGGTTATCCTGTTGATCAAACCGGTGTTTCCTATCCAGGTGTGAATCCGATCGAGATGACAAAACATTTGGAAACAAAAATTTCCAATCGAGTAAAAGATTTGGGAACAGATTTTCTATTATCGGTTTCCACAATCGAACCAAGAAAAAACTATCCATTTTTACTTGAGGTCTTTCGGGAATACCGTAAGACTGAACCACACCATTACAGACCTTGGGTGATTGTCGGAAAAATTGGATGGGAATCACCTGAGTTTATCGAAGAGTTATTGCAGGAACGAAGTTTGTACAAAGACATCCATATTTTGGATTCTGTTTCTGATTCTGAATTACAACATCTCTACAAAAGAGCAGGTTTATTTGCTTTTGCCAGTAAGTATGAAGGGTTTGGGATTCCTATGGCAGAAGCTATCTTTCATGGGTTGAATTGTGTTGTTTCTGACATTCCCACATTTCATGAAATTGGAAAAGATGGGGTTACTTATCTTCCATACAAAACGAAAGAAGATGCAAAACTTTGGGCCGAGACAATTAAAAAGTATTTTGAAAATCCGAAACCATTAACAGTATCTGTTTCTGAATTTACTTGGGAAAACGCAGCCAAAATCACAGAAGAAGTTTTTAGAAAGGTTTTAGAGGAATGAGAATAATCCCTTCTTTTTTGTGACCACTCCAGAATAAAGAATTTTGGATTTGTCTGACTTTGGAAGGACGTGCAGATGAAATCGGTCTTTTGTCATAGCCTGGATTTCACATTCCCAGTCGGCATCTTGTGCCACCAATTTGACTCGGTCACAAAGTACTTCCGATTCTAGAATCCAAACAAATGAAAATTCAGATTTCCCACGTTTGAATTGAGTTTTGATTTCTTTGGAATTTGCTTTCCACGTAACGGTTGTTTCATCCCCGGTTTCATAGGGTTGAACACTTGAGGGAATCATAGAAATTCCTTTCCCTGTCCAGTTTCCCTTTACGTAATCATTCCATTCGTCTAAGTTGGAGAAGTAATTGTAAATCAATGAATTCAAATAAAATGACCCAAACTTTGCGATACGTTAAATCCAGTTTTTATCTAATGATTCTCCTTTCTCTCCTTTTTTGTAAGCCAGAGGGACAAGCTGACGATTTTTATCCTGAACCACTCCAAATGATCCAAGGTGATCCAGAACGAATGGAGGATTGGAAAGGCAAGGTTGTTGTATTAGATTTTTGGGCAACTTGGTGTGAACCTTGTGCAAAGGCAGTGCCGACGATCAACAAGTGGAAATCCTCTGTTTCCGAAAAGGACTTTGTCTTTCGTGGAATCAACACTGACACAACAGAACCCTTAGAAAAAATTAAAAAAGATATGGAACGATTGAAAATGAGTTACCCCACCTTACTGGATAAAGACTGGAAAATGACAGATTTTTATCATGTAGAAGGGATTCCATGCCTTCTTGTCTTTGATCGGTCAGGAAAAATCGTGTATCGGCAGTATGGTCTGATTGGGTCTGACCTTTCAGGACTTGTGATTCGTTCACATGTTTGGGCAAACTCTGATCTGCCATAATTGTGCAATGCGAAACAACATTTTGATTTTCCCTTGAATTCAATGACAAGATTGAAAATGTCTTGACTCATGTTCGTTAAAAAAGTCCCTTAAAGATACCTTTTTACGTTTTCTTTTGAGAAAGGAGTCAGAATAATGCCAGCCAATTTGCCCGAACTCTTCCAGCAGAGTGCTGAAAAATTTGGGAACCGCCCCGCGTTCGTTAGTAAGGATGAATCTAAGTCCTATCAACCCGTCACTTTTAAAGAAGTATATGATCTTGGTATCAACTTAGCAGAAGCTCTCATTGATTTGGGTGTAGCTGCTAAGGAAAATGTTGCCTTGCTTGCTGATAACCGATTGGAATGGATTGTTTCCGATTATGGAATCCTCATGGCCGGTGCAGCAGATGTTCCTCGTGGAACCGACATTACCGATTCAGAAATTGCTTATATTCTAAACCATTGTGAAGCAAAGGTAATTTTTCTTGAGAATGATAAAATGCTCGAGAAATTCCAAAAGAACCGCTCTCAATTAGAATTTGCAAAAACACTCATTGTTATGGATAAAAAATCCACTGCCACTGGTGTTTTAAAACTTTATGATCTAATTGAAAAGGGAAAAGAACTCCGCGCAAAAGGTTCTAAAAAAGCAGAAGAGCGTATGAAAGCAATCGCTCCTGATGATCTCTTTACAATCATTTACACTTCTGGAACGACAGGGATGCCAAAAGGTGTTATGTTGAAACATAGCAACATGATCCACCAAACATCAGTCATTCTAGGCAGTATGATCGAAATCAAACAAGATGAAAGAATGTTGTCTATCCTTCCTGTTTGGCACGTATTCGAAAGAGTTTTTGAATATCTAGCCATTGCAGCTGGTTGTGCGACATACTACACCAACGTTCGTGATTTGCGAGATGACATGAAAAAGGCTAAACCTACTTTTATGGCTTCTGCTCCAAGACTTTGGGAAAGTATCTACAACGGAATTTATACAAGAATCAACGATCCAAAACAAACTCCAGCTCTGCGCCGTGGTTTGTTCAACTTGGCTTATTTTTTCTCAAAACATTTCAATGCCGCTACAAGGTTTTTAAAAGGAAACCAAGTGGATTACGTGGGACGAAATCCCATTGTTTCCCTTTTCAAAGGTTTTTATTATTTAGCTTTGGCGATCATTTTGGCCATTCCATATTTCCTATTGGATTTAGTGGTTCTTTCCAAAATTCGAGAGGCAACTGGTGGGGAACTGAAAGCTTCTGTTTCCGGTGGTGGTGCCCTCCAAAGACATGTGGATGCTTTCTTCAATGATATTGGAATCAATGTTTTGGAAGGGTATGGAATGACGGAAACTTCTCCGGTCATCTCGGTTCGTACTTTTAAAAAACTAGTCCAAGGTTCTGTTGGGGTCATCACTCCAGAAACTTCCGTTCAAATCCGTGATGAATTGGGAAAGGTTCTCACTCATGTGGACGCCAACCAAAAACTCATTTCTGGAAAATACGGGGCTCGTGGGGTCATCCACATCCGTGGACCACAAGTGATGAAAGGGTATTATAAAAATCCGGAAACCACTGCTAAGGTTCTAAAGGATGGTTGGATGGATACGGGAGATATTGGAATGTTCAATTTCAAAAAGACCCTGACCATCACTGGCCGTGCAAAAGATACGGTAGTACTCCTTGGTGGGGAAAACGTAGAGCCAGTTCCAATTGAGGACAAACTGACAGAGTCTCCTTATATTGCACAAGTAATGGTGATAGGACAAGACCAAAAGAACTTGGGAGCTCTTGTGGTTCCTGATTTTGATAAGTTGACTGAGTGGGCAAAGGAAAACGGAATTTCTGAGACTGACAAACAGAAACTCATTGAAAATCCGAAGGTTCTCGATTTCTACAAAAAGGAAATCAAAGCCCTAAACAATACAAAAACTGGATTTAAGTCTTTTGAACAGGTAACTCCTTTTATCCTCATTACCAAAACCTTTGAAGTGGGTGATGAATTGACAAACCTATTCAAAATGAAACGCCACCTGATCACAGAAAAATACAAAGATAAAATTGCTGCTTTGTATGCTGGTGATTAAGGATTAGTAAGGTTTAAATTTATACCGCCCAGAGAGATTCCGGGCGGTTTTTCCTCTTCCCTTTTTCCCTTCCCGTCGATATTCTAACTGTGAATCGACAGGACGGATCTTTAGTTTCCTCATCTACAGGCGTTTTTTACCCCTACCAACACCAGGACTTTTATGCGATGGATTCTTTGTTTTTATCGCACATGAAACAAGAAGAGGTTTGGGACTTCCAATCTGTGACCCAAGTGCACCTCGGTTTTTTAGGATTTTTAACTTTAAGGGGTTTTTTACGGGAGAGTTTGTCTTTGCCGAAACTCCAAGTGAAGGGTCTTTCCAAACATTGGAAAACATACTTAGCCAAAGTGAATTTTTTAGGAAAAGGGGTCCCTTGGGAATCCCAAGAATTCATTCCCAACTTAGTTTCTGATTCTCTCATTCCAGCCCTTACCTTTGGTGGGAAAGGGCATTGGGCACATGAATTTCATTGGGAGAGGGTGGAGAAAGATACAACTTCGGTTTTCTTTTCTGCAACCAACAAACAAAGCGAAGGTGACATTGCCATTAGTGATTTGATGAAAGATTTTTTACAATATTCTCAAACCCATCACTACTTGGATCGAGCATACATCCGTAAAGAAAACTCTAGTTATTTGTATTTGAATTCAAAAGAAACGAACCCAAGGGTGTTTTTTCGTGAAAACCCAACGGATTTACCAGAATTTTTATTTTTAGTGGCAGAGTTAAAAACGAAAAATCCTACTCACTCAAATTAAGGCCAAGTAAAACCGTTTTGAGAAGGTCGGCTTTGGTTTCCAAATGAGTGGTTTCTAAAATGGTTTGTTTGGTTTTAAAATCAAAATAAATGAGTGAGGCGATAAAATCTACCGGATATGGATGGACTAAAATTTGATTCATTTTCAAAATTAAGTCTTCTTCTGCCCCTTCTGCAAGTAAGATCCGTTTGGTGAGAACTAGTAACTCTTCTATTTTTTCTTTTAATGTTTCTGAAACATTTTTATTTCTTTGGTGTTCCCGACGGACAATTTGTGCGATATAAAACGGTTCTGTGGAATCCAAACTAACAATCTCTGCCGTCCCAATCCCTTCCAAAATGATATTGGATCTCCCATCGGGTAAGGATTCCTTTTGGATGATATGTCCATACCCCACAACTTCTGGGATGGGAGGGAGTCCCGCTCCAATCCAATTTTTAGGATAAGGAGCCATTCCCATTTCCCCACCATTTTCCATACAAAAGTCTAACATCATCCGGTATCTGGGTTCAAAAATATGGAGAGGCAAAAACATTCCCGGAAACAGAAATACATCTGGCAAGGGAAAGAGAGGTAAGGGGAAGGTTGACACAGAGAAAGGTTTTAGATTCTCTGTTTAGTTGTAAACCAATTCAAGGATCTGGCTTTGTTGAAAATAAAGAAAACTTCACTCCGTAAATCTTTTGAGGATTTAGGCAAAATCAAAGTGCTTGTGATCGGAGATTTGATTTTGGATGAGTATTTGATTGGTTCTGTGGAACGAATTTCCCCGGAAGCACCAGTTCCAGTCGTTTGGGTTCGCAACGAAAAACAATCCTTAGGTGGATCAGGCAATGTCGTTCAAAACTTATCTTCCATCGGAGTTTCGGGTGTTGTGTTTGGACGGATTGGAGAGGACAAAGCAGGGGATTCTTTAGAAACACTTTTACTCCAAAATTCTGTTTCGAAAGAAGACTTCGTTTTATTAAAATCCAAAACCATACCGACCATTTTAAAAACAAGGATCATAGCGACCCACCAACAAATTTGTCGGGTGGACCGGGAGGAAGTAGTTCCTTTGACAAAAGAGGAAGAAGATTCTATCCTAAAACAATTTGAATCAAAATTAAAAGAATGTTCCGCTGTCATTTTATCAGATTATGATAAGGGTTATCTCACACCTTCTCTCATTCAATCGGTGATTCGCCTTTGTAACCGAGAAAATAAAATTGTGACAGTAGACCCGCAAGTCAGCCATTTTTTCCTATACCAAAATATTCATATCATGACACCCAACCACCATGAAGCCGGAAAGGCTTTGGGTAAAAAACTGATCAGTGATTCTGAAATTGAAACTGCATGTCGGGAGATCTCAGAAAAACTCACACCCGATGCTATGATGATCACTCGAGGGGAAAAAGGGATGTCTATTTTTGAAAGAAAGACGGATTCTTTTTATCATATCCCGACTGTTGCAAAAGAAGTATTTGATGTGACAGGTGCCGGTGATACGGTGATTACCACGTACACTGCCTTTGTGGCTACCGGAATGTCCATTGCTGATGCAGCTCTTATATCCAATGTGAGTGCAGGTATCGTTGTTGGTAAGTTAGGTGCTGCTACTGTCACACAACCGGAAATTGAAGAAGCTTTACAAACACTAGGTTATTTGGATGTAAACCAATGAGTTTTTATGATACATTAAATTCAAAAATTGTTTCTTTCGATCAAATTGAATCCAAAAGAAAGGCTTTGGAAGGGAAACGAATTGTATTTACCAATGGGTGTTTTGATATTTTGCACCCTGGTCATGTGAGTTATTTGGCCCAAGCAAGGGATTTAGGGGATTTGTTATGGATTGGGGTCAATGAAGATGCAAGTGTTAGGCGACTTAAAGGAGAATCTCGACCAGTCAATTCTTGTGAAGATAGAATGTTTGTGCTTGCAGGACTCTCGTCAGTAGACTTTGTTTCTTCTTTTGCAGAAGATACGCCACTAGAAATTTTGAAAAAAGTAAAACCATCCATTCACTCCAAAGGTGGGGACTACCAAGTGGAAACCCTTCCGGAATACCAAATTTTAAAAGAGATGGGAGCGGATATTCAAATTTTGCCTTTTGTCTCAGGAAAATCGACAACCAAGATTTTAGAAAAAGCCAAATCTCCTTCCTAAACGTATTGATTTTGGACCCAAATCCCGCCACTCTGTAAAAAACATTCTTTTTTGAGGTCCATTTTGTCCAAGACCAGATATATTTTTATTACCGGTGGCGTTTCCTCTTCTTTAGGAAAAGGGGTTACCGTTGCAGCTCTCGGTTGTTTGTTAGAAGCCAGGGGTTATACCGTCTCTTTACAAAAAATGGATCCCTATATCAACATTGACCCAGGTACGATGAGTCCGTACCAACATGGGGAAGTGTATGTGACGGAAGACGGAGCAGAAACAGATTTAGATTTAGGATATTACGAAAGATTTACAAAATCTAAATTTTCCAGAAAAAATTCCGTATCCACAGGCCAAATTTATCACGCGGTGATTGAAAGGGAAAGGAAAGGTGATTATTTAGGAAGAACCGTACAGGTTGTACCTCATATCACTAATGAAATTCGAAACCGAATTTATAACTTAACACGAGACCAAGAAACGGATTTTGTGATTGTAGAAATCGGGGGAACTGTTGGTGACATTGAATCAGTTCCATTTCTCGAAGCCATCAGGCAAATGCGTTATGAACATGGAGCAAGCCAAGTATTGTTTTTGCATTTAACTCTTGTTCCTACCATTACGGCAGCGGGCGAAGCAAAAACGAAACCAACACAACACTCGGTAAAAGAACTTCTAGCTCTTGGAATCCAACCAGACATTTTAATTTGCCGTATTAATAAACCAATGTCCAAAGAGATGAAAAATAAAATTTCTCTCTTTTGTAACGTAAAAGAACAAAATGTAATCTCTGCAGTTGATATTGATACTTCCATTTATGAAATCCCTCTTATGTATCGGGAAGATAAATTAGATGAAGTGGTTTTAAATGCTCTTGGTATGGATCTCCGAAAACTGAATTTTTCCCAGTGGGAAAATATGGTCAAAAAGATTCGAAATACAAAAAAGACCGTAAAAGTGGCGTTAATTGGAAAGTATATTTCATTACAAGATGCGTATCGTTCTGTTTATGAATCTCTTGCTCACGGTGGGATTGCCAATGACGTAGAAGTAAACGTTGTTAAAATCAATCCAGAAGATATTGATTTTAAAAATATCAAAGAACTACTCAAAGGTGTTCATGGTGTTTTGGTTCCTGGTGGATTTGGTGAACGTGGGATTGAAGGAAAAATTGCTGCGATTCATTATGCAAGAACCAAACAAATTCCTTTTTTCGGAATTTGCCTTGGGATGCAATGTGCAGTGATCGAATTTGCAAGAAATGTTCTCGGTTTCAAAGATGCAAACTCTACAGAATTTAAACCCAATGTAGAATACCCAGTGATTTCAATGATTGAAGAACAAAAAGAAATCGAAAGAATGGGCGGAACCATGCGTCTGGGTGCATACCCTTGTATCGTCAAAAAGGGGAGTCTTGCTTATTCGGAATACAAAGCAGAACGTATTTCCGAAAGACATAGACATCGCTTCGAATTCACTTTGCGTTATAAAGATGATTTTGAGAAAAAAGGAATGAATTTAGCGGGTTTTTCGCCTGATGGAAGTTTGGCGGAAATTGTAGAAGTGGCAAACCATCCTTGGTTTGTTGGCGTTCAGTTCCATCCAGAATTTCAATCCAAACCAACTGACCCACATCCACTGTTTGCTGGGTTCATTCGAGCAGCATCCAAATTAGCTAAAAAAACGGAGGATTAAGATGTACGATTTAATTGAAGAAAGAGAATTTTTCGGTAAAAAAATCGGGGGTCGAAATCCCTTTTTCCTAATTTCCGGACCATGTGTGATGGAAAACAAAGACTTACTCGATAGAGTTTGTGGCGAGATGAAAGCCATTTGTGATGATTTGGGAATCGTTTATATTTTTAAATCTTCGTTTGATAAAGCCAACAGGTCTTCTATTAATTCTTACAGGGGACCTGGTTTGGAAGAAGGAAGAAAACTTTTAGATTTTATCAAAAACAAATACAATGTTCCTGTCCTCACAGACATTCATGAAACCATCCAAGTAGACCCTTTAAAAGACACCGTTGATATCTTTCAAATTCCAGCTTTCCTTAGCCGCCAAACAGATCTCATTGCAAAGGCAGCAGAAACTGGCAAATGGGTGAATGTCAAAAAAGGCCAATTTATGGCACCGGATGACACCCGTCATATCAAAACAAAAATCCAAGAGTCAGGATCTGAAAAGTATATGGTAACCGAAAGGGGAGCTAGTTTCGGATATGGAAATCTAGTGTTTGACTTACGTGGAATTCCTATGATGCACAAACATGGAATTCCGATTGTATTTGATGCCACCCATTCCGCACAACTTCCGGGTGCTGCTGGAAATATTACCGGTGGGGTTCGTGAATTCATCCCTCATATGGTGCGTGGTGCAGTATCTGTTGGTGTGGAAGGACTTTTTATGGAAGTACATCCAGATCCGGAAAAGGCACTTTCTGATGCCACCACTCAGTTTCCACTAGCAAAGGCAAAAAATCTTTTAACACAACTTCTCGAACTTGATCGTTTGGTTAAAACCAAGTTTTTAGAGGCCTAAAGCAACTTCTATGATGCGAAGGATGTTGATTTCCATTTTTCTTTTGGCAATGATCAATTGTAAAGATAAGGAATACCTTCGCATTGAAGTGGAAAGAGAATCTGGTTCTATGGTTTCTATGCGTCATTTTTCACGTTCTTCTTATAAAGATTCTGGGGAATTGGAGTGGAAACTAAAAGGCGAAGAGTCTTATATTTTTCCAAAAGAAAATAAAACCATCATTTACGGTTTCGAATTCAAACAGTATGAAAAGGGAAATGCCACTTCAGCAATGACTGGAGATCGCGGTGAGATCAATCACTCAACAAAAACAGTGGTCTTAAGTGGAAAGGTGAGACTTAAAACCAATGATGGGAAATTTATAGAATCAGAATCCTTAACATACAATTTGGATGAAAAAACTTTATCTTCAGAAGAAGACGTTTTGGTATATTCCGATGGGACAACCATTCGAGGAAAGGGACTTCGTGCAGACAAAGGACTGAATAAATTTACCATCATCCAACCCAAAGCAGTGACTGTGGGTGGGAGTAACCCGCTGAAGGAAAAACAATGAAAAAGGTAATTCTATTTTTATGTTTTTCTATTTCTATACTTTCTGCAAATCCTTCGCCAATACCTGTGTTATACGGTTCAGAAGATCTTTTGAAAAAAGAAGATTCAATCCTATCTCCTGATAAGAAAAAAGATAAAAAGGACAAGATCCCTGTTATTTGGGGAGGAAGCAGCCTAACTCAGGAAGAGAGAACCATTAATGGAATACCCATGAAAGTCTTTATTCTAGGTGGTGGTGCTTATATTATGCATAAAACCATCAAACTGAGTGCTCGCGAAATTGAAATCATTGGTGAAGATGCTCTCATCGGGAATTTAAAAGGTCAGGTGGTTGTGGAAGACTTTCAAAATGGAGTCACCTTGACAGCTACCAAAGGGATTTATAATAAAATAGGCGGAACGGTAAGTTTGGAAAACAACCCCGTGCTTGTGCAGAAAAAAGATGGAAAGGTCGTTAAAATCCAATGCCAATCCATAGTTCGTTACTTAGAAGAAGCCAAAACAAATTTAGCTGGTAAGGTAGTGGTGACTTCTGATGAATTCCAAGTTTTTGGTGAAGATGCTGTATTCTCCGAAAAAGAGGATCGGATAGATTTGGCTGGGGAACCGTTCCTCTTTTCAGAAAATCGTTTTTTAATTGGCCAAACTCTTTCTTATTTCGTGAAAGAAGGAAGCATTCAATTGGATGGAGATGCAACCATCTACCAAGTATCTTATGAAAATAAAAAAGATAAAGAGAAAGATACAACAACAAAAGAACGTGTTGTCACTTTGTTTACCGGTAAAACGTTAACTCACAAAAATAAAGGCAAAGATACTCTAACTTCTATGAGTGGAGATGCCTTTATGTATCGGAAAAGTTCTGAGTTTAAAGCCAATCTTTTAGAAAGTCGTCGAAACAATAAAGATATCAAAGCAACAGGAAACGTCAGTTATTTAGATCGCGAAAACGCTTATCGTATGGAAGGTGGATTCTTATCCTATGATAAAGAGAAAGGATATTCTTATCTAACAGAATCCCCCCAAATTGTTTTTTTGGACAAAAAAGAATTAAAAGAACGGGGAAAGTTAACCGCTGTATTTTTGGAAAGGTTTGATGAGCGGTTTGAAACAGTGGCAAGAGGAAATGTGGAAGTAGAAACACAAACTGCCACCGCTACTGGAGAATATGCAACGTATTTTGAAAAACGAGATGAACTGGTTCTAGAAGGAAATCCGACTCTGGTAAAGGACAATACAAAGGTCTCTGCAGGAAAGATCATTCTCTTTCCTAAATCGGACAAAGCTTATCTGACAGATGGGCTGAAGGTAATACCGAATGGCGAAAAAAAGTAAAACTCAAACACAAACGCAGAAACAAGAAATTGATTCGAATGTAAAAACATTCCGGATGGAAAATCTTGTTAAAATATATAACAAACGAAAAGTAGTTGATGGCGTTAGTTTTTATATTCGAAAAGGGGAAATTGTTGGACTTCTCGGTCCCAATGGTGCCGGAAAAACTACAAGCTTCTATATGAGTGTTGGTTTTGTCACTCCTGATGAAGGCCATGTTTTTATTGATAATGAAGACCTAACAAAAGCTCCCATGCATATTCGAGCCAGAATGGGTGTTGGTTATTTGGCACAAGAAGCAAGTATTTTCCGTAAACTAACCGTTGCTGAAAACTTAGAAGCTATTTTAGAAACGATGAATCTTCCTGGGGATGAAATCATTCGTCGCCGGGATGAACTCCTAATGGAGTTACAAATCATGCGAGTTGCCAACCAAAAAGGTTACACTTTGTCCGGTGGTGAAAGAAGACGTTGTGAAATTGCACGTGCACTTGTAACAAATCCCGATTTCATTCTTTTGGATGAACCTTTTGCTGGTGTGGATCCGATTGCGGTGAAAGATATCCAAAATGTCATCCAATCATTAAAGGACCGTGGTCTTGGAATTTTAATCACTGACCATAACGTAAGAGAAACATTAAAAATTACGGACAGAGCCTATATCATGTACAGTGGTCGAATTCTCATTTCCGGAACAGCAGATGACTTAATTAGTGATCCAGAAACCAGACGAATTTATTTGGGTGAGGATTTTAAACTATAAATGAAACTCGGGGCTTCACTTTCACAACGCCAAACGCAGAAATTGGTGATGACCCAGGACTTACGTCAGTCCATTGAACTGTTATCTTTATCCACGTTAGAACTTTCTGATAAAATCCAAAACGAACTTTTGGAAAATCCATTGTTGGATGAGGTCGGTGTAGATGAAAAAACTAAAATGCCGGAACTCTTTTCAATCGATGAAGTAAAACGATTAGAAAAATTAAATCATGAAAAAAGTACCGATGTCAATTGGCAAGATTCTTATTCTTTAGAAGGCCCACGGACGTATGATACAGAAGCAAGTGATAGAAATCAAAAATACATCGAATCCTCCACTCGTGGAGAAACATTAGAAGAACATTTATTAAATCAATTAAGGCTTATCAAACTTACCAAATTAGAATTTGAGATTGGCGAAGTCCTTATTAGTATGATTGACGATAAGGGTTTTATTACCGATGACTTGGCTATTGTTTCAAAAGAAATGGGATACCCTGAAACAAAAGTTCGGCGGGTATTACAAGTTATCAATGAACTGGATCCCATCGGGATTGGCGCGAAGGATATGCAAGAGACCCTCCTCATCCAGGGGAAAATTCTTTTTCCAGATAATATTCTTTTGCACCAATTGATTGGAGAGTTTTTATCAGATCTAGAAAAAGTTGATTATAAAAAAATTGCAAAAAACCTTAAAATTACGGAAGAAGAGATCCTCATTTTAGCAAGGTTAATCAAAAAATTAGAACCATACCCTGCCACAACATACCAGGGAAGAAAAATAGATTATGTTGTTGCTGATGTAGTTGTCAAAGCAGTTGGAAATGAGTTTAATATATTCATTAACGATGAGTGGTTACCAAAACTTTCGATTCAAGAAGAATACAAAGAACTTTTAAATCAAAAACTGCCTCCTAAAGAAAAGGAATATTTTCAAACAAAATATAGCTCAGCTCAGTGGCTAATACGATCCATCCAACAAAGAAGACAGACTTTGCAACGTGTGGTGAGTTGTATCATCGATTTTCAGGTGGATTTTTTTCGAGGTGGGATCGGGTTTATCAAACCACTTACCTTAAAGGAAGTAGCAGAAAAACTCAATTTACACGAATCTACAATTTCTCGCATAACAACAAATAAATACATTCAAACCACTTGGGGGATTTTTGAACTCAAATGGTTTTTCTCCTCTGGGGTGAAGTCTGCAGAAGGAGGAAAGGAAAGTTCCAAAAAAATTCATGAAATCATTCGTAATTTGGTAAAAGATGAGGATGAAAACAATCCTTTGTCGGACCAAGATATCGTTGAGCTCATGGAGAAAAAAGGAATTGAAATTGCTCGTCGAACAGTTGCAAAGTATAGAAAGGTCCTCAGAATCCTTCCTTCCAACGAAAGAAAAAGGATCAGTTCTTTAAAGGGGTAATCCAATGCCAGTTCCAGGGATCACGGTTGATACAATTCTTAGAGATCATGAAGACCTTCAATTGGTTTTAGTGACTGGTGAAGCTGGACTTTCCAATCGGATCAATAATGCTGAAATCAATCGACCAGGACTTTCTCTTACTGGATTTTTTGACTTTTTTGCCAATGATCGTATCCAGATTTTGGGGAAAGGAGAATGGGCCTATCTCAATTCTCTCGCAGAAGATAAACTCCACGAAATTACAGAGAAGTTTTTTGAATTTCATTTGAATTGTATCATTTATACACATGGTAATGAACCACAAGTTCCGTTTGTAGAAAGAGCAAAGGCCAAAGGGATTCCTCTTTTTAAAACAGAAATTGCCACTCATAGATTCATCACACTGATATCTCAAATTTTAGATCGTGCTCTTGCACCCCGTACGATGCGTCATGGTGTTCTCATTGAAGTATTTGGAATTGGGACTTTGCTTACAGGTCGCTCTGGTGTAGGAAAAAGTGAAACTGCTTTGGAGTTGATTGAAAGAGGTCACAGACTTGTTGCGGACGATATGGTGGAGATTCGTCGCCTAAGTGAAAGTTATTTGATAGGATCTTGTTCTGATTTACTGCGTCACCATATGGAAATTCGAGGTTTGGGAATTCTGAACATCAAAGATCTATTTGGTGTCGGATCTGTCAGAGACCACAAATTAATTGAACTCATTATCAATTTAAAAGAATGGGAAGAACAAACTTCCGGTGAATACGAAAGGACCGGAATCGAACAAAGTATGGAAGAGATCCTTGGTGTTTCTGTTCCATACATTGAAATTCCAGTGAAACCAGGCCGTAATATCCCTATCATTGTTGAAACAGCAGCGATGAACCAACGTTTGCGTAAAATGGGGAAAAATAGTGCTAAAGAATTTTCTAATAAACTAAATACATATATCCAACAGAGTTCCATTGAAACAAATCCAATTAAAGATTAGAGAAGATAGTTCCGGGCTTCATGCAAGGCCAGCCTCTTTGTTTGTAAAGATGGCTGCAAGTTTCCCTTGTGAGATTTTTGTCATAAAAGATGACATTGAAGTCAATGGGAAATCCATTATGGGTCTTATGATGTTAGCTCTTGGACCCGGTTCTATTTTTTTTGTCAAAGCAGATGGAAAAGGAGAAGAGGAGGCACTTCTTGCTTTAGAAACTTTGGTTGGTCGAAATTTTGAAGCCAATGCCACTTAGATTTTTTAAAATACTTCCAAGATTATCTGATGAAAATCGTTATTATCTTCGCGATATATTTATCTTTTTTTTGACGATAGTTGTATCTGTTGTTTTTTCTGAGTTTGTTTTTTTTCGCCAAGAAGAAGACATTTCTTTTTTTTCAAAGTTGGATACTTATGTATTCATCCTAATTCCATTTTTTGTACTTTCACTAATACTTAGTTATGTTTATCGCAATCGCCGTAACCGAGAGACTGGAAAAATTAGAAGTTCCATTCGTTACCGGCTAACGCTTGCTTTTCTGTTTGTTGCCCTGATTCCATCATTGCCAATTTTTATTCTTTCTTCCAATTTAACTGGTAGGTTGATTGAAGGGTTTTATCGTGTTGATATTTCCAATGCCCTTCGTTCTGCCAATTTGATCATACAAAATGAAGAAAAAGAAATTGAGGCAGAATTTATAAGCAAAGTTGGTATTTTACGTTCTAGGCTGAAAGGGATAAAGCCAGACGGATACTCTGTCTTCCAAAAAAGTGTGCAAAACGGATTGTTTGAGAAAAATGAGTATTATTTGGGTTTTGTTGAATCTGGGAAACTTAGTTTTGAATCTAGAAGTTTGTTTCGTAATTTCAAAGGATTGGAATTTGTAGAATCAAAACAAAACGGAATCTTTGTGAGTCGGTTGTATTTAAGCGATCGTTCTTATATCCTTTGTAAATTTTTTCTGGGGCAAGGGATGGATGTTTACGTTGGACAAAGAATCCACAAGGGTTTGGAATCAGATGTTCAGAATATTGTCAATGCAACTTCTACCTATGAAAAAGTAAGTTTATGGAAAGAAAAAATTCCTTTTAGTGTTCGGATCACCATTGCTTCCTTTTCTTTTGCGATGTTTCTCATTGCTATATTGTTTTCTTTTTTGTATGCAAGACGTATCTCTAGGCCCATCATTAATTTGGCAAACGCAACAAAAAAAGTTTCGTTAGGTGAATCTGATATTCGTTTAGAAAAAACGGAAGAAGGGGAGATGGGAATTTTGATTGATAGTTTCAATCAAATGGTCAGTGACTTAAATGCTAAGTCAGAAGAACTCATGCACACCCAAAGGATTGCCGCGTGGAAAGAAGTTGCACAGAGAATGGCCCATGAAATCAAAAATCCTCTCACTCCTATTCAACTTTCTGCACAAAGAATACAAAGAAAATTTCAAAATCCGAAATCTGAAAATTTAGAATCAGTTATATTTGATGCGACAGATACAATCATTGGTCAAGTGCGTGTTCTCGAACATCTTGTCAAAGAATTTAGCGAATTTGCAAGAATGCCGGTTCCTGTACTCATTAATCAAAAACTAAATCCCATTTTGGAAGAGGCAGTTGCCCTTTTTAAAGACACTACCGATATTGAGTTTGAATTAAAATTTGCTGAAAATCTGCCTGAGGTATTTCTCGACAAACGATTGTTTCTTGGTGTTATCAATAACTTAATTAAAAATGCTGTTGAGGCTATTCAATCAGCAGAAAACCCCAAAGAGGAAATGGATATTTTAAGCCTGAAACGGAAAAAAATTCGAATCATGTCAAAATTACAAAAGAAAGCACTTCGCAAATCCATTGTAATTGAAATTGATGATTCGGGACCTGGTTTAAAACAAGAATGGAAAGAAAAAGTATTTGAACCTTATTTTTCTACAAAAGAAAATCATGGATCAGGGATTGGTCTTGCCATAGTTCAAAAAACTATTATTGATCACCACGGACACATTGTTGTCGAAGATTCTAAGTTAGGTGGTTGTAAATTTAGAATCGAACTTCCTTTGGATAGTCACTGATGCAAAAATTGATATATATACTTGATGATGAAAAAGAAATCAGAAAATCCCTCCGGGTGATTTTAGAAGACGAAGATTATTCAGTGGAAGATTTTGCTAATGGAAAATCTCTGCTCAAAGCTTTATCTAAAGAAAGGCCATCGCTCGTTCTGCTAGATGTTTGGGTTGGAAAAGAAGATGGACTTTCTATATTAGATGAATGCAAAAAATTATATTCCAGTTTGCCGATTGTGATGATTTCGGGACACGGGACCATTGAACTTGCAGTGAATGCTACTAAAAAAGGAGCAGTTGATTTTTTAGAAAAACCTCTCTCCATCGAAAAGGTCATTCAGACCATTGAGTCTGCTTTAGAAAAAACCAAAGACCATGAGATTCCCGAATTCCAACTCGAGGTAGACGAAATTTTAGGAGAATCTGCTCCCATCAAACGTGTGAAGTTTGCTATCTTTCAGGCTGCGCAAACCAATGCTCGTGTTTTTATTTCTGGCGAAAACGGAACAGGAAAAGAACTGACAGCAAGGGCCATCCACCAAAATTCCAAAAGAAAAAACGAACCATATATTGAATTCAATTGTGCCTCCGTTCCCGAAGAAACCTTAGAACAAGAGTTATTTGGTTCCGAAATACATGGTAACCAAACAGGTCCAGAAATCAAAATGGGAAAATGGGAAGCTGCTGGGAATGGCACTTTGTTTTTAGATGAAGTTTGTGATTTACCTCTTTCCATCCAATCGAAAGTTTTAAAGGTAATCCTTGAACAAAAACTAGAACGTATGGGTGGAAAAGAATTTGTTCCCGTCGATGTTCGAATCATTGCTGCTACCAACTCCAATGTGGAAGAGGCCATCAGGGAGGGACGATTTCGAGAAGATTTATACTATGCATTGAGTGTCATTCCATTGGAATTACCTCCGTTACGAGAAAGAAATTTGGACATCCCTTTACTTGCAGAATTTTATCTGAATAAATCCATTTCTGAAAATAAACTTTCTCCAAAAACCATTGACAGAGAGGGTCTTGATGCACTCACCACTCATTTTTGGCCAGGGAATGTAAGAGAACTTGGAAATATTTTGGAACGTTTGAGTATTCTGGTTCCAGGGGATACCATCCGAGCCAAAGATGTAAAGGAAGCCCTTCACGGATTTAAAAAAGCAAATGAAATGGTCGCTCGTGGGGATTTGAAACATGCCAAAGAAGAGTTCGAAAGGCAATACATCATCAAAACCCTACAAATTTGTGAAGGGAACGTGACAAGAACTTCAAAGGCTTTAGGAATTGAAAGAACACATTTGTATCGAAAATTACGTTCCTTAAATATTTCTGTTGAACAGTTGAACGAAGGTTAGTATGGATCAAAAATCAATTTTAGAACGTTTTACTGACATTCTTAAAGAAACTAAATTTTTAATCCAAAACAAATCGGTTTCTGTTTATCAGTTCCAAGAGGAAAAAGATCCTAATGATTTTGTTTTCCCTTGGAAATCTAAAGTTCCAGAATCCATTGAAATCCAGAAAAAACAACAGAAAGAGAACCAAAGAAAAAATAAGGATCTAGTTAATTTTTCTTGTACACTTTGCCAAGGAAAACTCAGCGGAGTTCGGCAGTTTCTACATAAAGGAAGAAAACCTGTTTTGGTGCTTCATTATTCCGGGGCCACAAGTCCGAAAGAAAAACCATTCACAAAAACGAAACCAAACCAAATATTTAAAGACAAACTAACGGAAAGTAGCTGGGGAGAACTCATTCAAAAAGTATTTGGATTTTCTTTCGAAGAGTTTTATTACCAAGAATATCCGGCATGTAATTTTTCGAATACAGATTCAAAAGAAAACGATTGGCAAACCAGAGTGGAAAATTGCAAATTTCATGTAAAAGATACAGTAGAAGAATTTGGAATTAAATCCATTGTGATTTTAGGTTCATCCGCTAAATTATTGTTTGGTGCCGAGAAAGCAAAAGAATTTCTTGGTAAAGAAATAAAATGGGATTTGTCTGGTCTTTCCATTCCAATTGTCACCACAAGATCCCCAGAAGCCCTTGTTTTCCTTGGTGAAAAGGCAAAAAAGACAGATTCGGAAAGTAACCTTTTCCAATACGGAAAAGAAAAACAAGAATTGGAAGATAGTTTTATTTCTCATTTATCTCTTTTAAAACCTTATCTCTAGTATGATCCAATTTGCGGAAGTTGCTCTCAATCTATCTTGGGAAAGTAGAACCTTAACCTATGAAATTCCCGAGGACATTCCAAACTTGGTAAGAGGAGTTCGAGTTCTTGTTCCTCTGAATGGAAAGGAATGGGAAGGGGTTGTGATCGAGATCCACTCGAATGAGCCGAATTATGAAACTCTTTCCATTCTAAAGAGTATGGATAAGGAACCAGTCCTAACGGAAGACCAATTGGATCTTGCGGAGTGGATGGCAGAAAATTATCTTTCTTCTCTTGGCGAAGCCTTGTTTTTAATGGTCCCGAAAGGAAAAAAAAGAAAACAGGAAAAACAATCTCCCGTCCAAATTCAGTTTGATCGATTATATCCTTTAACTTCTGCTCAAAAAATAGCATTCGATGAAATCACCAAAAATCAAAAAGCCAACACACATTTGTTATATGGGATTACGGGAAGTGGAAAAACAGAAGTTTATCTCCACCTTATGGCGGAGGTTCTTTCCCAACCCAAAGGATCAGTGATTTTTCTTGTTCCTGAAATTTCACTCACTTATCCAACCATTACAAGGATTGAACGGATCTTTCCTGGACAAGTGGCGGTTTTACATTCACATCTCAGAACTTCAGAAAAATTCCAAAACTATCTGGATTTAAAGGAAGGAAAAAAACGGATTTGTATCGGAACACGTTCCGCTGTTTTTGCTCCTTTGTCTGACATTGCCCTCATTATTTTGGATGAAGAACATGATGGTTCTTACAAAGAACACGGCTCTCCTCGTTACCATGCGCGCCAAGTGGCTTTACAAAGAATTTTAAAAACAAACGGTAAATTGTTGTTAGGTTCTGCCACTCCGAGTTTAGAAATTTTTTACTTAGCAAAAGCAGGTCAAATTGGATATTCGGCATTAAAGGAAAGGGCAAATCCGGAGGCATCACTTCCCACAGTAGAAATTACGGAAAAAAAAGAAGATAGTGAACTCCTTTCGGGCGATTTGCAATTTAAAATTGCAGACCGATTGAAAAAGGAAGAACAAACCATCATCCTTCTGAATCGCAGAGGTTATAATCCCTTTATTTATTCCACCGCTACAAAAGAATTCATCCATTGTCCGAAATGTACGGCAACACTTTGTTATCATTCTGATAAAACGGTAAGGTGTCATCTTTGTGGATACAAATCAACCTTACAGAATTTAAAACAGATTCACGGCGAGGAGCTGGATTTATTTGGAGCAGGAACACAAAAGTTGGAAGAGTATTTACTTTCTCATTTTCCCAAAGCTCGGATTGAAAGATTGGACCAAGACAGTTCCAAAAATAAAGAAGTCACCCGTGATGTTCTCGAAAAGTTAGGCGAAGGAAATTTAGACATCCTTACCGGAACCCAAATGATTGCAAAAGGACTTGATTATGCAAACGTCAGTCTTGTGGGAATTTTAAACGCCAATCATGGGTTGGGAGTTCCTGACTTTCGCAGTAGCGAAAGAACCTATTCTCTAATTTCACAGGTGGCAGGTAGGGCCGGTCGGGGTGAAAAAAAAGGGGAAGTCCTCATCCAATCGAATGATCCCGAACATCCAGTCATTAAGATGGCAATGGAACAAAACTACCCTGCTTTTTTTGAGTGGGAATTGACTTTTAGAAGGGATTTGTTCTATCCACCTTTTTCTCGTTTGGCGAGGCTAGTTTTCAGATCAAAATATGAGGAAATTGCAAATAAACAATCTGTTGTTTATTCTGAACTTTTAAAAGAGAATATGGATGCCTCCATCACTCTTCTTGGGCCAAGCCAATGTCCATTTTATAAAATTGATAATAACTTTAGGTATCATATTTTGTTAAAATCCAAATCCATCACTACCTTACGAAATCTTTTGCGCGAAACAAAATCAAAGTTTAAAGTTGATTCCAAATGTTATATTGAATATGATTTGGATCCTTTAGAACTTGTTTAATAGGATAAATTATGAAACTTTCAATTGGCTACTTCGGATCCCCTGAACACTCCAAAGAATTACTTTCTATGTTACTGGAAGCAGGAATCACCATCGACTTTGTTGTGACCAATATTGACAAACCAGTGGGAAGAAAACAAACCATCACTCCCACACCTGTGAAAGAATTGGCAGTTTCTAAAGGAATCCCTGTCATCCAATCTCCGAAACTAAGAACCGATGAAGAAGCGCAAAAACAAATCTTATCTTACGGTTCTCCTGTTCATATCGTTTATGCTTATGGATCGATCGTTCCCGATAATGTGTTTTTAGATCCCAAATTCGGTAGCATCAACCTACATGGAAGTTTACTCCCCAAATACCGCGGTGCCTCTCCCGTCCAAAGTTTCCTCCTCAGTGGAGAAGAGAACTCTGGGTTTACCATTCAGTTTTTAGCCAAGGAAGTGGATTCGGGAGATATCATTTCCCAGAAATCTTGGAAGGTGGAAACCACAGAAACCACAGCCTCTCTTTTGCAAACCATCACCAAAGAAGGCGGAAAAGAACTCATCCGTCTCCTTAAGGAATTAGAATCTACGGAAACCGCTTGGACCTCGAAACCGCAAAATGCTAACGAGGCAACCCATTGTAAAAAAATAACAGCCAGTGATCGTCCCATCCATTGGTCTGAGCCTGCCCAAAACATCCACAACAGGATCCGTGCCTTGTATCCTGATCCATTGGCAGTGACCGAATTTCGGGACAAAAAACTCATCCTGATCTCCTCCTTTCTACCCAATACCGGAGAGGAACCGGTTCCTATACCGGAAGGCCTCAGCCCTGGTTCCTTTTTCCTATACCAGAAAAAAAGGCTTTTCTGCCTCTGTGGAGACGGAAACCTGCTTGGTATAGACACCTTACAACCCGAAGGGAAAAAACCCATGAAAGGATTTGAGTTTTTCAATGGGGCACGGGTTTTAGCCGGAGAATCATTTACGTGAAAGAAAAGTTTCTAAAAATCCTACCTTACAGTGGTTATGTTCTATTTGTTGGTTTAGGGCTCCTTGTTTTTTTTGTAGCTGCCTTCCTTGTGGTCGTGGTTCGAACCAAAGAAGAACAAAAGGTAATGATGCCTTATGTGATTGGTAAAAACTACATTGAGGTTCATAACGAACTCCAAAGACTCCAACTCAAAGTCCGTTTAGAAACCCAAAGGATACCTGAAAAAACAGATGGGATCATTCTCGCCCAGTCCATTGATCCAGGTAAGGAAGTAGAAGCTGGATCTAAACTTTATCTTACTGTTAACATTGGATTTGATCGGGTCACCATTCCCGATGTCAAAGGCCAGGATCTAAAACGTGCCAAAGCCATTTTAGAAAAGGTACTTTCTGGGGAAGTATATGTTCCTTTACAAATTGGTGGGATCACTTATGTGCCTGCTGTGGGCGATGAACCTGCTGACACCATCATTGACCAAATTCCTGGGCCTGGAAAAGAAACTCATTCAGGTGAAAAAATCTATTTACTCGTAACAGAACCCAATACAGAAAAAAAATCCAACCAATCAGCAAATGAACCTTTGGATTCCACAAAATTTGTAGGAACTCCTGTTCCATTTGTTGTCGATTTTTTACAAAGAAAAAAAATTCCTTATCGTTTAAAAGAAGCCACCAAACCAGAGTTTCGTGATTCACATGGACTCACATCTTCGTTTGAATTAAAACCTGCTGGTGCGGAATTGGGAGCTTACTATTTAAAACCTTCAGAATCACTTGTCCAGGATTATGAATTTTTGGAATATGAAGTAGATGATGATGATCTTTATTCTGCCAAACTCAAGTATACAAAACCTGGGGAAGATACAGAAATCGAAAAAGAAATCTTAACCAATCAAAAACTAAAAGAAGATGAACCTGTGCGTTTTCTCATCCATCGTTCGGGAAATGTAAAACTTACACTCGTTGGCAAAGAAACCGGAGTGGCTAAGGTTTGGAAACTCAAAGGAACTTATTAATATGAAAATTTCTGCTTCGATCCTTGCCGCAAAACTTACGGGACTTTCCACGGAGCTTCCCACTTACAAACAGGAAAATATCGACCTCATTCACATCGATGTGATGGATGGAAACTTTGTCCCTCAAATTTCCTTTGGGGAAGCATTCACCAAAGAAGTGAAGTCCCATACCCAAATCCCACTCGATGTACATTTGATGGTGAGTAATCCCGAACTCCATGTGCCTAAATACTTTGACCTCAATCCTTATTGTATCACCTTCCATATTGAAACGACAAACTTCTCTGTAAGACTGGCAGAAGAGATCCGAAAAGCGGGAATCAAAGTGGGGGTCTCTCTGAATCCCCAAACACCTCCAGAATCCATCTCTCAAATCCTTCCGTATTTGGATCTTGTCTTACTCATGACAGTCGATCCTGGATTTTACGGACAGTCCTTTGTGAAATCCGGTTTTGAGAAGATCGCGGCAATTCGTAAACTCACGAAACCCTACAATATTGAATTGGAAGTGGATGGGGGTGTGAACGAATCCAATATGGAAGAGCTTGCAAAACTCGGAGTGGACATCACCGTTGTGGGATCTGGTCTCTATAAAACAGGAGATCCGAACGCACAGGGCAAAAAATTAAAGGAACTCGCTGCAAGTGCTAGAACTCGCTCTTGACAGATCGTCCTTATTTAAAAAACTCGCTATAAAAGGGGTATTTTTCCTTGGTTAAATTAAGATTACAAAGAACGGGAACAAAAGCAGACCCGCACTATCGCATTGTCGCAGCAGACATCCGTGCTCCACGTGACGGAAAGTTCATTGAAGCGATTGGACATTTTCATCCATCTACTTCCTCTGTGAAAAAAGCAACTTTCAACGAAGAAAAAACTCTTTCTTGGTTAAAAAAAGGCGCTCAACCTACTGATACAGTTCTTGCTCTTTTGAAAAAAGACGACGTTTGGTCAAAATTCAAAGGTTAATTGATACATGGAATCCTTAGTTCGTTATATCGTTACATCTCTCGTTGACCAACCAGAACAAGTGGCTGTCAACCAAGTCCCCGGAGAGGAAGAAACAGTGATCGAACTTCGGGTAGCAGCAAAAGACCTAGGGAAGGTGATCGGAAAAAACGGAAGGATTGCAAAATCTTTGCGTACTGTTTTACAAGCAGCCGGAACCAAACAAGGCAAAAACTATACTTTAGAAATTGTCGACTAAACCAAGTTTAGTGAAAGTGGGGGTCATCGGATCCTCACATGGAATCAAAGGGTTCATCAAAGTTTTCACAGAAGGTGACACCCTACTATCCGCCAAACCACCGTTTACCTGCACAGTCGAAGACGCCCGCGGAAATCAGTCTACCATTCAAATCGATGAAATCAAACCCAACGGAAATCATTTCCTAGTCAAACTAAAGGGTTTTGAAACTCCAGAAACTGTCATCAAATACCGCGGATTCTCTTTGTTATGGAAAAGAGAAGATTTGCCCAAACCAACTGACGGCGAAATTTACACAGAAGATTTGGTGGGTCTTGTGGCGATTTCCAAAGAAACAAGTCAATCTCTGCATTATGTTGTGACCCAGGTTATCGACAATCCTGCTCATCCCATTTTGGAACTAAAACCAAAATCAGGGGAAGGCGAAACTGTGCTTATCCCTTTTCTCCATCAATTTGTAGGAGATTGGAACTTAGAATCCAAAACCTTAGAAATCATAAGCTGGGAGCAGTGGATTGAAGTTTAATTTCATCACTCTTTTCCCAGAAAAAATCACCTCGTATTTTGATACCGGAATCCCGGGCAAAGCTGTGAAACAAGGGGTTGTGGAAATCAATACCGTCCACCTTCGTGACTTTGCTGACAACAAACACCAAAAGGTAGATGATACCATCTACGGTGGTGGCCCCGGAATGCTTTTGCAAGTGGGTCCGATTTACCGGGCTTTAGCGTCCCTTGGCGAAAATAAAGGGAAGGTCATCCTCCTCAGTCCCTCAGGGGAACTTTTCAACCAAACTCTGGCAAGGGAGATTTACGAGTCCTCAGAGACCATTACCTTGATTTCTGGGTACTATGAAGGGGTGGATCATCGTGTCGCAGAGCATTTAATTGACAGGGAAGTGGCCATTGGAAACTATGTTATTTCATCGGGGGATTTAGCTGCTCTCGTTGTTGCCGATTGCCTATCTCGGTTTGTTCCGGGGTTTTTAGGAAAAGAAGAAAGCCTTCTCGAAGAATCGCACAACGAAACGGAAGAATTAGAATACCCTCAGTATACAAAACCCTATGATTTTATGGGTTGGACTGTTCCAGATGTTCTCCTCGGTGGGCATCATGAAGAGATCCGTAAATGGCGGCAGAAAAACCGCAAAACAAGAAATCATTCTTAGAGGAAGCCATGAATCAGATTCTAGAAACAGCACTCGCAGGCGAAGCAAAGAACGAACTTAATTTCGAAATTGGTGATACTGTAAAAGTTCACTACAAAATCGTTGAATCTGGAAAAGAACGTGTTCAGGTTTACGAAGGCATTGTGATCTCCATTGCGAACAAATCACAAAGCAAAACTTTCACAGTAAGACGAGTGTCTTATGATATCGGAGTGGAAAGAATTTTCCCACTTCATAGCCCACGCATTGCAAAGATTGAACTCGTTCGTAAAGGATCTGTTCGTCGTGCAAAACTTTTCTATCTCCGTGATAAAAAAGGAAAAGCGGGACGTATCAAAGAAAGAAAAGGCGGACAAGCAATTGTTGCCAAAGATAAAAAGAGACAGGATGAGGCTTCTAAAGCCGCTCTTGCACAAGCAAAAGCTGCTGAAGCACCTAGCGCATAATCTCTCTTGAAACGGTCGTCACTCGGCCGTTCTTTCCTGAATTTCAAATTCCTCACCTGACCTGTTACTCACTCGATGAAGCAGGTCGTGGTACACTTGCCGGCCCCGTCTCTGTGGGTTGTGTTTCCTTTACCCTCAAAACATTAGAAAAAATCAAAAGCGGAGAAATCTTAAAAGGTCTTCGCGACTCCAAAAAAATTCCAGAACCCAAACGAATCGAACTCAGAAAGGAAATCATTCAGTATGCTTCCTATTTCCGAGTGAGTTTTGTTAGCGCCAAGTTCATTGATCGGTTTAATATCAACCAAGCCATTTTTTATGGGATGAATCGGTGTTTGCCGACAAACTCACAATCAATTGAATCCAAAACTACTGTGAATGAAAAATTGAATTTGTCCACATCTGCTTACGAAGAAAAGACAACTCGGAAAGAAGACAAATTGTTAAACAGTAGGCCCTATCTTTTGGCAGATGGAAATTATAAACTAAAGATCACAAAACCTATAGAAGGTTATTTCTCTCTTCCCAAAGGTGATGATTTGATCCCTTCCATTTCTGCGGCCTCCATCCTTGCTAAAACCTATAGAGATGAATATATGGAAAAAATGGATTTGAAATATCCAGGTTACGGATTTGCCAAACACAAAGGTTATGGGACTGAAGAACATAGGGAGGCACTTTTGAAACTCGGAATTTCTCCGATCCACAGGTTGAGTTTTTGTAAATTTCTCCGATCTGAGGGAAGTGAGCCCTCTCTTTTTTAATCAGAATTCTCTTTCTCCGTTTTTCTCTCTGGGCAAACTGACCCACAAGCAAAAGGTAAAAAATTCCCCATTCGAAACCAAAACATCTAAAGAAGGTTCCGTTCCTTCCAAAGGATTGCATTCTAACTCTCTTGGACAAACCAAAAAGATTGCAACGGACCAAAGAACTCTTTTGGTAAACGGACTCGAAAGAGAAGTCCAAACAAATTCCTGGAAAGTAGAGAATCGTTTGCGTTGGACCCAGTGGATGGCGATCCAATCGGATTCCAAATCCATGGAGGTTTCTGACTTAAAACCAATTTGGAATTATCTTTTAGGCGAAACTGGATTTTCGGATCTTCTTTCTTATATTGATCCTGATGCCAAAGAATCATTACATATGGTAGTAGAACCAAAAAACAAGGGTTTGGTTCTCTATGTATTTTGGGAATCTGAAGCAACAGGTGCGATGGGAATCCAATTCCATTATGATCCAGAGAAAGATAAACCGATCCTTGTGCAAATCACAAGAGAAAAGCCATTCCAAAACCAAAACTTACATCACTCTTTGGCAAACCTTGTTCGGGACTTTCCCCAAATCCGTTCGGTGCAAGTGGAAACTTGGAAGGAAGAAACCTTTAACGGAGATTATAGATGAAACAAAAAATGGCAGCCCTTGCTTATGATCCGAACTTTCATTCCGCACCAAAACTTGTGGCAAAGGCAGAAGGAAGGTTGGCTGAAAATTTGATTCGGCTCGCCAAAGAGTCTGGTGTTCTTATCATAAGAGATGAAGTGATGATTCAAACCTTAGATCATCTCCCTAATGGGAAAGAAATTCCCAGGGAATTGTATGAAGCAGTGGCAGCAGTGTTTCGAATTCTTGTTTTAGAGAGACAAAAGAAAAACAATTGATGTTTCTAAGCTTCTTACTAGGATTTACGCAATTATGCGGAAAATTTCCATTCGAGACTTGGAACCTGGCTCGAAGTTTACTAAGTCAATTTATTTAGATAAGGACACTGTTTTTGTCGGAGCTGACCAACCCATCACCCAACAAGATTTAGACCGCTTGGTTCAATTTGGAATCAGCTTTGTCTTAACGGATGGAGAAAAGGTATTGGCCGAAGCAGGTGAAAAAGCAACCGCTGGTGGAGGTCCTGGATATTTTGATACCAACCTTCCTTTTTACCAAGATGATGAAAATTCCACACGTTTTAAATATTTATTAGAAAAAACTAATACCACAAAGGTTGAGTTCAATGCTGTTTTTAAAGACTGTTTTGATTTAGTGCAAAAAACTTATAAATCAGCATCCGAAGGTCGTTATACGGAAATTCGCGAATTTCGTGAAATAGCAGAGCGGATTGCAGACCATACAAAAGCCAATGCACAAATTCCCATTTTACTTTTGTCCCATTCTCATTCAGGATATTACTTATACACTCATATCTGTTATGCGACATTCTTCTCGGTGATGCTTGGAAATTTTTTAGAATTTTCTAGACCCAAACTCATCGATTTGGCTTTGGCCTCTCTTTTTGCAGACATTGGAATGGTCACAGTCCCAGAAGAAGTGTCTGAAAAAAAAGGAAATCTTTCAGAGCTAGATTTAAAAACCATCAAACGCCATCCTGTCACAGGTTACCAAATCCTTACCCAAAGATTAAAATTAAAAAACTCTCTTGCGATTGTGGCCCTCCAACACCATGAAGCTGTGGACGGCTCTGGTTATCCGCAGAGGATTCTTGCCAACCAAATCGAAGAACTCACAAAAGTGTTTATGATCGCTGACCAATTTGCTGCCATGATCCACCCTAGGCCGTACAGACAAGCCATCCTTCCTTACGAAGCGATGAAGATTATGATCAGTGAAAACGTGAACCGTTTTGATTTAAAAATGGTAAGATTGTTTTTAAATAAACTTTCTATGTTTCCTGTGGGGTCCGGTGTCGTTCTTTCTGACCTAAGGATGGGTATGGTCATTGAATCTAACAAAGACAAACCTCTTCGCCCCGTCATCCGAGTCACAAAAGATGCAGAAGGCAAACGCCTCAAACATTTGGAATTTGTGGATCTTATGAAAGACTTAAATCTCTACATCCAACAAGCCATTCCCTTTTCACAGATTTACTAATCCTTCTTTGGCAATGGGATGGCCCGACAAATGCCGAAAAAAACGGATCTAGGTAGGTCGGGTGAGGATTTGGCCGTTGAATTTTTGGATTCTTTAGGTCATACCATCCTCTTTCGTAATTTCAGAAAATCTTTTGGGGAACTAGACATAATTAGCCTTGAGAACGATTTCCTCCATTGTTCTGATGTGAAAACTTGGGACGTACGCACTGGATTTCATCCTTTGGAATGTTTTCATGAGACAAAACGCAAGCGAATGCGGAAGGTATATTACTATTTATTGAAAGAGATTCCGGCTTTTGTTCACCTAACACCTTCGCTTAATTTGATCCATATCACTGAAAAAAAGGAAGTGCGTTTTTATTCGTCAATCTTCTAAAATACTTCATCAAGGGATTTTTGTACCGGGCCGATTGTTCATGTATCCCATAAGGGAAAACGCTCTCAAGGATGAGAGTTTGATTGTTACAAGGAAGTAACCACATGAGTCAATTTAGTATTTTTGGGAATTTAGCCGAAACCGAAGAATTTGGTCCAGATCCGGTATTACTCCGGAAAAGAGGGATGGCATCTACCATCCAGAAAAAATTCGAAAATTACAAAAAGAAGATCGATGATCCAGCTTACATGGATTATGCGATAAATAAAATTGCGATGGAAATTTCGCATTTTATTTCAAAGTAATTATCCCAAACTATAAATCCATTGGTATCCGATACAATAGTCTACGGCCTCCCAAATATGTACTTCCTTGGTTCGGGGGGAGAGATTCCAATCTGCAATGGTTCTTGCCAAAGAAATGATTTGTTTTTTCTTTCGTAAGGACAGTTGTTTGGTTTGATTTTCTGTATCCAGAGTTTTTTGGATTTTTTTATCTTCATCTTCTGGAATGAGATTTGTATTTCGAAATGCAAATCGTTCCATTAGAATTTGTCTCATTTTGAATTCTTCTAATTTGATACACCGATCATTTGATGTTTCGAATAACGTTTGAAAGACGGTGATTCGATCCAAAAAAGCCCCACTGATTTTTTGTAAATAGAGACGAATTCTTTGTAAGGAACAATGGCAAGTTTGGTTACTATGATAATTTCCACAGGGGCAGGGGTTTGCCGATAACATTAAGGTAAAATCAGTTTTTAACTTTGTTTTTTCATTCATCCTTACAATTTCCAAATACGAATCTTCCATAGGCATTCTGAGGCTTTCTAGAATCCTATCTTTGAATTCCAAGGCTTCATCTAAGTATAAAATTCCTCCGAAGGCTTTTGAGATTTCTCCTGGTTGGAAGGGAAGTCCTCCTCCCACAAGGCCCACTTCTGTTGCAGAATGGTGAGGGGAACGAAAAGGGCGTTTGTTTGAGGGAATTTCGAACTCTCCTTCCAAAGTCCAAATCCCTTGGTTTTTTTGGTCTCTTGTTTCCTTAGTTGGCAATAAAGATTCTAACATTCTATGGAGCATCGTTTTGCCCGAACCAGGGCTACCCAAAAGCAGGCTATGGTGTTTTCCAAGAACAGAATACAAAAGCCCTTGGAACACTTTCATTTGGTAAGGATCTAAATGTACTTCGTTCCAAGTAAGAGGCTCTGAGGGTGAGGAAGGAATCTCTCGAGTGTCGGGTAAAGCGAGTTTTAGTTCACGAAGTCCATCCAGGTTCTCGAGGAAGTAATACTTGCCTTCGGGTAGGGTCTCTTTTTCTAAAGAACGAGGGAGGCAGAGGGAAGCCCCCGTTTGCTTCTGGTTTTGCCAAAGATAGGGCAATAGTTCCTTTCCTCCGAGAATCGATCCATCAAGTCCCAACCCTCCCAAAAAAAGGACCTGGGTTTCTGGAATTTGGATTTGGTCTGTTGCCAGGAGGATTCCCACTGCAATGGCTAGGTCCAGGCAAACCATCCTTTTCGGGATATGAGCCGGTTTTAAATTGATGATGATGGTTTCGAGTGGGAACTGGTATCCTGAAGCCTCCAGAGCCAAACGGATGCGATCTTTGGATTCTTTGGTGGATAGAGTCGCAGAACCCAAAATTTGGAAATAAGGAAGTCCTCTTCGGATCCCAACCTCGACTTGGATTTCTTTTGTCCCATTCCATTCGTATAACAGGCTACCAACTTCAGCGCGTTTGGGGATCACAACGAGAAGGGGTAATCTTCTATCTCTTTTGGGCCAAAAAATAAAAAAGACTTTTCATAAATAAGGCATCATGGTGACTTTTCCTGAGAGTTTGCTTTGAATTGTAGTGTCATTCGTGTAATTCCCTTCGTTCTTCTCCTTGTGTTCAGTCATTGTTCCCAAAGGTTGATTAAAAAAGAAAGATTAAGGGAAATCAATGAATACTATGATGGAAAGACATATGCCTTACAAGAGGAGATCAAATTTTCCCAAACTGAAGTTTGGAAAAAAGGAACTCTTGTTAAGATTTATATCGAATCCACACCTTCTCTATTGAAATTGAAGGTGTATCCCATTGCGGAGTCTAGAGAGTCTTCTGTGGGAAAATTGGCAGCCTATATCATCAATGATGATATAAAAAAGAAGCAGTATGACTTGGAAGATGTGGAAGAGTGGGTTTCTAAAAAATTCACTCTTGTAGAACCCAGTGTCAAAAAAACAAAGAAATAAAGGTTTGGGAAGTCTCCATTGTCGCTAGCATTTCGTTTTTTTTCTTTCTTTGTTTCTGGTTCAAGATTCTTCCCCTTTAGTCCCGATATTTTAATCGTGAAAGTCCTCCGGTTGGTAACATTTTCTCTTTTGGTTCTTTCGGGATCCGGGCTTCTCGCAAACCCTTTCCAAAAAATCCATTCCGAAATCAATGAATCTCTCCCCGGTGGAGAAACTGGGATGTTTCGTCTCTTTGGCTCTCAATCCCAAGATTCCGAAGTTCATAAACTCTTTTCTGCCGGAGTCAATGTATCTTCTGATGAAGATGAAGTAGAACTAGCTTCTCTCGATTTACCCAAATACATTGATGTGTCTCCCGTTGTGAGTAATACGGTGGTTCACGAATCCGGAATCATTGTAAAAAAATATACAGTACAAAAAAAAGACAACCTATCAAAGATTGCTCGTTCTTTTTCTATTGAATTGGCCAAATTAAAGAAACACAACGGACTTGCTGGTGACCAGTTGAAAATCGGCCAAGTTTTGGAAGTTCCTGTCCAAGTAAAAAATGCTTCTTCTTCCAGAGTGGTTCTCAAAAAAATCTTCATTATGCCTGTACCACAAAGCCGAGTGACTTCTCGGTTTGGACGACGTGTGGATCCTTTTAATAAATACAATCGAGTGTATCATACGGGACTTGATCTTGCTGCCAAAGTGGGAGCTCCTGTTTTATCTGCTGCCGACGGAGAAGTGGTTTTTACTGGTCGTAACGGCGGGTATGGAAATTCGGTTACCATCCAACATAAAAATGGTTATAAAACAGTTTACGCCCATTGTTCACAGATTTTAGTTGAGGTTGGGGAAACGGTGAAGATGGGTCGTGTGGTCGCTCTTGTCGGAAGGACGGGAACAGCAACAGGGGCACATTTGCATTTTGAAGTGTTTCGAAACGGGAAAATTATGAATCCTGAATCCGCTTTAAGCATCACGGAAAAACAAGTCACAAGACTCCCTAAATCTGAAGTAGCCGGAATGTAATCGGAGTTTTTCTCCGGTTTGTGGGGAGCATGAATCTAATCCTTCAAAGAATTCAGTCGAGTCAGTTTTTGACATTGATTCCGGCGGTTTTACTCTTTTCTTTTTCTCTTGCCTATTTATTGAAGTTGGTCCTTCTCCTTTTGTTTTCCACAGAAACAGGTATCAGCGTTGCTGGGAACACTCGTCCCAAACAAATGCGCCAAGAAGTAATTTTGGCGGTGAGTACTTACGAAGACATCGTTACGGGAAATTTGATTCGCGGACAAGTATATGATCCAAATGATGCCACCAAACGCGGCGCAGATGGCACACCGCTAGATCCTGAAATTGCTCAGGACAATGGAGATGACGACCAGATGCTTGTCACCGGAACTCTTTCTGGACATTGGTCTTTTGCTCGTGTCACCATCCGAGAAAAACAAAACAATGATTCTGAAGAATATGGAACGGGTGAAATGGTGGGTGGATACAAGGTCCAAACCATCGAACAACATTATGTGGTTCTAAAAAAAGGTGGGCTTAGCCTTCGAGTGAATATTGGCGAAACTCCCGCCCAAGCAAAAGAACGAATCCGCCCGAAAGATGCGGCCGCGGTCTCAAGTTTAGGGCCATCCAGCCAAACGGTTCAAAAAGTTCTTTCCCGAGAAGACGTAAACAGGAAATTGAAGGACCCGAATACTATCTATAAAAATGCAAGGTTTGGTCCTCATTTGGTAGACGGAAAGATCGAGGGTTACAAGATCTATCAGGTGGCAAAAGACCATGTGTTTTATTCCCTCGGTGCTCGTGGCGGGGATATCATCAAACGTGTCAATGGAATGCCACTGAACGAAACAGAGAAAATGTTGGAAATTTGGGGTTCGATCAAACAAGCTCCGAAAATTACAGTGGATTTAGAGAGACAAGGCAAAATAATCACATATGAATTTATCATTCGGAATTAAAATGAGAAATCGTCTTCCTTTAGTAGTACTTAGTATTTGCCTTTATGTATTTGTGACACCGGGCTTTTCCCAAGAAAAGGGAAAACCCAAAACAAAATCTTCCCCGGAGCCTGCAAGTTTTACTGCCGATTGGAGAGACACAGAACTCAAAGATTTCCTTATGGGGATGAGTGCAATCATCAAAAGAAACATCTTGATTGATGATGCGGTCAAAGGAAAAAAAGTAACGATCATTTCTCAGAAACGAGTGAAAATTGAAGATGCCTACGGGTTTATGAAATCCGTTTTAGAAACACAAGGTTTCGGACTGATTGAAGAAAATGATCTTATCAAAGTTGTCAAAATCAAAGATGCACTTGCTAAGTCTCCGATTGTGCGCATTGGAAAAGATCCGGTTTCTGAATCTGAAGTTTCGCTGAATAAAACCATCACACAAATTGTTCCGTTAGAATTTTCAAATGCTGTGGAACTAGAGCCAATCCTTAAAAGGGTTACTTCTCCGGATACAGATATCATCATTCCCAAAAACCAAAATACATTGATTTTTTCCGGTTCTACCTCTGATATCAATAAGTTACTAAAGTTAGTGGATAACTTGGACATAAGAGTGGATGGACCTGGGTCCATTTCTTCTGCTGGTGATATTCATATTTATACCTTGGAATACAATGAAGCAGAAAAACTTGCTGCAATCCTTGTAAAGTTGGATATGCCTGATGCACCAACGGCACCTGCACCTAGTGGTCAACCAGGAGAACCTGGACCCGATGGAAAGCCAACTCCACCTCCACAACCTGTGGCACAACAAGCGAAAGTTCCAGGCAAACAAGATAAAATCAAAGCTGTAGCACATAAAGAGTCTAACTCACTGATTGTGACGGCAACTCCTCAAGAATGGGAAGAAATCAAAAAAATTATAAAAATTCTAGATACTCCCAGAAAACAAGTGTTACTTGAGGTTTTAATCGTAGAGTTAACATCTACTGATCTTAATGACTTCGGTATCGATTGGCGTTACCAAGAGTTGGCGTATGGACAGTTTAATACTGGTCTTGCTGCCACTGGTGGGGTCATCGATAAGAACGGGAGACCAACTAACGTAAACACACTTTCTGGATTTTCACTTGGGTTCATTCGTCGTGGGGGCCAACAGATCATTGGTATTTTAAATGCAAACTCTACCAATGAAAATTTTAATGTTTTATCTGCTCCTCAAATTTTGACTTTGGACAACCAAGAGGCAGAAATCAACGTGGGGCAAGATGTTCCTGTGAGAACACAAAACCGTAACGCAGGTCTTGGTGGAGACAACGCAGTCACAGTCGCCAACTTCGAATACCGCCCAACAGGGATTAAACTCAAATTCACTCCCCATATAAATAAAAATAATCGAATCACCTTAGATCTTTACCAAGAGATTAAAAACGTAGCAGGGATTTCTTCGGAAGCAACGGGAGGAAACCCAACCTTTAACAAACGTGATATCAAAACAACCATCGTTGTAGACAATATCCAAACCATTGTGATTGGGGGACTACTTTCCAATGACAAACAAAAGAAAGTGCAAAAGATTCCCATTTTAGGTGAGATTCCACTTCTTGGAACTTTATTCCGAAGGACTACCAATCAAAATCGTAAAACCAATTTGATGGTGTTTTTGACTCCCCACATCCTAGACGACCGCGATAAATCGGATCGTATGACCATCCAAAAGAAAAATGAACAAGAAAGGATGGTCGACGAACGAGAAAAGAAATTACGATGAGAAAGAGTTTAGGCCAAATCTTATTAGAAGATGGGATCCTTACAATTAAGGATCTCGAAGATATTTCCAAACAACAGGAAAAAACAAATCTTCCCATCACTCATATCATCCAAAAAAAAGGTCTCGCTTCTGAAACTGACATTCTAAAGGCCCTGGCAAAACTCCATCGTATGGAGTTTATCGACAAACTTGAGTTTGTTGGAAATGAGGATGTGTTTGGAAAAATTCCACTAAAACTTGTCCAACGTTCTAAGATAGTACCTGTTTCTGTCAAAGGCAAAAAAGTAATCGTTGCCACTTGTGATCCGACAGATCTCCATCCAATGGATGATATGAGATCCTTCCTAAAAGGATACGAAATCCAGTTCGTTCTCGCCACCGAAAACGAAATTATGAGAATCATCCATTCTCAATTCGACAAAACCACTGCCGAAGCAAAAGAGATGATGGATGAAATGGACGGAAGTTTCGGGGATCTCTCCGATGCTTTTGAATCCGATGCATTAGATTTATCAAATGAAGCTCCCATCATTAAGATGGTAAATGTGATTTTATCCCAAGCAGTTTCGGAAAGAGCTTCTGATATTCACGTAGAACCATTTGAAAAGTCTGTCGTCGTCCGGTACCGTGTGGATGGTGTTTTACAAAAAGTTTTGAGCCCACCTAAATCTTATTTGGCGGGTATTTCCACACGTATTAAAATTATGTCGAATCTAAACATTGCGGAAAACCGTTTGCCGCAAGATGGTAGAATTAAACTTAGGTTAGCAGGGAAAGATGTGGATGTTCGGGTTTCCATCATCCCTTGTCAGTTTGGGGAACGTATCGTAATGCGTATCTTAAACAAAACGGACCAAAAGTATTCGATTGACACTATGGGTTTTAATAAGGAAATCCTCGGTGAATTTAAACATCTAATCTATAAACCTTATGGAATCATTTTGGTAACAGGTCCGACAGGTTCTGGTAAATCGACGACCCTTTATTCTGCACTTTCCGAAATCAATACAGAAGAGAGAAATATCATTACTTGTGAAGATCCAGTGGAATACCAAATGGATGGGATTTCTCAGATGCAGATGAACGAAAAAATAGGCCTTACCTTTGCTGCCGGCCTTCGTTCCATCCTACGTCAAGATCCGGATGTAGTGATGGTAGGGGAGATCCGTGATGAGGAGACGGCAAGGATTGCCATCCAAGCTTCACTCACGGGACACTTAGTGTTTTCTACCCTACATACGAATGATGCATCTTCGGCTGTTACAAGACTTGTGGATATGGGAATCGAACCTTACCTCATTACAAGTTCAGTTTTAGGTTTTATGGCACAAAGGCTTGTTCGTGTGATTTGTAAGGATTGCAAAACTAGTTACAAGCCTACTGATAAAGATTTGGCAGGTCTTGGAATCCATAGAAAAGAATTAAAAAATGGTGTATTATACAGGGGAAAAGGTTGTTCTTCTTGTCTAAATTCTGGATACAAAGGCCGAACTGGTTTGTATGAACTTCTCACCATGAACGATGAAATCAAACGTGCGATTTTGCAAGGAGCCGATGCAAATCGTATCAAGGAACTGGCTGTAAAAAATGGCCTTTCCACTTTGCAAGATTACGGTAAATATAAAGTGATTGAGGGTGTTACTACCCCAGAAGAAGTCCTTCGGGTATCTTAGATTTTATGCCACTTTATACGTATGTTGCATTCAACAGAAAGGGGAAAGAAGAAAAGAATATTATCGATGCCCCGAATCTTCAGGCGGCTCGTAACAAATTAAAGGCGAAAGGGCTTTATGTTCGTTCTATCCAAGAAGATCGTGAAAAAGAAGAAAGAGAACTTTTCCCATTTTTATCAAAATTATTATACCGAATTCCCAGAAAAGAAGTAGGCCTATTTTGTAAACAACTTGGAACACTACTTGGTGCGGGTATTCCACTTGATAAATGTTTGTTGTCGATCATTGACCAAGTGGAAAACATCTACTTCAAAAAAGTATTGATTGAGATGCGTGCAGACATCACAGAAGGGATGAGCCTTTCTGAGTCCATGAAAAAACATAAAACAGTTTTTCCTGACCAGTACCCAAGTTTGATTTCAGTTGGTGAGTCTACCGGAAATTACGAAAACACCTTGCATCGGTTAGCTGAACTGGAAGAAAAATCTTCTGAGTTAAAATCCAAAGTGCAAGTGGCGATGATTTATCCCATGATTATGGGTTTACTATCCTTAGGTGTTTCCATTTTCCTTCTTGTGGTGGTCATTCCGCAAATTGAACAGTTGTTTGCTTCCTTTGATGCCAAACTTCCCTTACTGACTAGAAGTGTTATTTTTTTATCTTATATTTTGACCAATTATTGGTTTATAATTCTCGGTGCCATTGCCGGTGGGTTCCTCAGTTTTATGAAATGGAAAAGTTCAGGCGAAGGGAAAAAAACTTGGGACAAATTTTTGTTAAGGTTACCGGTGATTGGAACCTTACTCCGTAAAATTTTGGTTTCGAATTTTGCTAGGAATTTATCGATATTACTTCTGAACCGAGTACCTTTAATTGTTTCTTTGAACATTGTTTCTGATGTTGTAGGCCATACAGTTTTTAAAGAAGAAATTGAAGCGGCAATCGTCAAAATCAAAGAGGGCGGGAAACTTTCGGATTCTCTACAAGGATCCCAGGTACTTCCGCAAATGGTTCTTGGGATGCTCAGTGCAGGGGAAGCGTCTGACAAAGTCCCCGAAATGATGAATAAACTCTCGGAAATCTATGAATCCGAGGTGGATACGGCAATAAAATCTTTGACCCAATCATTAGAACCAATGATGATCATTGTAATGGGTGGAATTATTTTTACAATCATGGCGGCGATTATGACGCCAATGTACAAACTAACTCAAGAAATCCAGGGGATGTAGAGTTTATGAAAACTAAAGGGAAACACAGAAAGATACGTGAGGGACTAACTCTAATTGAGATTACCGTGGTAATGCTCATTTTAGGATCTCTTATGGCTATTCTTTACTCCAGTATCGGAAACCGGGGTGAAGGCGAAAAAAAATTGAAGCTTAAAAATGATAGCGCAGTTTTGAAAACGGCACTGGAACGTTATTTAGAAGTGTATGACAAATACCCTTCCGAAGAACAAGGGTTACAAGCTTTAATTGAAAAACCAGATGATGATAAAATCGGTGATGATTACGAACCAATCGTTCGTGAAAAAGCAGTTTTAAAAGATCCTTGGAAAACACCTTATGTTTTGAAATTTGAAGGAGCTATTCCTCAAATTCTCACTTTGGGTGAAGATAAAAAAGAAGGTGGAGAAGGAAAAAATAAAGATTTTAATATCCTTTCACCGGATGATTACCCAGCCGCTTTCCGATAAAATTTCGGTTTTGAAAACCAAAAGGAAATTACGAGGTGGTCTCACTCTGATTGAGATTGCCGTTGTAATTTCCATTCTTGGTCTGATTATGGTGATTGTCGGAGGAACTCTTCGCAACCTAATCATCCCTTCTACTGAAGATCTTGCAGTGAAACTGCAAGAATCTTTTAAATTCGGTTACAACAAAGCCCAGCTCACAAACCAATCAGTTTTATTCCAATACGACTTTGAAAAAAGAGAATACCAGTTTTTTCTTTTGAAAAGAGAGGAAGGAGGTCTGGAAGAAGAAGCCATTTTAAAGAAGGTTACTTTACCATTTTATTCAAAAATTGTCAGCGTACGTGACTTAGGTGGTAAGCCTAAATCAGAAGGAAAAATTCGAATTGTATTTACTCCTCAAGGAACCACTACTGATTTGTTTTTATATGTTGGTTCCGATACGGAAATTAAACGAACCATTCAAATCTACCGATATGGTGGAAAAATCAAAATCCATAAAACAGAATTTTTTCCAGAACCAGAAACAAATCAGATCCAGAAAATTTCTTATGGGCTTGATGAAAGAGATGAACAGATAGACTCCAATGCGAAAACCCAACCTAAATAGTTTTCTCCGTCCTGCTTTTACTCTTTTTGAAGTCACAATTGCAATGGCAATGGCAGCAATGGTGATGACGTATACATATTCTCTGATTGCCGAAGGAATCTCTTATCAGAAAAAAGCTGTTCTACTTGCCAACGCAGTACATTTAGCAAAGATTAAAATGGCTCAGGTAGATTCCTCTACTACCATGCAAACAGATACTTCTCGTGGTTCCATCGATGCCTTCCCTGGATACACTTTCGAAACAGAAATCAAAGAAGAAGAAATGGATCTACTCAAACTTGCAGGTGGCCCGAATGCGGAAGCTCTGCGGAATAAAGCACCCAAAGATATGTTAGGTGATAAGGATGTTGGGCTTAGTGACCTTATGAAAAAAAGAGGTCAGAAAAAAAGTTTTGAAACAGGTGGTGTTTTAAAAGTATTTCGAGTAAAGGTTTCCATTTTTTATATGGATGGAAACAAAAAAGAAACATATAGTGTAGAAACATTCAGGAGTACAAAATACTAATGTTTATTTGTCGTCATAAACGTGGATTCACATTGGTGGAAATTTCCATTGTTGTGATGATTATGGCGGTAATTTTTACTGGAATATTTTCTGTATTTTATACAGCGAATAAGATTTCAAAAAAAGGAGCTTCGAACAAAGGAGCTAATCGTAAAGACATCCTTTATGCAATGGAAAATATACGGGGAACACTTTCTCGAACTTATTTTATCGATAATCAAAAGAGAATTTTATTTGTGGGCAAACAAGATGGAGTGACAGGTACAAGAAATGACCGGATTGTATTTGCCACTTCTAATCCCAATTCAGAAGAAGAAGGACAGGCTTCCGTCAGAGAAGTTTCTTTTTATTTGCGAAAGATGCCCAATCCCAAAATGGATGGATTGTCTTATCTAATCCGTCGGGAAGATGAAATGATTGATACCTTTCCTACCCAAGGTGGAGTCGAACATGTATTATTAGAAAATGTAAAAAGTTTTCAAATGAAATTTTCCGAACGCGGAGACAAATGGGTTGATGATTGGAATTCCCGTACTACTAAAAAAATTCCAAGACTCATTCGGTTTGAAATTATATCACTTGTGGGGAATGCCTTTGTTAAATATGAATCGCTGGCGCATCCGGTTATCCTCTACAAATAAAAAAGCCAAAAAAGGATTTATGGTCTATCTCCTGGTGATGGCCATAGGTACGGCTTCTCTATTCACAGCCTCAAAATTTTTTGAAGATGCTGCAACGGAATACCGAGTTGCTCGTTCTCAAGCTGATGGATTTAGAGCTCATATGCTTGCCAAGGCAGGTTTTATGGGGGCAGTGGGAGCACTTAAAAAAATTCCAGAAGAAGTTTTATACCAATCTGGTCTTGCGATGGACCCGCCTCCCATTCCACTGGGTGGAGGTGTTATCTATTACACCATGAGTCCAGAAGATGGAAAAATCAATATCAACTCTCTTGTAAAAATTTATGATGACCAACCCAACCAAAGAACCATTGAAATGGTCACTCGCCTCTTTTATCAGTTTGGATTAAAACGAGAGATGATTTTTCCTATTTTGGATTGGATTGATGAAAACCACCAGGAAACGGGAGGAGGGGCAGAACAGTACTATTACAATCGGCTTTCGCCACCTCGAAAAATCAAAAATGCACCCCTCTATTCGCTTTCAGAGCTTTTAAGTGTGAAAGGATTTGATCGATCTGTTGTATATGAAAGTTTGAAACCCAAGGACTATGACAAAAATAACTCAAAGGACTTTATGACAGAAGAGGAAAGAGCCCTTCGTTCCGATAAGGATTATGTGCTCTCCAACAATATCACTGCCTATTTACCCGCGGGCGATTCTTACGATGATCGGATCAATATCAATACAGCCCCCTATTTTGTCCTGATTTCTCTTTCCGACTTTATGACCAAACAGGCAGCCATGAAAATTTTGAAACTCAAGTTGCAGAAAGGAGGCTATATTAAAGAATTGAAAGATCTGGAGACCGAACCAGAATTCCAAGTGAAAACGACAGGGGACCTCACTCTGTATAAGGAACTGGCGGGTGAGGGAACAGATGTCTCTGGTGGACGTATCAAAACCAAAGGCGAAGTTTATAAAATTACAGGGGTTGGGATTATCAAGGATAAAGTGGTTCGGAAAGTATCTGGTCTTTTTGACCTTACCAACAACCAAATGTTATACTATACTGAAGATTAATTATGTTATCATTTGACCAATACCTAGCAATCGATTATGGTTCCACGTTTCTCAAAGGAGTTCTTTTTAAAAAGGTTCTTGGAAAAGTTGTGATCCTTCGCACAGAAAGCCTTCCTGTTGTGGAACTTGATGAATCAGAAGGGGATCCCTTCGAGTACAATATCATTCGTTTCATTCAAAGTTTTTTTCCCGAAGAGAATCGTTTTCTCCTCAATTTGGGTATCCATAATCTTTTTGTACGCGACCTGACTGTTCCTTTGGTTTCAGAAAAAGCCATCCAAGAAGTTTTGCCATTTGAAGTGGAAAACCTGGTTCCTTATCCCATGGAAGAATTGGAAGTTATTGGTAAAACTTGGAGAGGAAATAAAGAAAACTCGGAAGTCATTTCCTTTAATGTACATCACTCGGAATTACTTCGTGCTCTAAAACCTTTTGCAAAGGGAGATCTTTCTTTATCTTGTTTGTCTCTTGATTCCTTTGCTTTGTCTTCTCTTGTTACGAAAAACTATCCCTTGTTACTTGCAGAACAAACCATCCTACAACTTGATTTGGGTGGAAGGTATAGCATTCTCAATGTGGTCTTTGAAGGAAAACTTCGACATACTCGCCAAATTTATATTGGTGGAGAGGATGTGAGTTTAGAGATATCAAATTTGTTAAAGATCGAACTGGAAGATGCTCGTGTTCTTAAAGAATCACTCCCTGTTGGTTTTCTTTTTGAAACCGTTGAAAAATCAGAGGAATCAAGTTTTCTTTCAAAGTTCCATATGACTTCTGTTCAATGGAAATCTCTTCGAAAATTTATTTTAGCAAAAATTGACCAATTGATTCACGAAGTTGAAAATAGTATTTTTTCACTTCCCGAAACAGAACGACCAAGTCTCATTCTTTTATCAGGTGGGGCTAGTTTATACCCTGGCCTTACTTCTTATTTAGAAGAAAAATTAGGAATTAAAACCGGTAGGTATGAATTCTTAGGAATTGAAGATCCAAGTTTTGTGACGGCTGTCGCTACAGGCACACATTTTGAATCCAGAAACCGGGTGAATTTTTTAGAAACCGGATTTGCAAAACGAATTCATACAAATCGGTTTAAATTATCTGCCTTTAAACCTCATTTAATTTTAGTTAGTATATCTCTTGTTCTTTTATTTGGTGTTTTCATTATCGGAATTATATTAGATAAAAGAAAGATTTCTGCCAACAAGCAGGTGTTACTGGAAAAATATAAGAATGGTATCGGTGGAGAGCTGGGAGAAGATGAAGATCCACTTGACGCAGCCAGTAAAAAATTAAAAGCAGAACGTAAAAAAACGGAAATTTATCGCCTCTTCCTTTCTCAAGAAAGTGTTTTGGATGTTTTGAATGAAGCCACGGAACAATTTCCATCTCCAGATGTTTTACCATTTATTTTGGACCAGTTTAATTTCGAAGAAAAGGAAATTCAAATTTATGGCAGGGTCAATGAATTTGGAGAAATAGGGACAATTCAATCAGCTTTAGAAAAATCTGAAAAATTTACGAATATTCAAATCCAAAACAAACGACTCATCACTGGTGTTAACAAATTCAAAGTCAGTTTTAAAATTAAAATGGATGTTGTGACTCCGAAGGATGAACCTTAATGTTTGATCGTCTAAATGATAGAGAACGTGTTTTAGTCACAGGGCTCATTAGTTTTGTGGCTTTACTTGGGATTTATACAATCATCACACTATTTTCTGACTTAAGAAATAGCTTAACGGAAGAAATTTTTGAAACAAGATCACAGGCAACAGAACTCGACCGAGTGATTCGGGAATACAATTATTTACGCGGTTTGCAATCCGGTGGAAGTGAAGAAGATGTAAGCATCATGTATTCGAAATTGGACCAAATACTGGTTCGTTATAATCTCAAAGACAAAGTCCAAACCATGAAGGACACAAGTAATGTCATCCAAAAAGATTATAATAAAATTACGATCGACGTATCCTTTCGTTCCGTGCTTTTGCAAGACATTATAAAACTTGTTTATGATATAGAAAAGAACAAACAAATCCAAGCAAAGGTAGATTTGCTTAGTTTTCGAAAACCGTTTGCTGAAAAAGAAATTTATGATGTGAACTTAAAAGTTTCATCCTATAGTCGTTTGTCCAAAGGGAAATAAGATGCCAAAAGAAAATGAGTTGGAAGAAGATTTCCTAGACAGTGAAGGCCAAGAAATCCAAGAGAGTCTTTTGGAAGATGACGGTGATTTGTTTGACGAAGACGGGGATGAAGAACATTCCAAAGTCAACCGCAAACAAATTTTAACTTTAGTTACGATTGCCGTTGTTTCCTTCTTGGTATTCACTTTATTTATTTTTCCGTTAAACGAAATTGTTCGTTCTGTGTTAATCAAAACAGGAAAAGAAACCGGTATCTTTATGGATGCCAAAGAAATTCACTTTCCTATGATTGGAAGAAAATCTTTTGATAGTTTTGTTGCAAGTTTTCCAACTGGTACAGCGATTAAGGCAGAAGAAATCAGTTTAGGTGTTTCTCTTTTTGGACTTTTGCAATCAAGATTAGAAGGTGATGCCAATATCGGTTATTTTAGTTTTGAAGGGAGTGAATGGGCCATGAGCATCCAAACTTTGGACATACCCCTTCGCCTTTCTCCTATCGACGACAAAATTACAAAATGGAATGGAGAAGGCGAGATTGACCTTTCAGGTGGAAAAATCAAAGAATCTGCCGAAATTCCTTTTTTAGGTAGTTTAAAAGGAACTGACATCCGTAAGGCGAATATTGTATTTAAAATTCGTTCGGGGAAGTTACTTTTGGAACGCGGGATTTTGGAATCTTCCCTTGCGAAATTTCAATTCCAGGGAGTGGTTCGCCTCTCTGATACCTTATCCTTTTCCCAGTTAGATTTAAAAGTTTGTTTTACTTTAACCGAAAAATTTGCCCAGGAACGCCAAGATTTGGTGGGAATGGTTGCCTTACTTCCGCAAGAAGGGGGAAAAACTTGTATCCCAATTCGTGGAACTTTTTCTTCTCCAAAAGTAGACCTCCCCAACTTAAATCAATTAGGTGGTGGTGCGCCCAAAACAGAAGAGACTTCCATCGAACCGGCCCCAGTCCCTTAAGTCCTCTATCTTAGCATAACTTCCTAGTGATAGGATCTCTTGAAAGAATGGCATCCTGTTCTCTTAAGGGATTACTTTCTTCATTTCCTTTCATACAAAGATTCTATTTTCATAATCGAATCTACATTGATTGGTCGCCGTCTCGCAAAAAATACATACGGTGCTTGTGGGCTAGATGGTGATGATTCATTCAGATCTTAAATTTAGTAGAGAGGCAAAAGAATAAAAAAAGAGACCTAAGGGTTTTTGTCCCAAAGATCTCTTTTTGTATCCACCCTAAACTCTGATCGAAACGACCAGAGTGTAAGATCTTGATTGGAGTTTAGATTTTACGAACAGCCAGTCGTGGATCCGCAAGAGATACACTTCAGGCAAGCTCCGTTACGAACCATTTGGAAGGAACCACATTCTGTGCAGGAATCTCCTGTATAGCCTTTGGTTCTCGCTTCTCCAATGATTTTCAAAGTTGCTGCTGCCGATTGTGCTGCTGTTGGTGTTCCACCTGCCACGGCTACCGGTTCCGGTTTTTCTTCCAAAACAGACTTCATGGAAATGGGAGAAACTTGTAGCGGAACACGGAGTCCGCTACTTTCTTGCTTTCCCACTAGATCCTTTGTTGGATCTGCTTTTCTTCCTACTTCATCTGTTCTTAGGTCCTCGGGAGATACTTGTGCCAAGTCGTATCTTCCTAGGTAGGTAATGGCAAGTTCTCTAAAGATGTAATCGATCACAGAAGTTGACATCTTAATGTGAGGGTTGCCAGAAACCATACCGTTTGGCTCAAACTTGAAGAATGTAAAAGCTTCTACAAATTCTTCTAGTGGAACTCCATGTTGTAAACCAAGAGAAACTGCGATCGCAAACGCATTTGTAAGAGAACGGAAAGCCGCTCCTTCTTTATGCATATCGATAAAGATTTCACCCAGTTGGCCATCTTCGTATTCTCCTGTGCGGAGATATACTTTGTGACCACCAACCATAGCTTTTTGTGTATAACCTGCACGACGGTGTGGAAGTTTTCTTCTTTCCGCAATGTATTTATAAACAAGTTTTTCCGCAACTTCTGTTACCGTTTTGGGAGCAGAAGAAGTTTGAAGTTCTTCCTCTTCCTCACCCACAGCACTTAACAACTGGAATACGGAGTTAAGTGGTTGTGAAAGTTTGGATCCATCACGGTAAAGTGCGTTTGCTTTGATCATTACTTTCCAAGACATGAGGTATGCATTTTTAACATCCTCTATGGTTGCCTCCTCGGGAAGGTTGATCGTTTTGGAAATCGCACCCGAAATGAATGGTTGTGCCGCAGCCATAATTCGGATATGTGATTGATAAGATAAGAAACGTTTTCCGTATTTTCCACATTTGTTTGCACAATCAAAAACAGCTAGGTCTTTCTCTTTGATAAAAGGTGCGTTTTCGATAGTCATCGTTCCGCAAACATAATCATTGGCTTGAGTGATTTCATCTGCAGAAAATCCAAGTGTCTCTAAAAGGTTAAAACTCATAGAGTTATAAACTGCCGGCTCAAATCCTAATGTTTTGGATAGGAAATCTTCGCCTAACGTAAACTTGTTGAATGCGAATTGGATATCAAAAACAAATGGAAGTTGTTTTTCGAGTTTTTCCAATACATCTTCTGTAAAACCTTTTTCTTTCAAACGAGCTGTGTTCACACCAGGGGCACCGTTGAAAGTTGCATGACCTTTACAGTAGTTCACAATGGCATCTTGTTCTGCTTGGCTGTACCCAAGTTTTTTAAGAGCCACTGGCACTGATTGGTTGATGATTTTGAAGTATCCACCACCAGCTAATTTTTTGTATTTCACGAGAGCAAAGTCTGGTTCGATTCCTGTAGTGTCACAGTCCATCACTAGACCAATGGTTCCTGTAGGTGCAATGACAGTAACTTGTGCGTTACGGTATCCATACAATTCACCAAGTTCTAACGCTCTGTCTGAATCTTCTTTTGCTGCTTCCAGTAAGTAGGAAGGAAGGAACGATGGATTGATTCCCACTGGAGTGATGGTTAGGCCTTCGTATTCTTCTTTTGGTGCATTGTAAGCAGCACGTCTGTGGTTACGAATGACACGGAGCATATGATCCTTGTTTTTTTCGTATCCAGCAAACGGTCCAAGTTCTTTTGCCATCTCTGCTGAGGTTGCATAAGAAGTCATATGCATGATGGAAGAAATCGCACCAGTCACAGCCATCGCTTCTTGTGAATCATAAGGAATTCCCATGATCATGAGAAGGGAACCAAGGTTTGCATATCCCAGTCCTAAAGTTCTAAACTTGTAAGAGAGTTCTGCAATTTCTTTGGAAGGGAACTGCGCCATAAGTACAGATACTTCTAAGATGATGGTCCAAATTTTGTTTAAGTAACGGTATCCCGCTACATCAAAACTTCCATCTTCTTTTAAGAATTTAACAAGGTTTGCGGAAGCCAAGTTACATGCAGTATTGTCGAGGAACATATACTCAGAACATGGGTTCGATGCATTGATCGCTCCATCTTCTGGACAAGTATGCCATTCGTTGATCGTGCTATGATACTGCGTTCCTGGGTCTGCAGAGTTCCAAGCAGCATTGGCAATTCTTTCCCAAAGATCCCGCGCACGTAAAGTTTTAGAAGGTTTTGCTTCTCTATTTGCTGCCTTTGCTTTTTCTTTTTCCGTTCTGTTATAAAGGTGGAAAGGAAGGTCTTTTTCCACTGCTTCCATAAACTCATTTGTGATTCGCACGGAGTTATTGGAGTTTTGTCCAGAAACAGTATTATAAGCTTCGGATTGCCAATCAGTGGTTAATTCTTCAAAGAGTAAGTCTTTGTAACCTTGTTTGGAAAGGTCAATCACTCGTTTGATGTAGTTGTCTGGAACAAATGCTTTCCTTGCTTTTTGGATCGCTTTTTTGAGATCTAAATTGGCAGCTGGATCGTAAACCGCTTCTTCACCAAGTGTCTGTTTGGCGGAAGAACAAGCACTCATAATATCATTGAGGAGGCGGTTGTTGAGAATGGACCCCGTAACAAGGGATGCCACTTTTTTCTCTTCTTGCACTTTCCAATCGATGAACTCTTCGATGTCCGGATGGTCCATATCAAGGCAAACCATCTTCGCTGCACGACGAGTGGTTCCACCTGATTTGATGGCTCCCGCAGCTCTGTCCCCAATTTTAAGGAAAGACATGAGCCCAGAACTTTTTCCACCACCAGAGAGAGATTCATTGGCAGCACGTAAGTTAGAAAAGTTAGTTCCTGTTCCTGATCCGTATTTGAAAAGACGAGCTTCACGAACCCAAAGGTCCATAATTCCGCCTTCATTCACTAAATCATCATCCACTGATTGGATGAAACAAGCGTGGGGTTGTGGGTGTTCGTAAGAAGAGGCCGACCTTACTAGTTTTCCCGATTTTGGATCCACATAGTAGTGGCCTTGCGATTTTCCATCAATTCCATAAGCCCAGTGGAGTCCTGTATTGAACCACTGTGGGGAATTGGGTGCAGCCATTTGGCTTGCGAGCATAAAAATAACTTCTTCATAGAAGACACGAGCGCTATCTTCATCTGTAAAATAACCGTATTTATAACCCCAATACGTCCAACATCCCGCAAGGCGGTGGAAAACTTGTTTGGAATCAGATTCGCCTACAAATCTATCTTCTGGGTTGAGAGCGGAAAGTTTTTCATCGTCCGGAACCGAACGTTGTAACCATTCAGGAATTCCTTTTTCTGCTACTTTCTTTAAATATTTGGGAACACCTTTTCTTCGAAAGTATTTCTGCGCGAGGATATCTGTTGCTACCTGCGACCAAAAATCCGGAACTTCCACTCCGTTGGCCTCAAATACAACTGACCCGTCAGTATTCGTAATTTTAGAATCCTTACGGACCCAAGTTAAATTCGGGTAAAGACCCTTATTCCCTTTGGTAAAATGCCTCTCAATTTTCATGCAGACCCCATCTACAACAACATATACAATTTCTATTTTTTCCCCTACCAGGAGCGGAGAGGATTATGTCACAATGAAGGTATCTTTAGTTGGAAACATCCATTTTTTAAGCTTAGGTTCCCTGATTTTTTAGAATTTTTGCAAAATTTCTGTAGGCTCTGAATCTTTTTTTTCGTTGACCTAGCGACCTTCTTACGTAGCATGGTCACAGATTCGAGATTCCCCTTTAGCTCAGTCGGTAGAGCAAATGACTGTTAATCATTGGGTCGCTGGTTCGAGCCCAGCAGGGGGAGCCAATCGAGTCATTCTAGAGTTTTGAAATCCATCGACTCTCCGAAATCCCTTGCATCCTGGCTCCATTTTCTAGGTTTCTCCCTAAAATCAAAGCAATTTCAATGCCAGAAAATCAATTGTATCACTGTTCTTTTTAGTTTTCTCTATTTTTTTTCTCTCTGCCCGCTTTCTGGCGAAGGAAATTCTCCACCAGATTCTCCTCTCCTGGACTCAGAACAGATCCTTTTCATCACTGCAAAACCGGGTGAGACCACCGGATTTTTAAATTTTTATACACTCAATGAGGGAGAATGGGTATCAGTCCTTGAAAAAATACCGGTTCGTCTTGGGCGAAGTGGGCTTATTTCAGGAGAAAAAAAAAGAGAAGGGGACGGACACACTCCTTTGGGGATTTTTCCGATCCAAAGGATCGTTGGCAAACAAAAAAGACAAATTCGTAATTTAGAATACAATGAAATTCGAAAGAATTCTCATTGGAGTGATTCTCCCAGTTCCAAAAATTACAACCAACTCATAAAACACAGAGAAAAAGGTGCCGTATCTTTATGGGATTCTGAAATTTACGAATTATTTGTTGTGATTGAACACAATACAAAACCGGCAGTACCCGGTTTTGGCAGTATGATTTTTTTACATCCTTGGAATGATAACAAACCCACATCTGGTTGTGTGGGCGTCGAATTGAAATGGTTAGAGGAATTGGTCAATCAATTGGATGGAAACAAGTTCCCTTTTCTAGTAATTGTTGAAACATAAGAGAATTTTCAGTTCTAAAATTAAAAACTAATTTAAGTTCAGATATTTATTTTCAATAAAACAAAGGAAATTTCTGTTTTAACACTTGACGAATGACACATAACTCGTGTTTTATTTAGCCATGAAACAATCATTCAAATCCATTCTCTTGATATGCTCTTTGATCACATTCATTGGATGTGTAACTCCAGTCAAGAAGCCCACTACTAACAATATTAATAATAAATCAGGTGCTGTTACCTTAAAAATTGGTTTCCCCATATATTTTCCTTTGGTGCCTGATAGATTAGCATCGAAAGTATTTTTGATGAAATTATCAAAAGATAAAAAAAACTATGCGGAATTGCCTATAGTCGAATCCACATTTGAAAGTCGTGATCAGGTAACTTTTTTAAATTTAGAACCTGGTGATTATGTTATAGCTGGCTTTTATCGATTGGATCAACAGTCCAACCATTCTGCAGACTTGTTCGTAATTTTAGATGATGAATCAATTACAAAATCGACCTTTCGAGTCAAAGAGAATGAAATGAATATTCTAGGAACTATATACTGTATGTTTGCAAAAGATGGTCTGAATTTACAAGGAAACCAGTTAGAACTATCAAAAAAAATCGCACCAGGTGTAGAAAACAATAGAGCAGGTGTTTTATTGACGGCTGCCTTCGGCGGACATACTAAACAGGTTCGAATTGAAACGATTACGAAAATTAAAAATTCTCCAGAAGAAATTGATTCATTTAAACCAGTTCTTTCGGAAAGTTTTGAAGGTACAATTTGGAAAAGTCATTTTAAAAATTTAAACTAAAGTAGAAAAACAAAAAAAAACGGTATTGATTTGCAATACCGGTAAAAATGTTGTTTAGGATTTTAAAAAAAGTTAAAAGGACTGCAAAACAAAGTCTTTGTACTCAGGCGTTTTCATTTCCTTTTCCCAACGACTCCAGGTATAAGGCCACATCGCAGGGTCACCATCTGGATCCAAATACCAACTTTGACAACCACCGAGCCAAACAGTATTTTTCATTCCAGCTTTGAGGTAAGCCGCAAATTGTTTTAAAGCATCTTCTGTCGTTTCAATGGAATCAAATTTCTTTTTTCTCCAATCTTGGATGATCTTCATTATATATTTAGTTTGCACTTCACTCATCGCAATGACAGAGAAATTTCCAATGGGAGTATTCGGTCCGAGCATCAATACAAAATTGGGAAAGTGGGGAATAAAGAGAGAGCGATAGGCTTGGACTTTCTTTTTCCAAACGGTTTCAATCGAGATTCCATCTTTTCCTGTTAGGTTCATTGGACGCATGAAGTTGAATGGGTGAAATCCTGTTGCTAAAATCAAAACATCCAGTTCATGGAGTTTTCCATCTTTAGTCACCACTCCTTTTTCAGTGATTTTTTCAATCCCTTCTGTCACCAAATCCGCATTTGGTTTTTGAATCGCATCATAGAAGGTAGAATTTACAATCACACGTTTGCAACCTACGCGGTAGTTAGGTGTTAGTTTTGTCCGTAATACTGGATCTTTGACAGATTTTTTTAGATTTCTTTTACAAAGAAAACTCATAAGCATATGAGGGAGTTTTTTCCCAATAACGGCTTTTGAAAACGTTTGTTCTACAGCAAATGTATACCATTTATGAAAACGTTTGAGGATGTTACGGTCATTTCTCCAACGTTCTTTATCCTTTTCAGAATAATTGGCATCTGGAACCTTAACGATCCATTGAGGAGTTCTTTGGAAAACGGAAACTTTTTTCCCCACTTTGACCATTTCTGGAATTACTTGTGCTGCCGTGGAACCTGTTCCTATGATTCCAATTCGTTTTCCATTTAAGTCAACCGAATGATCCCATTCAGCTGTATGAAAACATTTTCCTTGGAAGGAATCAAGTCCAGGAATGTTCGGACGAGCAGGGTGGTGTAAAATCCCCGTTGCAGAAATCAGAAAATCGGATACGTATGTTTTTCCTTTATTTGTTTTTGTTGTCCATTTTCCATTGTTATACGATGCCTCTGAAACGGCTTCATTGAAATGGATTTTGGGTGTGACTTTGTATTTTTCACTGACTCGTTTGAAGTAAGCTTGGATTTCGTCTCCATGGGCAAAACGATGGCTCCATTCCGGATTCGGTTCAAAACTGTAAGTATACATATGAGCAGGAATGTCGCAAGCAACACCGGGATAGGTGTTTTCTCTCCAAGTTCCTCCCAGATCGTTTTTTTTCTCTAAGATGGTAACGTCTGTGATCCCTGCTTTTTCTAGTTCAATCGCAAGTAGGATGCCTGTCATTCCTGCACCGATCACCACGACTGATGGATTTCTAAGAAGTGATGTTGTCATTTAAGTTCCTCATTTGGTATTTTCCGATCTTTGGTCTGTTACGAGAACATGGTTCTGTAGTTTACAACTGAAAGAGTATGACATAGGATTATTGAACGTTTGCAATAAAAAAAACATAAATGTGATAAAAAAGGTAAAAGTAAATTTGTAATTGGAATCATACTGATTCTAGAAATTTGCATATGAACACAGATGGGATTAGTTCAGGAGTATCTCAGTTAGCATCTGTTAACCTAATGGATCCTATCGATTTTTAGAGCAAACGACAAAAGCACAAAACTACACGGAAGGATTCAATTTAAAAATAGAAGTGGCTTCGTATTATTTTAATTAAGTATTGACTTAATTAAGTGATTGCTTAATTAATACATTATGAATGCTTTTGCAGTGTTGGCAGATGAGACAAGAAGGGATATTGTGCGACTCGTAGCTAAAAATGGAGAGCTCACTTCCACAGAAATTAGTCAAAATTTTCAAATGAGTCCTCCTGCTGTCTCACAACATCTAAAATTACTCAAAGAAGCAAAAATCCTACATGTGAAAAAAGAAGCACAGAAACGTATTTATAGCCTGAACCAACAAGGAATGAAGGAAATGGAAGATTGGATGATCGAAATAAAGAACCTCTGGGTGAAACGTTTGGATAAATTGGATCGTTATGTCATGAAATTAAAAATGGAGAGATCAAATGATAAAAAATAATTTAGAAACAGTCGTTGAAGAAAACAAAGTTACGTATAAAAAATATTTCGATGTTCCAGTGGATCTTCTTTTTGAAGTTTGGTCGAGCCCCGAACACCTAACAGAATGGTGGGGTCCCGATGGATTTACGTTAACAATCAAAAGTTTAGATTTTTCCAATGGTGGGATTTGGGAGTTTATTATGCATGGCCCAGATGGTCATGATTATAAAAACAAAATCCAGTTTATTGAAATCAAAAAACCGAATCTCATATCTTATAAACATATTGGTGATGGAGAGGGAGACGAAGATGTAAACTTCCAATCAAAGATTATTTTAGAAACTAGTGGAAATGGAACGAATCTTCTTATGGAACAAATTTTTTCAAGTAAAGAAGAACTCGAACGAGTGAATCAAAAATACGGTGCTATCGAAGGTGGGAAACAACATGTGGGCAACTTGGCAAATTATTTGGATAAAATAAAGTAGGGGGACTGTTCCATGAAAATAAATCTTTCAACTATGTTGATTCTTAATCTCTTTATTTTAGTTTTCAATGGATGCCATTCCCTAAAGGTTTCCGATGATTCGATAGATCAAAATGTTTTTGTTATCAATCGAACCTTTAAAGCAAGTTCGAAATTGGTTTTTGAAGCCTGGGTGAATCCGGATCGATTTACGAAATGGTTGGGGCCTAAAGGTGCTTCCATGTATTTTATTAAGGCCGATGTAAAAGAAGGTAGAACTTCTCTTTGGTCTATGACTACTGCCGATGGAAAAACGAAGTTCGGTACCCTACATTATAAAATCATCAATTCCAGTGATCTAATTGTATATACCCAAAATTTTTCGGACATATCAGGAAATTTAGTCAAAGCACCCTTTTCTCAAGCCTATCCTGACAAACTCCTAACTACCGTTCATTTTTCTCCTGATGGATCCAATAGTACGAAAGTTTCTGTTCGATGGGAAATTTTCGGAAATGCTACCGATGCAGAAAGACAAACCTTTCAAAGTTTGAAACCAGTAATGCAAATTGGTTGGTCTGATTCCTTCGACAAACTAGATTCTATCTTATTAGAAGGGAAATAAATTCGATTGTTTGAGAGCCCCTGGGATGGTAAAGGCAAACTAGGTTTTATGTAACGGATTCGATATTCAACTTCCCATAATTAGTATTATGTCGCATTAGGGGTGATGGGTTTTTGAGTGTACTCGTACATCCTTTACAGTTTTGTTTCTATACATACTTTACAAAAAGGATCATAGAAATCCTGATCCAGACGGTAATGAGGATGGCATTGTTTAAATACGTTTTGGGGTTCTTAGAAATTTTTGTTTGTTCGTTGAAACTCTTCCTATCTTACTTTGAGTGTTTAGATCTTCGGTGATTTTCACTGGGTTTAATTGTCCAAGACGACGTGCATATGCGTAGTGAGGATTTTTGTTGAGAATAGATTCTAGTAATGGGGTTAAAATATCGATGTCAGAAGTGTTTATTGGTATGAGTGTCACCAGCTCATAAAAAGCTACTTTTTCCGTAAGGTTCCCCCGCAAAAAACAATGACCTTCTAAAAAACTAAAGTCAGAAAATATTTTTTTCATTTCGTTTTGGAGGAAATGTTCATTTAATTTTTCTCCAACTAAATCGGAGATATCATCTTTTCTTCCAAGGAAACGTAATTCCGGAACTTGACCCATATGAGATATGACTTGAAATCGATCACCTAAACGATAACGGTAGAAACCACCTCCCGTAGTCATCACCACTTCGTATTCCATTCCCACCTGAAGTTCCTCTGGTAAATGAATGCTTCCTTTAGAATCCATAAATTCAAAAAAATGCGAAGTATATGCTAATAAATTTTTAGGGGTTTGAGAGTCGGTGTAAAATGGAACAGTGATAGCTCCTTCCGTAGCAAATACAGATTTAGATTCATAACTAATGTGAGGAAGAATTTTTTTCAATTGTAAGGATGATGACTCGGCAAATGAATCGGTCCATAAACTAATTCTCTTTAGACTCGGCCAAATATTCTCCCAAGGAGGATCAGATAAGAGGAATTTTTTTAGTTCGTTTCCTCGTTTTGGATCCTTGATTGTTAAGGAAGAAATTCTTTTTTCCCAATTTGTTTTCAGTGGCTCAGATATGGTTCCTTTCTCCAAGTCTTCTATCAATTTATTTTTATCTTTCTTTATTCTTTCGAGTATGGAGATGAAAAAACTGGGGTGCCAAATAGAAATAAAAGAAATATTTTTTGCCGCTAATAATCTTAAACAGGTTACATACATAACGTAGTTTGTATCAGGAATCTGGCTCAACCATTCCGGAACAATGAGTAATGATTTTGCAAAAAGACGTTCTAAGGGTTTTAAATAATCTCCATCCTTATCAAAGCCGACAGTTATTTTTTTATCTTTCCTTTCTGGAAAACCAGATGGAGAAACCGAAAAATAAAATTGGCCATTTTTGGTTTCCGGAAATTTTTGAAATAATCCATAAATCCAAATACTAATTGCATTTGAATATTCCTTTGACAATTTTTCAGTAAAAGGAATGAATTTGTTTTTTCCCGAACTGCCGCTACTTAAACCCATTCTTTTTATTTTTGACTGAGTTAATACATCTGGCTCTCCCTCTAAAATAGAGTCTAAAAATTCTTCATAATCATTGTATTCGGAAATTGGAATTCTTTTTTGAAATTCTTCAATCTCCCAATGGGAGCGAATAGAGTGTTTTTTCCCAAATTTTGTATTTTCTGCTAAGTTTAAAATTTTTTTCAAATTTTCTTTTTGTACATTTGAAAGATTGTTTTGGTTTTTGAGAAAATATTGGTAAGGAGCGAAACAACTTAGTTTCCAAATATTCGAAATAATATTACGGGTGTTCATTGTTTGAAGTTAAGTATCTATAAATGAATGGAAGAATATTGTCTTTAGAGAATTTCGCAATACAAACAAGTTCTTCACCTAAAACATAGTTGGGATTTGCTGATGCAAAGAATTTGATATAGGGATCTTTTGAGTTTTCTATGGCTTTCTTGTCCGATTCAATTTCTATTATGGTTTGGATATTTGTTTTTCTTTTTAAAATCCCTTTCGTTGGATCAAAATCGTCTCCGAAGTTTTGGATAGAAATTAAATTTCTTAAGAGTTTTAGGTCTTCGTAGCTTCCCTCCGGTTTAGGGAAAAAATCTTTAAAAAAAACGGAAAGGTATCGGTATGTGCGAAAACCTTTTGAAGTTAATAACCAATACAATGGATACTTCCCTTCAGAAACTTTTAACATAAACTTGCCCCAGTATATGGGAATCGCTAAACTTCCTCGGAATTCTTTGGCAAGTACTGTATCGCCAGAATAAGCAATTTGTATTGTTTGGTTATCTAACTCCATTGTATTGATCTTTAGGCTAGTAAATCCTTCGATAGATTGGTCATTGTAAAATAGCAATATTTTTGTTTTTTCTTTTAAATCGGCTTGGAAGTAAAATAAATTCATGCCCGTATAATTTTTAACCATTAAATCATACATTTGGTTGATTTGAGATTCTGAAAGATCTGTTGGTTCTACAATTTCACAATTTAAATTTAAAGAAGACCTGCTTCCCATTCGCTAAATCCTTTCTGTAGAGAATTTGAAATTGGTGACTTTGCCTCCCAATTCACTAGATACCCGTGGCTTTGTATTTTCCATGCAGGTATTTGGTTTGTAGTGTCATACCAAGGATCGTTTTTTGCAAGCGTATAACATAGGTATGTGTTTGGAAATTCTTCTTTCGTTTTTTCCAATATCTTATTTAGAATTGAATTTAAGTATTTTGTTTGGCTTTGTTTTATTTTCAGTTGGGTTAAAAATACGTATGATAGTTCAGCTCTCACTTCTGGTAGCGAAGGTAATCTCCTAATTTTAGCCCAACAATTATAAAAAAAACGTAGAACTTTCCAGTAATCATTGTATTTCAAAATTTTCCAACGTTTCCAAGCTGATTGATCCCAAAGGGAAAAAACGGCTATCAATTCATGGTTTGTGTATATGGAAAACTTCCGAACGTTTAACTGTTTTTCAATAAAATTTGGAACCACAAGAGAGAGAAAGCTATGATTCCTGTGGGACTGGTTTAGATAAGTTTCAACTATTGAATTTGAAAATATTTGAATTTGCAAATTTTTCATTTCTTTTGAAACAGTTGGATTCCATATAAATGTGGTTAAGTGGTCGATAAAGTGGTAATTGGGTAGTCCTGCACGCGCTGAGGTAAGGATTTTTAGTGCATTTTTGTTTTCTGATTGAATGGTTGTGAGGTAACCTCGACAAGTTTTTTGATTATGGAGTTCTTTTAGTTTTTTATAACCTTTTGCGAGTGCAATTCCCGATCGGAATTCTTTTAAAAGTCTAAGACCACTTAAAATACCCAACCGTTGTTTGGTTCCATTTAATATATAATTCAATTCCGTTCGATGTCCAATACCTACGATTTTACCTGAGTGAGAATCTCTACCAATTATGATGTCGGGATTGAATCCTTCCTTTAATAAAGATTCGAAGTAGGATGGTGAACGATCTAAGGCGAGTTTGAATCCTCCTTCTGATGGAAATTGTGAACTGAAACTGACAAGTTCTTCATCTTCTTTTTTATTTGCACTATGAATTTTTACTGAATGCAAGTGCGGTATCCTTTACTTTTAAGAGCTCACCCTTAAAGGTGAGGTCGCCGAGTGGATATAAGTCTCTGAGTGCGGCTTCTTTTCTCAATAGTAAGTTGATAAATAAATAAGCTTGTAACATAAAAAAACTACCAGAATTGGTTTTAGAAAACATCCGTTTCCAAATTGATGTGTAGGAATAAAAAGATTTTCTGGCTTTTACACATTCTAATTGGATGGTTTCCGGATTTAGTTCCGTACGAAAGGGAACTTGTCCGTATTTGTATTCGTCTGCTAACCACCATTTGGGATAAATGAGTTTACCCTCTTCTTCCAGTCTTTTGTATAAAGGAGTACCAGGAAATGGAGTCAAATGATTGAATGCCGCCATAAAAATTTTATGTTTTATACAAAATGACACTGCTTCTTGGAAAGAATCCATTGTATCGTTTTCATAACCAAAAATAAAAGTAGCATAAAGTCTAATTCCGAATGCATTCATTTTAGAAACAGCTGCTTCGATCCCTCCTTTAGTTACGTTAAATGATTTGTTCATTTTTAATAGATTATCTTTGTTTAAAGATTCAAAACCGATTAGAACACCTTGGCAACCGCTCTCTTTAAGAAGTTGGAGCATTTCATCATCATGTGTCATTGTAATGGCGGCTTGACTAACCCATCGAATTTTTAATGGTATGAGGGCTCTGTAAAATTCCTTAGCTTGTTTGGGATGAGAGACAATATTATCGTCTACGAAAAAAATTAACTTACGTTTATCGGAAATACTTTTGATTTCATCTAAAATGGTTTCTATTTCTTTTCTATTTTGTGTAGAATCAAAATAGGTTTGAATCACGCAAAAGTCGCATTTAAACGTGCAACCTCGCGCAGCTTCCACTAAACCTATAGGCAAATATCGTTTTCCTTTTAAGATTGACCGGTCGGGTATTATTTTTGTTATATCGGGACGTTTTTCTGATTTGTAGAATCGTTTGAGTTGGCCAGATTCAAAATCAGAAATTAAGTTTTTCCATATAGCTTCGGCTTCACCAACTACTACAGCTTCCGCATATTCTGACACTTCCTCTGGAACTAAGGTTGCATGAAAACCACCCATAACCACAGGGATATTTCTTCTTCTGTATTCTGTCGCGATTTGGTAGGCTCGTTTTGCCGTGTATGTTTCAATGCTAATTGCGACTAGATCAGTTGGTTCATCGAAGGGTATTTTTTCCATTCGATCATCATAAAATTTGATATCTATGTGTTTGGGAGTTAAACCTGCCAAATGGGCGGCAGGTAATGACTCCATCTGCCAGCCTTTGATGTATTTTTTCCCCGGAATTCGCCCAATACAAGGATGTATGATGGTTAATCTCAAACTAACCCTCCACGACAAGTATAAAAACGGGAGAGGTTGTGCGCATAATATCTGTAAGCTGTATTAGCTGCAAGGACAATGGGAAAAATACTAGTAAAATTTCCTAAAACTCTTTTTCCAATTCCTTTAAAAGAATAAACTTCCTTCCAAACTCTTTCATGACCTAACTGTAATTCTTCAGGACTCATTTTTTTTGGTTGAAACACTACATGTTGGCCATCATACCTACTCCAGTCTTTACTTAAAATACGGTTATCGTTTTCTAAGCGGTTGAATAAAGCGGTGCCAGGAAAGGGAGTTAAAATTGAGAATCTAGGTAATCCAATTTGATTTTCGATGACAAAATCTCGGACTGCGTTAAAAGTTTCAATACTATCATCGTCATTTCCAAATACAAAAGTTCCATTGATAATGATCCCTGCATTCCTTAACTTGCGAATCAGATCTGAATAACCATCAGGATTGTTAAAAGTTTTTTTGGTGGTTTTTAACGTAGCTTTCGAAATACTTTCAAAACCAATGAGAAGTCCCTTACATCCACTTCTAATCAAAAGATCAAACAATTCTTCATCTCTACCGATGAGAGTTGTTGATAATCCAACCCAATAAATTTTTAAAGGGATTAACGCTCTGAATAATTCTTTTGCATAATCTTTATCTGCAATTAAATTTAAATCATAGAATAATACCTGTTTTGTTTTCCTTTGTTTGATATCTTCTATTATATGTTCAATGGGTTTCTGGTATGGTTTTCTTCCCCATGCAACAGGCACTACGCAAAACTCACAACTGTGAATGCAGCCTCTAGTGGCTTCGAATGTATTTAGTGTTTTATAACTTTTTTGATCTAATAGATCTCTTCTTGGAAAAGGTAGGTTTTCTTTTTTTTCTAAAGAGAAGGAATGAGACATTGTGTAATGTTTTTTTAATTTTAAGTTTTGAAAATCTCTCAAAAGTTCTGGCCATGATTCTTCTGCATAACCCGTTACAATCGAATCAGCATGTCTTTTGGCTTCCTCAGGAAGTAACGTGACATGGGGCCCGCCTAAAATGACTGTTTTTCCTTCTTGTCTAAATTTAGCGGCTAATTCATAACTTCTAGGTGCACTTCCCGTAATAACAGTCATACCCACCAAATCTGCTTCGATATTTAAAGGAAGGTCTTCAATCCCCTCATCATATATTTTTACCTCGGCTCCCATAGACTTAGGAACCAAAGCTGCTAGCGTAGTTAAGGTAAGCGGTGCCGCACGTAGGTCTTTGCGAAAAATACCGGTTTTATGCCGGTAGAGAGGACCCTTCGGTGAAATTAGGGCGATTTTTAAAGTTTGGGACACAGGGTTATCCTTTTTTGAAAAAGAATTTCCCAGAACCAATCCCTAAACCTAATCCAATGAGAAAGGTAATACAAGCAATCCAATACAAACTATTTTTAGCAGCCGTTAGGAGAGGGTTATCAAATAAATTCATGGAAACATGAGCCGAGGCAATTAGCCATTTTCCCTTTTCTTTCACCAAAGTGGCAGTCCATCTGCTTTTGGAATGGAAGGAAATCCCTTCTGTTAGCTCAAAATAATCATCTGATCCGCCAAAGGAAATTCCGACGGTTCCCCCTCCGTATAAAATGGTAAGTTCATCAACGTTAATATTTGTCCCGAACTTACTGACCACTTTGTTTGGACCAGCTAACATTCTTTTTAAATAATTTGCGACACCCTCAGGTCCTCGGACGGCCTCCGCATTAGCGAAAGTCACTACGGCATTTGGGTGGATGAAGGGTATAATTTTGGCAATATCTTTTTCTTTCATTGCCGATTCTAAATCAGTTTTAAATTTTCTCAATTCGCTATGTACGGGATCTTCTGCAAATAATTGTGAGGAGATTGCGAAAATGATTGGAAAAAGAAGGAGAATTCTGAGAGATTTCATACGGATTTTAGAGAGGATCATCATTAAAACATTTGTCAAGATAAGAAATTTGATTCCAGGAAGATTAAATTTCGCCATCCAGGGATTGATTTACTTTTTGTATTTTGTTACATTCTTTTACATTAAAGATTCCTCATTTAGTCCCCAAACTATCGTTTGTTTGGTAGCACTTTCGTTTCTTCTTTTGACAAATTATGCTCTCCTACATGAAGCAGCACATGGAAACTTCCACAAAAATCCTCGACTCAACTATTTAGGCGGGATACTTTCTGGATTTTTGTTTCCGATTTCCTTTACCTTGGTGCAAGTGACTCATTCCAAACATCATGCATACAATCGAACCATTTATGAATCCTTTGATTTAATCTCAAAGAGCGATCATCGAATGGTTAAATATTTTCAATGGTATTCGATTCTACTTGGTTTTTTTTGGCCGAGTGCAGTGCTTGGGAATCTGTTAGTTGCTTTTTTTCCTAATGCTCGTAATTGGAAAATTTTTCAAAATCGATTGAGCACGAAAGTTATGTTAGAAGACCTTCAACCTTCGGATATTCCAAAAATTCGATGGGAAACAGCAGGAATTTTGATTCTTTGGAGTTTAATTTTTTACATTGGGCTTATGGAACCAATGGCAATTTTTATACTTTATTTTTTATTTGGGATTAACTGGTCAACTCGTCAATACATCACTCATGCATATACCGAAAGAAAAGTAATTGAAGGGGCTTTTAATTTAAAAACATCTAGATGGCACGAATTACTTTTGTTAAATGGGAATTGGGATAGGGAACACCACGAATATCCAGAGTTCCCTTGGATTTTTTTATCAAAACTGGGAAAAAAAAGGAAAGCGGATCGATCTTATTTAAAACAATATTTGAAAATGTGGTTAGGACCTATCTCTACCGATGAGGCCCCTCCTCTTCCCTTGCCAGTACATCGTAATTTTTAAAACAAGATAAGTAAGCATCATTCCACCAAAAATGTCAGAAATGTGATGTTGGTGCGTAAAAAGAACGGAAAATACTAAAAAGATAAACCAAAATAGAAATATTAGTTTTTCAGTGTGATTCGTTTTTTTAATAACAAATCGAAGGATGAGAGATGAATATGCAATATGTAAAGATGGAAATAGATTATGAGGTTTTTCAATAGTATAAAAAAGTTTGTAGATTAACGGAAAAGTGGTGATGGATCCGGGTTTTGTATAGCCAAGCCGCATTGGAAAAACCAAAAAACAAATTGAAGCAAAGATCGTGATCCAAACAAAACATTGAGATAACAATCGCATTTCTCCTTTGTTTAAATAAAACAAAGGTAGAACAAAGAATCCATTGATGGAAAAGTAAACTAAAATCCAGCCAGGTAAAAAAGGAATTCTCTTCTCTATATCCATGTATAATTCGAAATGGTCGGTTCTCTGTGACGCAAAATGATTTGTATATCCATAGGATGCAACAAACAGAAGAGAAAGCCAAAAGAAATGAGTAAAATAATAAGTTATTTCTTTTTTGTTTGGAATTTTCATAAAATTTGGAATTATTTCTTAAGCTCGCTTTGTTAATTTCTGTGGACGAATCTTTTTTGATTCGTAATTTCGCTATATGTCGTTAATTCGTCTATTGCAAAAGGAAATCCCTGCTACCGTATTAGATGAGACAGATTTATTTCTAAAAGCTAAATCAATTTTTCCAAAAATCAATTTTCGGAATTTTGAAGCAAATCAACTTTTGGAAATACAAAAGACGTATGGAATCGATTTGGCAACAGCTTTTCTTTATGACCTGATTCGCAATCGTTCCGAATCTACTTCGTTTTATAAAAAACTTGAGTCGTTTGCACCTGAATCTGGAAACTTTGGTAAAATTAAGGGTAAGGTGCTAGTTGTACCTGCTGGTCTCTATGAAGAATTACCGGAATATGCTGGTGATGGCTCGTTAATTCTATCAATTGCAAAAAAGTTTGGATTAGAAGCATCCAAAATTCCAGTACTTAGCAAAGGCAAAATTAGCGAAAATGTAAAAATCATATTAGATACCATAAAGAAAGAAAAAGAACCCTTGTATGTTTTTTCTTTTAGCAAAGGTAGTTCCGATTTTCGTGTTTTTTTAGAGTCCTACCCTGAAATTAGTTCAAAAGTCAAATTATGGATTTCCATTTGTGGGGTACATAAAGGTTTGCACTTAGTAGAACGTTTTGTAGGAAATTCTAAAGTAAAAAATTTCTTCAGCAAGTCATTGTTAAATGTCGTTGGGATTCCTCTCGAATTTGTTTCGGATTTCTCCCTTCAATCTGAATTGTTGAATCAATCATATTCGATTCCAAAACATTTAAAAACAGTATCTGTTGTTGGATTCCCTATAGAATCTCATTTAAAAGGTACGATCCGCGGGCGTTATCAGTACCTATCTAGGTTTGGTCCTAATGATGGAATTACTCTGCTTTTAGATGCTATATTGCCGGAATCTAAGATAATCCCTGTTTGGGGGGCAGATCACTATTTCCGTTCACCAAAAATTTCAAATCTTTTACACCAAATTTTTCATGCCTTGCAGAAGGGATGGTTATTTTGAAAGAAGTTTGGTTTTTGGTTTGTTCTGCTAAAGAATTACCACAAGGAAAAGTAATTTCGTTTCCTACTAAATTTCAGGACTTTGTTCTCTTTCGAAATGTAGAGAATGAAATCGTCGCACTAGAAGCTCATTGCTCTCATTTAGGAGCTCACCTTGGAAATGCAACCTGGTCTAAAGATGGAATACGTTGTTCATTACATGAAATTTGTTTTGATTCCAACGGAAATTCTTTGAAATCTAAATTGGGTTTATACAAACAAAAAAGATTTATCACAAAAGAAGAGTTTGGTTCCGTATTTGTTTATTTTGGAAGAAATTCAAATCCAATTTTTCCTGAATTGAATCTCATTCCCAAACTGGAACAAATGTATGAGAGTTTCCCTGGAAAGAAAATTTTTACCAATTGGGAAGCTATTTTGATCAATGCATTCGATCCTATTCACTTGGAATATGTTCACAAACGTAGGTTAGTTGATGAGCCACAAATTCGTTGGGATAAAAAAAAGAATATTTTAGAATTTCGATACAATTCGGAGGTAATTGGAACCAAATTCTCTGATTATATAATGAAATGGATTTCTAATAATCATATTAAAGTGCGCATTCAGACATATCACGGATATTTGTTTACCGTAGAATCTGACTTAGGTAAATTCAAAAGTCAGTTACTATTATCACTCAATCCTTTTCCATCTCACACAATGATTTCAGGTATTCTCATTCAGAAAAAAAGTTTTCCCTTTTTAAATTCTATACGAATGTTTTTTGCCGGTTTTTTATTTAAGCGATTTTTATTGGCAGATATCAAACCATTAGAAGGAATGAATGTGAATCATGAAAATTTGAAGAAAGACCCATACCTTAGTATCATTGGTGATTATTTAAAATCGATAAATGAACCAATTTGACAGCCCTTCGGGATTTTTTTCTTATACCAACTTACCTTTGAAACATATTCTGACTCTTAAAAAAAGACGGAAATTCCTTTAAAGAGACGATTTGTCTTAAACCTTCCTCAATTGCCGACTGGATGCTTGTTGCAATTTTGTCTTTTGACTCCTTGTCATCAGCGCTAAAAGGAATAGTTCTGGATATGATTTGTTCAGAATGTCCTAAGATTCTCTGTTGTTCTCCCAAAGGACTAATCACCAAAAACTCGACAATCGAAGCAAAGGTGGCATGACGAAATTTAGTAGTTCCGTCTTCAAATTCCAGAGATCGGTCCACTTGGACTTTTCTTAACACAATTACACCAGGTTCCAGTGGGTCATTGGATTTGAGAGGTGATAAAGAACTAACGGAAAAATAACGAGGGCTCGTGTTTGACAGTGATTGGAGTGCAAATTGTCCGATTGAAATTTCTTGTGATGGACCTACTTTTAAAACTTTTGTTTCTAGCTCCTGTGCATATTGGAGTCGTAGCGAATTTTCTGATCGATCTGTCTGTGGAAAATCCGTACGGGAAGTTGCTACGCAATTAGCCAACAAACAGAACATAGCTGAAGCAAGGTGAAATCGATATTTCATAAATATAGCCCACAAATCAATGTCACCAAACAACGAGTTTATTGCAGCTTAGTTCAGAAAAAACCCGAAAAGTTTCCTCTCAATTCGGTTTTTGATATTTAGAATCTTTGAAAACATAGTGACTTTCTATTTGTTTTGTTCATAATTCGGAAAACGAGGACGATTTTTTGGATAGTCCTAGTTTGGAAAAAAGAACATTCAAAGGAAAATGGTATGAAAATTGCTTATATAGTCGTTAGGGTTTTGCTTGGTGCATTATTCCTTTTTTCTTCCGTGGTAATTCTCTTTAACTTGGTCCAACAACCAGAAACTACGGGTGATTTAAAAGTATTCAATGATGGTATCAAGGCCTCCGGTTATTTAATGACCCTCATTAAAGTAACGGAGTTAGTTTGTGCGATTGCGTTTTTGTCAGGTAGGTTTGTTCCACTGGCTTCTGTTGTCATTGCACCTATTGTTGTGAACATTTTCTTTGTTCACATCATGATTGCCCCTGAAGGAATCCCTGTTGGAATTTTTGTTGTTGTTGCCAATGCTTTTATTGCTTACGTCAATCGTAATGCATACAAACCATTGTTTGTACCTGTATATAAATAAACAAAATAGACCACTACCCAGGCAACGATATTGATTTTTTGTCTGGGGGTGTTACATGCTCATTAAATCAAATTTTTTCCTTTCCCCACTGGTTCTATCGATTCAAAAAACTGGACTTCGCCAGAAGAAGTATCATAAAAACCTGAGACAATTTTGATTTCTTTAGAATTCACTTTTCCTAATAAAAATGGACTCTTAGTTAAAATTTCCTGGATGGAATTTTTCACATTTGCTTTTACAACATGATTGAAAATATGTTCGTTTTCTTTTTGGATGGGATGGATGATTTTTTCTGATTCATCAATTGCTTTTTGAATTTTGTTTGTGATGCTTGCGATGTTTCCTTCTCGAAGAGCATAAAGAGCACTTGAAACTGCCCCACAATTAGAATGTCCAAGAACGACAATTAACTTTGTCCCTATTTTGTCGCAGGACAACTCTAAACTTCCAAGTATTTCTTCGTTAACGATATTCCCTGCAATACGAATTGATATGATATCACCAAGACCTGCATCAAAAATAATTTCGGGACTGGTTCGAGAATCAATACAAGATAAAACTACTGCAATGGGATTTTGTCCAAAAGCGGTGGCATTCACTTGGTGTTTGAAGTATTTTTCCGACCATTTCCCTTTGACAAACCGTTCGTTCCCTCGTTTCAAAAAATCCAAAATTTCATCAGGAGTTAATTTCTGTTGTGCTTCTTTGTCTAAAATATTGACAAACTGAACTTGATCACTCAGTTCATAAGAATCTTTTAATCCAATTAGATTTAGTTGGATTTTTTTCTCTACAGAAACCACCGTTTTAAACTCTTCTAAAACTTCTAAAATATCATGGTCAATAAAATTGCAGTTTGATGCATCTACTATCAATTTGGAATTTTCAGGCAAGGCCCAAAGAGTGTCTTTAATGGATGCTCTGTTTAAAAAAGATACTTGGTTTGGAAGTTCTATCCTTATGGTTTCACCAATATTTAGAGTTTCCGTTTCCACAGAAAATGGATTTTTGTAATTGTTTTTGAGAATGAATATAAAACTGATGGAAAGCCCAATTAATACACCTGTTAGAAGATCAGTAAAGATGATTGCTATAATCGTTGCTATAAAAGGGAGAAATTGGTAAATTCCTTTATTGTAAATGGATTTGTATAAACTTAAGTTTGTTAGTTTAAAGCCAGTAACAATTAAAATTATAGCTAATGAAGAAAGTGGAATTAGGTTTAAAAAAGATCCAAAAAAAACTACACTAACGGACAAAAGAATTCCGTGGAATATTGTTGATAGTTTTGATTCTGCTCCCGCATAAATATTTACAGAACTTCTAACAATCACAGAAGTAATCGGTAGACCCCCAATCAAACCAGAGAGCGAGTTTCCTATACCTTGTGCCACAAGTTCTCTGTTTGGTGATGCCAACCTTTTGTGAGGGTCAATCCTTTCGACAGCATCTAAATTAAGTAAAGTTTCGAGAGTTGCAAAGGCAGCAATTGTAAAGGCAAAATACCAAACCTTACTATCCAAGATGGCAGAAAAATTGGGAAAGAAAAAAACAGATTCCCAGTTCTTGATATTGGGTATCGAGACTAAATGTTTTTCAGAAAGATAAAGTCCAGGAAAGTAAATTTGAAAAATACCGTTTAGAAACACTCCCAAAAGAATGACAAGGACTGGTGAAGGCAAAAACTTTAAAGGTTTCCATTTTGCCTTATCATAGGTAAAGATAAGTGCCAGAGAAGAAACGGCAATGAAAACAGCTCCCCAGGAAAAAAAATTGATGATATTAAAAAGTTCAGAGAATGTGTTTTCTCCATCTTTTTGAAAAAAGATAAAATCCTCTTCTGGGTCTACGTCGAATCCCACGGCATGTGGAATTTGTTTTAAGATAAGGATGATTCCAATGGATGCGAGTAATCCTTGGATCACATTCGAAGGAATGTAATTTGCAATGAATCCACCTCTTAAAAAACCAATCGTGATTTGAATAAATCCAGCAAGAAAAACGGCAAGAAGAAAAGTATGATAATCACCAAGACCGGCAATTGCAGCCAACACCAAAGTCACAAGCCCAGCTGCTGGTCCACTGACACTTGTACTCGAATGACTGAGAATCCCAACGATCACTCCACCGATGACCCCCGAAATCACTCCGGAAAGTAATGGGGCTCCACTTGCTAAGGCAACACCCAAACAAAGTGGGAGTGCAACTAAGAATACAACTAAGCCTGAAGGGAGATCATTTTTGATTTTTGAAAACATAATGGTCTGGGAATATTAAAATTTTATGAATTGGGTGTCAACACCAATGGATTTGATTCTTTTCTATTTTTAAATTCTCGATGAATTTTTTTTGAAATAAAATGACTAAATCTTATAACCAAACAGTCACGTCATCTAAGTCTTCTTCGCTGATCACATGGCGAATTTGATCCTCTGTCGTAAATGAAATAGATTGAATTTGGATCGAAGACCATAGGTTTGTATAAACATAAGGACCTACATGGCATTTAAGAATTACATTGGGTTGGATTTTTTTTTCGATCGAACAAATCAACTCTGGAGTTTTTTTGTCTTCTGGAATTAAAATTTGTTTTTGTAGGTCGAGAGCAAAGAATAAAATCTGAAATTTTGATATATTAATGTTTGTTAGGTTTTCTGTTTTGACAAACAACTGTAATTCTTTTGTACTAATTTTGTGGCGTGGACGAATGGTCACAAGGATCGGCAATCCTACTTCACGTAAATAAGCCTTTCGATTTTCAGGAAAATTCCCACTGGGTTTGGAACATTGAATGGAAAGGAAGAAAAAACAATATAAAATGGCCGTCTTGGACAAGGAATGAAGAATCTGATTGTTCCCTTTTTGTTCTCTTCGCAAGATTTTGCTACAATCACTGGCCTCTGGCCCCAACTCAACCCCTTTTCAAGTTTGGGATTTCTCTGATCCTTATTGAGAAACAAACTCAAATCGCCAAGATTTATTCAGTGAAGATTTATGAATTTACGGGAAGTGGAATCAGTCTGAAACTGGACGTAATAGAAAAATTTACACCTACACTCTACAGGAGCTCTTCAATGACGTTGAGTCTAGACTTCTTTCGATCCTCAATTGGAAAGAAGATCATAATGGCCATTACCGGATTTATCTGGTTTGGGTTCGTGATCCTTCATATGGTCGGAAACCTTCAAGTTTTCCAAGGACCAGAAAAATTAAACACCTACGCAAAGTTTCTCAAAGATTTAGGACCGCTACTATGGGTAGCAAGGATTGGACTGATTGTTGCCTTTTTTGGGCACGTATGCACCGCCATTCTTCTTAAAATTGAAAACTCAAAAGCAAGGCCTGTGTCTTATGCAAAAGGTTCTACCATCCAAGCTTCTGTTGCTTCTCGCACAATGGCTTATAGTGGACTCCTTTTACTCACATTCCTTGTTTACCACTTGGCACATTTTACTTTAGGAATTACGAATCCGGAACATTACACTTATGAGTACATTCTCAAAAATGGAGATGTGGTTCATGACGTATATGCAATGGTGATCCTCGGATTTCAAGATCCAATCATTTCCGGAACTTATATCATATTTATGGTTTTCCTTGCTCTTCATTTTTCTCATGCGTTGGGATCTATGTTACAAACATTGGGAATCCTTGCACCAAAACACAACCCAGCCATTCAGAAAGCTTCTACAGGACTTGGTCTTATCATTTTCCTGGGAAACTGTTCCATGCCGATCTCGATTTTACTCGGGTATGTCCGTTAAGGGTTTTTAGGAGAAGTTATGAAATTAGACGCAAAAATTCCGTCGGGTCCATTAGAACAAAAATGGGATAAACACAAACAAGACATCAAACTTGTAAACCCGGCAAACAAACGTAAGTATAAAGTCATTATCGTGGGAACAGGACTTGCAGGAGCTTCTGCTGCTGCTACACTCTCTGAACTTGGATACCAAGTTTCAGTTTTTTGTTTCCAAGATAGCCCAAGACGAGCTCACTCCATTGCTGCCCAAGGTGGTATCAATGCGGCAAAGAATTACCAAAATGATGGTGACTCCGTATATCGGTTGTTCTATGACACTGTAAAAGGTGGTGACTTCCGTGCTCGTGAAGCAAACGTTTATCGATTGGCTCATGAATCCACAAACATCATTGACCAGTGTGTGGCACAAGGAGTTCCTTTTGCCCGTGAGTATGGCGGAACCCTATCCAACCGGTCTTTTGGTGGAGCGCAAGTATCCCGTACTTTTTATGCAAAAGGACAAACTGGCCAACAGTTGTTACTTGGCGCCTACTCGGCTCTTGAAAAACAAATCTCTCGTGGTGCAGTGAAAATGTATCCAAGAACAGAGATGTTGGAACTAGTTCTTGTTGATGGTCACGCCAAAGGAATCGTAGTTCGTGATCTAGTGACTGGTGAAATTTCTTCCCACGCAGGAGATGCTGTCATTCTCGCATCCGGCGGATACGGAAACGTATTTTACCTTTCTACCAATGCAAAAGGATCAAACGTAACTGCTACTTATCGTGCCTACAAAAAAGGGGCAGGATTTGCAAACCCTTGTTATACGCAAATTCACCCTACTTGTATCCCACAAGCAGGAGACTACCAATCCAAACTAACTCTTATGTCTGAATCTCTCCGTAACGACGGACGGGTTTGGGTTCCTAAGAAAAAAGATGATCTCCGTGCTCCTCACGAAATTCCTGAAGACGAAAGAGATTATTACCTTGAAAGAAAATACCCTTCTTACGGAAACTTAGCACCTCGCGATATCTCTTCCCGCTCTGCCAAAGAAGCTTGTGACAATGGTCTTGGTGTAGGACCGAAGGTCGGTGACAAACGACTTGGTGTGTATTTAGATTTTTCTGATTCCATCAAACGATTGGGTGAACCAGTAGTAGCTGACCGTTACGACAACCTCTTCCAAATGTATGAACGTATTACGGGAGAAAACCCTTACAAAGTGCCAATGCGTATTTACCCTGCAGTTCACTATACGATGGGTGGTCTTTGGGTGGATTACAACCTCATGTCCAATATTCCTGGCCTTCACGTTCTTGGAGAAGCAAACTTCTCTGATCATGGTGCGAACCGACTCGGAGCATCTGCTCTCATGCAAGGTCTCGCTGATGGGTACTTTGTGATTCCTTATACCATTGGTGATTATTTCGCTAAAGAAGGTCATAAAAACATTTCTACAGACAGACCTGAGTTTAAAGAAGCAGAAGCCCGTGTTCGTGAGATGACTAATAAATTATTAGCAATCAACGGTAAAAAAACTCCGGATGATTTCCATAGAGCCCTTGGTAAAATTATGTGGGATCAGTGTGGTATGGCACGTAACGAAAAAGGCCTCAAAGATGCCTTGAAAAAAATTCCTGAACTGAGAGAGGAATTTTGGAAAAACGTAAAAGTTGCCGGATCTGGATCTGAGCTCAACCAAGAGTTAGAAAAAGCAGGTCGCGTTGCCGACTATTTAGAGTTTGGTGAACTACTCTGTTTAGATGCGCTCACAAGAGAGGAATCTTGCGGGGGTCACTTCCGTGAGGAACACCAAACCGAAGATGGTGAAGCAAAACGTAACGATGATAAATTCTGTCACGTAACTGCTTGGGAATATAAAGGTGAAGGAAAGGCTCCTGTAGAACACCGCGAAAAACTCGAGTATGAAAACATCCACCTAGCCGTAAGGAGCTACAAATAATGGATACAATGAAGTTACACCTTAAAGTTTGGCGACAAAAAAATAAAAACGATAAAGGTCGCATGGTGAGTTATGAAGCAAACAACATCAGCGAACATATGTCTTTTCTTGAGATGTTGGATGTTGTGAACGATGACCTAATCAAAAAAGGTGATGAGCCGATTGCTTTTGACCATGACTGCCGCGAAGGAATTTGTGGGGCATGTTCCATGGTAATCAATGGGGTTCCTCATGGTCCAGAAAAAGGGACTACCACTTGCCAATTGCATATGCGTAAGTTCAAAGATGGAGATACCATTTTTATCGAACCGTGGAGAGCCAAAGCTTTCCCTGTGGTAAAAGACCTTCTAGTGGATCGTTCTGCTTTTGATCGCATCATCCAAGCGGGTGGTTATGTATCCATCAACACGGGTGGAGCACCTGACGGAAATGCACTGCCGATTCCAAAAGTGGATGCTGACCTTGCGATGGACGCGGCAACTTGTATTGGATGTGGGGCTTGTGTAGCAGCTTGTAAAAATGCTTCGGCGATGCTTTTTGTATCCGCAAAAGTATCACATTTGGCACTCCTCCCGCAAGGTGTGGTCGAAAAGAAAGAACGTGTTCGTAAAATGGTAAATGCAATGGATAAAGAAGGATTTGGAAATTGTACAAACCAATACGAATGTGAAGCAGCTTGTCCGAAAGAAATTTCGGTGAACTTTATCACTAGACTTAACAGAGAATTTATCGCAAGCTAATTGAATTGCCCTTAGGAAGAAGATTTCTTTCTTGGGGAGTTTTATTTGCAAAGAGATTCGTTTTGTCACGAAGCGATATAAACCCGATTGGAAACAGTCGGGTTTTTTTATAATCTTTTGAGCGAATTCAGAAATTAGAATGATTTATTTTTTTGGCTTCTCTAGAAGTCTAGTTCACTCAAAACTCAAATTGATTCTCATCTAACAATGATTCTAAATCCATTTTTGAAATTGGTTTATCTGATAAAAAATCAGTCATCAAACGTTGGATCCATTCTATTTCTTTTCCTCGTTTGACACGACCTTGGAGAATGGTCTTAAGTCTCGATTGGATGGCGTTTTGGAAAAGGGACTTTGTAAGTGGTTCTAATAATTCCCATTTTCCAATGACCCTGAATTCTTCTTTCGTAAGTAGTAGCGAATACAAACGAAATCTTTCGAGAGCTTGGTATTGATTCGAAAGTTGGTCATCGCTACCACCGTAACGGATCATTAAGTTTTCGTCGAGTAAACCAATGGGATGGCCAGATAACAAAATCCGGTTCCATAAATCGTAATCTTCGCATACGGGTAGTTCGATGCGAAATCCTCCGATGGTTTCCAGGGTTGGTTTATGGGCCAAAAAACTAGATGTTGTTACCATACAATTATCCAATGACTCTTCTAAAAACCATCCAGAGAGTTTCCTGTATTTTCCTTTGGGCTCCATTAAATTGCCTTTTTTGTTCCAGACCTCTCTCGTTTGGGAAAAGAAAAATTCTGGATGGGATTTATGAAATTCCATTTGTTTGGAAAGTTTCTCGGGAAACCACTCGTCATCCGAATCTAAAAAGGCAATCCACTCACCTTCTGCCCTTCCCATTCCAAAGTTTCTTGCCCCACTCACTCCCCTATGTTCTGTTTGGTGGATCTGGATGGATTTATGATTTCTGCCAAAGGAAGATAGCTTCCCTTTCCAACCAGGAAGTTTGGAAAGGAGGTCTTTCCATGTATCATCGTCCGATCCATCATCGACAATATGGAGTTCCCAGTGGGGATAGGTTTGTTTTATCACTGATTCGATGGCTCTGTCGACGACGGTCTTTCGGTTATAGGTGGGTATAATAATGGAAACAAGCGGTCTATCGAAAGAATTCATTGGTGATCCTTTTCCAAAATCAAATCTAGATGTTGGATTTGGCCTCCTTGGTGGAGGTAAAAAATGGGAACTGGTTGTATCGAAGAGATTGGATTCGTACCGGAAGATAAAGAGGAAGGAGGATTTGGCAATGATTCTGATGGAGTTGGCAACGGCTTGGACATTGTTGTTATCTGCATCTCGTTTAGTTCTCGCAGTAAGGGTTTAACCGTCATTCCACTATAAATCGGCTCTAAGAGGATATTCGTATTTCGATAAAACTCTCGAATCCATTCTTTTTGAGACTTAGACTGTTTGCCAAAAGAAACCGTTGTTTTGTTTCGATTGTTATCGAATTGTAAATGGGCTTCGGAATTCTTTCCCTCTTTTGGAATTTCTAATATTTGTTCTGTTGGGATCGGAATGATTTTTAGTCCCAACTGTTTTTGTAAATCCTCCGTTTTTTTTTGCCAAGTTTCTTTGTTTTCTCCGACCATCACTCCTTGGACAAGGAGAGAAGTTCCATAAAAAAAATCAAAGGCGGAGAGAAAGGTAGCCCCAGATCCAATTTCCATTCGGAGAATGGCATTTATTTTGTGTCGTTGAAACTTCGGCTGAGAGGTATCAAGAAACTGGATTATTTTTTTCTCTATCTCCTGCCAAAAGGAGCGGAGTCCAAGGTTTTGCCCCGAGTGGATTCCAAATTCCGGTAAAGAGAGTCCTTGATACTCTTTTTCTTTTGCCAACCAATCATCAAAGGTAACCTTTCTGTTCGCATAACAAACCAAAGTATGAGAATGCCCTCGAACCAATCTTTCGTTATACGACCGAAGATGGGGATCCCTTGTATAGGCAATCGTATCTACAGTGAATCCATTCTTACGGAGAATGGTTGTAAAACTTGCCAAATAGTTTCCATGGATAGCACCCCATAGAAGCACTTTTTGGATTCGATTCTTTTGCAAATACTGGAGGATCCCTTGTGTTTTCCTCCACTTGGTTCCAAAACCAAAAGGCAGTAAGTCATCCCTAATGAAATGGAGTGTTGGAATTGAAGGAGTGTCTAGAGAGCGAGCGGTTTTCTCCGCTTTAGATACGAATGAATCCAAAATCGTAAAGGGGATTTCTGAAATGTGGATCGGAAGTGAGGGGAAAAAACGGGAAGGATCCATACGATCATAAGGAACAAAATTCAATGGATATCAAGCTTGTTTGTTTGGATTCATGGGCAGTGGACGCTTGGGTGACCCGAGCCCATTTTGTGCCAAAAGAATGATTTGGCACAATTTGAATTCTAGTCCCCGGTTTTTAAAATGGATAAGAAGGCTTCCTGAGGGATTTCTACGTTTCCAATTTGTTTCATCCGTTTCTTTCCTTCTTTTTGTTTCTCTAGAAGTTTTTTCTTACGAGAAATGTCTCCACCGTAACACTTGGCTGTTACGTTTTTACGAAGGGCAGAAATACTTTCCCGGGCTACTACTTTGGAACCAATGGCCGCTTGCAATGGAATCATAAACTGGTGGCGAGGGATCAGGTCTTTTAGTTTTTCAATGATGACCCTTCCCCGTTCTTCCGCTTTGGATTTGTGGACAATGGAGGAAAGGGCATCCACCGGTTCCCCATTCACAAGGATATCCATACGAACAAGTTTCGAATCTCGATACCCCACTTCTTCGTAATCCAAAGATGCATAGCCTTTGGTATAGGATTTGAGTTTGTCGTAGAATTCAAAGATAAGTTCCGCCAAGGGAAGTTCATAGGTGAGTTGGAGTTTGTCCTTGGAAAGGTAGACCGTATCCATATGGATCCCACGTTTTTCAATCACAAGAGACATGATATTTCCCACATAAGATTCGGGAGCGATAATGGTTGCTTTGACAAAAGGTTCTTCGGATTTCCCAATTAATATGGGATCGGGCCATTTGCTAGGGTTGTCCACTTCGATCACATCGTCTTTCGTTGTTGTGATTCGAAATTTTACGGACGGAGCTGTGGTAATAAGGGCTAAATTAAATTCCCTTTCCAGCCTTTCCTGAACAATTTCCATATGAAGGAGACCGAGATATCCTACACGAAATCCAAACCCCAGGGCTGCTGAATTTTCTCTTTCAAAGGTGAGAGCAGAATCATTTAACTTTAATTTTTCGATGGCATCCACAAGGGCGTCAAAGTCTTCCCCGTTAATAGGAAAAAGACCAGCAAATACCATGGGTTTTGCATCTTTAAATCCTTTGACATCTTCGGCAGTTTGGCGATTGGCATGGGTGATGGTGTCCCCTGTTTTGGCATCACCCATCTTTTTCATACCAGCGACCACATAACCTACGTCACCTGCTTGTAATTCTTCGCAAGAAACCATGGAGAGTCTATTGATCCCCACTTCCGTTACAGTAAACTGGCGGCCAATGTTCATCATATGGATCATTTCGCCTTTGCGAAGTTTTCCATCATACAAACGAACTTTCGCAACCACACCCATATAAGTGTCAAAGAAGGAATCATAAATTAATGCTTTGAGAGGAGCATCTACATCCCCAACAGGAGGAGGTAATAAATAACAAATGGATTCGAGTACTTCTTGTACATTTAGCCCTGTTTTTGCAGAAATCGGAATGGCTTCTTCTGGATTGAGCCCCAAAGATTCTTCGATCATGAGTTTACATTTGTCAATATCGGCAGAAGGAAGATCTATTTTGTTAATAACAGGAATTATGCGAAGATTTAAATCCATCGCTAAATATAAATTGGCCAAAGTTTGAGCTTCTACTCCTTGGCTTGCGTCAACGATGAGTAAAACCCCTTCACAAGCAGCAAGGGAACGGGACACTTCGTATGTAAAATCAACGTGGCCCGGGGTATCAATTAAATTGAGGTGGTATACGTTCCCATCTTTGGCGTGGTAATCAAAGGACGCATTGTTCGCTTTGATGGTAATCCCACGTTCTCTTTCGATGTCCATGGAATCGAGAATTTGGTCTTTTTTTGTCCTTTGGTCAGTGACTAGACCAATCTCAAGCAAACGATCCGCCAGAGTGGATTTTCCATGGTCGACATGGGCGATGATGGAAAAATTGCGGGTGAATTTTTGGCGTTCGTTCACGGTTCCCTCTTCTTTTTAAGTCATTTTCCTAGAACAAGGCTCTTTGTCGAAAAAGTTTATTGTCAGAGGCTTAAAATTCCTAACACTGGGAGGAAATTATCCCTTAGGAGAAACAATTCCCGATGTCCCAAAAAGATAGCATTCGTTCCGTCAAAGCCCGTGAAATTATGGATTCCAGAGGAAATCCAACCGTTGAAGTGGATGTCACACTTGAAGACGGTTCCTTTGGTCGTGCGGCGGTTCCCTCTGGTGCGTCAACTGGTGAACATGAAGCCGTAGAACTTCGTGACGGTGATAAAAAAAGATACTCCGGAAAAGGTGTACTGAAAGCCGTAGAAAATGTAAATTCTAAAATATCTAAATCCATCTTAGGCCTTTCGGCAACAAACCAACTCCTCATTGATGGAACTATGATTTCCCTAGATGGAACTGCCAACAAGTCCAAGTTAGGTGCCAATGCCCTGTTGGGTGTTTCTATGGCTGTGGCAAAAGCTGCGGCAGCACATGCAGGCCTTCCACTATATCGTTATATCGGTGGAACCTTTGCACGTGAACTTCCTGTTCCCATGATGAATATCATCAATGGTGGTGCTCACGCAGACAACAATATCGACTTCCAAGAATTTATGATTCTACCGGTGTCTGCTCCCAATTTTCGCGAAGCCCTTCGTATGGGTGCAGAAGTTTTCCATAGCCTAAAATCAGTTCTCAAAGGAAAAGGTCTCAATACCGCTGTGGGTGATGAAGGTGGATTTGCACCAAACCTAACCAGCAATAGCGAAGCCATCGAAGTCATCCTCACTGCCATTGAAAAGGCAGGATACAAACCAGATCTTGATATCAAAATTGGATTGGACTGCGCTGCGTCTGAGTTCTATGATGAGAAGAAAAAGAAATACATCCTCAAAGCGGAGAAAAAACCAGAAAAGACTGCGGAAGAACTGGTAGAATACTACTCAAATTTAGTGTCCAAGTATCCGATCATTACCATGGAAGACGGTCTGGATGAAAACGATTGGACAGGCTGGAAAAAACTTTCCGAAAAACTGGGGAAAAAGATCCAACTTGTGGGGGATGATTTGTTCGTAACCAATATCAAAAAGCTCTCCCAAGGGATAAACAAAGGGATTGGTAACTCCATTCTCATCAAAGTGAACCAAATTGGAACTCTTACAGAAACCCTGAGTGCCATTGAAATGGCAAAAAAAGCCCAGTATACAGCTGTGGTTTCCCACAGGTCTGGAGAAACGGAAGATGCAACCATTTCCCATATCGCCGTGGCAACCAATTCCGGTCAGATCAAAACAGGTTCCTTGAGTAGAACGGACCGAATTGCGAAATACAATGAACTCCTTCGGATCGAAGAAGAACTCGGTAAAAATGCGACTTACAGCGGAGTAAATACTTTTTACAACCTAAGGTAATATGACACCAACGAAAGCCTCTTTACTTGTAACGTATATTTGTGCTGGAATCTATCTCGGACTTTTGTCCGAGTCAGGGATTGCCGAACGTATGCGTCTTGAGAAAGAATTACAAAATCTCAATGCAGAGGTCGAGAGGCTTGTGGTCGAAAACCAAGGATTGGAAGAAAAAGAACGCCGCCTAAAAAATGATGCATATGCCTTAGAACAGGAAGCAAGAAAGTACTATCTACTCTCTGAAACTGCTCATGTATTGAAATTCGAAGAAACTTTATCCCTAACGCCAGAAAAACCAAAAGCGATTCCTGCATCACTCCGAACTGCAGGGCTTAGTGGGGATTGGAAAGAACCACCCCTCTTTTTATTACGTTTCTTTTTTATTTCTTTCAGTGTTTTCCTGATTCTAGGCGTTTACTTCAAGCTGAAACGCTTGCAACCTATGTCTAATCACAAAAGACTGAATTAATATGGCAGAAGAAGAAACACCAGAAAAAGAAATCACCGAAACCATCCAAGATCTCATTAGCGATAAAAACATGGGAAAGAAGTTCCTGGAAAAAAGGAAAATTTTTCTCTGGGGTCCTGTCACTGACGAATCCTCCAAGGAGCTCACCGCCAAACTTATGTATTTGGAAATGGTAGATCCTGGAAAACCAATTACGTTTTATATCAATAGCCCTGGTGGTGTGGTTACTTCAGGCCTTGTTGTCTATGACACAATGCAAATGATTTCCTCACCAGTGCATACAGTATGTATGGGAATGGCAGCTTCTATGGGTTCTATCCTACTCATTGGCGGGAAAAAAGGAAATCGTTACATTTGGCCTAACGGTCGAGTGATGATCCACCAACCTTCCATTGGCGGACAGATCCAAGCTCCAGCTACGGATTTACTCATCCATGCTCAGGACATTGTCAAAACTAAGGAAAAACTCAATCAAATGTTAGCGGATGCATGTGGCAAAACCTACGAACAATTGGTCGAAGACACCGATCGAGATTATTATATGGATGCCGACCAAGCATTAGCTTACGGGATTGTAGATAAGATCGTAAACACAATTGACGTCGTCTAACAGAGAATTTAAACCAAGAAGATTTTTAGAAGGTAGACATTTACAAACTGTCTACAACGTACTCTTTCCTCCAGACAATTCTCTAGAGGATGAGTACTATTCAGAAAGTATCCTCATTCCCACAAACGATGGGTCTGGGGATCACCTTTGGTTGGAACACAACCCTCCTCTTTCTTTTGTTCGAAAAAAAGCCTCCAAATGGAATGGATATTACCTACTTCTCATTCATGGAATGGAAGGAAGTTCTGAATCTCATTATATGGTGAGTGTTGGAAAAGAAGCACTGAACCGCGGTTATGGGGTCGTACGAATGAATTTGCGTAACTGTGGTCGTGGCCTTGGGATTGCCAAAAAACCATATAATGCCGGCCAATCGGAAGATTTGGATGTTGTCTTAAAATACATTTATCAACATTTTTCAAGATCTATATTTGTTTCTGGTTTTTCTTTATCGGCCAATCTGGTGATCAAATTTTTTGGAGAAAAAAGGGAACACTATTCGAAGGCGTTTTCGGCCACATCCCCTCCTTTGGATCTAAAACGTAGTTGTGACTTTATTGATTCAAGAGCCGGAAATTTTTACCGAGATCATTTTTTGGATACTATGAAAGAAAAGGTAACATCTGGGGTTTATGAAATCTCAGATAAAATGAAAGAAAGAGTGTTACGCAGTAAGTCTTTTTTTGATTTTGATGATTTTTTCACAGCACCAATTTCTGGTTATGCGAATGTATTGGAATACTACAATATTTGTTCCAGTGTCAAATACCTTGGGGGAATCAAAGTTCCTGGCCTCATAGTCCATGCTGACGATGACCCTGTAGTTCCTTCTGAAGTTTGGCATGAAATTCGATGGAAATCCTACCCGCTCATACAAACGGTTCTTACGGAAAAAGGGGGACATGTTGGATTTATCAGTGACCCTTCTCCAGACAATCCAGAAGGAAGATGGCTTCCTCGGATCCTCCTCGATTTTTTTGATTCTCAAATCAAATCGTAATCATCATAATAATTAAAATTTAAGGAAGGGACGTATGCGAAACCTATTAAAAGAATGTTTGGCGGAAGAATCCGGATTCGTGGAACTAAGATACCACCATAAAGAAAGTCGTTCCTTCTTCGCCGAAAGGGGACGTGTGGAATCCACTGCCCTACGCAAAAGAACAGGTGTCGGTGTTCGAGTTTTGGAAGCGGGAACTTGGGGGTTTGCATCCACCAGTGAAATTTCCAAATCCTCCATCCAAAATGCCATCCAGGTAGCCAAAAAAGCGGCTCGCCTATCTTCAGCTCTCCGAAAAGATAAAATTCCGAATTTGCCAAAGGCAAATTTTGCTGTTGGTGATTTTATTGGCAAAGGGATTGAAGACTTTCGTAACCGCACGGTAGAGGAAAAACTAAAACTCGTTCTCGACATCCAAAATGCTGCCGCCAAACAATCAGCTAAGCTCCAGTCCGTGGGTTGTGGGTATTCTGAAATTTATGAAGAGAAAGCGATCGTGACTACCGACGGGGCTGATAGTTTTTTTAGTATGGTAAGACCAGAATTTCGAGTTTCCGCTGTCGCAAAAGAAGATGGAAAGATGGAATCAGGTTCTCATTCCATTGGTGTGACAGGTGGTTGGGACTGCCTCTTTCGTTCCCAGTCTCCCACAGAAATTTCCGACGAAGCCTGTAAAACAGCTGTGGATTTACTTTCCAGTTCTTTACCTGAAGGAGGTCTCTCCACTGTGATTTTATCTCCATCGATTGTAGGGCTTCTCGTGCACGAAGCCATTGGCCATACCGTAGAGGCAGACTTTGTTCTCTCAGGTTCTGTGGCCCAAGGAAAAATTGGTCATAGGGTTGGTTCCGACTTGGTGACGTTATGCGACTCTGGGTATTCGGAATATTACGAAGGAGCTGGTGGTTCCATTCCTGTAGATGATGAAGGAGTCATTCCTACAAACACAGTCATCATAAAAAATGGAATTCTATCCTCTTACCTCCACAACAGAGAAACAGCAGAACGATTTGGAGTGGCACCAACGGGATCGGCAAGGGCTTGGGAGTATGGTGATGTTCCTCTCATTCGCATGCGAAACACTTTCCTTATGCCCGGAAATTCTAGTTTGGAAGAGATGATTGCAAATACAAAAGATGGTTACTATCTGGATGGTGCCAAAAATGGCCAAGCAGATGCGACGGGTGAATTTATGTTTGCCGTTCAAAAAGCCTACCGCATCCAAAATGGAAAGATCACGGACCTCTTAAAAGGTGTGACGGTATCTGGTCTTGCCTTTGATGTTTTACAAAATGTAGATATGGTTTCCAAAGAATTCAAATGGGATTTGGGTTCGGGACATTGTGGGAAAGGACAACCTGCTAAAGTAGATGCGGGTGGACCTTATGTTCGCACAAAAGTATTATTAGGTGGTAAATAATGGATCGTAATTCGATTGAAAAACGTTTGAACGACCAAAAAGATTTACTTTCTAATTTAGTCAAAAAAGCAAAATCAAATGGGATCGACCAGGTAGAGATTTATTCCAGTTACGGATATTCGGAAGATGTTAGTTTAGAAAAAAATGACTTAAACAACTGTACTGCGACCGAAGAAAATATGTTTGGAATTCGGGTGATTCATGAAGGAAACCAAGGTTTTATCATCTCCAATCATATCCCTAGTCTTTACCAGTCCATTGAAGAAGCCTATAGTTTGGCTAAAAGCCAATCCACTCCCGATTTGGATTTAGTCCTTCCGGAACCAGAATCCATCCAGAATCATTTCAACCAGTATGACGCATCCTTAGATACAATGGGAATTGAGGATTTGGTAGCATCCGCAAAAGAAGCTCTCGGATGGAGAAACGATTTGTATTCCAAAGTCAATATTGACTCAGGAGACTTTTCGCTTAGCAAAGGTTATAAACTGATTGTTTCTTCCAAAGGTGTGATGGCCCATGAACTAGGAGCTGAACTTTCTGCATCGGTAATGGGAATGGGTGTGGACGGAGATTTAGTCGGAAGTTTTGATTATGATTCTGCCAGTGGGTTTGACAAAACTCAGTTCCAAACTTTATGGAAAAAAGCCTTTATGAATTTTGGAGACAAATGTATGGGAGCGTTATATGCAAAACCCATCTCTGGATTTCAAGGGAAGGTCTTACTACCCCCTGAGGCTGTGTATTCTTTTTTTCTCGGACTTTTTATTGGTTCTTTAAATGGAACAAGCCTACGCAAAGGAAAATCGAAAATGGCAGGAAAATTGGAAGAGAAAGTTGCTTCTTCCCTACTTTCGATTTGGGATGATCCAACAAACAATAGTTTTATGGGCTCAACTGGTTTCGATCGGGAGGGTCTCCCTACTTCTAAAAAACCAATCATTACAGAGGGTGTATTGCATACTTACTTTTACAATACCTATGAAGCCAAAAAAGCAGGCCTTCCGAAATCCAATGGTTGTGCCACAGGTGGAGCCCAAAGTCTCCCTGGTTGCGGTCCCAAACAATTACAAATTGCACCTGGATCAGCAGCAAAGGATGAGTTTTTCAAACTTCCTGGTAAAACCTTATTTGTGAATCGGATCTCTGGAACCAAAGATGGAGCTTCGGGTGATTTTTCAGGAGTGATCAAAGGCGGATACCTTTTAGAGAATGGAGAGAAGATTCCGGTCCGAGAGGTACAAATTGTGGGAAATGCGTTTGAAGCATTGAATCAAATAGAAGCGATCTCCAAAGAAGGAGAACTTTTGGGGGAATCGTCTTTTGTTCCTTATATGTTACTCGATGGATTTACCATTACGGGAGTGACGGAAGAGTAAACCATGCCACAAGAGATTTTAGAAAGACCACCCGGAGCTTCGTTTTTTGTGATTCTATCTTATCAAGAAGAAGGAATCCTTTTTGAGCTAAAGGCTATGGCAGAAAAACGGTTTTCTAAAATTCTCTATGAATCAGTCTCCCTTCCCAAATGGACCCCTGATGAAACAGAAAGGGTATTTGCATATCCTGGAAGGTTTACAAAAGTCCTTTCTTTTAAACAAAGAATTCACAGAGAAGAATTAGTTGAAAAAAAGAAAGAATGTTTAGAATTCCAATCTTTATTACAAAAAAAAGACCAGAGTGTGCTTCTGATTCCGGGTTACGTCACTTCGCATAACATTGTAATTGCGAAATCAAAAGATGATTTTCACCGCACTTATTTGTTCCAAGGGGTTTACTGTGAGACTGTTTATCATTTTTCTAGAAGTCAGTTGGTGGTCGCTGAATCTGCACAAAACTACTTCCGAGAAAGAGATGTGAGTTATTTTTTCAACACTCTCAGGGAATCTTATGAATTTAATAAATTCAAATCTTAATCCAATGCCAATGTCTCAAATTTGCACCAATAAAAAAATGAGAATTTTGAACCTGATTTTTTGCTTGTTGGTTTTACATTGTGGAGGGTTAGAAACTAACTCGTTTCAATTTTGTGATAACTTTAATGAACCCTTAGATTGTACAGAACCCAAAACAGAAAAAGATGTGATTTATCTTGATAAACAATTGTTTAAAAAAGAAAATCCCACCTACGAAGATTTTGGAAATTTTTTATATTTTACGGCAAGAGAAACTCCAGGGTTTCGCCTTGTATTGCCAAAACCATATAACGGAATGGGAAAAGAATCCTTTCGTTCCGGGTATGTTGCCTATTTAAAGTATGGAAATTCTTCCGAACGAATGGAAGGGAATTTATTCCAAAACAATGTAGTGGTTTCTTTTCATTATTTGGGTGCACTCTTAAAGGAAGAGTTTCGCCATAAAGGAATCGATAAGTCCCCTTTTCAATTGGAGGACTTAGGAGTCATTTTTTTGGAATACAAAGTAATGGTTCCAGGTATGGAACCAATCACCAAACAGAGAACAGTGGAACTTCGTTGGAAGTAATTCAAATGAGTGATTGTGAATTATGAATAAGCTAAAAAATGACGAAATAATGGAGATAGTCTTTCAGGTAGCTGAATCGCAAAATTTATATTATGAGCGTAGTGATTTCACCCCTTTGTGTCATTACACAACAGGAGTTGGATTAAACGGAATACTACATTCTAAAACTCTTCGAGCTAATCATGCATCAAGTTTAAATGATGTAAGCGAAATTATTAGAGCATATGAAATTCTATCAAATATCTTAAATCGTAGGACGAATGAGAATGCCAATTTAAACCTAGTTCTTGGCGAAATTAAAAAAGATCTAGATATTAGAATTAAAAACAAAATCTATCCAGATATTTTTATTGTTAGCTTTTCTAAGAAAAAAGACGATCTTTTTCTTTGGCGAAGTTATACATCTTTCAATGATGCATATTCGTTAGTTTTTACTAAAGCATTTATTGCTAGTTATTGTGGAAGTGTAGGAGCTGAACTTTTACATTGTATATACAATGAATCAAAACAAATTGCGATTTTTGAACTAGTATTAGATCTTTTCCTTCGAAAAATCGAAAAATTTTCATTAGATAATTTAGCGGAAGCAACGGAAGGTTTTTTTAATATCATTCACTTATTTGTACCTTTTATAAAGAATCCACATTTCGAAGATGAAGAAGAAATAAGGTTAGTATTAAGAAATCCAAGAGCCGATATCGATGAAAATAGAATTAAATTAGGTTTAAATAAAAATAATTTCTATAGTTATGTCAATCTCCCGATCGTTAGAAACGAAGCAAATGAAAGCTTCGAGCATGCATTGGAAGAAATTATAATCGGACCAAATTCTCGCTATTTAGAAGAGAAAAAGATTTTTGACGTAAATTTTAAAGAATTAATTAATCAAAATATCGGAAACCTCCTTAAAGGATTCCAATATACTAAATTCAATACATTGAGATTCTAAAAATACTACAACTAAGTCTAAATGATACACTTTATTTAATGCATAAGTTTTGCTCCGATTTGAAAATGGTTTCCTCCCAGCCAATGAGGAGATCTTAAAGATCCGTCACTTTTGAATGTAGAGAACCTTTGGATCAAAGATAAAATCCGTAGGTGTATAATCCAAACACAACAAAGACAATACAGAAAGTACCGTCGCTCCCACAATCGGGATAAGAAGGTTATCATCCACCAGTCCTTTGGCAGTAGTATTTGCAAAAAACTCTGTTACGCAAGCAGATAGGACAGAAAAGAATACAATATAAATGGGAGTCAAAATAAGGTTCCCTTGGTCATCCAAAATGGCAAGGAAACTTCCTGGATGAGATTTTGTGATGAGAAAGAGTGCAAGGACGGAAAATAAAAATGCAGGAATCAAAAAACCAATAATCCCTTCAACCGACTTCCCGTTGTAGAATCGATGTTTCCCATACTTACTCCCAACATAGGCTGCAAAAGGATCTCCAATGACCAAAAAGAGGATGGCAAGAATGGCTACTTCAGCGGGGAAAAACAAAACCACAAGGAAGTTGGCAAAAAAATACGGAACGGTTCCGTTGAATCTTTTTCTTTCCGATTCTTTCATCAAGAATCCAAAATATTTGTAAAAGAAGTTTTCAAAGCCGGAATGGCTTAATCGGACCAACTCCAAAACAAACAAACAGGCAAGGAGTCCAGCTAAAAGAGTTACTAGAATGGCTCTTGTTGCGTATACCAATGGGAAGGTATCTTGGAAGGGATCAAAAAAAAGAGTCACGGGAATGATGAGCCCGAGCACATGCCAAATTTTACGAAAAAAATTAAATCCTGAATTCACTGTTTACCTGCTGGGTCTTGAGGCCATTTTGAATGCTGCCTCTTCATTGTTTGCTATGGGAAATAAATTACGAACTCCTGCCATTAAAAAAGCTTGTCTAACGCTTAACGGCAGATTGACTAAGATGATTTTATGTTTGTGAAGGAAGGCTTCTTCGCTAAGAGTTTTGAATGCGATGATTCCTTGGGTTGTGACCATATTCAATTCTTCCAAATCCAGAATTACAGACCCATGTTTTAAGGAATTGAGTACTGATTTGATGCATTTCTCAGCAGTGAAGTTATTTAGGTTTCCCTGCAATTTGGTTACATACACAGTGTCTATTTTTTCAGTGGAAACTACTAAATCGTCTAAGCTCATAAAAAATTCTATTTTTCTTATTTCATTCTTGCACTCTATTGCAAGTAAATAAAACTTTTGGAAGGAGTGGAGTTTGAAGGTAACGGTTGCCCATTTATACAAAAAACTGGAAGAACTGGATCGTGATGTCGTCGAACTTAAAAAATTGACGGATCGCCTAGCTTCCGATAGGGAATATTCCCCCATTCTTAAAGAAACATTTTTATCGGAAATGAACAAATTAGAGGATCAAAAATCGGAGATTCTCAAATTAAATGTTTCTCGTTCCGAACCTTTGGCCAAAAAAGCTGCCGTCATCGCAGAAAAACCGGTTATTCCTACTCCACCGGTTTCGGATTCCAAAAAGCCCGAAAAACCTGTTCGCAAATATTAAAGAATACTGAAAATAGACAAGGATATCCAATGAATCTAAACAAACTTTTCACTCTGGGTCCCGTACTCGGTTTGATCTTCGTATCACTTCTCAATTGCTCCAAGGATTCAGAAATCCTTGCGACATTTGATGGTGGAACTGTAACACGCAAAGAAATGAACTTTGTGATTGAGGCTTCTAAAAGAGGAAACACAGAACCGCAACCAATCAGTGCTGACATCCAAGCCAAAATCTTAGAAAGTATCGCTTTAGAAAAAATCTTACTAAAAGATGCAATCTCTTCCAAAAAAGTTGCTGAAGCAGATGTTCAAAAAATTGAATCATTAGTGAACCAGTTTTTGAAATTAAACGTTTATATGCGAGAGTATGTGAAGAACGGTTTAAAAGAAAAACCTCTTGAATTTGTAAACCTTCAACTAGCGCTTGTTCGTGGTGAAGACGAAGCAACGAATTTGAAAAACGCAGAAGCTTTAGCAACAAAATTGAATTCACTTTCAGATAAAGAAATTGCAGAAGAAATTTCCAAAGTAACGGAAGATATTACAAGAAGACCAATTGCGGGAAAGTTAGAACCTTTTTGCACAAATTGTGCGGAAACTCCTTTGGAAGACATTCTAACAGAAGTAAAAAAAGCTAAAAAAGGTACTTTTATTTCTTATGCAAAAGCCGGTGAAGGTAGGATTGCCTATGTTGTTCGTTCAACAGGAACAGAAAAGGTTCACCCAGAAAGATTAAAAAAATATTTTACATCTATTTTTGATGATTTCAAAAAAGAAGCAACTGAATACGGAAAAACTCACGAAGATGCTGAAACAAAGGCTTCTGTTGCTTACTTTACTGAAGGCGAATCTGCTGACAAGGCAAACCAGTTTGCTTCTCATACAATGAAAGAATATGAGCAAGGATTGTATCAAAAAGAACTAAAACGAATCACAGAAGAAAGTGGCATAACTGTTGCGAACCTTCCTCGTTTTTCGGGTCCAAATGATATTGATCCTAAAATTTTTACTCCTAATTACTCTTTATATTCTGCTCGTGATGGAAAAAACTACACTTGGAAAGATTTAACAGCTGACTTTGAAGCCATTCCAGATGTGTTAAAACAAGAATACAAAGATGAAAAATCCAAAACTTGGGACATGTTGAATTTGTTTCAATCTACCATCCTCCAAGGAAAAATTGGAGAAACATCTAACCAAGTGCAAGATGTTGGTTCAGAGATTGGTTATATCATGCAAATGGATAAAATGAAAGTTTCTTTGGCGTTAAAATCGCTACAAGATGAAATCAAAGCCATTCCTGTGACTGTGACAGAAGCACAAATGCGAGATGCATATGAAGCAGGAAAAATGTACGCTTATGCAGATCCAGATCCTAAAAACCCACAGAATCGCATTCCTAAGCCATATCCTGCCGTTCGTGAGAGAATCAAATCGGAAATGGAAGGTGCACAAAGAAATTCCTTTATTGAACAAAAAGTCGCAGGTTTAAAGACCACTTACAACTTGGTCATTGCTTCTGATCGTTTAAAAGAAGTTACATTATAGCCCTTGTAAGATTTGGAATATGGCAAAATTTTTTTATTGAATTTTGCCATATTTGACATATTCTGACTGTTAGGGGGGATAAATGAACAATCACATTTACATGCTTCGAAAGAAGAGAGGTATCAAACAGTACGATATGGCAAGGGCACTGGGAGTTTCTCCAAGTTACCTATCCAAAATTGAGACTGGAGCCCAAGATCCGACTGAAAAATTCAAGTCGTCTTGTGCAAAATATCTCAAAACCTCTGTTGATAAGCTTTTCAACGAAAGCGCTGTGGAAGACATCTACCCTGAGTTTTCCAACGGATTGAAAAATAAACTTTGGGCAGTCCGACGTGAGTTAGGAATCAAACAATACGATTTCGCAAAGAAATTGAAGGTTTCCACTCCGTTTCTGTCAAAAGTAGAACTGGGACTTTTGGAACCACCGGAAGATTTTAAAAATCTGGTCTCCAAAGTTCTAAAAATGGAAAAAAACGAGCTATTTCTCGGCTAATTTGAAAATCACCAAAGCAAGGTGTCAAAGCCTTGCTTTTTCTCAATCTTCGACAAAAAGATTTTGTCACATAATTCCTAATACATTCAATAGTCCCTGATGAAAGAGAGACAAGTGGAACACCATGATGGCTGGGCCAGTCGTATCGGTTTGATTTTGGCTGTAGCAAGTGGTGCGATTGGACTTGGAAATTTTTTGCGATTTCCTGGGCAAGCCGTACAAAATGGCGGCGGTGCCTTTATGGTTCCTTATATCACAAGTTTCCTCATATTGGGAATTCCTGTTTGTTTGGCAGAATGGACTATGGGCAGGATGGGTGGCAAACATGGACATAGCACTCCCTTTATCTTTCGTGAATACTTAAAAGGATTCCCTCTCAAACTTTCTGGAACCATAGGCGTGATGATCCCTGTGATGATTTACGTTTATTACGTTTTTATCGAATCTTGGTGTTTGGCTTATGCTTACTATTTTCTCACAGGGCAAATGTCCCTCACTGGTTCAACCCAAGATGCGATGACAAAACAAGCTTCTACTTTCTTTATGCATTTAACTGGTGCAGAAGCAAATGGATCCAGTTTTCAGTCTCCTATCATTGTATTTTTTTTATTCTGCGTATTGTTTAACTTTTTACTTGTTTACCGTGGACTTTCCAAAGGACTCGAAGCATTTGCAAAAATTGCGATGCCACTAATGGGAATTTGTGCAACCATCATTCTCATCCGTGTTCTAACAATTCCTGGAATTGAATCAGGTCTTGCCGTTATGTGGAACCCAGATTGGTCAAAACTGACCCAACCTAAGGTATGGATCAGTGCTGCAGGACAAATTTTCTTTTCTTTATCTACTGGTTTTGGGATTGCTCTCGTGTTTTCTAGTTTTTTAAAGAAAAAAGACGATGTGGTTTTGTCGAGTCTCTCCTCTGCTTCTCTGAACGAGTTCGCAGAAGTTGTGTTTGGTGGGATGATCACCATTCCCGTAGCATTTTTATTTTTAGGAATGCAAGTTACTTCTTTTGGGACTTTTGGAATGGGATTCATTGCCTTACCTTCCGTGTTCGGAATGATGCCTGGGGGTGCCTTTTTTGGGGGACTCTGGTTTCTTGTATTGTTTCTTGCTGCCATTACATCGTCTGTGACAATGTTGCAGCCTGGAATTTTATTTTTAGAAGAAGGATTTCATGTAGGCAGACGAAAATCTTCCCTACTATTATTTCTTTTTACATTTTGTCTTTGCCTTCCGATCATTTACTTTAACAAAGATTTTGCAGCACTTGATATCGCCGATTTTTATATTGGAACCATTATGATTTACATCTTGGCCTCCATTCAAATTTTTATCTTTGTTTTTAAGATTGGAGTGGAAAACGGAGTCAAAGATGCGAATGAAGGTAGTCTCATTCCCTTCCCTAAATCAATTCAGTTTGTTTTGAAATACATCACTCCTTGGTTTTTACTTTTTATCTTTGTTTCTTTTTGTTACATGAACTTACCTGAATATTTAGATAAAATGAATCCAGAAGTTATGGGTTCCCTCGCTGAAATCAAAGGGGAAAGTGTAGAAGATGCCAAAACCAAAGCAATTGTTGCTCGTTCAGTAGTGATAGGACTTGTTTTGATTTATGGTTTTATTTATGTTTTAGTTTCCAAAGCCTTGGATCACAAAAAAGGAAAGGTGGCCACATGATTCCATCTGGGGAACTAAATTGGCAAGGAATTCTGATTATGACAATCTCTCTTGTTTCTGTAATCAGTTTAACTGTTGTTTGTATCATTCTTCTTTTTCGCAATAGGCATTAACGATTGGACGTACAATCTGTTTTTACAAACAAACTTCCAAAACTTTGGAAGGATTATGAAGTTAGAAAAGAACAAATGGAAATGGCAACTTCCATTGAGTCTGCTTTTAACACTGGCTCAAATTGGGTGATTGAAGCAGGGACTGGTGTTGGAAAGTCCCTTGCATATTTGATTCCAAGTGCCCTATTTTCATTGGAAAATGATTGTACCGTGGTTGTTTCCACCGAAACAAAATCCTTACAAGACCAATTATTATATAAAGATATCCCACTAGTAGCAGAAGCTCTTGGTGTTTCTGTCAATGCAATGGTTGCTCTTGGTGCCAACAACTACCTCTGCAAACGAAAATACAATCGAGTGATGGAACGGGGTGACTTTGGTCCAGAAATGGAATCCTCTATCCAATATTTTGTGAATTGGGAAAAACAAACTACGGCAGGAATCCGTGCAGAATATGATGGGTATTTATCGAATTCCTTTTGGAGTTCGGTTTCCCGTGAGTCTGACAATTGTTTGGGGAGAAATTGTCCCAACTTTAGTTCTTCTTATTATTTTTTAGAAAAGGAAAAATGGAAAAAAGCCAATATCCTGATAGTCAACCATCACTTACTTGCAAGTCATTTGGCTGGGGATTTTAAACTCCTCCCACCGTTTTCGCAACTGGTCATTGATGAAGCACATGCTTTCCCTGAAATTGTAGGAAAGGCCTTTGGATCTGAAATTCGTTATGATCTACTGATGAATCTCCTCCATTACCTTTATTTTCCAGAAAAACGCACAGGGCTTGTCTTAAAGCTAAAAAACGGTGAAAAGATCATGAAGTCGGTGGAGGCTTCCATTGGTTATGCGAATGATTTTTTTCGGATGTTACTTTCTGCCATCCCTCTACAATTCAATCAGTTTTCTACTCGTCATACTGAACGAATTAAATTGGATAACGGAGCATTAGAAGATACCTTAGCTGATTTAGCCTCCCAATTAGAAGGTCTTCTTTCTAAATACAAAAAAGACAGCGAGGATATGGAAGAAAAGGAAATGGCTCTTGGATTAGAGATGGTTTCCGGAAACCTAAAAAAAGCCTCTTCTTTCTTAAATGACTTCCGACTGAAATCCAATCCTAATTTGGTTTTTTGGATAGAACCGCCGCCACAATCAGCAAAAGATCCATTTTATTATTTATTCTCCCAACCAAAAAATACAGATGAAATTTTAGCAAATTCACTTTTTCCCAATATGGATTCTGTTGTGATGACCTCTGCCACCATTTCTCCCACTGCGGGAAACTTTCAGTATTTTTTAAAAGAAGTGGGAACAACTGAGGTTAAAACAAAAACACTCGCTTCTCCTTTTGCTTACAACACACACTCTCTCCTGTTTGTACCAAAACAAGTGGCGGATCCTGTCCAAGACCCAAAACGAAATAAGTCAGATCTCTCTTATTGGATTGCACGCCTTCTCAAACTTTCCGAAGGAGATGCCTTTGTTCTTTTTACATCCAATAAATTATTATCAGAACTTTATGAAGAACTAAGGGATCAGGTTCCGTATCCTATTTTTTCGCAGACAGAAATGGGACCGATTGCCGCCAAACGAGAGTTTCTTGCCAATGAGAAAAGTGTTCTTTTTGGAGTATCTAGTTTCTGGCAAGGTGTGGACATTAAAGGTGATAAACTTCGAAATGTGATTGTGACAAAACTTCCTTTTCAAGTTCCAACAGAACCGGTTCTCCAGGCAAAGATGGAAGATATGGAACGGAAAGGGAAAAGTCCCTTTTGGGAAATGCAGGTCCCTAAAACTTGTTTGCTTTTGCGACAAGGCTTTGGCCGACTCATCAGATCCCAGTCAGATACAGGAATGGTCAGTATCCTTGACCCTCGCGTTCATACAAAGTCCTATGGAAAAAACGTCTTGCAAAGTCTTCCAAAGGGAGTTCCTCTCATTACAGAATTTAACGAATTGGAAAGAAAATTCCAACTTTTGCCGAAGTCTTAACTATGAAACGAATCTATCCAATATTGGCTTTACTCCTTTCTGTTTCTCTTGGTTCAAAACCCATTCAAGATAAGGATATCTATTCCTCAGTTGTCAATTGGACAGACCTTGTTGTGACTTCTTCCGTAAAAGAAACCATTCCCAAAATTGTGTTTGATGAAGATGATCCTGAATTCTCTGGAAAAAACACTGCTACAAGCCAAGGGAAAGCACATTCCATGGCGAGGAAAAAAGCCCGAGAAAAACTCCGGGTGCGACTCAGCCAAAGGTTAGAGTCAATTTTTTTTAATGCAGATTATACCGTGTACGAATACACACAAGTGAACCAACAAGCAAGGCTTCGACTCAATTCTTATATAGGTTCAGAAAAAGAAGAATATGATTTTCAATTTGTAAAAAATGTTTTGGAAGCAAAGGCTAGTTTGCCATTGAAAGGAAAGGATGGAATCCTTGCCCATATTCCTTTTGAATACGGAACAGAACCTGTTCCTGAGTTTAGTGAAGAAGTTGTTCCGGTGGAATTTTCAGGCCTTGTAGTAGATGCACGTCATCTCAATCTAAAACATGCACTATTCCCTAAGATCCAAACAGACAGAGGCCTTGACATATACTCTCCTCTTTATGTTAAAGAAGCCTATGCGATGGAAACTGGGTACATTGTGTACAGAGAAGAACAATTAGGAAAAGGAATTGAAGCCAAGGTAGGAAAAAATCCTTATTTTGTTTTAGCACTTGCTACAGCAGGAAAAAACCAAACCGATCTAGTGATCCCCACTGACGAGGCGGCCAAGTTACTAAGCCACCCCGAAACTCGAAAAAATCTTACACGTTGCAGAGTTTTGATTTTAGTTTCTCAGTAAGAGATAAAAACATTTTTTCTGCTTTTACATAGTCTCCGTGAAAGAGATAAGCAAAACCCATGTCTTCTAAATCCTTATGAGCCAACGAACTAGTTTTTGTTTCTAATTCTGCTATTTTTTTGTAAACGGAATCATACATTTTTCGTTTTTCTTCAAAACTTGGTAGATTCAATTTACCAGGAATGTTTTCAAAAATTAAATTTGCTTCCTTATGGCGATCCAAAAAGAGAAGTGCCATACCCACAAGTTTATGAATATCGGAATCATTTAATAACTTCATGTTATCACGGAATACTTTGATCACTTCATCATATCGTTTTAAATAGTATGTTGAGATTAGTTCTTCTTTGACAAAGGAGTTATCATTCCATTGTTTTTTGTATCTTGCAATGATAGACTTCGCATCTTCATAAGCTTCTGCACGGAAGTAGATTTTGATCGCAGTTTGGATGATAGAAAAACAAAGAGGATTAGTTTGTGTGGCAAAATATAAGTTTAGATTTTTGCATGCATCCGTTGTTTTTCCAAGTTCATGATTTTGGATAGCATCAACAAGAGGAGCTAGGTTTGAGATTCCTTTTGGTGCAGCGACAGTCACTCTTCCTGTCAGTTCATACAAGGCCAAATAACCAAGATGTTGGATATAAAAGTTCTCAGGATGACGTTTTGCAAGAACAACGACATCTTCGTTTGATCCTACCTCATATAAATCCCAAGCTTCCTTCTCGATGGATGTATTTAAAACTTGGGTTGCTTGCTGTGCCATAAGGTTCCTCTCTTTCTATAAAAAGATCGGTTTGTGCACAAAATTTCCTTTAAGAAAAATTATGGACTTAGTCTGTAAATCATCCTCGGGAAAGGAATACATTCCCGAATATGGGACAAACCACAAATCCAGGCGATCACACGTTCTAGTCCCATCCCAAACCCAGCATGGGGAACAGAGCCATATTTGCGTAGGTCCAAATACCAAGAATAATCTTCAGGTGGGAGACCTTCCTCTTGTAAGCGCTCTACGATTTTTTCGTAGGATTCTTCTCTTTCGGAACCACCAATGATCTCCCCAATTCCATCCGGTGCAATCAAATCGGCAGAGAGAACGGTTTTGGGGTCATTTGGATTTTGTTTCATATAGAAGGCTTTGATGGCCCTTGGGAAATTTTGGATGAAGATGGCGTTTCCATAATGGTTTGTAAGGATTTGTTCTCTATCCGAATTGATGTCCTCACCCCAAACAATCTCTTCACCAGCAGTCTGCAAAACTTGGATTGCTTCGCCATAGTCCACTCGGGGAAATGGTTTTTTTAATTGTTCTAAAAGTGGAACTGGATCCCGGTCCAGAGTTTTTAAGTCTTCTAAAGTTCGTTCAATGGTAGTTTGGAGTACAACTTTGACAAATCGTTCTTGTAGGTCCATGTTTCCATCTTGCCCAAGAAAAGCAGTCTCTGCCTCAAGCATCCAAAATTCAGTTAAGTGCCTTCTTGTTTTGCTTTTTTCAGCACGGAAGGTGGGTCCAAAACAATACACTTTGGAATGAGCAAAGGCAGCTGTTTCTAGATAGAGCTGACCTGTTTGTGCCAGGTAGGCTTGTCCTAGATCAAAGTATTCCGTTGAAAATAATGTCCCTGCGGACTCTCCGATTGATCCTGTCAAGATGGGTGTGTCAATGAGAGTGTAACCATCGTTTCGAAAGAACTCACGGATGGCAAAAGACAATTCGGAACGCACCCTCTGGATGGCTAGTTGTCTTTTCGATCGTAGCCAGAGATGTCTATGGTTGTGTAAAAAATCTGGCCCATGTTCTTTGGGTGTGATGGGGTATTGGTGTGATTCTCCGACAACCGTAAAGGAATGTAGGAAAAGTTCCCTACCACCGGGTGCTTTGGGATTCTCTTGTAACACTCCGATGACGACTAGAGAAGTTTCTTGCGGAAGAGCTTTTACTTCCTTGAAGGTTTCTTCACCTAAAAATTCTTTTTCCGCCACTACCTGAAAAATCTTACCGTCCATCCGAAGTTGGAGGAATTGGACATGGTTGTTTCCACGGAGTCCTTGGACCCAACCTTGGAAACGAACGGTGGCAGCGGAATGGGGAGAATTGGATTGTGATGGATCTAAACTTGGAGTCATGGATGGTTTTTTCTGTTTGCCAGTTCGATTTTCTCTGAAATTTTGAACTTACAGAATGAAATCTAGCATCCTATTAGACGGTAAAGCGATTTCCGAAAAAATTCGAAATCGAATCGCAGAAACACTAGCAAAAGCTAAATCCGAAGGCAAAGGAGTTCCGACTCTTGCGACCATCCTAGTTGGGGATAACCCCGCATCCGAAACCTATGTGAACATGAAGGTTAAGGCCTGTGAAAAAGTAGGAATGGGTTCTCGTTATGTTCGGATGAAAGAAGAAACAACCACAGAAGAGTTGTTAGCTGAAATTAAAAAACTGAATGCGGATGATTCAGTGAATGGAATTCTTTTACAACATCCTGTTCCGCATCAAATTGACGAACGTCTGTGTTTTGATGAAATTGCATTAGAAAAGGACGTAGATGGTGTCACCACCATTTCCTTTGGAAAACTATCAATGAATAGCGAAGCATATTTTCCCTGCACACCGTATGGGATGGTTCTTTTGCTTCAGGAATACGGAATCGATGTAACTGGTAAACATGCTGTTGTTGTTGGAAGGTCCCCTATTCTTGGAAAACCGATGGCGATTATGCTTACAAACTTAAATGCCACTGTTACCTTATGTCATTCGAAAACAAAAAATTTACCAGAACTTGTGAAACAAGCTGACATCGTGGTAGGTGCTGTTGGGAAACCAGAATTTATTAAAGCAGATTGGATTAAGGAAGGTGCAGTCGTTTTGGATGCTGGTTATAATGTTGGCAACGTTGGCGATATTGAGATCTCCAAGGTAAAAGACAAAGCTTCTTATTATACTCCTGTACCTGGTGGTGTTGGTCCGATGACGATCTCAGTTCTATTGCTACAAACCATGTATAGTTTTTTAAATCAATTTTCTCCTAAGTTGGATTCTCATGCCTCAAACCGTTAGTTTTGACGAATGTTTTCAAACGGTTCCAAAACTAGACCCACCATCGGACTTGGATAGTTTCTGGAAAGCAGGGATAGTCGAATTAAAAAAAGTTCCGATCAAAGCAACATACAAAACTGTTTTGAAAGGATCGTTTATTTGGGAATCTCTCAATGATATTAGTTTTCAAAGTATCGACAATCACGTGTTACATGGAAAACTAGCAATCCCTCGAAAAAGAGGAAACAGGCCCGTTGTTGTTTACTTTCATGACTATTTAGCTGTTCCAGAAGAAATTCAAAAAGGATATTCCGATTTGGGTGTGGCCCAACTTCATATCACCTTACGCGGGCATGGTGAGGAAATGGTTCATGCTCCCCTTGACCCAACGACTGGAAAGGCACCCATTGGTTGGACGCCTAATTATTTTGCTCATGGACTCGATCAAAAAGAAGATTTTTACATGCGCAAACTTTACTTGGACGTAATTCGAACAATTGAGTTTTTGCGTTTGACCGACGGGATTGACGGAGACCAAATCATTTTACATGGAAAATCATTAGGTTCTGCCTTATCTGTATTTGGTGCAGCCTATTCCGATCGAATCAAAGGATTGATTCTCGAAACACCATCTTTTTGTTATATTGATAAGGACCAAATTTCTCTAAAGGGGAATCCTTGGATTCGTGAACTCACTCCCTTTTTAGAAAAAAGGGCCACTAAAAAAGTAGATTATAAAAAAGAACTGGCTTATTTCGATGCTTTGAACTTTGCCAAAAAAATCAAAATCCCTGCTCTTTTTTCGTGTGGAATGGAAGATGTGATCTCTCATCCAAAATCCACCTTTGCTTTGTTTAATCATATGAATTGTGATAAACGTATGCAGTTGTATCCAACGGAAGGAAATGAAGCTGGAAAAGACAAACAACCCCAAGCCAATTTGGAATTTGTTAAAGAAATTTTTGCTTTATGACAGTAGTTCCCTTTGTATTTCAGAATTCGAAATCAGGAAAAAAAGAATCTTTTTTACCGAAAGATCCTTTGAATGTAAGTATCTATTCTTGTGGGCCAACTGTTTATAATTTTGCTCATATCGGAAATATTCGTTCGTTTCTGTTTGTCGATGTTCTTCGCCGTTCTTTACTGCTCGGTGGATATAAGCTCAACCAATCTATGAACATCACAGACATTGATGACAAAATTATCAATGAATCGATCAAAAGAAACATTTCCGTCGAAGAATTTACAAAACCATGGACCGAGGCTTTTTTTAAAGATTTGGAAACTCTCCATGTTCAGAAATTAGAACATTATCCAAAAGCCACTGAATCCATTGAAGACATGGTAGGACTTGTTGAAACACTTCAGAAGAACGGCCTTGTTTACGAAAAGGATGGGAGTTTATATTTTTCCATTCAAAAATTTAGCCGTTATGGGGAACTTTCAAAAATCGATGTTTCCGGGATGAAGTCTGGAGTTCGATACGATGCAGATGAATATGAAAAGGATGATGTTCGTGATTTTGTCCTTTGGAAAAACCAAAAGAACGAAGAAGAAAAATGTTGGCATACGAAAATTGGAACGGGACGTCCTGGTTGGCATTTAGAATGTTCCGCCATGATACGCAAAGTGTATGGTTCAGGCGTTGACATTCATACCGGCGGGATTGACCTCCTCTTTCCCCATCATGAAAATGAAGCAGCTCAAAGTTACGGGGCTTATCCAAACGAAGAGTTTGTTGGGGTATGGTTACATTGTGAACATCTCCTTGTGGATGGAGAGAAAATGTCTAAAAGTAAAGGAAATTTTTATACCTTACGAGACATTTTGGAGAAAGGATATGATCCAAATGCCATTCGTTACCATTTGATTTCAGCACATTACAGAAGTAAGTTGAACTTTTCTTTGAGCAAATTGGAAGAATCCAAAACTGCAATGGAAAGAATTCAAAATACTATTTATAGAATATTGGATGCAGGGAAATTATGGGACGAGGTTCCAAAATCTTCAAAAGATTATGATTTTTCTGTTCCCGAATTACAGAAACTAAATTTGGAGTTTTTGAGTTCTTTAGCAGATGACTTGAATGTTCCCAAAGCACTTGCTTCTGTTTTTGAACTCGTAAGGATTGTGAACCAGTTTTTGGATTCAAATACGAAAGTTTTTGATTCTTTATTTTTAAAAGAAGCGCTATTATTGTTTTTGAAAACGAATGAACTCTTTGCTGTTTTTTCCTTTGAGAAAAAAATCCAGTCTTTAGATGGAATTGCTGAAGAGTGGATTTTGGAACAAATAGAAGCCAGAAAAACCGCAAAACAAAACAAAGATTTCTCTACTGCCGACAAAATTCGTAAAGAGTTGGAAGAAAAAGGAATCCTTCTCGCTGACACAAAAGAAGGAAAAACCACATGGAAAAAAGCCCAGTAGAAATACTTTTTGGTAAAAGAAATTTTTACGAATTTTTAGAATCTTTGGAACAGATGGCTCCGGAACGCGGTGTAAAAACCATTCGAGAAGTCATTGTCAAAGATTCAATGGGAAATGAAGAGAAACAAAGAATCCGGGGTTACATTCCTAATTCAGTAAAGTTTACAACGGTTTCCACGAGAGAACTTGATCGTATTGCCTCAGATAAAAACCACCAAGGTTATGTTATCATTCGTACAAAACAAAAATCGTTTTCGTCACTTGGGTTTGAACAATTTAAACAGAATGTAGAGGCTGGCGAAGGCCCAATTCTCATTTTGGATCGTATCCAAGACCCTGGGAATCTTGGGAATATTCTGAGAACTGCTGAATGTATGGGCGTGAAACATGTGTTAATGTCCGATCGAGATACTTCGCCAATTACTCCTGTTGTAGAAAAGGTTTCTGCGGGAGCGGTCCATCATTTACAAATCTACCGAGTTGCTAACTTGATGCACGGGATGGAATTTTTGAAAAAAAATGAATACTGGATTCTTGCCACCGATGAGGAAGGTGAAGAAGCTATTTGGGAAACTTTGCCTGATGCATCTCAAATGGCGGTCATTATGGGGAATGAAGGTGAAGGTGTTAAACGATTGTTATTAGAAGAAGCAGATTATGTTGCAAGGATCCCACTTTTTGGTTCCGTAACATCTTTAAATGTAGTGGTTGCTTGCGGAATCACTTTGGATCGGGTACAAAATGTTTCGCGTTAGGCGAAATATTATTTTTTTTGTTTTAAATCTTTTGATTGGAACTTTCGTATTTCCATCTTGTATTTACGACTTCTATCGAAAGGAATTTGTCTCCGAAGAGAAAAAAAATGACGAAGCGCTTTTACTCGCTCTTCTTGGCCTTCTGCCCAATCCCAACCAAAAGTTATATGGTTTTTTCCCTGGTTTTTCTCGGAACTTATCCGATTCACAATTTATATCTTCTGAGTTTTTCCCCAAGTCCGGAAAAAAAAAGATCGTTTTGATTCATGGCTGGAATCCTGCTGAAAGAGATTCTGATCCCATTACAAACGATGAGAAAAAAATTCAAAATATAAAAAATACATTTTCCAATGGACTGATTCACTTCCAAGAAGGCAGGGCCTCAGCAAACAGTGACTTTGATTTCTATGTATATACTTACCGAACTTCCAATAGCATTTTAATCAATGGCAAACAATTTTTTAATACGTTACGATTGAATTTTAATGATTCAGATCAGGTTTATATTGTAGCCCATTCTATGGGAGGCCTTGTGACTCGAGTGGCTTTATCTCCTGACACTGGAAACCTTCCTTTTGTTCGGTTAGTTGTCACTCTGGCAAGCCCGCAATTTGGATCTCCCTTTGCAACTCCCAGTTTTTTAGCAAGTAACCCTTTTTTAAATGACCTTGGAAATTACCTTGTGGGAACTCAAGGTGGATCCGAACTGGGATATACCAACCAAGGTGTGGGGCAATCCAATTTGAATGGGGCTGAGAATCTTGTCCTTGATGTGATCAACCAATCATATTTGAACTACAACATAAATGGAAAGTTTGTCAGTTTTGCCGGAGTAATGAGCGGTTGTAATGATGGAGAAACTTTTTATTATAATACTGGGTGTACGATTTTATCGAATGCAGGGTTTACTCAATCAGATGGAATTGTTCCTCGAAATAGTGCAAGGCTCGGAAATTTATCCTACAAACAAATTGATATAGCCGATTGTGATCATTCTATGATGGCTTTCCAAACCGTTGACCCAAATAATTCAAAAAGTATAAATCTATTCACACAGGTGATCACAGAAATTCGAAATTCTCCTTACTAAGGAGAAATATTTTATTTGATTTCGTTCTTTTGTAAAGATTTGAGAGAAAGATATAATCCAATTAGTCCCAAAAGGAATACCAAAAACCCCAAGATGAATAAACCTTCGTTCCATAACAAACACTGGACTGTATAGAGACCACCAAAAACAAAAAAAAGACCAGAAATGGTTCCAACAAGAGAAACAAACAATTCATTTGGGTAAATGATTTGTTCGCGATTCTTTTCCGTAACAAATAGTCCCTTCCAAAAAAAATAAGGAGGTTTGGTTCGGTCATAAAACTGAAACAATACATTCCTATCTGTATTTGGCAAAAAGTAAGTTGATACAATGAGTAAGATAGCGGATGAACCTGCCGTGCATAAAATGGAATAAGGAAATCCAATTTTTAAGTACACAGAAAAGAGTAAGTATAAAATAGGAGAAAGGATGAATGCAAAAATTTCTGTCCAAGCAGAAATTCTCCAAAAAAACCATCTTGCAATTAAAATAAACCCAATACCAGAAGATGCTTCCAATAAAAAAACCCAGGCACCTTTTATCGTATCCATTCCATAAACTGCCAAAAAATAAGAACAAACGGCTGTTATAATTTGAATTCCATACGAAACTTTTAAATAATATGAATCCGACCTTCCTTTTTGTAACATTGGTTTCCAGAGGTCATTTACTAAATAAGATGCGCCCCAATTCAAATGGGTGGCGAGTGTGGAAAGATAAGCTGCAAGAAATGCACTCAGCATGAGTCCCATCATTCCATTTGGCATTCCTTCTTGTAAAACCATCAGAAACCCTTTTCCACTTTCTACTTCGGTAAGATTGGGATATAAAACAATGGATACTAATGCGACTAGAATCCATGGCCATGGACGAACAAAATAATGCGCAACAACAAACCAAAGAGAACCTTTTAAAGCAGCATTTTCATCTTTGGTAGCCAAAATTCGCTGAGCAATATATCCTCCCCCTCCCGGCTCCGAACCTGGATACCAACTAGACCACCAAAGAACTGTTAGTAGAATTAAAAAATGGTCCCAAGGCAAACTTCCTTCTAAACCATTAGGAAAAAAAAGAATTTTGTTTCCATTTAGTTTCGATTTTAAGCCTTCCAGACCCCCAATAGTTGGTAGATTTATGGCGTAATAAGCAAAAAGAATACAACCGAACCAAGCTAAAAAAAACTGGAATACATCAATGTAGGATATTCCTCTGAGACCGGCTATTGAAGTGTAAAAAACACCAAATAACAATAAATAGATGAGAATATGAGAAGAAGTCATTGTTGGGAAAAAAACTGGAATAATTTTTAGCATCGCCAAATTGACCCAACCAAGAATGACTAGGTTGAGTAAAAAACCAATGACGAAGGCTTTAAATCCTCTTAGAAAATCTGCTTCTTTTCCGCTGTATCGAAGTCCAATGAGTTCTAAATCGGTAGATGCACCAGAACGTTTCCATAATCTAGAAAAAAAGAATACGGTAATAAATCCACCAACAGCCATATACCACCAGATCCAGTTTCCAGCAATCCCTTGCCCCCTTATAATCTCTGTTACAGCAAGAGGAGTGTCTGCCGCAAAAGTGGTGGCAACCATTGCAGTCCCAGCAACAAACCAAGATAAACTGCCTTCTGCTTGAAAATATTCTTTTGTGGATTTTTGTTTGGATCTAAAACAAAAAAGAAGAAGGAGAATGATTACAAATGGGAAAAGAAAAAAAACAAAATCAAGTGAATGGAAGGAAATCATAATCTCACTTTGATTCCCATCTCTTTCATTGTTTGTTTAGTTTCTTGGATCGAAAATTCTCCAAAATGAAAAATAGAAGCAGCTAGTACTGCATCTGCTCCCCCTCGGAGAATGACTTCTGCCATATGTTCCGGATTTCCTGCACCACCGGATGCAATGATCGGGATGGATAGATTGGATGTAAAAGATTTCATAAGTGTGATATCAAATCCATCTTTGGTACCATCTTTGTCCATTGAAGTTAGTAAAATTTCACCAGCACCCATTTCAAAAGCTTCCCTACCCCAATCCAATGCCTCTCTACCAGTTTCTATGCGTCCACCATTGAGATATACTTCGTATCGTTTGCGTTCGGGATGAAATTTGACATCGATCGCACAGACAATACATTGGGATCCGTAAATTTCACTAGAATCTTTCAGTAGTTTTGGATTTTGAAAAGCGCTTGTATTAATTGAAACTTTGTCAGCTCCTTTGTTTAAAACTGCTTTCACATCTTCTATGGTACGAATTCCTCCACCTACTGTGAACGGAATAAAGAGTCGATTTGCCACCTGCTCCACCAAATGGAGAAGGATATCTCGTTTATCAGAAGAAGCAGTAATGTCCAAAAAACAGAGTTCGTCTGCTTTGTTTTCTTCGTAAGCGACTGCGCAGGAGACCGGGTCACCTGCATCAATTAGGTTAACAAATTGAACACCTTTGACAACCCTTCCTCCTTTGATATCCAAACAAGGAATGACTCTTTTGGTAAGCTCATCCATGTTAGATGATCTCGGTAGGAAGAGGTAGTTTGCAGATTTCTAATTCAGAAACCGATTTGGCATAACTTAGAAGTTTTGATTCATCAAAATGTGAAGAAGTAATTTGTAAACCAATGGGAAGGTTTCCTGAATCCAATCCTGCAGGACAACTGATGGCAGGGACTCCAGCTAAGTTAACTGAAGTGGTAAGGATATCCGCTTGGTACATTTGGATTGGATCTTTGGTTTTTTCCCCTACTTTGAATGCTGTCGTCGGTGAGGTTGGTTGAAAAATAATATCGACTGACTTAAAGAATTCTGCATATTGTTTGCGAATGAGAACTCTTGCTTTTTGAGCTTTTCCGTAATACGCATCATAATAACCAGAACTTAAAGAAAAAGTGCCGAGTAGAATTCGGCGTTTGACTTCTGGACCAAATCCTTGAGTTCTAGATTCAGAATATAAATCATCCAATTTACCTGCGCCTTCTTTTCTTAATCCATATCGAATTCCATCAAAACGACTTAGGTTGGAAGAACATTCTGCAGTAGCGATTAAATAATAAACTGGAATTGCATACTTTAATAAAGAAAAATCAAGTGGAACAAGAATTGCCCCCTTCGATTCAATTTCTTTTAATATATCCGTATAACGTTTGTTTACATCTGGTGAAAAATTGAATTCTTCCGTTTTCATCACACCAATTCGTTTCCCTTTCCAATCAATGGAAGAAACTGAATTTGTTTCAAAGGAATCTACTTTTGCAGTCGTTTGGTCTTTGTGATCCAATCCAGAAATAATCTCTAATAAGTCTGCAATCCCTTGTAAATCATTTGAAAAAGGTCCAATTTGGTCGAGGCTAGAAGCATAAGCCACAAGTCCGTATCTGGAAACACGACCATATGTAGGTTTTAAACCCCAGATTCCACAGAGTGCCGCAGGTTGTCGGATGGAACCTCCCGTATCGGAGCCGAGAGAAACCGGTAACATAGAAGCTGCCACAGCCGCCGCAGAACCGCCGCTAGATCCACCTGGGATTCTGTTTGTATCAAAAGGATTTCTTGTTGTTTGGAAGGCACTGTTTTCTGTAGAGGAACCCATGGCAAACTCATCCATATTAAGCCTAGGAAACAAAACAAAACCTTTTTCTTTTAGCTTTTGAATGACTGATGCATCGTATGGTGAACGAAAGTTTTCTAAAATATGAGAAGAACAAGAAGTAATTTCACCAGTAATACAGATATTATCTTTGATTCCAATGGGAATTCCATCGAATTCGGAAAGTAACTTTCCTGCTTTTCTTCGATTGTCGCTTTCTTCAGCATGGGCTAAAATTCGTTCCTTATTGAATTCTAAAAAAGCTTTCACCTTTGCATCTGTTGATTCAATTCGTTTGATATAAGCTAATACTAGTTCTTTGGAACTAATACTTCCATCATTAAGTTTTGTTTTGATCTCAGAATAAGTGAGAAAAATTAAGTCTTTCATGTTTCAATCACCTTTGGAACCACAACATATCCATTTTCATAAGCAGGAGCAATTTTTGCTAAATCGTCCCTTTTTAAACCGTTTTCAGCTAAATCTTTTCTTAATTCATAAAAGATTTGTTCATAAATTTCATCATCACCTACACTGGAAGTGTCTAGGTTTTTGATTTCGTCCACATATTGTACAATCCGAGAAAAGTCACCTAACATGGAAGATACTTCGGCATCATCAATGTTAAGTTTTGCCAAATTAGCAATGTTTTTTAATTCTTTTTCATCCATAAGTTTTCCTCAGTATGCATTCCTATCAATAATAGCTTTTAAGGGAGTTAATAAAATAATTTTAATATCGAGTAATAAAGACCAGTTCTCAATATAAAATATATCTGCTTCAATTCGTTTTTCAATGGAGGTGTCTCCACGAAATCCTTGGACTTGTGCCCAACCAGTAATGCCTGCTTTAGCGGCATGCCTTCTCATATATTGCAAATGTTCGTTTCTGAATTTTTCAACATAAAATGGACGTTCAGGCCTTGGTCCTACAACTGACATGTCACCAATTAATACATTAAAAAATTGCGGTGTTTCATCTAATGATAATTTCCTAAGGACTGCGCCAACCGCAGTCACCCGAGGGTCATCTTTGATTGTCCATAAAGTATCAGACTTTTCTTTGGTTTGTACGACCATGGATCGAAACTTTATCATACCAAAAACTTTGTTATCAAGACCAACTCGCTCTTGTTTGTAAAAGATCGGACCTTTACTCGTTAGTTTTACAAGTAATGCGATGACCAAATAAAAAGGACTAAATAATAAGATAAAAAATAATGAAAACAGGATATCAAAGATTCGTTTTAAAACTAAATTATATCCCAACCGCAAAGGTATATTTCTGATAGAAATAATTGGAATCCCATCCAGAACTTCCACCCTTCCTTTTGCAGTTACAATTTCTTCATAACTGGGAATTACTTTTAAATCGATACCATGAAAATCAGCAATATCGATGACTTCTTTTAAAGAATCCCCTTCTTCGTGAGACAAAGCATATACAATTAAGTCAATGTTGTTTTCTTCTACATAAGATTCTAATTTGTTTGTTGTTGTGACTGTATGTATTTTTTTGGGAGCTAAGTTTTTTTTCCCTGCAACAAATCCTTTCACCATATATCCATAAATGGAATGTTTTTTGATGGTTTCAGAAAAGTTGATGGCTGATCTTCCTGTTCCGATGATAAGAACCGATTTTAAATTGAATCCTCTGCTTCGTAGGTATTGCATAAAAGTACGCAATATAAAATGAGAAAAGGAAGTGAGGATGGTTGTACAAATTGCAAAATAACCAATAACTAATCTGGAAAAACTTTCTCCTCGAAAGAAAAACAAAAGAGAAAGAACCACAAGTAAATTTAAAATAACACCAGTAATGATAGCAAAAAGTTCATCAGAAAAAGATAAACCTCGTCTTGGGTGGTATAAGTCGATAGAAAGAAAAGATAAAACTTGCGAAAACCCGAGAACGATCCCTAAGATAAGATAATTTACAGGATCAATTGTTTGGATTTGGAAACTTGAATCAGGAGAAAGGTAATATCGAATCACATAAGCACAAACAAAACTTGTCAGTGCAATAAAGAAATCTGTTACAATGAACAGGAGTTTGAAGGATTGGCTTCTTTCTTTTAACATGATAAACTCGAAAATTATTCCGTTAAGTCTGTTGTCGTTCCGTCCAGAGGACGTTTGCGGAATCTATACAAACGAACCCGAGTGGCTTGTGCCGATGACGATTCGCCAAAACTGAAATTGGTTAAGTTAACAGAAAAGTATACAGATTGGTCGTAAAAAGTCAATTGGTTGTTCATTGCAAGACCTCCTGGTAATGCTCTTAGGTTCATACTGTAACCTAAACGGTATTCCCAGTTATGTAAATCCAACTTCAAGGTCATCATGAACCGATTGATATTAAAAACAGTTTTTTGTCTTTGTGTTTGGCCTTGGGCACCAGTTCCTGCCGCCAAATCTTCCCAAATGGTAGTTTGGTCATAATTGGTTCCCGTTTGTGATGTGTATAGTTCAGGACTGGTATTCATTGCATAGAATTGTCCCTGTGCAAGTGCTGTCAAACGCCAAGGTTCAGTCACTCGTGAATCTAGTTCTAATTCAATACCCGAATATCTTGTTACTTTTACATCGGTTTTAAAGAAAAATCGGTAACTGTCTAAATAACTATCTTTATAAACATGATACCAAGTAGATCCAATTTCTAAACTTCGAAATGCACGAATGATAGGCCAAGAAAACCCACCCATTTTATAAGATACGGTTAAGTTATTTGATAGCGATCTGTTTTGTGGAGTATGATGCACATAATCATTGTTAATGAATACACCCGAATAAAAATTACGTTTTCTTTCCAAAAGACTTGGTCTGCGTGTTGTAAATCCATCCACAAAATCAAAGAATCCACCCACTCGAACAACCGTATAATACCAACGTTGCATATTCGTAAGGCCAGGATTGTATGCAGAAGAAAACTGACGTAAATCACGAATGGTTCTAACAGAAATATCCCAGTCATTAAGTGCATAACTTTCTAAGGAAAACTCAGCTTCGTGTTGTCTTAAATTTCCAAGAATAGGGTCTTTTGCTTCTGCTTTGTCAGCATCCAAACGACGATAAGTAGTTGATAAAAAGATTTCTGGAATCCCCATACGAACTGTATGGGATTGGCGAACATACTGATAAGATTGTTGTTTTAAAAGTGTTGCATACGCTTTGTTCACATCACGATCAGGGCTGTTTAAATCATTACCCGAACCAGGAAATTCCACTGTTTGTTTTGTTGCTCCCATATAAACGGAAGGTGTGAACGACATATATGCGCCCATTGCAATGGGAGAACGAAATCCAGTTTCTCCGATTACATTGGTTTGAGATCGCAAAACAAAATCTTGGTATTGGCTTCTTGGATCAACCACACCAGTAGTTGGATTCGTTTTTTGTTGCGGAACACCATATATCCGATTGATGTTGGTTTGAAATAATAAATCCCAATAGATTGGACTTGTTGTTCCGGGCACCAAACCAATATTACTTGAGTTTCTAATTGTTACTGCTGGTAAGGTGTCTTGTGCAGCAAAATATTGGTTTGCTTGGATTTGATACACAAGTGTACGGCTCATGGAAATACCAACGCTTAAATCACCTCGGTTTTCCGTATAATTTAAGTTCCAATTGAGTAAGTTACGAATGAGTCCAAAACGAACATCTCTATATGTGTATAAGGACTGTAAAGAATTGGAAGGTTGGTATCTATTTCCAAATTCATAATCAAACTGACGATTGCTATAGTTTTCATATTGTAATTGAACGTTTCTTGTGTAGTCACGAGAAAAATCATTGAATTTAGCGTTCAATCGAATATCTGTTTTCCACCAAGGGTCATAGTTAACGCCTGTATTGCGATAAGGCAACCCAGTATTGGGAAACATTTCCCCTCGATCTACGTTGTTTGTGACCGCTACGTTGCCCAATCCGTTATTTTTAAATCGATCTTCATAAACGGGAGTAATGGCAGTGTTTTTATAATTTGCGTAACCAAGATTAATATTATAATTTAAAAAGGGAGATAGTTTCCACATCTCTAACTGAGCTGCCTGGCCAGTTTTTTCATACATATCAAATCTAAATTTATATCCATTGGCAAGGAAGATACTGTTCGGATAAGAATCAGACCATTGGTATGAGTTTTGCCAAAACCAACCTTGTGTATTGTTTTTACCAATTTGTGTTGTAACTCCATTTCCTGATTCGGAGTTATACAAAACAGGTAGCCAAAATAAGGATGTTCCCCCTACTTTATAGGAAACACTATATGCTACTACGGATCGATCATCATGTATAAAGATTTTTTTTGCCTGGAATGATTCATGTGGAAGTTCCGCATTACAAGCAGTAAAGTATCCCATTTCCAATAAGTAACGTTTTTCATCTAATCGTTTTATTTTTTGACCAATGAAATGAGAAGGAAACATACTCAACTTTGAATTATAAACAACACCTTGGTTGATTTTTAAATCATAGATCATCCGGTCGCCGTTTACTTTGGCTGATCCGTCTTTGTATTCTACTCCACCTTCGGCATAAATTTCTTGGCGATTGGCATCAATCGAAACTGAATCAGCAACAAGTTCACCGGATCTAATTTTTAATCGAACCTTACCACGAAGGACAAGGACCCCACCTTTTGTTTTATCAATGTTTAAAAGTTGTCCTTCCGCTGCGTTTTGAATTTGAATGGGAGGACCTTTTTTGGTTTGAGAACTAAGAAGAGATTCGGGAGTTAAGTTTTGTTCTTCTTCTGGGACAAGAGCCTCACGGAGTCTTTCCCTTTTTGTGTAAATGGTTCCGGATGGATTGAGTCCTAAATTGCGAAGGTTGTCTTCCACTTCGCGATCTGACATGGAATCAACAGATTTTCTAACAAGACCTCTTTGGACTTGTGCCGTAGTTTGTTTTCTTTCTTCTTCCTGAGCATTTTTTGTCTGTCCAGCTTGTTCTGGAAACAGAAGTTTTAGCCCGTTGATATCCTGCGCCAGAATTTCCATTCCGAAGAGAAAACCATAAAATAATATGAAGAAACGAATGGATTTTTGCACAGCGGGCTTTGAAAGTATAGAACGAGAGTTTTACACCGGGCGAAAAAATCAATGGAAAACCAGGCAGAATTTCGGACTCAGGTCCCGTATTTTAACGGAAAAAGAAGTTGCAGAACGATTCATGTAATGGACATAATCAAAAGGCTCAATCATTGGGCATCCGGGAGTTTTGAATGGCAAAAACCTACTCTGGAGAGCGTATTCCTGGTACTTTGCGGTACAATCTCAAAGTCAGAGAAGGAAGTACGGAACATTGTTTTATGGTCCCCGAACCCACCATCCAAATCCCCATGGAGGGTTTTGGTCCAGATGAGAGTGCCAATCGGCTGGCTCTTGCCATCCTCCTTGATTTCACAAAGAATCCACAGACATCATTTTTGTATTATAAAGACTTTAATTTTTTTCTAGCCGGTTTGTTTTTAGAGGACAACTGGATGTTACATTCCAGTCGAATTCAGTTATTTTTTAAATTATTAGAAGAAACTCCGCAGTTACCCAAACCTCTTGTTTTGGGTAACCGTTAAACAAACGTTAAAGTGGTTTGATGATTGGCAGGGTGAAATACCAGGATGATCCCTCTTCATCTCTGTACATTTTACCTTTGTGTTCGATTACAATACTTTTGGTTACTTCTAAGGAATTGAATTGTGCAATTCCTTTCATCAAATCTTCTGCACCATTGTCTTTAATTTGAATGAGGATATGGCTTGATCCATCCTCTTCCACTTGTTTGAGTGTGACTAAGATCTTTCGACCAATCGAATCTTCTCTTGTATTGACACGAACACGTGCGTCTTGCATCAAATTGAGGAGGACTTGTTTGATCTTCTGTGGTTGGCAATAAGCAAGCGGAACATCTCCAAATTCAATTTCACATTGAATCCCTTCTTTTAAGAAATACTGGTGGAGAAAAGACCGAGTGTCATTGAGGATACTTCCTAAATTAGAATATGTCCATTGAGAAGAAGTTGATTGTGAATAAGAGACTAGGTTTTTTATGATTTTTGCAATTCGATCCGATTCTTCTGCGATTTTGGATGCTTTTTCTTCTAAGGAAAGATTGCCTATTTTTTTGGCTTCTAAAGATATCAAATCTGCCAAATTCAAAATAGAAGTGAGTGGATTATTGACTTCATGCGAGATTCCAGAAGCAACGAGGGCTATGGTTTCCCATTTTTGATTTTCAGCAAGCCTACTTTCAACATTTCGGATGTGTTTTTGGACTTGAGATTTATATATTGCCATTTCTACAGAAATATATAAATCACGACTGTTAAATGGTTTGATTAAATACCCAAAAGGTTCTGTGGCCTTTGCTCGGTTGATGGTAGCTTCGTCAGAATACGCAGTCAAATAAATGACAGGGATTTCCTTTGTTTTTTTTATTATCGTTGCGATTTCAATCCCATCCATGGGACCGTTTAACATAATATCCATTAACACTAGATCAAAATGTTCGTTTTCGATATGTTCGATTGCATCATTGGCATCAGAAACGTATTTAGCGTTGTATCCGTATTGTTTCAATGTAGAACAAATATTGATGGCAATGATTCTTTCATCCTCTACGACAAGGATTCTTTTAACGTCTGTTTCTTTCTCTGTTCCCACAACTGCTGTCATATCATTAAAACCGGATTCATCAATCAAATACAATAATAAGAGTTTGTCAACAGAATCCATACAACAAATCTCTGTATTGTGAATGAGGATTTAAACGAGGCTCAAAATTCAGTCATTTTATCCCCCCCAGGTCCCATCCTAGTTGTGGCGGGTGCTGGTACTGGAAAAACTAACACTCTTGTCAATAAATTGGCTTCCCTTGTTCAGAATGGATTTGATCCAAGTTCCCTTTTACTTTTAACTTTTACAAGGCGAGCAGCCAAAGAGATGTTACATCGTGCAGCAACAAAACTCGATTCACGTATGTTGTCTGTACAAGGTGGGACTTTCCATTCCTTTTGCCACCACTTCCTTCGGAAGTATTCCTTAGTTGTTTCCCTCAATTCAAATTTTACGATTTTAGATGAAGATGATGCCACAAGTCTTGTGGGGATGGCTAGAGATCAGGTTGTCACCAAACAAGTTCGATTTCCCAAAAAAGAAACTTTAGTTGAGATCTTTTCTAGTTGTTTCAACTTACAAATTTCTTTGGAAAAACTTCTACAAAAAGAATACCCTATGTTTCTTGGCTTAACAAAAGAAATCCAAGAAGTAAAAACGAAGTATATAGATCTCAAACTTAAACACAATTCATTGGATTTTGACGACTTACTTGATTTCACAAGAAAAATTTTAATGGAAGAAGAATCCATCCGAGAACGAGTTGGATTACAATATCAGTACATTTTGGTTGATGAATACCAAGATACAAATCGAATCCAAGCACATATCGCTTGTTTGCTTGCAAGTAAACACCAGAACATTCTCGTTGTGGGTGATGATGCACAATGTATTTATGGATTTCGCGGTGCCAATGTAAACAATATGTTGGATTTTCCAAAAATTTTCCCCAACACAAAAACCATTCATCTAACAGAAAACTATCGAAGTACTCAACCAATTTTGGATTTAGCAAATTCGGTTTTAGACCAAAGTAAAGAAAACTATAAAAAACATTTGGTTTCAAACAGACATTCTAGTTCCCAAAAACCAAAACATATAAAATTTGAATCTTCGGAAGAAGAAGCAAATTGGATAGTCGACCAAATTTTGGAATTATATGAAGATAAAACTCCCCTTTCGGAAATTGTTGTTCTTTTTCGTGCTGGTTATATTTCCAACCTTTTAGAAGTGAAACTCACAACAAAACAAATCCCTTTTCGAAAGTTTGGAGGAAAAAGATTTTTGGATTTAGCTCACGTAAAGGATTTACTCGCTTACCTCCGTATCATCGATAATCCCAAAGACATACTTTCCTGGAATCGGGTTTTACTTTTAGAAAAACATATCGGTAAAAAATATGCGCAGGTCCTTTATAAAAACATAGAAACAAATGAGTTCAGCTGGGAGTCCGTGTTTGAATCGCCAACATTTTTTTTAGGGATTCCTGAACAGGCAAAAATATCTTTTCAAAAACTAATCAAAGTATTTCAGTCTCAGAGTTTCAATTTAGGAAATAGTATGGCGATCGTCGAAGCGATTCTAACACATTATTTTCCGATTCTGGAAGAAGAGTATGATGACTTTGAGAAAAGAAAATTAGATTTAGAGTCCTTTAAAATTTTGAGTAAGTCCTCCCCGAATCTATCTGACTATTTGGCAAATTTGACTCTGGATCCAACCGAACGAATGGATACGAGTCCCCTTGATACCAAGGAAGATGATTTTTTAACCTTATCCACAATTCATTCAGCAAAGGGCCTCGAGTGGAAATATGTTTTCACTATGCAAGTTGTGGAAGGAAGTTTGCCTAGTTCTCGAATCAAAACAACACAAGAATTGGAAGAAGAAAGGCGATTGTTTTATGTGGCAATCACTAGAGCCAAACAAGGATTGTATTTAACATCACCGGTTTTTACTGATAAAAATCGATTAACAACGATCAGTCGGTTTTTGGTAGATTTGCCAAATTTATCAGAACTCGTCGAAGAAGAACATCCGATCGCTATTGAAAATCCAAAAGAAGTGCCAGAATCTAAGTTGGAAAACGACCGCTTCCAGGACATCCAACGATACTTTTTGAATTGATTTCTAAAAAATCTTCCTCTACTATGGGTCTCATATTTGGGGGACGTATGAATTTATCCTTTCGCCGCTTTCTTTGTGGAGTGTTTCTTTTACCAATGTATTTGGCCTGTGTGTCTCCTGATACAAAGGATGAACAAACAAACCAAGATCCTAAATCCACCACAAGGAATGCCAACCTGGAAGATCCAGAAAAGGGTGGGAAAAAATTTGGTTGTATCGAAGGGAATTGTGTCAACGGAACCGGTAAATATGTGTACGATAACGGTGATGTTTATACTGGATCATTTAAAAATGACTTAAGAGAAGGTTCAGGAAGTTTTCTTTATACAGATGGAGAAAAATTTAGCGGAACCTATTTAGAAGATAAAAAACAAGGTCCCGGTGAGTATCATTTTAAAAATGGGGATAAATACGTCGGTGAATTCCAAAACGGACAAATCAACGGCAAAGGTACTTATAGTTTCAAAGATGGAAAATCCGTTTCGGGTGACTTTACCTCCGATGGTCAGGAAGGAATTGGAGTTCTGACTGACGAAGGTAAGGCGAGGAATTGTAAAATCGCAGGAAGAAAACTTCTCTGCGAATAACAGTCAGTTTATAATTGGCAGTTGGGACGTTTTCCTTCTGCCTTTGCTTTTTCCCAAAGTGCCAAAGCATTTGGCATTGCTGCATTCAATTGTTTCATCCTAGTGGCATCAGATGGATGAGTTGATAACAATTCATTTGGTTTGTTTCCACCGAGAGTGCTCATATTTTTCCAAAGTTCAACACTTTGCCGTGGATCAAATCCAGATTTTGCCATCAGTTCCAAACCAATTAAATCAGCCTCGGATTCATGTTCTCTCGAAAATGGTAATAGGATTCCAAATTTAGCTCCCATCCCGAGTGCGCCTGCAACAGCCGGTTTTCCTAAACTTTCTAAAAGTTTCACAGATCCACCGGCAAGTTGGTTCTGTGAAACTCTTTCATTTCCATGACGAGCAATCACATGGCCTATTTCATGTCCAATTACGGCTGCTAGCTGGTCTTTGCTTTTAGATACAGAGAACATACCGGTGTGAACACCAATTTTTCCGCCAGGTAATGCAAATGCGTTAGGTGTATTGTCTTTGAATACAACAACTTCCCATGTATCTACTCCCGTTGTATCCGTGGTCACCGCTAACTCTGCGGATACAATACAATTGACATAGGCATTTGCTGTGGTAGAGGAATCGATTGGTGTTTTTGTCTTCATTTCTGAAAAGGCAGTTCCACCCATTTCATTCATTTCAGCATCTTTGACTAACAATATCTGTCTTCTTCCCGTGGGAGACGTGCTACAATGAATGAGGATGGGGATAACAAAAACTAAATTTAAAATTCGAATCATTACTTTTCCTGTTTTGAATAAAATTGATGAATAAAAGGGACAACTTCGTCGTTTCCAATGGGCTTTGATAACCAATATCCTTGGATTTTATCACATTCATAAGACTTAAGAAGTTCTAGCTGCTCAATCTCTTCAACGCCTTCCGCCACCACCGAATAACCGAGATCATGCGCCATGTTGATAATTGAAATTAGTAAAAAACTTTCTTTTGATCCTTCTTCCACATTATTCAAAAAGGATTTATCGATTTTAACGATGGAAAGCGGAAGTTTTTCTAGGTAAGAAAGAGAAGAAAAACCGGTTCCAAAATCATCCAGAGCAACCTTTACTCCTATATCAATAAGATTGGAAAGGATGGGAACAGTCTCTGCGAGGTTTTTCATCGCCAAACTCTCGGTGATTTCAACTTGTAAGGAGGTATAAGGAATCCCTCGACGATTGTGTAAATCAACAATCCAATGAAAAATATTCTGATCAAAAAATACTTGTGGGCTAAGATTCACAGCAATGGATATAGGAAGTCCTTGTTTGAGTTGTACTTCCTCGATGACATTGGCTGCTTGTTCTAAAACAAATTTTGTAATGGGAACAATCAAACCTGAATCTTCAGCCAAGGGAATAAATTCTCCCGGGGAAACCATTCCTCTTTGTGGGTGGCGCCAACGAACAAGAGCTTCCCAATGTCCGATTCTGTTTTCTTTAATATCCAAGATCGGTTGGTAAAAAACAAAAATTTCGTTATGGGTAAGGGCCTTTTTCAAATCATTCTGAATTTCCAATTGGAAATGGATTTTTTCCTGCATGGCCTGGTTGAATACTGATACAGTTCCTACCTTCTGCGATTTTGCATGAAACATTGCAATTTCTGCATTTCGCAAAAGTACGTCTGCATCTTTACCACCAAGTCCAAAGGCAGAAATTCCACAAGATGCTGTTAGATAAATTTCATATCCACCAAGGGGAATCGGATCACCTAGTCGTTCGAGTAGTCTCATCGCATAATTAATGCCTTCATCAATGGAGAGAAGATGAGTGATTAAAATCGAAAAGTTATCGGCACCAAGTCTTGTGATGATGGCATCCGTATCAGAAAATTGTTTTAAACGTTCTGAAAAAATAACAAGAATTTGGTCCCCTGCTTCATTTCCAAGAGAATGATTGATTCGTTTAAAATTATCAATATTGATGCAGAATAAAATAGGATATCCGGTGCTTTTTGTATTATAAGCAAAGATCTTTTGTTCTATTCTTGCAAGAAATAGTGCTCTATTGGGAAGTCCGGTAAGGCTATCATAAAATGCATCATGGGTTAATTGTTGTTCGGCAAGTTTTCGATCTGTAATATCATGGTGGATGGCTATGTATTGAAATACAGATCCATCTTGCCTTGTGAAAGGAACAATGGTTGTATCTGCCCAATAATCGCTTCCATCTTTTCGAATATTACGAATTTCCCCTCTCCAAACATTTCCCTTTTGAATGCCTTCCCAAATTTTGGCCCAATCTTCTTTTGTTTTGTCACTGGATTTCATAATCCTATGGTTTTGGCCAATGAGTTCTGATTTACCATACCCTGTGACTTTGGAAAAAGCATCGTTTACATAAGTGATAATACCATTGGCATCGGTAATGGAAACGATATTGGCTTGGTCAAGGGCGAATTTTTGAAGTTGGATTTCTTGTAATGATTGGTACAAAAAAGTTTCGGTAGTATTTTTTTCTTTCCTATATACAAGTTCCCGTCGTTCCCTTTCTAAAACTTCCGTTAGTCGTACCAAATTCTTTCTTTCAATGAGATCATTGACACCAGATTTCATATAACTTAAGTTTTTCGAGAATTCTTCGCTATCACTCAGAAGAATTACTGGGATATCGATTTTTTTGTCGTTTAAGTATTGTAAGTAAACTGGGATTTCCGAATGGAATGGTTCTCTCGTACTGCAGATGATTGCATCCCAGTCTTCTTCATGAACTGTAGCTTCCCAAGCCTGGAAAGTTTCGACCACTCGGTAAAGAGGACTGAGGCCATTGGCTTTCATCTCTCGCACAAGATCAAATACACTATTAGAATCGTTTTCGAGTATTAGAACGCTGATTGGACTGCCCATTGTAGTTGCCGGTAAGGCTTTCTCTCCCACTAAGAATTCGTATTTTTCCTAAAATCTCAACCTAAAAAAGATTCGAAAAAACTAGGATTTTTCGTCTGATACCGTAAGTGCATCCGAAAACTTTTGAAACTAATTATATCAAAAAAGAATCTTTAGAGCATGAACTAAGGAAATTACTCTTGGACATGAGTAATTTGGATTATAAGGGACTCAATGATTATGACAAGGGTGGTTACGATGGTTTCAACCAAGCAATTACCTTGGTTTTAAAAAAGTTACAAACCTAGGGTTTTTTCTAATCAAAATGGCAAATGCAACAAGTGAAACAAGTTTCCACAAAAATTCTTTACAAAATTGGCAAGTAAACAGATAGTATACGTGCCAGTAGGAAGTTCAATGAATTTCACAACAAAACAAGTTAAAAATCATACAGTTGTTACTCTAGAGGGTTCCCTCGATATTTATTCTGCACCCGCATTAAAAAAAGAACTCCATAAAATCATCGATGACGGGGCCGAGTCTGTAGCAATTGACATGGTCAACATCAAACTTTTGGATTCCTCTGGAATTGCCTTACTCGCCAACCTGCAAAAAAAGCTGAAGTCGGAAGAAGGACAGTTTTTTTTACTCAATGTGAGCCAAGATGTAATGGTGATTTTGAAACTTTCGAGTTTGGATAAGTTTTTTACTATTTTAGGTGGAGAGGCGGAACTTCCGTAAGGCCCCGGCTTCTCCTCTTTTTCATACTTTTTCAGAGCCGGAAAGATTTTACCTCTCCTCTAACCACCGGCTCTTCATTTGATTTTGGTTTTGTCCAATCCCCAGACCCATTCTGAATCCAGCGGTTGGATTCTCCTTGGATACCAGACCCAGTCACTAATTTGACAGGAATCCCTCGGTCGGCAGAAACCTGAACGGAAACCACAAGATCATAAGGGAGGTTCAGCCCAAAGGATCCGAGTTGGAGGGTGGCAAGATTTCCTTCGATTTTTACTTCCTCACAAATCACTTCCCTTCCATCTCTTAACTTAACTTTGAGTTTTAAGGGAGATTTCGAAATGTTTTTTTTCGCATCCGTTAGGTTTGGTTTTTCTTCAGTCAGTTTTGGTTTTGATTCATCGATTTCCGGAACAAGAGGAATTTTTTCCTCAGAAACAACCGCTGCTAGTTTGGTAGTTTCCCCTTTAGAATCTTCTAAAGATTCACGAATATTCTCTTTGATTTGATTCAGTTCTTTTGATTCTTCTTCTGAGAGATTGGATGCTGTTTCAGCTTTGAGAACCTTTTCTATGATCACGGGTTTTAAAACTAAACTCTTTCCTTCCTCTATATTTTCAGCTGCTTTTGTATCACCTAACTTTGTTGCCTCTTCTTTAGAAAAAGCTACAAGAGATTTGTTTTCTTGGTAAAAGTTACCAATTAGCAGCAAACGTCTGTTTGCTCGGATTGCTACTTCCTTGTTTTCTTTTTGTTTTACAAGTTGTATGTATTCTTTTACTGCATTTGAGGTTTTTCCAAGTTCTTCCATTGCCCGAGCTTTGACATAAGATTGGTCTTTGGTTAAAACCGGAAGAGTTTCTAAAGTTTTTAATGTTTCTTCGTAATCTCCACTTTGGAAAAGTGAGTAAGCTAACTCTTCAGGTGATTTTTTTTTGCTTTTGAGTTCTTCTTTTTTCTTTTCGCCCTCTTCTAAAAAACTAATTAGTAAACTCGCATTTTCAGCATAGTGGGTTCCAGGAAATAAATCAATGGCTTTGGTGAGTTTGACAAATGCTTTTTCTCTTTCGCCCATCATCACCAAACAATATCCATGGTGAAGGAGTGTGAATGCCATTTCATCAGATAAAGAAGAAGTAACGGAATCCTCTAATTCTTGGTATTTTTTAGATGCAATTGGATACTTTCTTGTCCTTTCCATATAAAAAGCAAACTGCAATCGAATGATGGTTTTTTGTTGTTCCTCTAATTCCAAGGCTGGCTTAAAATTTAAAAAACGGACTGAATTAATGACATAAAGACCAAATCGATCTTGCCAACTCATCTTTAAGTCAAGACCTTCTGTTTCCGAATTCATAATCCCTGATTCCAAGATATTGACTTTTACTTCAGTCATATAATCATCTTTGGAAAGAAACATTTGTTTGAGTCTCTCTCTTAAGGTTTGGGAAGAGAGTTCGTAGTTCATCAGTTGGTCCCGAAGAATTCCGAATCTTAACTCTTGTAATTTGACACTGACTATGGACTGTGAAGCCAATGCAAAAAAGAAAAACAGAATAAAGAAAAGAGAGAAAAAGAAAAACTTTTTCATTCCGGTACATCAAGGACAATCATTGTGACATCATCCTTATATTCCTCATGTTTTTCTTCAAGAAGTGCCATTGCCTTTTCAACAATTTCTGAGTTTGGTAAATGGATATTTTCTAAAACAACTTCCGTAAATCTTTCCAATCCAAAAAGTCCGCCTTCTTTGATTGGAGTTTCAACTACACCATCAGTATAAAGAATGATTTTATCTCCCGGTAGAACAGGGAAAGAATCTAAAGAATACTGAATATCATCACCCATACCGAGAGGGGGACCGGAACTATCAACATAAGTGATTTCTTTTGTTGATGGTCGAATGATAAACGGAGCGTTATGACCTGCATTCACAAATTTTACAACACCAGGTTCTTCGAAAACAACAAAGACTCCTGTTGCAAAAAAGGAAGCTTGGAGTCGATTGGCAATCACTTCACCAAGTTGGTTGATTGCTTGAATTGCTGAATGATTTTCTTTCATTATGGCTTGTAAAGACATCGCCATGACAACAGTTACAAGAGCTGCCGAAACACCATGTCCAGATGCATCTGCCAAAAAGAATCCATAATAATTGTTTTCTGGAAATTGAAAGTATTGGTACAAATCTCCAGATACTTCTCGCATTGGTCTGTATAATTTACCAATATTGAATTTTTTGAATTTTTTTACTGAAGGTAAAAATAACTCTTGTACTTCTTTTCCGATTTGTAGTTCTTGATTGATTTCTTCATTTAGCCGTGTAATGGTCGTTACTTTGTTTTGGATTTCTTCCGCCATTAAGTTAAATGACTTTCCTAAACTATCTAATTCGTCATTACTTCTAAAATCCCAAGTGACTCGAGATTCTAAATTACCAGTTGCCATTCCTTTTGAGGCGACTTCTAAAGATCCAACTCGTTTGAAAATGGCGCGGTAGACAAGAATGGCAAAAATAATATGAAATACAATTCCCCAAAGAACGGCATAACCCACTTGGATGTAGAGTTGTTTCAATCGATCCTGAATGGTGGATATATTGAAATGAGTGAAAAGAAAAACTTCTTTCGAATCAGAAAGACGAATCGGCAAAAGAAAGTTCACAGTAAAATCCGATTCATTTAGATCTAAACTATACCTTGCTTTGAATAGATTGCCTTCCTTATCAGAGGAAACTTCTTTGGTTTTTTTTAAAACATCTTCCGCAATTTCTTTGGTACCGGGTCCCGATTCTGGTTCGGAAAGGATGATTTTTCCCTCTGGATCAAAGATAGAAAATTTTGTAATTTCATACAATTTTAAGGTTTTGCGAAAAACTTCAAAACTTTCGTCTTTGGCACCTGAAAGTCCGATGGTTTGGATGTCGGCAAGAATGGTATTGGCAAGGTTTTCCGATTGGAATTGAAAGTTCTTGAGGAGTAAATCCGATTGATTTTCAAAAATCATCACCGTAAAAAAGATGATATTGAGTAAGGCAAGAAGGGAATAAAAGAGTCCAATCTTAAAGCGTAAGGAATTCGTCGTTTTGATTTTGCTTTTGTTCACGGCAATTACTTGTATTGTCGATAATTAAGTGATAGAAATCTATCACAAAATTGAGATTTTCCCATTGGATTTAGGCACCCACATATCATCCTTACGATGTTTACGGACAGTATTTCTAACCTTTCTGCTGTTTTTGAGTCTCTCCTCCCTTTTGGCGGATAAGATTCGTTTGAAATCAGGGGAAGTACTGAATGGAAAGGTTGTCAACGTTACCGCGACACACGTGGAATGGCAGGACCAGGGTAAACGTTATAAATTCCTGAATACAGAGGTTCTAGGAATTGATGTGGGCTATGACGGACTTCCGGCTTGTGCAGATTACAAAACCTTCGGTGTGGAAGACTGCGATTTGATCCTCACCAAATTGACAAAAACCAACGCTAGTTTTTCTAAAAAAAATAGCCCTTTGGAATTAGAAATCATTCCCATAAAAAAAATCTCCTCATTGAAAGTTCAGGCAGAATCGGATCTTCCGATGGAACGATACATCGAACTTGGGGCCAAAGGGAAATGGGTATTTGCAGGCAAAGAAATTTCAGGAAATTTCAAATCCTTGGAACGTGGTCGAATCATCATTGAGACCGATATAAAAACTCTTGAGTCTGTTGATATTTTGGATTTCCAATCTTTTGAAATTCAAAACAAATCGGTGATTGTAAAAGTTATTAAAGAAGAAACCCCAAAAGTCATTCCAGGTTATTCCCCCATCACCGAAAAAAGATATGGAAAAGCTGCATTTATTTTTGGCGGTGCATTCCTTTCCGGCTTAGGAATGTTATATGAGTACAATGCATCTGTCAATGCAATCAACAAAGATATCGAATACATCCCAACTAGTGATGGAAGAGTTTTTGTATTTGCGAATACATTAAGCACGGATCATTATGATTTTCATAGACAACGTTTCTTCATTTATTCTGTTGTCTTTACTTCAATCATCTCTTATAGTTTGATTGATAGTTTTTATTTAGGTCGAATGGAATCAAAAAAAGAAAATGCAACAGGTGTCTATCTAAAACCGTTATTGGATATGAAACCCAATGCCAACACAACTTATTTAGGAATTGGAAATCAGTTTAGGCCAAATGATAGTTTGTTTTACGGATTAAGTTTTGAATCCAAGTTTTAAGTGCCTTTAAGCCAAAGCCTTTCTTAAAAATAAATTTTTTAAATTCTGCCTCAAACGTAGGAAATGCCATTTAAAAAGAAAAGGGTATGGAATTTTATCTAGTTGGCACATGGCTCCACAATTCCCTTCTTCATTCTCCCTACACCAAAGAATGGTTCCCGAAAGACCTACAAAACAATCTAAACCAATCCAAAGGTCAAATTTAACTTTCGAATTTTCAGGAAACATCTGCGATGTGGGTAAGTAAAACATATTTGCATGGATGTGGAAAATAGCAGAATTTTCTTCAATGTTTCCTAAATGTAAATCAACGGAACTAAATAAAGGAACCGCTAACATTCGATCTCTAAAGAAATATGGATTCAAAATACCAGCAAAGAAAAACATAAGTGACAATACAATGGGATACATCACAAAAAGAGCAAAATAATCCTGCAGTCCAAGGTCTGGAAACTTAAAAGATATCCATTCTGGTGATTCAAATAACAAATAAATGGAAAAAATTCCCGGTACTAAAAAAAACGTAGTGATAATGGAATGGCGTAAGTTTGGGTATTGTAAAAGTTTAATCCCCGAAGTGGAAATATGTTTTTGTATATTTTGAATCCAACCTTCATGCCGATTGTGGCGGCTAAGAATTTCATACTCTTCCATACTCATATTCATTAGTTTCAGAATATGGCCTGGCACAAGGATTCTTGATTTAGCAATTGTTAGCTCAAGAATAAAAAACAAGGAAAGAATACAAAAAGGAAGAACAAAGAGTAAATCAATTTCTTGAAAAATAGAAAGATTATACAATCCATGAATCCCCACACAAAGAAAAAATCCGAATCCTAATTTTCCCCATTTAAAAATTGGGTTTTTATGAAATAAAAACATCATTAGGTAAGCACCAACGAGTCCCCCATTCATCATATGGATAGGAAGAGCTGTAATCGAACGAAGTACTTGTGACCAAAGCCCAGTATTAATAAAATACAAAATGTTTTCAACGAGACCGAATCCGCCACCTAACACCAATCCGTAAAATATTCCATCGGTAACAGTGAATTCATCTTGATTTTTTCTAAAAAATAAATAGATCCCGAGTAATTTTGCAAGTTCTTCTACAAAAGAAGATAGGATAAAGGAATTCCAATAAGGCCCCCCATTGGGTAGCAAATTTAATAAAAGTAATTGTAAGGCCAGGGCAATCCCTGCGCTAAAAATTGAAAAGGCAAAGGCAGTGTATTGTAAAAAGGACTCGGTAAACCTGTAAAAATGAAACCGGTAGAACGAGTAATAAAAACCCAGAGTTACTAAATTGATAAGGCAAATGACCAAACTTGGTATTGAAAATTGGTTGATCATTTGGTAAAATTAACGGCAGAAAAATCCTGAAAATCAATGAGAAATGTATGAGAAAATGGATTAAACCAAGCTTTTTACAGCCTTTCGTAAGCCCTCGATGGTTAGGGGAAACATAGGGACAACATCTTCAATTGCCTCGATGGTCGGAGCGCCCCAAAAACGTTTGGGTTCGGGATTGAGCCAAACCGATTCAGGGAAATAGCCTACCAATTCTTTTAGTGATTCTAGTCCACTTTTTGCTTTTCTTTGTTTTTCATCCGAGTTGGTAGAATGATACGCATAAGGATTGTAAGGTGTCCCCATTAGCTCATAAGGAGCCATATAGGCATCACCCACAAATATCAATTTAGTGTTTTTGCGAAACTTCTCTTCGAAATGTTTGAGAGAAATCCTTGTTTGAAATTCGTGGTTTTCGTATAAATATTCATGAAAGATATTATGAAAAAAATAATTATGAACTTCTTTGAAATGATAGAGTCCTCTGCTGGCACTGAATAGTTTACTCACTCGATCGGAATGCGGGGTCATACTTCCCCCAATGTCCATTATGAGTACGAGCCTAAGTGAATTTTTACGTTCTCTTTCTTCTACAAGTTCTATTTCACCTCCATTTTCACAGGTTCTATCAATCGTTTTATCAACATGTAGTTCTCTCCTTCCTTCTTTTTTTAAAAAACGGAGTTCTTTTAAAGCTAGTTGGATGGATCTTGTATCTAAAATTTCATCTTCTCTGTATGCTTTGTATTTTCTTTCATTCCACAAACTAACACCAGATCGATTCCCTTCTCCTTCTGTATTTCCTCCGATGGAAATTCCATTGGGATTATATCCAGAATTGCCAAAGGGTGAAGTGCCTGAAGTCCCTACCCATTTATTTCCGCCATCATGGCGTTCTTTCTGTTCTTCTAATCTTTTTTTGAGTTCTTCAATGACTTCTTCCATACTCATATGAGGAGCATTTTGTTTTTCCGCATCAGTTAAGTGTTTTGGAATATTTTCTTCCAACCATTCAAACAAGGTATCTCGAAATTGAATTCTTTGTTCTTTCCAAGAACCAAAGGTTTGGGAAAAGGCCAAATCATAACTATCAAAGTATTTTAAATCTTTGACAAAATTGAGTCGTCCTACTCGGTACAATTGGTCCAAACTCATATATCCAGAGGAGTCCGTTAACTTTCTTAATGTGGCAAGAAATGCAATCAACTCTCCTGTAGAGCAAGGAACAGATTCCCTTCTTAGATTGTAAAAAAAATCCAAAAACATATCAGTTTAAGTAAACCCGGTAATCCTCTTCCGATTTAAATAAAGTTCCTGCAAAAGGAATTTTACTCGATTCCAAAGTTTCTCCTGAAACTAGAAGGACTTGAATCCAGTCTAGGAGTTCACTAGTGGAAGGTTTTTTACGAAGGCTTTCAATTTTTCTTATCGAATAAAACATCGCCAATGCTTTTTCCATAAATTCTGTTTCAATCGAAGGATAATGTGCGCGGATGATCTCTTTCATTGCTTCCCGTTTTGGAAATTCAATGTAATGAAAAATACATCTTCGTAAAAAAGCATCTGGTAGTTCCTTTTCATTATTCGATGTGATGATGACAATTGGTCTTTCTTTTGCGATGATATGTTCTTTGGTTTCCGGAATAAAAAATTCCATTTTGTCTAATTCCAAAAGTAAATCGTTAGGAAACTCAATGTCTGCTTTATCTATTTCATCAATGAGAACCACCGCTTTGTGAGATTGTGAAAATGCTTCCCCCAAAGCACCAAGCCGGATGTAGTTTTTGACATCCCGAACTCGGAGCATGGCCTCTTCTTCTGGAAACCGCGAGTCATTCAGCCGCGAAACCGCATCATAAAAATATAGTCCTTCTTTGGCTAGACTTGTGGATTTGACATGCCAGCGATAGAATGGAAGTTTTTTGGTCTCGGAAAGGAAACTTGCAAGGAGTGTCTTTCCAGTTCCAGGTTCTCCTTTGAGGAGGAGTGGTCGCTTTGTAATTTCCGCAACTTGGACTGCTTCTTTTAGATCTTCGGACAGGATATAATCAGCCATGGTGTACCTTTTGGACTCCAATCTTTTCAGAAAAACAGGGGAATCCACTAAAAATTGCTTTTTGTAAGAAATTGAATTCCCATATTGAGGAATTGGAACGATAGTAAATTATGGGCGATTTTGATAATACGAAACGGGCAATTGGCGTAGGGAAACTGGATGATTCTGCAAGAAAGGATATGTTCAATAAGTTTGTCAATGCCGGCGGGGAGATCATAAAGGAAAAACAACCGCCAAAAGAAGACGACACAAAAAAAAGTCGCCCGGAACCTAAGGTGCGCCAAAGCACAGTTTCTCGTGGTGATGACAGCCGTTCGGGAAGTCGCGGGAATAACCAAAACAAATCCGATTCAGGGAACACAAAGTCCCAAGCAGATTCCAAAGCACAATATGAAAAAGAGATTAGTAGTTTTTCTGCTCGGTTTGGAATCAAACTGAAATGTTGGCTTGCGCGAGTCACTTCCTTTGGTTCCAGTGATCTCACTCCGAAGTTTATGCACGACTTTAGTATACGCGCAAAACAAGCATTAATTGAGTTGCAGTACAGCGGAAATGAACTTTTAGCCAACCAACAATATTCTCCACAACTGAGTAAAGCACTCGATAAAATTAATCCCCTACTTGTCGAATTACTCGCCATGGGTCAAAAACTATACAATGGACCTGAATTAACAGACATTACAGACCCAATCATGGTAGCACCGGAGTCTCCTGTCGCCATTGAACGAGTCAAAAATCCTATATACGCTCTTTTTAAAAGGATGTATATTCTTTATCCTTACCAAGAGACTTTGAAAAAATCTTTTGTCCAAGCATACGATGAGTTACAAAAATTAGAGGGAAAACCTTCTCTGATTTATGCGAATAAAAAACGTAAAGTAACACAAGAAATCGACAACCTATTTGAAGGTTTTTTTGACAGATTGTATCTTGTAATCCTTCGGGCAGAAAATAAAAATATCCCACTGATTTCTCGTTATATGGAAAATCTCCTTGGGATTAACCCAGAAGATCGCCCTGGACAAAGAAAATCAGGTGAAAACGTTCCTGGTGGAAAAGAATTAGAATCTAAGGATACAAAAAAAGAAGAAGAGAATAAAGACGAGGATAAAAAAGAAGAAGAAATCCCTCTTTCGAAAGAACAAGCGTATGGACTTCGTTTGATGCAGATGTATTCTATTCCGAAACTTCGTAAAAAGTTTGATCCGAAAAATGAATACGCCAACATTCCGGATTCAGACAAAGCGTTACTTGCTCTGTTTTATTTTTATGAATTTGATGATGAATATTCCTTTGTGATGACCACAAAAAAAATTGATATCAAACCTGGCTCTGTCAATGGAGTGAAGGTGGACTATCGTCAAAAGATGTTGGATATCTATGAAGGCACAAGAACCATTATTGACCAATTCCGAATTTATAATGACATTCTTAGAGAATTAGAAAAACACAAAGCAAACCCTGGCGCTAATTATATTGAAGCCTCAAAAAAATTAACTGGGATTGAACAAAAACGGACAGGACAATCGAGAACAGTTCGTTTGGCGATTAAAGAATTCAGCTTAAAATCTAGAGATTCCCTCCTTGTGCTCATCAAAGATATGAAGGGCAAAAAGGAAATCGTCGCAAACATGAATGATGTTTTAACTTTGGATTCCATGGAGTCTCGAAAAAGACTCAATAAAAAACCAGTGAAACAATGTATCATGGAATCTTATTGTTATTTGATGGCTTTGTATGATCGCTTAGAAACAGGAGATTTGTTTGGTGGGCTTGTGGAACTTACTCCAGATCAAATGAAATCTTCTTTCGGCGTAGATTTAGGAAACGGACCCGTAGAATCTAGTGGAACAGAACTTGCTGATTTGGATAAAGAAACAAATGATACAGAAAGTACGGGTGCAAGCGAAGATTCAACAAATGAAGAAAATGACAGTTCTGATGATCCTTTAGATGATGACATATTACCATCGGGGAATCCTTTTTAATGGCAGTCATCAAAATCGCAATTTATCAAAAGAACTTACACAAACGGATTAGCCCAGAGGAAATTGCCAAAATCCAACAAACTAAGGCGCATTTTTTAATTTTACCAGAAGGTTTTCCTCACTTCTTTCAAAGTGAGTCTCCTGAAAATGCTGCGAATCACGAAAAAGAATACCAAGACCATCTATTAGAAATCTCTGAAAGTTTCTCAGGAGTCATTTTGGGAGGAACTCATTACCGCAAAAATGAGGAAGGAGTATTGGTTTCAGCACTTCCGATTCTCCAATCCTTAGTTCTCGTTGATTTTTATGAAAAAAAATCTCCTTCTTCTTCGAAAGAACCAGGTGTGAAGGAAGGAAAAACTGAATCTATTTTCATTATGGGTGGACTTCGGTTTGGGCTTCTTGTCGGAGAAGATTTGGAAAAAAAATCCATTTGGGAAGAATTTAAAAAAGAAGACATCGAAATTATTTTTTACCTATCTTCAGCAGAACAAACACGTTCTTATGAAGAAGATCTAACTTACTTTGAAGCACTTGCAAAAGAAAAATCAGTTCATTTCATCCGTGTTTGTGGACCATCAGAAGGAAAACCTGCAAGAAGTTTATATGCATCACCTTCGGGAATCAATTGGAAAGTGGGAAAAGTAGAAGAAGACAAAGATGTATTAAAAACTTTGTCTGTGAATGTGATGAGAAGTTATCTGTTATAATCGTATTTGATTTGGGACAAAATTATAAATGGTTTGTCCCAAATTTGCTTCGTTTTTCTAAATTATTTTTTATCTAACTCTTTCCAATCCATTGTAAGTAAAAGAATTACGATTCCAATCGAAACGCAGGAGTCTGCGACATTGAACGCAGGCCAACGGTCGAACAGTAAAAAGTTTGGCCACTCAAAATCTAAAAAGTCAACAACACCGATGTACTCAATTCCTGGTTTTTCAGGAGTGAATCCAAATCGAAACCCTTCTCCCGGAATTTTGACAAAAAATTTATCTAAAAAGTTTCCGAATGCACCTGCCATAACAAAGTTCCAACCCCAGGCGTTTCCCAAATCAGCATTTTGCCAACGGTAGAAAATAAGAAAGACAATCGCAAATCCAGTAGCAAACAAAGAAGGAAGCGCATTGTCTTGGAAAAGACCGAACACAAACCCTGTATTAAATGTTAATGACAATCTAAAGAAATCACCTAACACAGGAATACTTTCATGAGCTAACATTTTTGTAATGATGATGTATTTAGTGATCAGGTCTAAAAAAAGACCAAACAGAACAAAAGCCAAGTATCCAGGTTTAAAGACAGAAAAAAAAGGAGTTTTAGGTAGATTCATAAATTAGAGAGGTTCCGTTTATTTTTGTTTCCAATAACTTAGACTTGATTTGGCTAAAGACCAAAAACTAAGTCCTGATAGTATATAAAATAATATGCTCGGTTCTTTCCAGAATTTTTCCGAATAATACATTCCGAAAAAGAAAAATATCGATCCTAATGCTCCAAAGGTGAATATTTCCTTGAGCCTTAGCTCCTCTTTTCTGGATGAATCAGGGGTTTGGAATTCGCCTCTGTTCCATTTATATAAAAACTCATTTAATTCCTTCGGTAAGGAAAAAAGACTCGTAATGAACTCTTCCCCTTCATCTTTCCAAAGTTTTTTTAAGGAACTTCCTTTCAGAACGATTTGAGAAAAGGGTTTTTCTGCATAATCAATCATGGAACGCGTCGGATCCAGATAAGAGGAATTTCCAAGTAAAAGGGCCAGAACACGGTGGAGGCTCAGGAAATTTGGAGGAAGTTTTAGGCTAGAAAGCAAACGTTTCAAACTTACTTGAATTTCTTTTAGAAAACGGAGGTCTTCGGCGGGCCTTAGTGTATCAAAGCTGATATTACGAAAATGATCTGTCGAATCAAGGATACGGTTTAGTTTTTCAAGTGAGTATTTGACAATTTGGATGAGTTCTTCTTTTGATAAGGATTCTGTAACAGCACCTAATTCGAATAAGGATTCTGAAATCAAATGATAATCTTTTCGCATTGCACCGATTAAAATTCTTTCTAAAATACGTGTTTCTTCTTCGGAGATGGACTGGACTGCACCGAAATCAATAAAACAAAGTTCCCCTGTTTCCATAAAGATTAAATTTCCAGGATGTGGATCTGCATGAAAAAATCGATACTCAAAGATCATGAGTATATAAGCACGAATTAATTTTTCTAAATTGGGATTCTTCTTTGTGTAGGAATCTAAAGGTTCAATTTCATAGATTTTTTTCCCCTCCACAAATTCTGTCACCAATGTATGTTTGTTGCATAGTTCTTCAATGGGAGTTGGAAAGAAAAAATCTTTTTCCAAAGCAAATAATTGTTTAGTATAT